>JAXMBR010000017.1:0-75516 GCA_046349715.1 Planctomycetaceae bacterium | reverse complement strand
GCTCGTCCGCGTCCTCCCAGAGCGTTTCTTCCTCGGCAGGTCGCCGCTGAGGCGCCGACCCCGGCGTGGCCAGCCGCGGCGCGTGCCAGAACTCGCCCGCGTTGGCCTCCAGCGAATCGACCAAACGCCGCAGGAGTAAAATCCGCGTGCTGCGCGGCGCGTCGGCCTCGATCAGCTGCTGCATCCAGCGCACGACCATCCGGTCGAACGATTGCGGACCGGCATCCAGGCCGACTTCGTCCGCCTGGCTGAGCCATTGCATCAGCAGACCCAGCGACGCCACCTGATCGCGCCGATCCAGCAGCGCGGACACGACCTGCGCATAGGCCTTGGCCGATTGAAATTCATCGACCTGCCTTCGCCAGAAGGAAATGTCGCCGGCGCCTTCACCGGCCGCGCGCCATTCGGCAAGGGCCCGCGCCACATGCCGTGCCGATTCGAAGCTCTCGCGCCCGAAGACCGGCGTCAAATCGCTGACCGTCGTTGTGGCGAAACGATCCCAGAAATCCGCCAGCCGCTCGTATTGCACAGCGACCTCGCGCGACAATTCGGCTTCGCCGCGGGCCGCCGCTTCCACCAGCAATTTCGTCAAGGCGGTGAACAGCGCGTCCATCAATTGCAGCAAGGTTTCAATTCGCTGGTCGGGCACGCTGTCTTCGCGCGAGGTAAACAGCGGATATTGGCCCTGAAATCCTAAAATGCTCCACGGATCGACCAACGCTCCGCATTCGATGCCGCGCTGGAGCAGATCGCGGGCTTCCATCAGCAGTTCGTGGGCGGCGGTCAATTGTCCGCCGGCGACGGCGCTTTGCGCTGCCGTCACTCGCCATTGGATGTCGCATTCGAAGCGTGCCGCTGCGCAGGGAATCACATTGGCTTGCTGGCGGGCCGCCTCGGCGAATCCCAATCGGGCGAATAAATACGAGACGTGTCGCCGCTGCACCTGTTGCGTGCCGTATTGCGCCAGAAACATGTTCAGGAACTGGCGCACATGACCAAACGGTTGCCGGGTCAGCCGCGCGTGCCGGGCCAGTCGCTTGGCCCGCTTCCCCGACACGGATTCCATCAATTGATTGTAATAGGCGTCGCGCTGATGGGCGACTTTCGGCAAGAGCGACGTGAGCGTCACTGACGAATCATGCGTTTCGGGGGACGAACCGGAGATTGCGGAGGCCATCAGCATCGTGCCGCAGAGCACCGCACCGGCGTCGAACAAAGCTTCTTCCTTGGAACCCCGCTTCTGAGTCGCCAGCCAGGCGAGCAGCGCGTCCATGATGATCTTGCGAATGATAAACCGGCGATAGCGCCCGCTGACGTCGAGCAGGTGCGGATCCCATTCTCCAAACAGGTAGTTCGTTCGTTTGTTCGCCGGATGCAAATGGTCGTGCGCACGCGGATCGAGCGCCATTTCATCCATCAAATTCCAGTGAAAATGAGCGGCTTCACGCAGTTCGTCCGGCAGCGTTTGCATCAACTCCAGGGCTTTGGCCACCACCGCCTGGTAGGGGCCGTCCGCGACTCCCGCATCGCGAACGTACAGGGGAATCGGCCGTAACCGTTCATGAGGGTAGGGCTCAAGCTTCCGGCCGTTCTCCAACACCGCGATCGGCCGGTAGCCCAGAAAATCGTTCAGCCGCTGTAATGAACCGGAGACGATTCGCTCTTCCTCATCCCAAGGGCCGCCTTCCTGCAACACGGCCTCAAAAATTCGCCCGAGGAAAAAGGAGTTCTGGAAATCCTCATCGGTCAGATGGAACAGCAGATCGCGGTGATGCTCTCGATAGGCGGGAAAGACCCGCTCGAATGCCAAATGGAGCGCCGCTTCCGCTTGGCGGTGATCGCGAAAGGCCGGATCCGTCGCCGAGAATTCCGCGAGCAGTTCCGTCAACGTTTGCTGCGTTTTCGGCCAACCGATCCGTCGCTGGAGCGCGTTCAGGCGTTGGAGAAATACGGCATCGGGGCGACCTTGCGAGAAGTTAAGGTAGCCGAGCACCTCGCGCGCCGTCTGGATGTCTTCAGTTCGCAGTTTCAACGTCCATCACCCTGAAAATTCTCGAAGAAACCAGCAGCAGCAGCGGCCCCTCTCCGGTTATTCTTCGCCCGAACGTTCCTTCCGGCAACTCTTGGATTCCCCAGCATAGAGTAATGACTTCGGACTACGCAAATCCGGTTTGTCAGAAACGCCGGTAAATGAGAGATCAAGAATTCTTGAAACTTCTGCCAGTCTTGCCGCCGGTCGAACGAATCTCGCTGCGCTTTGGTCTGTCGGTCGTAACTCTATTCAAGATTTTTACTTACAAATGAGTTCCCGGGTTACGAGAGACCGATCGTGCCGCCCGTGTGGGAAATCGGTGGAGAGAATTCGGCGAGATTGCCGATTTTACCAATTATACCGAAGATTCGACGATTTCCCGAATTGTGGATAATCGCTGTATCCCAATGTCGGATAAGACGTTGCGGATAATTGTCTTTCGCAATATAAGTCCCCGCCCGAATTGACGAGCTTTGTCCCAAAAGAGGCGCCCATGTCTGTTTCGAACCAGCGCAAAGAAAATTGGGGAGTCAAATTCCTGACCTCAGGATGGCTCTGGGGAACGGCGTTAACTGTCTGCTTCTATTGCGCTCTGCCGAGCCTTCCTGTTTATCGCGAGTCGGCCCAGCGCTATTTCACCGCGCACTGGATCGAATATGCCACGACGTGGTTGTTTCTGGTCGGGATGTCGACGCTGGTCTTCAAATCACTCCGGATTCCCGCCGAACGGACCGCGCTGCAATCCGATGTTCTGGTTGGGCTGACCTCCCAGTCGGGTCAGAGCGCGCCGGAAATGGCCGATCATATCGAAAACCACTTGAAGCTCGTCGCGCGTCAATCGGCCGACAGTGTCGTGGTTCGTCGTGTGCGAGAACTTTGCGACTATGTTCGCGCCCGTCGTTCGGCCGACGGTTTGGAAAGTCATTTGACGTATCTTGCGGAGATCGGATCGGGACGACTCCATGAATCGTATGCGCTGATTCGGACCATTACCTGGGCCGTGCCGATTCTGGGTTTTCTGGGGACGGTCATCGGCATCACCATGGCGATCGCCAACGTCACGCCCGACCAGTTGTCGTCCTCGTTGAACGAGGTGACGGCGGGTCTGGCCGTCGCGTTCGACACCACGGCGTTATCGCTCGCGTTGTCGATGATCCTGGTCTTTACCACCTTCGTCGTCGAACGGGCGGAGCAGCAACATCTGGACGGGGTCGAAGATTTCCTCGTGCAGCGGCTGACCGCTCTCTTTCCGGCGGAAGCCGCGCCGCAAAGTCCGCTGCTCGCCGCCGAGTCGGCTGCCGCCGATCGCCTGTTGCAGGAAATGGAAACGCTGATTGCGCTGCAGCAGGAGGAGTGGAGGCACTCCTTGCAGGAGGCGCGTCAGCGTTGGAGCGAAACGCTCGTCCGCCAGCAGGACGAACTGGCGGACAATCTGAAAATCGCCGTCCGCGAAACTGTGGGAGATCATGGAAACCAACTGGCGCTGTTGCGCTCGGAATTCGAAGCGGGTCTGACGCGCAGCATTCAAACGCTGGCGGCCTCCTGGCGGCAGATCCAGCAGGAAGCGCACGCCGACCACGCGGAATCGCGCGAGGAAGTCGTGCGCACCTGGACCGGATTCCGCGATGATCTGCACTCGGCGGCTGCGCAGCAGATTCAATTGGTCAACCAGATGATGCAGTCGTTGCACGGCGCCGTGAGCGGTTGGCAGGGCGATCTGCGCGACGCGACGGCTACAGCCCAGGAGCAACTGCAGGAAATTCGTCGACAAGGGGAAGTCCTCAGTCGACTGGCGCACGGAAGGAAACTCCAAGTTCACCGTCGTACCGTTCGATGTCCGCTCGGGGACCACACGCCGACCGATTTTGATCGAATGCACGGACCAGGGACTTCGTTTTCTGCCTGAAGACGTGTTCATCAAGCCGTACGATCTCGAAGGCTTCACTGAACGCTACAACCCGCTCCTGACAGGCGCTCGCACGTTGATCGGCTACTGGCACGAGCATGATCGAACCGCGGGACCGACGGACTTGGACGGAGAGCCGTATGTGCTGTTGATCGTTCGTCCGAGCGGCATCGTCGCCTATTACGTGGCGATGAAAATGCTCAGCACGTTGAAGCAGCCGTTTGGGTATGAATTGGTCGATGATTCGATCACATTGCAGCCGCCGCCGCTCGATGAAATGGCCCAGGCACAGTGTCGCATGGCGATTGAACAACAATTGGCCGAGCGGGGCGGCGTGGCAGGCAGCGGCCGAGGAAGCGGCGGGGGCGCTGGCGGCGGACGTGGCGGAGGAAAAGCAGGGGTCGCGGCGCGCTCATGGAAACGTTCGAGGTCTCCGATATCTCTTACCGCGAAGAGACCGTGGAGAACGGAGTTGGGAGAACTTCGACCCGCTTCGAGGGACGCCAAGAACAAACAATCGGCAACCCCAGGAGCGCGGGCGCCTGGGCGTGTACTCCCCGCGCAGGTAACGACGGGAACGGATCGTCCACTCGGGCGCAGAAGCGGCCACCGCGCCTCGACGGAAATCTGCGTGACGGTCAGGAACTGGCTGCAGCGGAAACGCATGTGGTGGGACCGGCGAGAATTCGGAGATCGGTCAGGGCCGTCTGCGCCGCCTGGCGGCAGCCCGGGAAGACGCGCGGTTGGCCGGGGCGAAGATCGCCATCCGGGCGCGGGGGTAGCCGCGTCAGAGGGCGAGGGGCAAAGCGGCGAGCCGCCCGAAGAATCTCCCATCAACTTGACCCAGAACCTCGTTCGGCGCGCAAGGAGGCAACGCCATCGCGGGAAGGGGAGATCGTCCTGAAGGACGAACGATCCTCTGGCGACAGTCCTGGAACGCCGGAACCACGGCCGGCCAGCAACCGCTCCGACGGCAGGGCGTCGCCGAGCAGCGCCCAACTGCGCGCATCACAAGTCGCAGGATGCCGATTCGCAGGACAACTGGCCTGGCGGCACTGGGGCGAGTCCGAACCGGGGCGCCAACATCGGCATCGAACACGATGTCGCCGTCCGGATGCGGATCGGATCATCGTCGCCAACAAGCATCAAATCGCCTATCGGCCCGGAGAGAATTCCAAGGACTTGTTTCCTACGGGTGCTGGAAGCCGTGGATAGAGAAGCTCAGGATTGGGGCAAACCCAAGCGAGGGTTCTATTGGACCGCGGCTTGCGGTTCGTGATCAGTCCCGGAAATCAGGCGTTCGAACGAATCGACCCGCTGGTCACGAAGTCCGGGTTGTCCCTGACGACCGATTTCACGCTGAGTTCGGCCCGTTCCTCGCAGGGGGAGGCTGAACGATGAGTCGACGCCCTCGCAGTGAATCGCAATTTGGATCGGATTCATTCCTCGACGTCGTGGCGAACATCGTCGGCATCCTGATCATTCTGATCGTGATCGCCGGCCTGCGCGTCAGCCAATCGCCGGCGATCTGGAATCGGACCGACGCCGCGGCGACCCAGGAATTGGCCGAGGACGATCTGCCGTTGGCGCCCGAAACCGCGGCAGACGATCCGGCTCCTCCAGCTTTGTTGGGGGACCGTGAAACATCAGCCGGGGAAGCTTCCTCGAATTTGTCGACAGCCAGTGAAGAATTGACGGCAGAGGTTGACCGGTTGGAGCGGCAATATCTTGCCGTCAAGGACCAGGCTTCACAATCATGACCGAGGCCGAACTGCAACAGCGTTCAGCGAAGTTGCGCGAGCAAACGGAGTCTCGTGAACAGCAGGCCAAGACGCTGGCCGAGTCAACCCAGTTGCAATTCACCAATCGAAAGCAATTGGAAGCGACGCTGGTCTCGTTACGCGAACAACTGGAAGTCGAGCAAAGCAAGCCGGCACCGGCCCGCAAGCTGGAACACCACGTCACTCCAATGAGCAAGACGATCGGGAGCGAGCAAACATTACCGGCTCAACGGCAACCGGGTTTCTGAAGTGCCCGTTGTCCCGATCCCCGCGCAACGAGTGCGAGATCAGATCGAAACGGGCGCAAGGAATGGCTGCTCAAACAGCGGTCTCACCAGGGGGAAGTCGGTCCCGTCGAAGGCTACTCGCTCTTTTACCAGGTCGTGCGCGACAATCTGGGCGTGTCGGACGAACTTCGCTACGGCGCGGGATTCGTCCGGATCAGCGTGTCCAATTGGCGGATCGAGCCGCAACGCGACCTGGTGACCGAATCCGAAGAAGCGCTACGGCCGGGGTCTCGCTTTTATGAATCGTTGCTCGCCGCCGATGAAGGAACTTCGATCACCTTCTGGGTTTATCCTGACAGCTACGAGGCGTACCGCAAGCTGCAGGTTTTTGCCCATGACCAGGGATTTCTGGTCGCGGGCCGCCCGTTGCCCCATGGTGTCTTCATCTCCGGCTCTCCCAACGGGCAGCAAGTCGGCGGGACAGTAGGGTCAGACGTTATCTGTGCGCGGGGCCGCCGAGTCGATTGGTCATTTGGCGGGCGTCACCTTCACATTCAGCGCCTGCTCCGGTGCAATCAGAGCACCCTGAGAGGTCACTCGCAATCGGACATTCGCGAGCGGTTGCTCCTGTTCGACTTTGGGGGCTTTCACCATGATACTAAAATGCCCCCGATCGCCCGGTACGCCCGCTGCCGTCACCTGATACTGTTGGGCAACCCGACCAGGGTCACTTCCACGGGGCCGGTAAAGCCGGCGGTCCGTTGCAATTGGCCCGTCACCGCATGATCCCGTTCCGCGACGATGGCCAGCGTCGGATCATCAGCTTTTGGACTCACGGCATTCTGAACTTGAATTCGGTACGGCTGTGAATACGACGTGCCCATCACCGCGTCGGAATAGAGGTGGCGAAGGGCTTCGCCGCGAACGTACAAATCGATGGGGGATTCCGCGACGTCCAACGGCACATGCAGCTTAAGCACCGTTTGCTCGCTCCCCGGTTCCATGGGATTGGAGGCCGCCAGCGAAACCAGTGGAAAACTTCCCGCGCCAGGATTTCCCGGTTGGCGCAATCGCGTGGCCTCCGTCGTCGTCAGTCCAAAACGGACCGGATGGTCAGCCCACGGAAGACCGGCTTGACGCTTCAGAACGACGGGGACGTCAACGGTCAATCCGCGAAACACGATCGGGGGCAACGTCGGAGCGTCAACCGCGATTCCGATCGGTGACATGATTCCCAGCCCGAGCGTTTCTTGAAACATCGGTTCGGGCACGATGGTCGACACGTTGGCCGAACGTTGAAGGACCGGTTGCATCCCGATCGATTCGCCGACAAGCCGCACGAGCGAGGCGATTCCGGCTGCGGATGGCCTTGCCGAGACAACCGCAGATACATCCTGCCGGAAACGCCTTCGGCAATTTGCGAAGGCGTGACCGAGATGGTGGAATCGCCGGCGATGCGGAGCGCGATGGGGCCGTTATAACCCGTTCGAGTGATTCGCAATTCCAAAACAGCCGTCCCGTTGTCCGGGAGTTCCGCGACGGCGGAATTGAGGGCCAGCGCGAAGTCCGGTTGTCCCGCCGGGGAGATTTCCAGCCGATAGAAGGATCGCTCTCCTCCGTGGCTCAGCAGGTCACGCACGCTGACTTCGATCTGGCGTCGTTCCGCGGGAACGGCATATTCCAAGACCTGGTCCTGCAGCGTCGGCTGATCGCCGGTCATGGCCAGCACATTTCCTTCGGGATGTTGAAACAGCGTGATTTCCCCTTCGACCGACGACGCCAGCGATTGGGTCATCAACCGGAATCGCAGCTTTTGTCCCGGTGTGACGTTCAACAGATAGCGGTCTCGCTCTCCCCGTTGCAGGAGTCGCCCGTTGATTCCGACGGGTTTCGAGGGCATGCCAGGAAGCGTGGCGTCGACGGTCTGCAATTGATCCGGCGCGGCAGGCGCCTCCACGATTTCGTTCGACTGTGCCAGCAGAATCAGCGGCACAGCGCCGTCGATGGGCCTGGCTCCGGACAGACCTTGAATAACAGCCCATACACGGTACGTCCGGAAGCGGATTGACGATGGCCGACCATTCGTCGGCTGCGGTAATCCCGGTGCCGATCGTCTGAACTTGCGTCGGGGTGAACCCCGTACCGATGGGTTGAATTCGCGTCGTCCCGGGTGCTGCGACCGCCGGCAGGACGGCGTCCAACAATTTCAAATCCCCGATCTTCAGCCGGAACGGATTCTGTCCGGGGGCGTTGTAAGTCAGATCATGCAACTCGATGGCATAAATGCCGTCATGAGGCAAGGTCGCCGTCACACGGGCGTCGCCTTGCAGGGACTTATGTCCCCACGTGATCTGCAGCGGAGTCCCTTGGGCCGATTTCAATTCCAGGACCGGATTCGCCTGCCCACCGAGCCGTTTCAACTCCACATCAGCGACGACACGCTGCCCCTTCTTGCCCGTGATGTAGGCCCGCAGTTGCTGTCCTCCGGACAGCGTGCCGTAATAAGCTGCCGGCAACGCCACCGGCGCCGCGCCGCTGAAGGCCACTGACCGGCTGGCTGAGGCCGTAACGTCGCCACCCACAGCGGATAGATCCCCGGAACAAAGCTGCCGCTCGCCGCCACTTTCGCCACGAGGCGATTGGGCCCCGGCGGAGACGATTTCCCAGGCGACATTCGGCGCCGCCAGGACGAGTCGCGGATGGGCCGCCAGGTTGCTTCCGAAATTGTCAACGTGGTGGTTTTGCCAATCTGCAATCCCGGTTGAGAAAAACTGCTGATGACCGGCGTTAACGAGGGAGCCTTCGCATCTTGCGCGATCAGTTCATGGACGTTCGCACCCGCGACTTCGAGGAATAATTTCTTCACATCCTCCGGCGCGAGGGCCTGCGGAAAGAGTGAAAACTCATCGATCACGCCGTTTGTGTATTCGCCGGCGGCGTCGCTGCGCCCCAGGTCAATGGTTGATCGTTGACCAATCCCGCCGGATTGATATCCGTGATCCACCCGTCGTTGCCTTCCGCAAATCCTCCGCTGACGCTCTTCGGCTTAAGCAATTCGCCATTCGAGAACAGCTGAATGCGGACGTCGTCGGCGTCCGGATCGGCGTCCGCTCCGGGCGCGTCCGCGACTTGATAGGTCGCCGTCAAAAAAACCATTTTCCGGATGGGAATCGCGGCTTGAACGCCGTAGTGCACGATTTTGTACCCGCTGCCATCGTTCACATAGACCTGCAGCGTGTCGCTCTGTTGAATGAAGCGATGCCGTAGTTGGCGACGGCTTTGCTGTCTTTCTGTCCGCTTTGCGATGAGTCCATGAACCGAACTGTCGCTCCGGGTCATTCAAATTGACGAACAGCAGGCTGAAAGTCAGCGCGTCGGGGCGATTCACATCGCCGCTATTGGGAACTTCCACGAACTGCTGCTTGGCGGCTTCCAGCTTCAACGCCTTTTTACCCGATTGATTCCAGAACGGGCTGGCGCCGCGAGTCGGATCGCCGGAGAGTCGTCCTTCATCTGGTGCTTGCCCGACGGCGGCGATGTCTCGGGCCGGTCCGCTGTCTTCATCAAACGTGAAGTTGACGACGGCTTTCGAGCGCACGGTTTCTTGAGCGGCCAGCATGTCCGGGGCGAGCGCTGAGAACGACAGAACTGCGCAGACAAAGCCAGGGAAGCGAGGGCGAGCAGTCATGGGGCGGGATTCCTCGGCGGGCGGAGCGTGATCGATGGAGTTTTTCATCGTACCGGCTGATGGCCGAATTGAAGTGGTTCCTGCCAGCGCCGCTCGACTCGGAAACCCTCGCGTTGTGGCTCATCGCGCGGTACGGTAATGCGGCGTTTCCTGACCTGTGATCCGAGACCCGGGAATCAAACGACGTGGATGAGCCGCAACTTTCGCTGGAATCGGGACTCGAAACGCTCGATTTCGTCGCCATCATCGGGTATCTGCTGCTCACTTTCGGCATCGCGGTCTGGTTCGGATCTCGCCAGAAAAATACGGAAGATTTCTTCGTCGGCGGGCGGTCGATGCCCTGGTTCGCCGTAGGATTGAGCATCCTCGCGACGCTTTTTTCCACGCTGTCCTATCTCGGCATGCCGGGCGAAGCGATCAAGAACGGGTTCGGCGTGGCTCTGGGAATTCTGGCGTCGCCGTTGAGCATGGCCGTGGTGATGTTCTTGTGGATTCCCTTTTTCATGCGTCTGCGGCTGACGAGCGCGTATGAGTACCTGGAACGGCGAGTACAACTACGCCGTCCGCTTGATCGGAGCCGGATTGTTCATTCTGCTCCGACTCGGCTGGATGAGCATGGTGATTCGCTGCTCCGCTGCTGCCTGATCGCGAAGGGTCTTGATCTCGATTGGCTGCCGGGCCCGGATCTGTATTGGTGGATCGGGTTGATCGGCGTGGTGGCGGCGGTCTATACGGCCGTCGGCGGCATCGAAGCGATGATCTGGACCGACGTGCTGCAATGCCTGCTGCTGCTGATCGGAATTTTCCTGACGATCGGCTATGTGATGATCGTCGACGGGACGGGCCCGATGGATTGGTGGCGAACGGCGGCTTTGACGGAAGGTCGCAACAACCTGCCGCCGCTGTTCAGTCTCGATCCGACCGTCCGGAGTGACGATCGTGCTGGCAAGTCAACAACTTTTTCTGGACCATCTGCACCCACGGTTCGGATCAAGTCGTGTTGCAGCGATATTTTCGACCTTCGTCCCTGAAAGCCGCGCGGAAAAGCTATCTCGTAAACTTCGCGTCGATCTGACCATGCTGACGCTGCTGGCGGTGTGCGGCATGGCGTTGTTGGCGTTCTATTTGAAACACCCTGCCTTGACCCGGACGGCGCGAACCCCGTGGAGGCCGCCGACAAGCTGTTTCCCTATTTTCTGGGAAACCAGCTCCCCGCCGGGTTTGCCGGTCTGATCATCTCCGCGTTTCTTTGTGATGCAATTCAAACCCTGGAGTCCGGGGCCAATGCCATTTCCGCCGTGGCGGCGAACGATCTGGTCCCGCGATTGCGGCGCGGCGGCAAACGGGTGTTGAGCGAGTTGACGTTCGCCCGGCTGTTGAGTCTGGTCATCGCCCTGCTCGTGACGGCGAATGCCTACCTGGTCGCCAATCGATTCTTCACGTGATGGGTGAGACGATCGCCGGTCTGATGCCGAAATTCTTCAGCATGTTCGTAGGCCCCGTCATCGCTGTTCATCATCGATGTTCTTTCCGCGATGCACCGCCTGTTCGGCGATCCCGGCGGTGATTTGCAGTTTCACGTTGTCGGTCTGGAGCTGGAAGCGTCGAAGTGTACGGAGTGATGGCCGTCGCGAATCTGCTCGGCGTGAACTTGTCCAGCGAATGGGAAGCCTGCCTGTTGCCGCCGACATTTCTGCTGGCGATCGCGCTGCCGTGCGTGACGTCGTTGTCGCTCGCTTGGCTACTCAGCCGGGTGATTGAACGCGGCGGAGACCATCCGGGACTGGCCTATACCTGGAAGGCGATCGTCGCCCGGCCCGAAATCTCAGCTCAGGTCAAATCATGATGCGGTTTCCTCCCGGCATTCTGTGCACCTGCGTCGTTCCCTGACGAAAACAATGAATTTCGAATCACTGTTCAGGCACCAGGTCGAGACGCAGCCGAAACTGACGCCCCATTTGTAGCGTCTTCGGGACCGCCGAAGGACATGCCGTCAGCGATCGGCAAATTGAGCAAATCGTGCGCGCGTTTCATACCGCTATGAAAGCCGGCGGGGCGGAGGCGATGGTCGGCGTGATCAGCCTGTCACTCGCCACGATCCTGGAACGAATTGATTTTTGTCGGAAACTGGGCGTTCGACTGTTTCAGATTTCGCTGCCGAGTTGGGGCGCGCTGACTGACGCCGAGGTCGGTGCGTTCTTCCAGGAAGTGTGCGGCCGGTTTCGCGACTGCCAATTCCTGCATTACAACCTGCTGCGAACGAAGCGGCTGATCACTCCGCAGCACTACGCCGAAATGGCGGCCGTTCATCCGAACCTCGTGGCGACAAAGAACAGCACTGATTCCTTGGACCGCATCCAGGGACTGCTGGAACAGGCTCCGCAGTTGACTCATTTCCTCACGGAGACAGGATACCTGATGGGCAGCCAATTGGGGGAATGCGGCCTCTTGGCGTCGGTCGCGACGAATCACGCAGCTTGCCGCTCGTATTTCGAGGCGGGCCGGCAACAGGATCTGGCAAAGCTCTGGGAAATGCAGGGCGAAATATCGCGATTGATCTCGGCGCTGATCGCCGCCGCCGGACCAGGGTGCCATATCGATTCGGCGTTCGACAAGATGCTGTGGAGGCTGACCGACGAGCGGTTCCCGTTGCGGCTCTTGCCGCCGTATCAGGGAGCCAGCGATGCGGGCTTTCGAGAATTTGCCGAAGCCGTTCGGACACAATCCCCGCGCTGGTTACCTCGCGCCTCTTAGCGGGAGACGCTGTTGAGAACGGGGCATCCATGAGTCATGGCAGCGAGTCGAAGACTGATCCCGATGAGGATTGCCCGCTCCCGGTATCGATGCAGAATCGAAAATACCGCGTTTCGCGATGTGTTCTGGGCGGTGTATTATCTCGTGGCGCCCGTGTCGTACATCGGGTCGACGCACGCCAACATGCTGGAAAAACTGGGAAACAGCGACGACATCAACAATCTCCCTTCGGCGATGTACCTCTGGCTGACGTTCGTGCCTGTCGTCGACGTGCTCTGCATCCCCGTTCGCTCAAATGGCTGGCAACGGGAGCCATTAGCGTGATGACCATGATCACGGGAACCGTCGCGCTCACGTTGGGCGGCGGAGCATCCGCCGAGATTTCGACCCTGGTGGTCATCGCGCATGGTGCGCTGTTCGGGGCGGCCAACGGATTGCTGATCGCCGCGCTGTGGGACTTCTTGCGTCGTGGCGTGTCGACCTCGCGACGCGGGAAAGCGCTGGGGTATGCGTTCGGGCTGGGGCCGTTGTTCGCGTGTGTCGGATCGCTGTTTCAGGATGCCTGCCTCACCGGCCGTTTACTGGGCGGGCGAACGTTTGGACTCGAATTTCCGCAGAATTACGTGGCCATGTTCGCCGCGGCCGCGCCGTTGCTGTTCCTGGCGGGATTGATCCTGAGTCGATTCGTGGTGCCCGATTCTGTCGATGCCGACGAAGCGTCGACGGATCGCCTGGCTGAGATTCGTCGAGGACTGTCGCAGTTTGTTCGCGATCGCACGGTGTTCTGCGCGGTGGTGATTTACGTGCTGGTCTATTCCGGCGGGAATGCGATTCTGTCGAATATTTCGTTGTTGGCGGAGAACGTTTTTGGGGCCAACTCGGATACCGTCGGCCAGCAGAGCTTCCTGCGATTCAGTTTCAAAGCGGCCGCCGGCGGACTGCTGGGGATCCTGCTGGCGAAAGTCAATCCCCGGGCCACGCTCCTGGCGACGACCTCGATTCTGCTATTCGGACTGGCCTGGATGCTCTCGACGACGGGAAACGAGCGGCTGTTCCTCGTCACCTTTGGCATCCTGGGGGCCGGCGAATTGTTCGGCGCTCATTTCCCGAATTACGTGACGACCGCTTCGAACCGGCGTTATGTGCGAATCAACATGGCCTATCTGGGCGTGCTCAATGCGTTCACGGGGTTTGCAGCCTACGGGTTCGGAGTGATTTCGCAACATTACGGGGCGTTGTACGGCCAGATGCAGGGACGGATCATCAGCGTCTACTTCGCCGCGGCGATTCTGGTATTGTCTGTGGGGCTGATTCTCGTGCTGTTGCCCGCCAATCCCTCGCCGCGCGGAGTTTCTGATGTCGACTGAATTGATTCCGGCCATCGACGCGCATGCCCATTATGGAAAGTATTACGGCGGGCAGGGCAATATCGGCGACCGGTTCATGACGGCCGACGGCCCCGCGGTCGCTCTCCGGGCGAAGCAGGCGAACATCCGCTGGACCATCGTCTCGCCGATGGAAGCGCTTTTTCCGCGCGGAAAGGGAAATACGGTCGCCGGGAATCTCGATGCGGCGCGCGTCGTGGCCGATACGCCGGGACTGTTGCAATACGTGGTGATCGACCCGCGTGTGCCGGAGACGTACCGCCAGGCGGAAGAGATGTTGTCGTCGCCGAAATGCGTGGGAATCAAAATCCATCCGGAAGAGCATGTCTATCCGATCAGGGAATTCGGCGACCAGCTGTTTGAATTCGCCGCGAAACATCGCGCCGTCGTCTTGTCGCATTCGAGTGAAGAGCTCAGCCTGGCGGCGGATCTCGTGGCCTGGGCGAACCGCTTCCCGGAAATGAAATTGATCCTGGCCCACATCGGCTGCGGCTGGGACGGAGACCTCACCCACCAGGTGCGCGGGATTCAACAGAGCCGGCACGGCAATGTCTTTGCCGACACCTCCAGCGCCCGATCGATCACGCCGAACTTGATCGAATGGGCTGTCGCGGAAGTGGGAGTCGAACGCGTTTTATTCGGCACCGATACTCCGCTGTACTTCACGGCGATGCAACGGGCCCGGATTGACCACGCGGACCTCAGCGAGGCGCAGAAGAAGATGATTCTCTGCGAAAATGCCGAGCGATTGTTTGGAATTGAACCGCTCTAATGCGCGGACGATTCGTTCGGAGTCAGTTCCTCCGCCGTCAGCTCATTCCACAACGGCTGTCCGGTGAGGTAGCTGTGGACATTGTGCAAGAGGATGTCGCTCATGCGGTTGGCGAAGTGCGGGCCCAGGTCGGAGCCGGAAATATGCGGCGTCATGATCACGTTGGGGAACCGCCACAGCGGGTGATCGGCGGGCATCGGGTAATAATAGTGCGTGTCGAGCGCGGCCCCCGCGAACCACCCTTCACGGAGTGCTTTCAATAACGCGGCTTCCTCGATCAAGGCGCCGCGCGCGGGATTCAAAACGAATGCCGTCGGTTTGAGGCAGCGCAGTTCAGCTTCGCCGATGAGGCCGCGGTTTTCCGGCGTGAGCGGCATCGCCAGAATTAGAAAATCGACGCTGCGCAGGAAATCTGCTTCCTGACCTTTGGTAAACACGCGATCGGGCAGCTGGCCGCCGGGGTCGCCGGTTCCCGGGGCGGCAAACGTGCCGTCTCGCGGCTGGATGCCTCGTCGAGCATAGGCGTGAATCGTCATGCCCAGCGTTTTCGCCAATCGGGCCGTTTCACGGCCGATCCCGCCGTAGCCCCACAACCCGACGACACGGCCATGAATTTCATTGGCAAAGCGGGGGATTTTTTCCCAGACGCCATGCTCCTGGTTGCGGATCATCCGCCGCAGATCACGGGCCAGGGCGATCATCATGCCGAGGTTCCATTCGGCGATGGCCGTATCGTACACGCCGCGCGCATTGGCGGCGCGGACCCCTCGTTTCGGCAACTCCATTTTGTAAAGCTGGGCATAACCGACCGAGGACAGCTGCACGAACTTCAACGATTGCAGTTCGAGGTGATTCCGCGGCGGATTGTTGCCGACGAATATCTCGACATCGCGGAGTAGCTCGACGGGAAAATCGATGGCCGGCGAGTGTTCCGGCCGCGCCGACACGGTGGTCACGCTGACGCCCGGCAGCGCTCGGAGTCGTTCGACGGTGCTCGCGGGGATCGGGGCGTCAATCAGAATGTGGGGCATGCCGGTCCATTCCAGGAATGGTTCGCGAATGGAATCTGTGCCATTCGTTTTACAATGATGTGTCGATCACAGGCAACCAGTCAAAAAAAGAACCCGGCGATGCGATCGCCGGGCTTGGTTCTGACCCTCAACCCTAAACTCTCAACCCTCGACTTACTTCACTTCCCAGGTGTCGCCCGAGTTGAAGAGTTCGTTCAGGTCGCCGGGGCCCATCTTCTGGATGGTGGCCTTCAACTGCTGGTCGGTGCTTTCGTCGTACGTGGCCTTTTCGACGCAGCGGAAAACACCCATCGGTTCGGGCATGGTCGGGTAACGCATGCGGCCGAGCATGAACGCGAGCGACGGATCGTCCGCTTTTTCATTGTGGAACAGCAGATCGTCCTCTTTCACTTCGCTGAGCGAGACGACTTCAGGATGGCCGGCTCCGTTCAGGCGGATTCCCTTGTCGCGCTTGGCGCCGAAGACCAGCGGCTTGCCGTGTTCCAGGTAGATGCAATTGTCGACCTTGGCTTCCTTCTTCTGGGCGAACTCGAAGACGCCCGTATTGAAGACATTGCAGTCCTGGTAAACCTCGACGAAAGCGGTCCCTTTGTGCTTCGCCGCCCGCTCGAGCACCATCGTCAGGTGGTTGATGTCGATGTCGACGCTCTTGGCGACGAAGGTTGCTTCCGACCCGATCGCCACGGACAACGGGCTCAGCGGATAATCGACCGAGCCGTACGGCGTGCTCTTCGTCTTCTTGCCGAGCGGACTGGTCGGCGAATATTGACCCTTCGTCAAACCGTAGATCTGGTTGTTGAACAGAATGATCTTGAGGTCGACGTTGCGGCGGATGGCGTGCATAAAGTGATTGCCGCCGATCGATAGCGCGTCGCCGTCGCCGGTGATCACCCAGACTTGAAGGTCAGGCCGGGCGATTTTGAGCCCCGTGGCGATCGCGGGAGCCCGTCCGTGAATGCCGTGAAACCCATAGGTGTTCACATAGTAGGGAAAGCGGCTGGAGCAGCCGATCCCGGAGACGAACACGATTTTCTCGCGGGGAATGCCGAGGGTGGGGAGCACCTTCTTCATCTGAGCGAGGATCGAGTAATCGCCGCAGCGGGGACACCAGCGGATTTCCTGGTCGCTGGCGAAGTCTTTCGGGGTCAATACCGGCAAGGCCGTATCCGTCGACATGAGAAAGCCCTGTGAAAAAGAGATCGAGAGTTTTACGGGGTAAGGAAAATCTTAGGACTCGCTGGGGTGCTTCGCCGGCGTCAGCCTGCCAGCACCGATTCGATTTTCTGCACGACTTCGCTCACCAGGAACGGTTTGCCTTTGATCTTGGCGAAGCTGACGGCGTCCACCAGATACGTGCCGCGCAGGATGAACCACATCTGGCCGGCGTTCAATTCCGCCACCAGGACTTTCTTGTAACGCTTGAGGACCTCCCCCAGGTTGCGCGGGAACGGGTTCAAGTAGCGGAGATGGCAGTGAGCCACCGATTTCCCCTTCCGCTGCACCGTTTCCACGGCAGAACGGACCGAACCATAGGTGCCGCCCCAACTGACGACCAGCAAATCACCGGTTTCCGGACCGAGCACGGTTTGCTCCGGGATGAAATTGGCGATGTTGGCGACCTTCTTCTGACGCGTCTGCACCATGTGCTGGTGATTGTCGGCGTCGTAAGAGATGTTGCCGGTGATGTCGGCCTTTTCCAACCCGCCGATGCGGTGCTCCAACCCGGGAGTGCCGGGCACGGCCCACGGACGAACCAGATTCTCGTCCCGCTTGTAGGGCAAAAAGCCGTTGTCGGTGTTGCTCTTGGTCGGATGCGTCACCTTGATCGGCTTCATTTCGGCGAGATTGGGAATTTGCCACGGTTCAGCGCCGTTGGCGATGTAACCGTCGGTGAGGAGAAAGACCGGCGTCATGTGTTCGACGGCGATCCGCATCGCTTCCTGGGCCATGTCAAAGCAGTCGGCCGGGGATTGCGCCGCGACGACCGGCACCGGGCAGTCGCCGTTGCGACCCAGAATGCTGATGTAGGCATCGGACTGTTCGGTCTTCGTGGGCAGGCCGGTGCTCGGACCGCCGCGCTGCACATCGACGATGACCATCGGCAATTCGGTCATCACCGCCAGCCCGATTCCTTCGCCTTTGAGTGCGATACCCGGGCCGCTGCTCGCCGTGACCGAGAGCGCGCCGCCGAACGCCGCACCGATCACGGACGTGATCGCGGCGATTTCGTCTTCCGCCTGGAAGGTGCGAACGCCGAAATTCTTGAGCAGGCTCAATTCATGGAGAATGTCGCTGGCAGGGGTGATCGGGTAGCCGCCGTAGAACAGCTCCTCTCCGGCGAGTTTGGCCGCGGTCACGAGACCGAACGCGACCGCTTCGTTTCCGGTGATCTTGCGATATTTCCCGGGAGCCAGCTTGGCCGGCGAGACGGCGTAATGAACCGTGAAAGATTCCGTCGAGAAGCCATAGTTAAAACCCGCTTCGAGGGCCCGCAGGTTGGCGTCGACGATCGCCTTGTTCTTGCCGAACTTCGATTCAATCCACTCTTTGGTTGGCTTCGGATCGCGCTCGTAGAGCCAATAGACCAGCCCCAAGGCGAAGAAATTCCGGCAACGATCGGCTTCACGCTGCGACAGCCCCAGGCCTTCGACGGCATCGCGGGTCAGCCGGGTCATCGGCACGCGATGCATGCGGTAGCCGGCGACGACGTTGCTGTCGAGCGGGTTACTGTCGTAATGGGCCTTGAACAAGTTGCCGGAATCGAAGGCGTCGTCATTGACGATCAGCGTCCCGCCGCGCTTCAAATCCGACAGGTTGGTTTTAAAGGCGGCGGGGTTCATGGCGACCAGCGTGTCGACTTCATCGCCCGGCGTGTAAATGTCACTGTTCGAGAAGCAGACCTGGTAGCCGCTCACGCCGGCGAGCGACCCGGCTGGGGCGCGGATTTCCGCGGGGAAGTCGGGCAACGTGCAGACATCGTTGCCAAACACGGCGGAGACGTTGGTGAATTGCGTCCCGGCGAGCTGCATGCCGTCGCCCGAGTCGCCGCAGAAGCGAACGACGACGGCGTCGAGGTTTTCAACCGGCTTGCCGTCGTGATCGTTGGCGTGGGAAAGGTCGACCGTCTCCGTAGACATAATTAAAGGCCACTCCTAAGGAAGTATGGAAAGACTGCGCGGAGGAGGTGCGCTCCGGACGCAAGGGGTTGGCAGGTGCGGCGAGAGGAAAAGCGGTGGGTCTGGTCGTCCAACATCGAAGTTCAAACGCTTCCCGCAACGATTCGCCTGGTGATCATTCGGCGACGGCGACACAGCACCGTCCAGTCATCCAGCTTGGTTCGGCGGAAGTCCTTCTCCCACCGCCAGCGGTCGCTCACCATGCGACCCCGCAGAGTTTAACGATTTCAGAAATTATATGCGAGGGAACCAGATTGTCGACAGCAGTTTCCGCTCTGGCCGGTCCCTGAAGAAGATACAAGGTTTCCCCGTCGAAATTTCAGCGACCGCGGCTGAAAGACTCCGCAGAGCTGCATGGAAGGCAGCTTATGCAACTGTCAATCACCATTGAGGTTGCGGGAAGTGCGGTTCTGAAGAGCCTCGGAGTGGCTTTGCTGTTCTCACATTTGAGGAAAATCCGCTTTTCATTTTCCATCGACTCGGATCGGAGCAGCGGATCGAGCAAATTCATAATAACGTCCCGTGCAGCACCACCATCGCCACCGAGAAATAGATAATCAGTCCTGTCACATCGACCAAAGTGGCGACGAACGGCGCCGAAGAGGTGGCCGGGTCGAGGCCCGCCCGCTTCAACACGAACGGCAACATGGCTCCCGACAACGTTCCCCACAGCACAATTCCCACCAGCGACACTCCCACCGTCACCGCCACGAGGAACCAATGTGGGCCGTACAAGTCGGACATCCACCCCGCATTGGCGAGACCTTTCCAAATGCCGATGCGCAAAAAACCGATCGTTCCCAGCACCACTCCCAACAGGCACCCGGAAAAGAGCTCTCGGGAGAAAACACGAGCCCAGTCGCGCAATTGAATTTCGCCAATCGCCAGCGCCCGCACGATGAGGGTCGCCGCCTGCGAACCGGAATTGCCGCCGCTGGAAATAATCAGGGGCACGAACAGGGCCAGCACGACCGCCTTGGCGATCTCTTTCTCGAAATACCCCATGGCCGTCGCCGTCAGCAGTTCTCCCAGAAACAGCACCACCAGCCACGTGGCCCGCTTTTGAACCATGGTCAGCAGTGGCGTGGCGATGTACGGATCGGACAGCGCCTCCAATCCGCCGAACTTTTGAAAGTCTTGAGTGCCGGCCTGCACTGCCACGTCCAGCACGTCATCGATCGTGACCACGCCCAGCAATTTTCCGTCGCCGTCGATCACCGGCAGCGCCGTTCGGTCATATCGACGGAACACTTCCACCGCCGACCGTTTGGGATCATTTGCAGACAACGCGACGAAGTTCTCGTCCATCAACGTCTGAATCGTGTGCAGCGGATCGGCGAGCAGCACTTGGCGAATGCGCAGGTCATCGATCAAATGGTGGTCCGTGTCCACGACATAGACGACATTTAAGGTTTCGCTGTCGTGGCCATGCCGGCGAATATGCTCGAGCACATGCTGAATCGTCCAATGGGCGCGGACGGCAACATAATCCGGCGACATCAGCCGCCCAACCGTCCCCTCCGGATATTGGAGCAGCGATTGCGTGACGGCTCGCTGCTCGTCATCCAGCAATTTGAAGTAATTCGACCGGGTTTCGTCTTCCATCCGCGCCAGCAGAGCCGTCCGATCGTCGGCGGCCATGTCGTTGAGCAAGCCGCCGGCTTCTGCAGGTGACAATCGGCTTAAAAGTTCGCGCTGGACCGGACGTTCCAGATATTCGAAGACTTGCACGCGTTGCGGACCACGCAACAGGCGAAATCCGGCGAGGTCTTCCTCGTCACTCAGTTCCGAAAACAGCGAGGCGACGTCAGCCGGCAGCCAGCGATCCAGCGTCTCGCGCAGCGTCTCCTGGTCTTGCGCTGCAATCAACTCCCGGATCTCGGGGCAGAGGAGTTTTTGCAGCATGTTATCGCCGGCCATGGTTCCCTCCTGAAAAGCTGGTCGGTGATTATGGACCGCTCGCCCAACTTGTCGCAAACCAACTGACGACCGTTGGCGCTCCGCTCTACGTTCGGCGCGGGTCTCCTGACCCCGCCGTCTCTGGTTTTGCGGTCTCCTGACCGCTCTGCTGAGGAAAGGCAAGATCGGTCGGGAGACCTCAAGGAAAAGACGACGGGGTCAGGAGACCCGCGCCGAACAGAGGACCCGCGCCGAACGAACAGCGAACAGCCTGTCTTGTAACACTGAATGACCCAGGCGGGTTTGAACGGACGCAACTTAACGATCGTGTCGCCCGGAAAATCGCTACAACCCGCGAGGTGCCATCCAGACCGTTTCCTTTGTGCAACACGCAGGCTTTATCCTCATTTTCCAAATTTCCCACACCGAATTTCCTTGATGCGACGCGGCAGGGTGTAAGGTTTACCTGTTCGGAATACTCCCTCGACGCCTCGACACGGGAACTTCGCTATGCGCTATGATCTGCTGGTGATCGGCAGCGGACCCTCCGGACAAAAAGGGGCGATCGCCGCCGCCAAAATGGGAAAACGCGTCGCGATCGTCGAACGGAAACGGACCGACCTGGGGGGCGTCTGCCTGCACACGGGCACCATTCCGTCAAAGACGATGCGCGAAGCCATTCTCCATCTCACCGGCTTCCGCCAACGCGGAGTCTATACCGATCAATTCCGCCAGAAGCGGAAGATCACCATGGACGATCTCCGCCGCAAGCTGTCGCAAGTGATCCAGCACGAACTCGACATCATCCATGAATATCTGGACCGCAACCAGATCGATCTCGTCTCCGGCGAGGCCCGGTTTCTCGACCCGAACACCGTCGAGGTTTGCGCCGAAGGGCATTGCGTCAAAGTCGAAGCCGATAAAATCCTGATCGCCGCCGGCACGCGGCCGTCGCGTCCGAGTCATATTCCCTTCGATGGGAAAACGGTATTCGATTCCGATGAGCTGCTCTCGTTGGAGCAGATTCCCCGGTCGATGATCGCGGTCGGAGCCGGCGTGATCGGCATTGAATACGCACTCATGTTCGCGGCGCTCGGCGTCGAAGTCACCGTCGTCGACGGCCGGGAACGCCTGCTCGATTTCTGCGATCGCGAAATCGTCGAAACGCTGATGTTCCATGCCCGGTCGCTTGGCGTGATCTTCCGGCTGGGCGAAGACGTGGTCGGCATCGACCGGTTGCAAAACAAAGCTGTCGCTGTGCGCCTGGAGAGCGGTAAACGGCTGATCGCCGAAACGGTCCTGTTCAGCGTGGGGCGCGTCGGGGACACGCAGGGACTCAATTTGAAGGCCGCCGGATTGGAATCCGACGAGCGCGGTCGACTGTGGTGCGACGAACAACATCGGACGTGGGCGCCGCACATTTTCGGCGTCGGCGACGTCATCGGATTTCCGTCGTTGGCCAGCGCCGCGATGGAGCAGGGCCGCCGGGCGGTTTGTTCGATCTTCAATAAGCCGTTCGTCGCCTATCAGCATCTGCCGTATGGCCTGTTTACAATTCCCGAGATCTCCATGGTCGGGAAAAACGAGCAGCAGCTCACGGCGGAACGCGTGCCGTATGAAGTTGGCATGGCCACGTTCCGGGAAATCGCCCGCGGGCAGATTTCCGGCGATGAGAACGGCCTGCTGAAACTGCTGTTTCACCGCGAAACGCGCAAGCTGCTGGGCATTCACTGCATCGGCGAGACGGCGACCGAGATCATCCACATCGGCCAGGCGGTGATGACGCTCGACGGCACCATCGACTACTTCCGCGACACCGTCTTCAACTACCCGACCATGACCGAAGCCTATAAAGTCGCCGCGTTCAATGGGTTGAACAAACTGAACCTCGATCTGGTGAATAAAGACCTGCCCGCCGTGACGGAAGAATCGCTCCTCGAACAGACTCGCGAATTGAGCGAGCTCTGCGCCGTCGCCACGGCGTGATTTTGAGGTTCACCCCTCCATGAAGCCGGCAGACCGATTGGCAGCGGTCATCGCTCACGGCTTGGGCGCAACCACGCAGTACAGCGCATCGCCGCGCCGGAGCAACAACCGGTCGCGGGCGTAAATCCCGGCATAGAGCGTTGCTCCTCCGCCGAAGGAATTCGCTTTCGGTTTGGCCTCTCCCTCGGCTTCGGGGGCATTCCAGGTTTTGTTCTCGGCAAGCAATTCAAACGTCGGCCCCTCGGCGATCACTGAAACCGTTCCCCCTTTGCCGAAAAAGTACAGCCGATTGCCCAGCGAGAACGGCGTCGCCCAGATGCTGTCGGCCAGCCGATGAGAAAATCGTTCTTCTCCTGTTTCCAAGTCATGGCAGAAGAGAACCCCCGACGAATTCACGTAATACGCCAGTCCGTCGTGCAGGAGCGGCGATCCGAATGACGATGTCGTTCGCTTGGATCGCCAGGCAAACTCGGCCTGATAGGTGCCGTCCTCCTGCTTTTGAACGCGGATGAGGCCGTTGGACTCGGCCGAGTTGCCACCTCCGCCTTCACCGCGTCCCTGAGTGGCGCCGATCAGAAAACGTCCTTCCCCGGCCGGAACAGGCGTCGGGGTCGAGTTGCCGACAATTCCCGCCAGCTTCCAGAGTTCCTGGCCCGTCTGCGGATCGAGCCCCCGCACGCTGCCGACGCCGCTGAGCACGAGATGTTGTCCGCCGGCGACGGGAATCAATCGCGGGCTGGCCCAACTCGTCGCCCCGATCCCCGGCACTTTCCAAAGGTTCTTGCCGGACGCTTTCTCGACGGCCAGGACATACGGATCGGTCTGCCGTTCCACCCAGACAAAGAGGCGGTCGTCGATCTGTTCCAGCGAAGCGGACAAACCGTGCCGTGATTCGATCGCGCCGAATTCCTCGACGAGATTCCGGTTCCAGCGAACTTGTCCCTCGTGGGTGAGAGCAACGAGGTTGCCCCCTTCAAAGAAGCAATACACGCCGGACGCGTCGACGACCGGCGTGGGGGCCGCCTTGCTGACGTAGTTGCTGTTTTCCGCTTGCGTGGCCGTGACGAGGTCGTGCTGCCAGAGTCGCTGGCCTGTCGTCAGATCAAACGCCGTGACGTGGCATTGCTCTTTCTTGGGGCCGGAGATCGACGTTACATAGACGCGAGATTCCCAGGTGACAGGACTGGATTGCCCGTATCCCGCAATCTTCGCTTCCCACGCGATGTTCTCACCAGGCGACCAGCGCAGTGGAACTGCCGTCTGTTCGACGGAGTTTTCGACGCCGCATTGGAACTTCGTCCAATCATTGGCGAGCAGCGCTGCCGGGTCCGGTTCAGCGAGCAGAGCCGTGATCGCGCAGAAACAGCACCATCCACGAACGAAGCGCAGGACGACATAGCAAACAGGCGAAGAATTCATGTGACGGTTGACCCGACAAAGAGGATGAGCGTCCGACCGCAACCGCGTACTGCCAACTCATCCGTTGGGGTGCAACTCCCGGCGATCTTTGGCCGGATTATATCCCGTGGGCCGGGCTCTGCCCAGCAACGGCATGATGGAATCAATCACAATGCGAGTTCCAAGTTCGGCGCAGGTCTCCTGACCTCGCCGCTTTTTTCTGTGAGGTCTCCTGACCGATCTTGCCTTTCTTCCGCAGTGCGGTCAGGAGACCGCAAAACCGCAGACGACGAGGTCGGGAGACCTGCGCCGAGCAGTGTTCGGTGCGGAACGTAACTGCTTGGTCCTCAAGTCACCGAGCGCAATGCCGCCAGCGCCGCCGTCATGTCCACCGGCAGCGGAGCGGTCACCGTCATCCATTCCTGCGTGGACGGATGGGTGAAGCTCAACTCGCTGGCATGCAACGCCTGGCGCGCGATGTACGGCGAGGCAGAATGTCCGAGCGGGGACGCAAGTCCCTGGTTGCTGTCCTGCTAAGAGGACGTAACCAAGGGACTGACGTCCCCCGCTCGAAGCGCCGATTTGGGCGGCTTCAACACGCCAAACGGGGCATAGTATTCCTCGCCCGCCAGCGGATGACCAATCGCCGCGAAGTGGACGCGAATCTGGTGCATTCGGCCCGTACGCGGTTTCACTTTCACGAGCGCATGCGCGGGCAACTGTTCGATCACTTCATACGCCGTCGTCGAAGGCCGAGCATCGAGCGCATCGGCTTGGCACGACATCAAAGCCGTCCCCGCCGCGCGGCCGATCGGCAGGTCGATGACTCCCCGTTCCTGTTTCAACACACCGTCGACCAGCGCCAGATATGCCTTGGCGACCCGGCCGCGCTGAAACTGGATCGACAATTCCCGGTGTGACACGTGATCTTTCGCAATCGCCACGACGCCGCTGGTGTCCATGTCGAGCCGATGCACGATCCCCGGCTTCAACAATCCCGGCCATGCGGCCGATTGGTCAAGGTAATGCTGGGCCGCATTGACGAGCGAACCCGACGGCGTTTCCCCCGTCGGATGAATGATGAGTCCAGCCGGCTTATTCACGACGAGCAGCCATTCGTCCTCGAACACAATCTCGAATGGAATATCTTCCGAAGGAATCAAATCGTCCGGCGGTTCGAGCAGCCGAACAAGAATCTTCTGCCCCGGATAAACACGATGCCGGGTGTCGATTAATTCGCCATCAACGCGCACCTGCCCTTCGCGGACCAGCCGCATCAGCCGCCAGGACGTGTAACTCCGAAACCGCCGGGCGAGAAACGTATCAATCCGCACGCCGCGAAGATGCGGTTCGACGTCGAGTTCGGCAGTGTAGGGGTAGAGCATCGTGGACAGCGGACGGTGGACGGAGGACAGCCAAGCATAAGAAATGATAGAGGAGAGCGGTGGATGGCTCAATCATTCCTTCAAAAGATGGCACGCGGGGAAGCGCCACGCGGATGTTCGCGGATCAGAACAGGAACGAGGCCTTCCCCGCAGCGACAATGCTATCCCCTGTACTGTCACAGTTCGAAAAGCAAGAGGCCGATTCCAATAGAAAACAAAACAATCACGACTACGGCGCCGCCAAGATAAGCCGCGTGGTCAACCCCCGGTTCCAGCACGGAGTTTTTGGGTTCGGCAGGGTCGTAATACACCAGGACCGTCGCGTTCGCAGGATATTTTTCGACATAGGCGTCCACATTGCTTCGGTGCAGGCTCAATCCCCGGTAAGTGAGGTGTTCCCTTCGAGAATCTCGGAATTAATCTGATAGTGATAGCGGATTTTTGGCAGATGACGGTCGCCATCGTATTCCACTTTTGACTCAACGATCGTTCCTTCCGTGGCCGGCCATTGCATACTGGCTTTGCCGCGTCTCCAGGCAAGTCGCAGGGCATAGGCCAGGTAAATCGCGGTCAATGTAAACGCGATTTTGAATACGAGCCGTTCGGCGAATTCGAACATGGTTTCAGCGCCAACAGAAAACGCGCAGAGGCAAGCGGGTGCGGTGACCTCTTTTACAACGCTGCGGCCCGTCGTATTCGAAGCGGTTTCGTGGCGGGCGTTGCATCACCGACGGAAATCCGAAGTTCTTTCCCCAAGGCTTTCGCATAGCGAACCAAAGTCAGCAATGTGACGTTGGGTGCTGGATTGTTCTCCAACGCTGAGAGATTGCTTTTTGCGATCCCGGTTCGTTCCGCCAATTCCGTGAGCGAGACTTTCTGCATCAGCCGCCAGGCTTTGAGCAATTCAAAGGCCTGACGGATTTCGACTTCGACTGCGGCCAACTGAACGGCATCCTGGCGCGCCTGATCGGCCAGGGTCGGCCGTTCTTTAAGCGCTGCGGCGCGGGACTCCGCCAGCAGGACCCGTTGTTCGGAGGTCAGTGTTGAGGCGAATTTCTTGCCGATTGAAGCGCCAGGCGATTTCGTCGTCAAACCCCGGCTGGCCATGAGGATGCCTCAACCTTCGTAAGCTGTGATTGGATAGCAGGTGACTTCATCAATCTCTTCATACACGCAGGCGATCAGGTGACCATCGGGGGTGGGCCCAATCACAATTTACCGCGAACTGCTCCGACTCCGCTGCACATCTGCTGGCCGTGTGGCGAGGACCACGTATTCGAATTCGTCCGCGGCAATGCCATGTTCCGCGAGATGCTTGTTGTTTTCGCCATCCCAGAGAAAAGTCCAAAAGAACGGCATGATTTTGGCGCTGTTATGATGGAATATAACAATTGACTGGCGAAGAGTCAATCACCGTACGTTGCGGCCCTGGCATTCGCGGCACGTTCGATTGAGAATGCGGCCATGGGGCGTATCATACAGGGCTCTCGGAATCAATCGCGAACCATCCTCGTTGTGACGCTCCTCCATGACGCACGATCAACTCTTGTCTCTTTACCGCACCATGCAGCTCATCCGGCAGACGGAAGAGGAGCTTGCGCGGTGCCATCAGCGCGGCCTCATCCATGGCGCCTGCCACACCTACGTCGGCGAAGAAGCCATCGCGACAGGCGTATGTGCCCATCTGACGAAGGAAGACGTCGTCTTCAGTACCCATCGCGGGCATGGCCACGCACTCGCCAAGGGAGTGACGCCGGCCCAATTGATCGCGGAGCTCTTCGGCCGCGATACCGGTTGCTCGCACGGCCGTGGCGGGAGCATGCACCTGTTTTCTCCCGAAGTCGGTATGATGGGCACCAGCGGCATCGTCGGGCCGTGCATTCTGCAAGCGACCGGCGCGGGATACAGTTTCAAGATCCTGAAAACCGATCAGGTTGGCGTCGCGTTCTTTGGCGATGGAGCCGTCAACAACGGGGCCTTCCATGAAGGACTGAACCTCGCCTCGATCTGGAAACTGCCGGTCCTGTTTATCTGCGAGAACAACGGGTTCGCGACCGAAGTTCCGTTTCAATACGCCGCCGGCAATCCCAGCGTCGCCGATCGCGGCAAAGCCTATGGGATGGAGTCAATCGCGGTCGACGGCAACGACGTGCTGGCCGTTCACAAGGCTGCCGGCGAAGCCGTCAAGCGAGCCCGCTCCGGCAAAGGGCCGACGCTGATCGAGTGCAAAACGTACCGCACACGGGCTCATGCCGAAGGGATGGGCGATTTCACTTATCGCACGCGGGAAGAAGTCGAGGAGTGGAAAAAACGCTGCCCAATCGCTCGCTTCCGTAATGAGATGGAAGAGAAGAAGAAACTGAAAGCGGCTGAGTTGGAAAGCGTTGACCAGGAGATTCGGCAATTGGTGCAAGATGCCCGGCAATTCGCCGAGAAGAGTCCCTGGCCCGATCCCGCGTCCGCCACGGCCCATGTCTATTCCTCGAACGGAACCGCGACGACCAAATCTCCCGCTGGGCAATCGACCCGTCAGCTTTCGTACACACAAGCCGCGCACGAAGCCCTTTCCCATGCCATGGCTGAGGATGCGACAATTTTCGTCATGGGTGAAGGGATTGGTAAACGGGGCGGGAACTTCATGACGACGGCCGGCCTCTACGATAAGTATGGTCCCGATCGCCTCTGCGACACGCCGATCAGCGAGCGCGGTTTTGTCGGCCTGGGGGGCGGAGCTGCGATGACCGGCACGCGCCCGGTGATCGACTTCATGTTCGCCGATTTCGTCCTCGACGGCGTCGGTGAGATCGTCAATCAGATCGCCAAAATGCAGTACATGTCGAACGGCCGCCTGAAGATGCCGATCGTGTTGCGCGGCTGCATCGGCATCGGCCATTCGGCGGCGACTCATCATTCCGGCAGTTACTACGGCATGTACGCGCAAGTTCCGGGCCTGCGTGTCGTCGTCCCGTCAACGCCCTACGACGCCAAGGGACTGCTGGCGAAGGCATTGTCCGGCCACGATCCGGTCTTGTTCCTGGAACACCGCGAACTCCTCAGCCTGAAGGGGCCGGTCCCTGACGAACCGTATGAAATCGAGTTCGGCCAGGCCGCCGTGATCCGGGAAGGGGCCGACATCACCGTCGTCGCACTGGCATTCATGGTCGTGCAGGCGACCCGCGCCGCAGAACAACTCGAGAAAGAGGGCATCTCAGTCGAAATCATCGATCCGCGCACCGTGCTGCCGCTCGATATCGAGACAATTCTGGAATCGGTGACGAAGACCGGCCGGTTGCTGGTCCTGGATGAACCGGCGGGACTGGGGGGCATCAGCGCCGAAATCGCCTCGCAAATCGCCGATCTTGGATTCGACGAATTGGACGCCCCCATTCGCCGACTGACCGGCGCATTCACGCCGACACCTTATAGCCCGCCGTTGGAGGCCGCCGTGGTGCCGAACGTGGAGCGAATCATCGAAGCGGTCAAAGATCTGTTCGCCGAATGACACCCCAGAAGCTCGCGGACCGCATCGGCGGGACGCTGCTGCCCAGCGACGCTAACTCATCGCATTTTTGAGAGCATCATGCCCATCGAAATCACCATTCCGCGCCTGGGTTGGAGCATGGACGAAGGAATTTTCCTGGGCTGGCTCAAACGCGACGGCGACGCGATCTCGCCGGGTGACGCGCTGTTTCAGCTGGAAGGCGAAAAAGCGGTCCAGGACATCGAGGCGATTGACGCCGGGATTTTGCGCATCCCGCCGCACGGCCCCAAAGACGGCGACGTTCTCCCCGTGGGCGCGGTGATTGGTTTTCTCGCCGAACGGGGAGAAGCGATCGAATTCAAAACCGTTTCTTCGGGGGCGAGGGTTTTGGGTGCCACGGGCGGCTTGTCCGCCCCTGAGGATTCGGAAACGGCCGGTACTGGCAGCAAGCTGCCAGTGGCACCCGAGAGCAGTGAGAAAAGACGCTCAACGGAACATCGCGTGACGATCTCCCCCCGGGCGCGGCGTGTCGCGCAGGAACTCGGCGTCGATTGGGCGAACCTCGTGGGCACCGGCAGCACCGGGCGCATCCGCGAGCGGGACGTTCGCGCGGCGAAACCCACCCGGCCCGCTGCCGTGAAATTGACAGGAACCTCGCTTCGGCACGTCATCGCCCGGCGGATGTCCGAAAGCACCCAGCAGGCGGCGTCGGTCACGTTGCACACCACGATCGACGCCACGCGGCTGGTTGCGGTGAGACAAGAGTTCAAACGACTCAACAAGAATCCGCGCGAGGTGACGCCGAGTTACAGCGACATCTTCGTGAAAATGGTCGCCGCCTCGCTCCGGCAGCATCCTTACATGAACGCCCGTTGGACGGAGCAGGGGCCGGAAGAGTTATCGGCGGTGCATGTCGGCATCGCCGTCGACACCGATGCCGGATTGATGGTTCCCGTGGTGAAGGATCCGCTCTCCTTGCGGATCAAAGAGTTGGCCCGCCGCTCGACCGAGTTGATCGAAAAAGCCCGCGAGCGCAAACTCTCCGCCGATCAATTGCAGGGAGGCACATTCACGATCAGCAACCTCGGCGCATTCGGAATCGATGCCTTCACGCCGGTCATCAATCTTCCCGAAGCGGCGATTCTCGGGTTGGGACGAATCATTCGCCGTCCGGCCGCCGTGGACGACAAATTGTTCATCCGCGACGAGATGACCTTGAGCCTGACGTTTGATCATCGCATCGTCGACGGCGCGCCCGCCGCGCGGTTCCTGCAAACCATCGCCCGGCTCATCGAAAACCTCTCCCTCGACGACCTCGATTAAGGATGTTTCGGCGGCGTCGTTTGGCTCAGCGTGCCTTTATACGGCGCGGGTCTCCGACCCCGCCGTCTTCGTTTGCGCGGGTCTCCTGACCGCTGTCTTCGTCCCGTCCGTTTCCAAAACAGCGGTCAGGAGACCGAAGAGGAAGCAGGGCGGGGTCAGGAGACCCGCGCCCAAACAATGACCCGCGCCGAACAATCGCCGAAAAGCAATCCGCCCCGCATAAAACAGGGAGAACATTCCTCCGCTCCGAACGGATTTTCACTCCGCGTACTTCGCCAGCTGGCGGGTTCGCACCCCATTTTCCCGTTGCGACCGGTGAATTCCTGTGCCATAATCAACAAGTGTTGATGGATCGTTTCCCGCCGCTCGAAATCCCGCCATGCTTGCTCCCGCCCGCCTCTGGTGTTGCCTGATATTTGTCAGCGCAACCGCTGCCAATCTGCTCGCCGCCGATGCCGCGGCCGACCCGGTCTTCGAGACGCACGTCCGGCCGATTCTCAAGGCGAACTGCTTTCATTGCCATGGCGACGAAGAAGCCGTCGAAGGCAAATTAGATTTGCGATTGGCGCGATTGATGATCCAAGGCGGCGACTCCGGTCCCGCGCTCGTCATCGGTCAACCTGAACAGAGCTTGTTGCTGCAACGGATTGTCGCTGGCGAAATGCCGCCGGGGGAAAAGAAACTCACCTCTCCACAGATCGACATTCTCCGCCGCTGGGTGGCGTCCGGCGCAAAGACGGCCCGGCCAGAACCTGACACCGTTCCCGTCGGGGATTTCACCGACGAAGAACGCAATTTCTGGTCGTTCCAGCCGATTCAAAAGCCGCCCCTTCCCGAAGTGAAGTCGCCGCAGTCGAGCCGTTCCGAGGTCGATCGCTTTCTGTTGGCCAAATTGGAACCGCAGCAATTGGGTTTTTCGGACGAGGCTGATCGTCGCACGTTGATCCGCCGGCTGACGTTCGACCTGCACGGCTTGCCGCCGACGCCGGCCGCGGTTCAGGAATTTGTCGACGACACCGCTCCCGATGCGCAGGAACGGCTCATCGACCGGCTGCTGGGGTCGCCTCATTACGGCGAGCGATGGGGCCGGCACTGGCTCGACGTCGCCGGCTATGCCGACAGCGACGGTTACACCGAAGACGACCCTGTTCGCAATTACGCTTTCAAATATCGCGACTATGTGATTCGCGCCTTCAATGCCGACTTGCCGTTCGACCGGTTCATCGTCGAACAACTCGCTGGCGACGAATTGATTTCGCCTCCCTATGAAAACCTGTCGCCGGAAGCAGCCGATAAACTAGCCGCCACCGGGTTTTTACGAATGGTGCCCGATGGAACAGGCGGCGGCGCCAATCAGGATGCGGCGCGGAATGATGTGGTGGCGGAAACCATCAAAGTGGTATCCACCTCGCTCTTGGGGCTGACGGTCGGCTGCGCGCAGTGTCACAACCACCGCTATGATCCGATTGCACAGACCGACTATTACCGGTTCCGCGCGCTGTTCGAGCCCGCCTATGATTGGAAGAATTGGCGCACGCCGCAGGCACGGTTGGTGTCGCTGTGGAGCGCCGACCAAAAACTCTCCGCCCGCGTGCTGGGAGACGCGGAAAGCGTCCTCAGTCGACAGCGGACGAAGGAGCTCGATGCCATCGTCCAGGAAGTTTTTGAACGCGAAGTCGGAAAATTGCCCGAGGAGCAGCGAGCCACAGCCCGCACCGCGCGGACCACCCCCGCCGACAAACGAACTCCCGAACAACAGCAACTGCTCAAAGACCATCCCAGCCTGAATGTCGATCGAGGCAGCGTCTATCTCTACGAACAGAAACGAATCGCTGATTTCAATCGCGATTGGGACCAGCGGATCGCCGAGGTCCGCCGATTGCGGCCGAACGACGATTTCGTCCCTTGTCTGACGGAGGTCCCTGGCCAGGTCCCGGAGACCCACCTGTTTTATCGTGGGGAATTCAACCAGCCGAAGCAGGCGCTGAAACCTGCGGAATTGACCATTCTCGCCCAGGCGGATCCTGTGGAAATTCCCGTCGACGATGCACAATTGCCAACCAGCGGCCGACGGCTGGCCTATGCCCGGCATCTGGTCGACGGCAAACATCCGCTCACGGCGCGCGTGCTGGTGAACCGGTTCTGGTTGCTTCATTTTGGCAAGGGCCTGGTGGCGACCCCGGGCGACTTCGGATTTCTCGGCGAGAAACCGTCGCATCCGGAACTGCTCGACTGGCTCGCCACGCGGTTCATGTCCGACGGCTGGCAATTGAAGCGGCTGCATCGCTTGTTGCTCACGTCCACCGTTTACCGGCAACAGTCGGTCCGTCGGCCCGAGTTGGACACCGTTGACCCCGATAACCGTCTCCTCGGCCGCTCGTCGGTCCGGCGACTCGAAGCCGAAGCGATCCGCGACGCCATGTTGTTTTCTTCCGGCGCGTTGAGCGACAAAATGCTCGGCGAACCGGCGCCGGTGACGGTGGACGAGGTGGGGCAAGTGGTCGTCGCCGTCGACACGCGCGATTCCGCAGGCCGGCCGACGGGAAAAACGGAGTCGCTGGGGGAAAACGAATTCCGCCGTAGCGTGTACGTGCAGGTGCGCCGCTCGCTGCCGCTCGGTATGCTGGAACCGTTCGACATGGCGAGCTTGTCGCCGAATTGCGAATTGCGGCCGACTTCGACCGTTCCTCCGCAATCGCTCCTCATGATGAATAATGAATTGGTGCTGCGGGAGGCGGAGCGGTTCGCGGAACGAGTTCGCACGGCCGCGGGCGATGATCCAACCGCGCAAATTACCGAGGCCTGGTCCGTCGCTCTGGGCCGCGCGCCGACATCGGAGCAACTCTCCGCAACACTGGCGTTCTTGAACGACCAGACACAACAGATCACGGCAAAGACGCCCGCCGATCAACTGGAAAAAGCCCCGAAACCGGCTCAGCAAGCGCTCGCGAGTTTTTGCCAAGCTCTCTTTTGCGCCAACGCATTTTTGTATGTCGACTGAATTTTGAGAAGTTGAGATGCTCGAAATTCGGTGCGAGTCTCATGTTGGGAAGTTCGGCGCGGGTCTCCCGGCCCCGCTGTTTGTTGGTTTTGCGGTCTCCCGACCGCTGCCTTTCCTGGGCCAGTAGCGGGAAAGGCAATGGTCAGGAGACCGAGAAGAAAGAGCGGCGGGGTCGGAGACCCGCGCCCGAACGAGGATGGCGAGGTCGGGAGACCTGCGCCGAACGAAGCCGAATAGACGAGCAAGTACAACGGAGCGTCAAACAAATAAACAGAGCACCGCACAAACCCGAACAACACTTAAAACCGCGAATGGCATTCGCGGATGATCGGATCACTGGATGAACAATCAACACTCTCGCCGGCATTTTCTCGCCCAGTCGGGGTTCGGCCTGTCGACGCTGGCGCTCGGTTATCTGCTGCAACAGGACGCCCGCGCGGCCGCGCCCAAGCCGAGCCTCGAACGGCCGACGTACGATCTGCTTCCCAAACAGCCGCCAAATGAACCGCAGGCGACGGCGATGATCTCCCTGTTCATGCAGGGTGGTCCCAGCCATATCGACATGTTCGAGCCAAAGCCCGAACTCGACAAACGCCACATGCAGAATTTCACCGGCGAAATTCAATACGACAACGCCGCTGAATCGAGCGCCAAACTGTTTGCCTCGCCCTGGAAGTTCAAACCGCACGGCGAATGCGGCACGGAATTGAGCGAACTGTTGCCCCATCTGGGCGCAGTCGTGGACGACATCACGCTCATCCGCTCGATGCGCACGGCGGTCAACAATCACGGCCAATCGATCAACGCCCTCAACAACGGCCGCATTCAAAACGGCCGGCCGTCGCTCGGGTCGTGGATGGCGTATGGGCTCGGGACCGAAAATCGCAACCTGCCGGCATTCGTCATCCTCACCGATCCGCAAGGCCTCCCGGTGCTCGGCGTAGAAAACTGGAACAACGGCTGGCTCCCGTCGCTCTACCAGGGGACGGTCATCCGGCCGAAAGAACCGCGGATTCTCAATCTCGATCCCCCGGCGAAACTGCAAGGAGCCGTGCAGCAGCGGTTCCTCGGGTATCTCGGTCAGTTGAATCAGGAACATCTCGCGCACCATCCCGGCGAACACGATCTGGCGGCGCGAATTTCGAGTTATGAACTCGCCGCGCGGATGCAGACGGCCGCCAAGGAAGCCCTCGACCTCTCGCAGGAAACAGCAGAGACGCAGAAACTTTACGGCTTGGACAATCCTGTCTGTGCGGAATACGGCACGCGGTGCCTGATTGCCCGCCGGCTCATTGAGCGCGGCGTCCGGTTTGTGCAGATCCACACTGGCAACCAGCATTGGGACCATCACGGCAGCATCACCACCGCCTTGCCCCGGATGTGCCAGGTGACCGATCAACCCTCGGCGGCCTTGGTCACCGATTTGAAACGCCGCGGCCTGCTCGACACCACGCTCGTCCATTGGGGCGGCGAAATGGGCCGGCTCCCCGTCATCCAGAACGAAAAAAACATCGGCCGCGACCACAACACGCAGGGCTTCAGCATGTGGCTCGCCGGCGGCGGCGTCAAAGGGGATTGGCCTACGGGGCCACCGACGAATTCGGCCACAAAGCCGTCGACAAGATCGTCAATCACTACGATTACCACGCCACGCTGTTGCACCTTTTCGGTCTCGATCCACAAAAGCTGACTTTCCAACGCCCCGGCAGCGTGGGGTCGCTCATCGACGGCCAGGACGCCAAAATCGTCTGGGACATCCTGAAACGCGGCCCCGCTACCATGTCTTAGCCCCCACGAGTCGTGGGGGGCCGAGTGTGATTGCGGCCGCAATGCGTAACTCGCCCCCGGCCATTGGCCGAGAGCTAAGACGCAACGAAAGTTCGGCGCGGTCTCCCGACCGCCTCCGTGGCGATTTCCGCGGTGACGTTGAAAACAACGGTCAGGAGACCTAAAACCTAAGACGGCGAGGTCAGGAGACCTGCGCCGAACGACCTGCGCCGAACCATCGCTGAACGAATTTCTCGCCATCAATTCTCACAGGAGTGGTCAACGTGTTCCGCCTCTGCGCCTTTGCGTTAATCTGTCTTTCGTCGTGTTCCCTGGTGTGCGCCGCCGAACCGGTCAAGCTGATCTTCGATACCGACATCGGCAACGACGTCGACGACGCCATGGCGATGGGCGTGATCCACAGTTTGCAATCGCGGAAACAATGCGAGTTGCTCGCCGTCACGATCACCAAGGATCACCCCGATGCCGCGCCCTACATTGATGCGATCAACACCTTCTATGGCAGGCCCGATATTCCGATCGGCGTGGTCCGCGATGGCAAAACGCGCGAAGCCGGCAAGTTTCTGCCGCTGTGCCATGTGAAAGACGGTGATACGCTCCGTTATCCGCATGACCTGACCTCCGGCCAGGACGCACCGGAGGCCGTGGCGCTCTTGCGGAAGATACTCGCCGCCCAACCGGACGAATCTGTGGTGATCGCCCAGGTCGGTTTCTCGACGAACCTCGCGCGGCTCCTGGATTCCCCGGCCGACGCCGCTTCTCCGCTGACCGGCCTCGAACTGGCGAAACAGAAGGTCAAGCTCCTCTCGGTCATGGCCGGCGCCTTCCGCCCGATCAACGGGAACGCCCATTTCTGCGAGTACAACGTGGTGGAAGACAAGGCCTCCGTGAAAGAACTCGTGAAACGCTGGCCGACGGAAATCGTCTTCAGCGGATTCGAGATCGGCATCGCCGTGGCCTACCCTTCGGAAAGCATTTTGAAAGATTACGGCTATGTCGCACATCACCCGATTGCCGAGTCTTACATCCTCTATTCACCGCCGCCAAAGAACCGGCCGACCTGGGACCTGACGAGCGTTCTGTACGGCGTGTTTCCCGATCGCGGTTACTTTGAACTCTCGCCGGCAGGAACCGTGTCCGTCGAAGACGATGGGTTCACTCGATTTGACGAATCACCGACGGGCAAGCATCACTATCTGATCCTCCCCGACCAGCAGATCGAGCGGGTTCGCGAAGCGCTGGTGCAGCTTTCCAGTCAGCCGCCGTCCAAGTGAACCACGCGATGCCGTCGCCCAGCATCGTCGTCATCGGCTCGATCAACATGGACCTGGTCGCGCGTGTCGCCCGCCTCCCGCAACCCGGCGAAACGGTTTTGGGAAACGATTTGGCCTACGTCGCCGGCGGGAAGGGGGCCAATCAGGCGGTCGCCGCGGCGAGGCTCGGCGCGAACGTCACGATGATCGGCCGAGTTGGTGACGACCCCTTCGGCCAAACTCTGCTCGCCGGTTTGCAGAAGGAAAAAATCTGCACAGACCACGTCGCCGTCGTCCCCAATTGTTCCAGCGGCGTCGCCTGGATCGGCGTGTCCGACGACGGCATGAATTCCATCACCGTCATCAGCGGCGCGAATGGCCAATTGACGCCTGATGATGTGGCGGCGGTCGAGCCGGTCATCGCCGCGGCGGACGTCGTTCTGTTGCAGCTTGAGATCCCGCTGGAGACGGCGGCCCGGGCTAGCCAGCTCGCGCGAAAACATCGGGTGCGGACAATTCTCGACTCTGCGCCGGCTCCAATCACGCGTTTGCCGGACGACTTATTGCAGGTCGACCTTCTTACGCCGAATCAAACCGAAGCGGAAGCAATCACGGGAATCGTCGTCAAGGATGCGGCGACGGCCGTGCAAGCGGCGCGTCAACTTCAGCACGACGGAGCCAAAGCAGTTGTCATCAAGCTGGGCGAGCAGGGAGCCGTGTGGCTCGATGATGCCGGAAAGTTCGCGCACGTTCCCGCGCGAAGAATCGAAGCCGTTGATACCACCGCCGCGGGAGACGCCTTCACCGCCGCGCTCGCCGTCGCGCTGGCGGAAGGCCGCACCTTGCCCGACGCCGTAAAATGGGGCTGCGCCGCCGGGACGCTAGCCGCATTAACTCCCGGAGCCCAACCCTCGATGCCGACAAGGCCAATGGTTGAGCAAATGGCACAGTGAGCTGGAGATTGCGCCGATCTCCATCGAGTCTTAAGTCTCGAAGGCTTCCGCGCCCAAGTTTCTGAGGAAAAGCTCTGACGACGCGTCTGCTTTTTTGCGTTGTTTGCGATTCTTGTGGCAACTCTCTTCTGGGCGCTTTCTGGTCCGGGGCTTCCTTCGCCAAGCCTCAGTCCAGCCACCGGCCACGCTGATCAGAACTCTTCCCCTCCGACCTGATCTTCGTGCCCTTCGTGGTGAATGCCTCTGCCTTTCTCCGTGCCGATCCGTATCATCCGTGGTCAAACTCTTCCGGCGCTCGCTTCGCCCTTCAAGTCGCCTTTGCCGTCAACTGGCTGACGCGCAGATGGCGGTCGTGATGGGCGACCACGATGCGAATCTGATCCGGATGCAGATCAAGATCGCGGGCGATGTTGGGCAATTGATAGCGGTGAAATTCCTTGTTCTGATCCGGCTTCCAGAACAGCACATGCCCGCCGGTCGACCCTCCCGACACGCCGATCAGCCAGCCGTCGGGATGAAACACCACACGCCAGATCGAGCCTTTGAGTCCGTCAGCAATGTGCTGCTGCAACACCTTCTGCGATTCCCAATCGAAGAGCAGCACCAGCGGATCATGCACCGCCCCGAGGGGATTGCTGGCATTGAATAAACCACCCGCGGCAAGAGATTTCCCGTCCGCACTGACGGCCAGTGCGCGCACGCCGCCGAAGTCGACTCCCTGGCCGCCGTTATACGACCACAACGCTTTGGCGTCGAAACTCCGCATCAGCTTGCTGGTGGCGACTTCCCATTGGTGGACGTTGCCGTGCAGGTCGCCCGAGAGTGCGATTTCGCCGGACGGATGAAAGCAGACGCTGTAAACGTGGCTGTCATGACCGGTGAATTCGCGAATCAGTGTGCCGTCGGCGAGATTCCACAGTTTGACGGCGCGATCGTTACCGCCGGAAAGCAAGAATTGTCCGTCCGGGCTGGTCACCAGGCCGCGGACCCATCCTTGATGCGCATCGACGATCCGAATCGGTTCAGGAGTTTCCGCCGCGGCCGGCCACCAGATCAGCCGGCCGTCGCAACCCCCAGAGACCACGGTCGCTCCGTCGTGGCTGAACGCCAGCGCATGGACCCAGCTATCGTGCTTCGCCAGCGCTGTCTTCTGATTGGTCGCCAGTTCCCAGCGGAGGATGGAATTGTCCTCCGCTCCGGCCAACACAAACCGCCCAGTCGGATCGAATCGGCAACTCAAAAACGGACTGCCGTAATCGACTTTCAGAACCTCATGGGCTTTCGCGGGATCGATCGGCATCACAGATCATTCAAAAGGCGTCTCTCGCCAAGGCGCTAAGACGCGAGGAAAAAGAATCCTCTCGCACAGAGGCGCAGAGAACACAGAGAATCAATGGCGGAATGAGTCAGTCAGGCCATTTGCATCTGAAGCAGCCATCCTGAGATTTCCCGAGCCAGCGTTTCCGATTCGGGCGTAAGAGAAGTGATCGTAAATCCTGTCCAAATGTCCCGTCCAATTTGGACGACGCGCTGTTGTTGTCGAAAATCTTGAAAGATCTCATCCAAGCCATGAACCAATCGGCCATCAACAGATGTCAGCGAGAAGGCGGTTTGAATCTCAATCTCTGTGTGCTCTGCGTCTCTGCGCGAGGCCCATCTGTGCGCCGGTACGCGACTTCGCGTCTTGGCGAGAAACGCATTTCATGTCAGCAGTTCGGTGATAGCGCTGACCGAGGGGTCGGCGACGGGGAGTTCTCGACCGTCGATGTTGAACGACTTCGTCGTATCGACGCCGACTGCCTGCAAGTACGTATGGAACAGATGCCCGTGATCGACTTCCCGGTCGACGACTTCCGTTCCGTTGTCGTTCGTCTTGCCGATGATCGCGCCCGGATGGATTCGCGCCCCGCCGAGCAGCACCGACCAGGCGGTTCCCCAGTGATCACGGCCGTAGTACAGGTTGATGTTCGGCGTGCGGCCGAATTCCGAGAACACGATCACCAGCGTCGATTCCAGCAGGCCGCGATCTGCGAGGTCGCCGATCAGCATGGCGAACGGGTTGTCGAATTCCCCGAGTTGTTCCAGATGGAAATTGAAGTTCTCGTTGTGGGTGTCGTAATTGGAGTGCGTGACTTCCACGTAGGAAATGTTGTTTTCCAGCAACCGCCGGGCCAGCAGGCAATGCCGGCCGAGGTCATGTTTGCCGTAGCGCTCGTGGTCTTTCTCTGATTCCTTGGAGACATCGAACACTTCGCGCTGCCGCATCAGTTGTTCGGCCGATTCGTAGCTGAACGTGTAGGCCTGCGTGCGGGCGGTGCGGCGCCGGGACAGAAACTGATCGTCGGCGATCTTCCGGAACTGTTGCCGAGCGACATCGGACGCTTCGGTGAGCCCGTCGGGCCGCGCCGAATTCTGCGGCGGATTGCCGTTGCCGAGGTGCATTGCGGCATATTTCGGTCCGAGATAAGCCGAATCACTGCCGCGTCCGCCGCCTCCGCCGGGCGTGATGATGATGTGGCCAGGAAGCGAACCGGCTTCCGGAGTCAGGCATTTCGCCGCCGTGGCGCCGATCACCGGATAATCCGCCGCCGGGGTCTGCTTTCGGCCGGTCATGATCATGTAGCGGCCTTTGCCGTGATCATTCTCCTTGGTGTTCACGCTGCGAACGATCGCCAAATGATGCATGATCTTGGCGGTTTCCGGCAACAATTCGCAAATGTGCATGCCGGGGACGGAGGTGGGAATCGCGCGGAACGGGCCGCCTGTATTGGTGCCGGGCTTCGGATCCCAGCTTTCCAATTGACTCAGTCCGCCGTGCATGTTGAAGCAAAGCACGCGTTTCTGCTGCTTGACCAGCTCCGCCGAAACGGCAGGCCGGGTTAAATACGACAACCCGCCCACCATCGCGCCCGCGCCGGCCGCCATCCGGCCCAGAAACTGGCGTCGAGCCAGCGTATGTTCAGCCGATCCACAGGCATATTGGCAACGCATGAGAAGGCTCCTTCACACACTCATCGAAAGTTAGTCGGTCATGGTCCGCTGCAAAAAACCGCTTGCCTTATTGTTGAAACCGGAACTCCGCCGAAGCGATCAAGCCCCAGATCAATTCTTGAATCACCGCAGGTCGTTCATTGGCTTTCGCCGCGAGAAAATTGGCCACCGCGGCGGCTTCCGCGTCCGTCGGCCGTCGCGACAACACGCTCAGATAGAGTTCGTCGGCGAGCAATTTCGGATCGGGTTGGTCATTCAAACGGTTGAACAGCGGATTGCCCGGGGCAATCCAACTGCGCACGTTGCCGGCGTTCGCCAGGAACAAGGCCTGATCGGCCGTGGCGAAAAAATCATCTTGCGGTTGTCCCGGGGCCGAGCCATAAAACGTGACGAACGGCGCGACCGCGACGAGCAATTTTTCACGGACCTGCAGTTCGACCTGAGCCGCGCGATTCGCCTTTTGAACCGGATCGTTCTCAACTGAAGCCTTGGGCACGGTCTTCTCGATCTCTCCGTCGGCGGCAATCCGGTAATTGTCGGTGACGCCCGTCGCTTGCAAGATGCTCCAACCCAGTTGTTCCGGAGTCAGCGGCTTCAAATCGCGGATCGAGAAATCGGCCGTCCAACCGGCGGTCAATTGGGTAACCGCGTCATTCACCGCGGCGATTTCCGCATTCTTTTGTTCGACGGCTTGAGCGATCGCCGCCTCTTTCGCCACCAGCGCCTGCTGGCGATTTGACAATTCATTTTGCGCTGCCGTGACCGTGTCAAACGCCGATTTCACGGCCGCCGCCGCTGTCTGTTCTTCCGAGACACGCACCGCCGTAGCTTCTCCCAGAGCGGCCAGTTCTTTGGCGAGCGGGTCCTGCTTCGATTTCAGCTTTTCCAGGGCCGTTTTCAGGTCGGCGTCGTCCGACAGCGCAGCCAAGGCCTGTTCGGTTTTGGCGACGGCTTCCGCGACGGTCTTCACCACCGTTTCCTTCGCGGCTTGCGTCGCTTTCGCCGTTTCGACCTGCTGCCGGGCTGCGGCGCGGACTTTTTCGACTTCGCTCATCGCCACCGCCAATTGATTCACGGCCGCGGTTTGCGATTCGACGGACTGGTTCGCGGCAACCTGCTCCGCCTGCGCCCCGGCAATGGCGGTCTCAGCCACGGCGATCGCGGATTTGTGATTCGGAAGTCCGCTCAGCGTCATGAGCGTGGTTTCTCGCTTTTTCAGATTTTGAGCCAAAGTCAGCTGCGTCCGCAGGCGGTTCTGAACCGTTACGATCTGCGCCTTCAACGCGTCGATCGGCCTGCGGGCCTCGATCAAGGGCGCAAAAGCAACATCGACCGCTGCATTCGCTTCTTTCAACTTGGCCGCTGCTTCCTGCACGGGAGGCGTCTTCTCCGCCACTGCCTTGGTAGCGGCTTCGAGTTCTCCGGTCAGCTTTTGCACGCGAGCCTGGAACACGGCGACCGCCTGGGTTACTTCCGCATCGTTCGTCAGGACTTTTGCCGCTTCAGTTCCCTTGGCCAAGGCTTCGTTGACCAGCCCCAACGCCGATTTCTTCGCCTCTTCCTGCTGTTGAGCGGCGGTCAGCGCGGCAGTGGCGTCATCCAGCGGTTTCTTTAAGGCGACCGCGGCGGCTTCGGCTTTGCCAAACGCTTCCTCCAGCGGAACGATCGTCTTGTTCGCTTCGGATAACTGCTCGAGCAGCTTGGAGTATTCAGCCTTGGCCGCTTCCGCCTCGGCCAGGGATTTTTCTTCCGCATTTTTCCACGCGGCCAGAGTCGCTTGCGCGTTGGCGGCGGGTGGAATTTCAGCCGGCACGTCGATTGCCCGTTGATAGGCTTTCGTCAGCGCCAACTCTCGCAGCATTTTCCGCAGGTCGAACTTCATCACCGCGATTTCGTTCGCCAACAGCTCCAGAACTTCCGGATGAGAGGGCGGGTTGGCGGAATGGTGTAAATCGACCGGGTGAACCAGGCCGCGCCCCATCAAATGGGCCCACAACCGGTTTGCAATGTTCCGTCGAAACGCCGGATTCGTCCCATCCGCCAGGGCCTGCGCCAGCAGTTCCCGGCGGCTGAATTTGGGAACCGATTTGGGGTCTTTGGTGGGGGGGACCACATAGTCATCCCCGATGGGAAACCGGGGTTCTTCCAGTTCCAAGCCACCAAGCAGCCGCGGCCGGGTCTTGCCGGCATTTCCCGTGAACACCGACTTGAACTCGACGATGCCGTCCGCCTTCTCGGCGAGATAACCTTTGTTGTTATCCTTCACGTCCAAAAACAGCGAGACCCGGCTCATGAAGGCATACAGGCCGTAGTAATCGGTCTGGAGGTAGTCGTCGATCAACGGGTGATCATGGCACTGAGCGCATTGCATATCAACGCCGAAAAACATCCGGCCGATGTCGCGAGTCAACAGATGCGGATCGGCCTCGCGGTCGAGCAGAAACTTCGCCGCTGGACGGGTTTCCGGCTTGTTGCTGTCCGCCGTCAGGATTTCCCGGACCAATTGGTCATACGGTTTGTTCTGCTGGAAAGCCGTCTGAAGAAATTTGAGCCAGTCCGCCGCCGGAACATATTTGTCCGGACGACGTTCCATCCACATCACATTGAAGACCGCCGCCATGTGCAGGGGGTGCCTAGGGTCGGCCAGCAAGCGGTCGACGAGCACTTCCCGCTTATTCGGGGCGGGATCGTCGAGAAAGCCGCGGGTTTCCGCACTGCTGGGGATCGCTCCCACCAGGTCGAGCATCACCCGCCGAAGGAATTCGGCATCGGAGCAGGAGGGGGCCGGGGGGGAAACCGCCACCGCGTCGATCAACTGGTCGACACGGTTGTGGAGGGCGTCCTGTCCCGGCAGCGGCCCAGCAGAAAGGCCAAGGCTGCAAATCAAAAACCAGCGAAGTCGCGCCATCATCCCGTGGTGACCTCGTGAAGGAGTGCGTTTCAGGTGAGACTTCGCAGGGGCGAAGTAAAAACCGGCGGGAATTACATCAACAGTTAACTATACGTTACAAATCAGCAAGGGGACGTGTCAAGATTGGGAGGCACTCCAGATTGTAATACATCATAATTTGTTTATTTGTTTGCCGCGACTCTTCTTTTCTCCTGGATTGGATTTCCCTTCGCGACTTAGCGCCTTTGCGAGAAACAAAACCTTGCCCGCCGAGCCTCCCCATCGTTGGTAAACGGCACGGCGACCGGCTATTCTGCCTGACTCAATCTCTCTTCGAGCTTCCCGAAGCAACATCCAGGAATGACACGATGGAAACGACGAACGGCGGGTTGAATCGCAAGCTGCGGATGGCGTTGTGCGGTGGCGGGCAGGGGGCGTTTATTGGTCGGGTCCATGTGACGGCGGCCGTTCTCGATAATCGGGCGGCCTTGGTCGCGGGGGCGCTCTCCTCCGATCCCGCCAAAGCCAAGGCGTCGGCCCCGGCCTATGACATTCCATCGGAGCGGGCCTATGGCTCGTATACGGAACTGTTTGAGAAGGAAAAGGCGCTCCCGGCGGATCAACGAATTGATTTCGTCAGTATCGCCACGCCGAACCACACGCACTTCCCCATGGCGAAAGCGGCCATGGAAGCCGGGTTCAACGTCATTTGCGACAAGCCGATGACGTTCGATCTCGCCCAGGCGGAAGAACTGCTCAAACTCGTTGAGAAAACCGGCGTCGTGTTCGCCGTCTCGCACAACTACACCGGCTATCCGCTGGTCCGGCAGGCGCGTGAAATGATCCTCAACGGCGATCTGGGCGAGATCCAAGCCATCCGCTCCAACTACATTCAAGGCTGGTTGCGGACACGGCTGGAATCCGACGATCAGAAGCAGGCAAAATGGCGGACCGACCCCTCGAAGTCGGGAGCTGCGGGCTGCTTTGGCGACATCGGTACGCATGCTTACAACCTGGCCCGGTATATGACCGGGTTATTGCCCGCGGAGATTTCGTGCCATCTGAAAGCCTTTGAACCGGGCCGCAAACTCGATGACTATGGTCACGCCATCGTCCGATTTGAGAACGGCGCGCTGGGGACCGTGACTGCCAGCCAGATTTCTCACGGTCGCGAGAACGACCTGTTCATCGAGATCGATGGCACCAAGGGGGCTCTCTCCTGGCGGCAGGAAGAACCGAATTCGATGCTCGTTCGTCGCAACGGCGAGCCGCATGCCGTCTACACGCGCAATCCCAACGCCCCGTACATGAACGAACTGGGCAAATCGGCTTGCCGGTTGCCGGGCGGCCATCCCGAGGCGTTCTTTGAAGCGTTCGCGAACGTTTATCGCTTTGCATTCGATGACATGGCCAAGCGGGCCACGAAACAGTCGTTTGAGAAGCGAAATACGATTTACCCGAATGTCTACGACGGCACGGAAGGGATGTTCTTCATCCAGCAGTCGGTCGCCAGCAGCCAGCAGAACGGCGCCTGGCTGCCCATGAAGCACGCCGCCGCCAGGAAGTAATATAGTATTGAGAAATCCTCGCGCGATGGCCTGTCAAAACCCGGCATCCCCGATGCCGAGTTCCTGCCGAAATCGCCAAGACTCCGATTCCGCAATGCCGCCTGCGATCCTGGCCATCCCCTCGGCCGATGGCAGGCGGCGTTTTTCTTGGAGATTCTCGCCGGCGCAGGTTTGGCAATCCTCCTGACAGGCACGATCCGCGCGGCCGGAAGAACCAGCATTTCGAACCAGTTCTTGAACTGATTCCGGGCAGCTGCGGATTTTTGCCGATGGGAAGAGTACGGCGGACTTTCGCGTGGCCGCCGATGAAAGCCGCTTCCCAGTCTCTGTTCTTCTCTCCCTCTCCGAGGAGAACAAACGAACGAATTGCCGGACGTGCCGACTCTTGTCTCTCCTTTCAATGCCTGGATCGCCGAATTGGTTCCGCGGTTGGAACAAGCGCTCGGCTGGCCGATCCGCTTTCAGGCGGGGGACGATGATTCCGCGATTGAGACGGCGGATTGCTGGCAATGCCTGATTGACGACGGTCTGCAGGTCGTCGGTCGACTTACGTTACAACTGCCGGCCGACCCGCGACGCGATGCGGGGTTCAGCGCCGCGCGCGAGACCGCGGAGTTATTCGCGGACATGCTGAGCCGGCTGGCAAAGTCGACGCGGTGTGCGGAATCTCACCGCCAGGATGTTTCGGCACTGGTCGAACTGGGACGTACGATTCCGCGCAGCGATGATTTTCGAACTGCGCTGGGGCAGCTGCTGCAGGTCGTGACTCAGCTCTCGGGGATGTGGAGCGCCGCATTTTTTCTGCTCGATCCGCGGGACGATCGCCTGGAACTCCGGGCGACCTATCGAATTCCTTCACGTGCCATCCCTCAGCCGGTCCGTTCGCGCCAGGCGACCGGTGCGGAAGCGCTCGCCTGGCAGCGCGGCGCTCTGATTCTGACCAAACGCGACTACGACAGCCGGCAATGGCTTCCCGACCCAGCCGCCGTCGGCGTGGCGGTGCCTGTCATCGTGGATGCGGAATTGATCGGCACGCTCTGGTGTTATGATCGACGTGAACGTCGCATTGACGATCGGGAGATTCACGTCCTGCAATCGGCGGCCGCACAGATCGCGGCGGTGCTTGAACGAACGGCGCTGTTGGAAGAGAGCGCCCAGCGGCGTCAACTGAAGTCGGACTTGCGGGTCGCCTCGCGCACGTTACCGGTCGGCCTGCTGCAACTGCCTCCGGCCGAATGGGGGCTCGATCTCGCGGTCCGTTCGGCGACGGTGACGGAAGTGGGCGGCGACTTATGTGATGTCATTCCGATCGGCGAGGAACGGACGTTGATCGCCATCGGCGACGCGGTCGGACACAGCGTGCCCGCGGCGATGCTGGTCTCGGTGGCTCGCGGAGCGTTGCGAGCGTTGACGATTTCGACCGCGGGAACCGATCTGACCGTGGCGAACTTGATGACCGGCCTCAATCGGGCGCTGTACGGCGTAACGCGCGCCGAGCAATTTGTGACACTCGTCCTGGGAATTGTCGACAGCCGCGCGCGCACGTTCTCGTATGTGAATGCCGGCCATCCGCCGCTGTTGTTGCTGCGCGGCGGTGAATGGAACAGTCTGGAATCGCATGGGTTGTTCCTCGGTGTGAAAACCCGATGTGAACTATTCGAGCACGACGCTCGAACTTCAGGACGGCGACATGCTGGTCTGGTGCACCGACGGAGTCTCCGATGCGATCGATCCGGCGCGCGACATTTGCCGGCGCCAGGGAATCGAATCGACCGTTTCCGCCTCCGAAGGAGTGGACGCCGAGGCGCTGGCGGAGAAAATCTGGAATCGAGTGCTCGCCGGCGATCGCGGCCAACGCTGCGACGATCGCCATTACTCGTCTTGAAAATGGACTGGAGCAGGAAATGCGTCGCTCCATAGTCCGGCGCGGCGATCCCGGGCTTCCCGTTCAGCGCGACGAAAGCGGGTTTTCATCGCGGAATGATAGCCATATTGCGTCTGCGCGCGGCCGAGTCCCGCACGGATGATTTCCTCGTTGATCATCCGGCCGCGGTCGTACATACGCCAGCCGTCGGCCGTATTTGTCGAACGGTTCACGATCAAACCCCAACGAAACTGATCGCCCGGCAACAGTGTCCGTGAGGAACTGACGCGCTGCGGCGGCTCCCGGTTCGTCCGGTTGACCGTCTCGGCGCCAGTTCGGGAGTGTCGATGCCGATGAGCCGGACGCTGCCCGCCGGAAATGATCAGCGTATCGCCGTCAATGACCCGTTCGACGGTGACGAGTTGATGGGGATCGCGCGGGAACAACGGGGCGGCTGGTCGTGATCAGCCAGCAGCAGGCGGCGGCCAGCAGCAGGAGCGACAGCCAGACCCATCGCTGCGACCGACGGCGATACGGCATCCTGGGCGCCGATCTCAATTCTTGCTGAAAGTCAGTCGACGCGCTCGCGACCGAGCGGATCACGCAGAAATTTCTGATAGCATCGGGCGCTGACAGATCGAACCGCAGCTTTTCGTTCACAGGCGTCAGGCGGGGCGCACCGTTGTCCGCACACGTCTCCAGCTCCTGCGCGCCACTTGCTGCAAGTGGTCGGCATCCAGGTCGACGGCTTCGAGCTGATCCGGATCGAAAGCCGGGTAGGCTTCGAGCTGAACCACGAATCGTTGATCATCTAAAGGAATGCCACAGAGATCGCACGAGAGTGCAACATCGTTTGACTCTTCCACTGCAAAACATTCGACGGTCTCTACAGTCTGACGAAGCGACTGCATCAGACAGGTTGACTTCGATTGTGTAAACACATCCGAAGAAGTCTGGAAAGGTTCGTTTTCAAAAAACTCGATTCGTGCATGGATTTTTCTAATCACAGTTTGGTGGTTTCAGGCTTGACGGACGATTGTCTACGCATTCCCGAAACATCTCGACGCAAATGATTGAAGCCGACGCGCCGCCGCTGACGCATTCGGCTCGCGATCCACCGATCGCGTATTGTTTCACTTGCCCGGCAGACGAATCACTCCGTCCCAGTCCGCCGGGGGCATGCGATTGCCGGCCATGATGTGCTGCAACAGAAAATCTTGGCGCGTTGGCGGGCATCTGATGCAACCGTCGATAGGCATCTTCCCAACGCCCCTCCAGAAACGACTCGACGCCAGTTTCGTACTGACGAACATGATCGGCCGTCAATTCGCACTCGTCGCCATAGGGCGGCAGCAGCTCCACCAGCACCGGCGTATCCATGCCGTAGGGCTGCACTTTGCCAGCACGCAGCCGGCCTTCGTCGGCGGGTAACCAGTTTGAGAATATGCCGGGATGCTTCATCAATCAGAATCGGCACCTGCAGCTGCTTGGTCATGCTTTCCAAGCGGCTGGCCAGGTTGACGACGGACCCGGAACACCGTGATTTCACCTGGTCAGCGTGCCGATTTTCCCGCGACGGCACGGCCATGCGCGATGCCGATCCCCATGGCAAAATCGGCCAGCGGATGTGACTTCTGCGCCGCGGCGCGGGCGAACGCGGTGAATGCCCAACGCGGCCGGCAGGCGTTCACCGCGGAATCGGCGGAAGCGAACGGCCAACCCCAGAATCCGAGCGCCGCGTCCCCTTGAAAGTCGCCCGTCACTCCACCATGTTGCAGAATGTGATGCGTCATGACGCCCAGCGCGCGACTGACTCGCTCCAGCAGACCGATCAGGTCGTCCGCGGAATTCTCGGCACGCTGGCTGAAGCCGCGCAGGTCGCAGAACATCACCGTCACATCGCATTCGCACGGTTCCAGCAGCGTGGTGTCGAGTTCGTCTCCCAGCGCGGCGAGAATCGGCGGCGCGAAGAATTGCCGCAGCCCTGCTTTCTGGCGTTCCATCCGTCGGGCGCGGACCGCCGCCCCGATGATTTCCTGCAACCAGTTCCGTGAACTTGATGTCGGCTTTCAACTGCAGTGTGTCGGACAGCGTGGTCCCGGGAATGAACGTGGGGCCCATTTTTTCCCGCCACATACAATCCCGCCATTTCTCCCATCAATCCCGCGACGGGCGTGCAATAGGCCCAATCGAATTCCTGGCCGATGGTGGCGTCCAGCGCATGCCCTTTGGCCGGCTGCCAGACGTGGAGCACGCTGTTCTGACGATGCGCCAGTGCGTCACGCGTCAATCGCCGGCTCTCGGCGAGAACTCTCCTTCAGTTTCCCGGCGGCGTTCCCAATGCCAGACATTAACCGCTTCGCTCTCGCCCGCCGAGACGATGGCGACCGCCTCGGCATGCACGACTCCCTTTAACAGCAGGTTGACCAGGCGGTGATGCAGTTCTCGTTCATCGCGCGCGCCGGCGATGACTTCCGGCAGATGCGTCAACACATCCAGGCGATTGTCCGGGTCTTGATAGCGGACCTTCTGCAACTCTTGGGGAGTGAACGCCACTTCTTCGACCGGGCTTTCCCGCGTGGCGGCCGTGGTTTCCGATTTCAGGACGCGAAACAGAGTCTGCCCCAGCACAAAATGCCGCTCGGCGCTCACTTCGCAACTCTCGACGGCGTTTCCCTGAAAAAACAGGGGGTTGCGCGCCTCGGGCAAGACGCGCACGGTCAATCGCTCGTCTTGAAACACCGCCGTGGCGTGGCATGCGGAAATCTCCGCGTCCCAAGGGACTGAAAGATCGGCCTGGCGACTGCGGCCGAGCGTGTAAGTCACTCCGGACTTCAGCGTCTTGCGCCAGAGCTGCGTCGGTTCAGGCCCCTGGGCCGACAGGTCAAGCACGTTCCGCTTCCTTCCCGCCCGGAGACGTGGTGTGAGGAGCCGCGTGTTTGACCGCGCCCAATTTCCAGGTCGACCAGAATAGCGGTCGATCGTGGAAAATCTGCACGATCAGCCACCAGCAGCCCGCCACCACCGCCACGACCACGCCCACGGCAATCAACCCCAGAAACCGCATGCGGCCGCGCAATTCTTCGACGGCCTCCATCGCCGCCCGCCGACGCTCCTGCACCACCGCCACCCAACCGGTATTTCCCACCCGGGAGAATGCCGCCAGCCAGGCACCGCTGAATTCAGCCGGCATGATCCGGCCCATCGGGTCGCTGTATTCGTCCGTCCGGTCCAGTTCGCTGGCGGGAGCGTCCACCGACTGAGGTTCCATCAGTTCCGCCAATTGCGCCGCGAGTTCGTCCGAAATTTTCAGCAAATCGTAATCTTCAGGTCGCATCGATTGCCCCGACGCGTAATGCGCAATCAGCTTCCATTCGCGGCTGTCAATTAATGCCAGCACGCGCCCGACTTCGTCGGCTTCCTGCGACAAAACGCTCTTCTCGTAGTCCTTCAGCAACTCGCTGAGCTGGATCGAGCGTCCCAGCACGCCGATCACCTGTTCGCCCATGTCATCCCAGATGGGAACGGTCAGCGCCACCGAGAATTCCTCCGTGGATCTGCTGCGATAGATGCGGCTGATGTGCGGCTTGCGGATCGGCTGCACATCGGGGGGACGATCTTCCGGCGTGTAGGACTTGTTCAACCCGTGGAAATAATCGCGGTGTGAAAAGTCCTGGTCCACCGTGACGCTGTCCGGGGTCCGCCAGCGTTGAATGCCCTTCGGATCGAGCAGAAACCAGCTGCGATCGGGGGAGCGCCCCATCGCTTCGCGTCGGCGCTCATGCTCCCATTGGATCTCGTCCATCTTTTTCATCAGTTCGGTTCGCTCCGCGCGCGGCCGGCTGATTTGTGCCTGCACGAGCTGGCGCAAAGCGGTGTCGTCAACGATCTGCGAAAGCTCTTCGCGGCGATCGACCAGCTCCCGCTCCAGACTGCTGGCCAGCAGATTCACCGACAGCACGTCGCTCTCCAGGGCTCGCCGCGTCAGGTTGGATCGGGCCGTGGAAATGGCGTCGTACATCGCCTCCGAGGCCAGCGGCGCCGTGAACAGCAGCAGCAACAGCGGCAGGATCAGACCCAGCACCAGCAGCGGCCGGCGCGAGCGTTGTCGCTCCCGTTCCGTGAGGCGGTCCAGCACCGCCTGCGCATTCGGCAATCGCCGCGATTGATCCACCGACAGGCAGCGATCAATGATGTCGGCCAGCTGCGCATCCATGCCGGCGGCGCGGCGGTGCGCCTGCGGTCGGGGACTTTGCGCTACGATCTGCCGATAGATCTCCAGTTGATCTTCCAGCGTATCCGCATCTCGGAGACGGTCTTCCGCCTCTTCCGTCCGAAACGGGGCCGAGCCGGTCACCATGTGATGCAGCAGCGCGCCCAGGCCGTAAACATCCCAGCGAGCGTCGGGGACGGCCTTCAAATCGGCTTGTTCGGGAGCCATGTAGAACAACGTCCCTAGCGACGATTGCCGTTCGTCAACCAGCCGCGACTGACCGAAATCGCACAACCTTGGCTCGCCGTGCTTGTCCAGCAGCACGTTTGCGGGCTTCAAGTCGCAATGCAGAATGCCGCTGCCGTGCGCATGCACCAGGGCCTGGCAGACGCGCGTCGCCATGTGCACCGCGTCGGGAATCGGCAACGGGCCGCTCTCCAGCTTCTCCGCCAGCGAACCGTTGTCGAGATATTCCATCACATAATACGGCGGGTCATGATCCCAGCCGACGGCGAACAGTCCGACGATGTTGCGCGAGGTATAGAGGACCGCCAGCTTTTCAACTTCTCGGCCCAGCAGCGACCAATCGATGCCGCGGCGATGAGCATAAAACTTGATCGCCACTTGCTTGCCGGTGTTGAGCTCGCGCGCCGCCCACACGGAGCCGAACCGCCCCTCACCGATCTTGCGCTGAATCTGATAGCCTGGCACGCTCGCCGGCGGCTCGTCGTCGGACAGGCTCAATTGCCGCGCACGATGCTGTTGCGCCTCGTCTTGAGGCAGCGTGTCGGCGACGTCGTCAGCGGCTTCGAACGGCAAGTCGGATCAGCAATTCAATCGACGACGGATTGAGCAACCAACTCGTATCATAAGAAGACCCACGATTTCCGGCCAGAGCCAAGGTTTCCCGGAAATATAGGACTGAAGCGGCTACCAGCCATTTGACCGCGGGCCAAAAACGACTCGCCACCAAGTCCCGCTGCAAGTCCGCTCACCGTGTCCAAGCGCTGCAGAGATGGCGCGCGGATGAGTTCCTCGTGCGGCGAATTTGGAGCACTCGTTGTCAAGCCTCCGATTCGCCATCGACCGCGAGGCCCCACAGCGGTAGGGCGGCCGACGGCGATCGGCAGCAAGCGCCCAAGGCGAGCCGCCTTGACCACATCCGTCCCGCGGCGGACTTCGTCCAATAACACCGGGCAACGGCCTTGACCGCGTCCACGATCTCCGGTAGCACGGAAATCGTTGACGGGGCGGTGTCCAATTGCCGGCCGCCGTGGTTCGACACGAAAATTCCCGACGCGCCATGGTCCAGGCACATCACCGCATCATCGCCGCGCAGGATGCCTTTGGCAATCACCGGCAATTTGGTCTGACCGCACAACCAGGCGATATCGCGAAACGACAAATCGTATCGAACTGCGCGACGATCAGTTCCGTATCGCTCGTCACCGGGAGCTGCCGCTGGTCATGCACTGCCCGCAGATTGACGAGTTGCAATTCCGACGGCATGCGGAAACCGTTTCGCAGATCAATTTCCCGGTTGCCGAGCACCGGCAAATCAGCCGTCACGACCAGCGCCGTAAACCCGAGCGCTTCCGCTTTCTGGACCAGGGCCGAGGTGACGCCGGGGTCTTTATTGCAATACAACTGGAACCACATCGTCTCGCCGCCGGCGGCGCGGAATGTCTTCCATCGGATACGTCGACGCGGTGCTGAGAATCATCGTGGTCGTGCGCTGTTCTGCGGCGCGCGCCATGGCCAGTTCGCCCTCCGGATGGGCCAGCTTCTGCATGGCGGTCGGCGCGACGAACAGCGGGCTGGCGTAGCTCTTTCCAAACAACGTCACTTGCGGGTCGATGGCCGCGACCCCTTGCAGCAGATGAGGCTTGAGCGACAGTCGTCGGAAGTCATCGCAATTGCTCTGCAGTGTGCGCTCGTTGTCCGCGCCGTTGGCGTAGTAGCCGTAAACCTGCTCGGTTAATCGGCAGCGCGCCGCGGCTTCATAATCGGCAAGATTCAGGAGTTTCGAGGGGGAAGCGCTGGGTTGGTCATCGGCGGCAATCACTCGGAAAATGAACAACCCCTGAGTGAACCTTCCACGATTCACCCAGGGGCGGAATGTCGGAGAACAGACCGCCGGTCAGCCTTGGCCGGCAGCAGCGCTTCGGCAGGGCCGTGTTCATAACAATCGTGATCGTGCCACAGCGGCACGCCGGCGGCATAGCGGGCCGCCAGGATCAGCACTTTTTCTTCAGAGCCCGGCTTCGCGGCCGTCGGCTCGTTGGGATCAATCCCCAACGCACTGAAATCGATCTCTTCAAACTCCAGCGGCTCATCATATTCCGAGCCATATTCCGCTTCTTCCTGAAAGACCGCTTCTGGTTCTTCAGTCAGGACTTCATCGTCAAATTCGAACGACATTCCACGCTCCCCTAAACATCAAAGGCCGACCGCCGAAAGGCGACTTTCCCCGGCGGAACACCACGACATCATTACGGTCAACGAGACGGATGCAGGACTTTCATCGCACTCATTCTTGAGTGCGGTACCATTCCTGGTCGCATCAGCGACTCAGCGAGCGTCCTGCTCAGGTGGGATTCAAGGCGGGTTCACTTAAGGCAGAGGCATTCTTCAGTCCGCGGCGTGGATTGTCAACAAAAAAATTTCAAAAACACCACGTCCGCTGCGTTTTCTCAAGCCTTGGAATTTGACATCAGAATTCCCGTTTGCGTCCGTCCCCGCGAGTCTACGAAGTCGCTCTATCTTAACAGCCTTCACCGGGAACAGTCGAGCACATTTACGGATTCGACGAAGACATGTCGAACTTGTCAGGTCCCCGCATCGGCCTTGCCGGCTTCATAACGCTTCAACTTGCGATCCAACGTCGAACGCTCGATTCCCAGCAGTTGCGCTGCCTGTGACTTGTTCCCGTTAGTGGAATCGAGCGTGGCCAGAATGTGCTGCTGTTCAATGACGTCCAAGGGCGCCGGTTGGAACGAGGGCAGCGGCGACGATCCTTTCTGAATCTCGTTGCGCCCCAGGGCCGAGAGTTGAATGTCTTGAGAACCCAGAGTTTGAGTTGCCGACAGAATCACGGCCCGTTCAATCGTATTTTGCAGTTCTCGAATGTTGCCTGGCCAATCGTATTCGACCAGCGTGGTCAGGGCGCCCGAAGAGAGTTCCGGAGTCGGCCGGCCGATCTTGTTCGCAAATTTTTCCACGAAATAGCGGACGAGAATCGGGATGTCGGATCGGCGTTCTCGCAAGGGCTCGACATCCAGTTCCACCACCTGGAGCCGGAAATAAAGATCCTTGCGAAACGTTCCTTCTTTGACCGATTCTTCGAGATCACGATTGGTGGCCGCCACGACCCGCGCGTCGACCTTGACGGATGTTCCGCCGCCGACGCGTTCAAACGGGTGTCCTTCCAGCACGCGCAAAAATTTCGCCTGAATCGCCGGGCTCATTTCGCCCACTTCATCGAGAAACAGGGTTCCGCCGTGCGCCTGTTCGAATTTCCCGATCTTGCGCGCCGTCGCGCCGGTGAAGGATCCCTTTTCGTGGCCGAACAGTTCGCTTTCCAACAGCGTTTCGCTCAAGGCCGCGCAGTTCATCGTCACAAACGGCTCGCCCCGCCGCGGACTCTGCTCATGAATGGCCCGCGCCACCAGTTCTTTACCGACGCCGCTTTCCCCTCGGATCAATACGGTGGCCGGTGTCGGCGCGATCCGGCTGATGTTCTCCCGCAGCTTGCGAATCGCTTCGCTCTCTCCCACTAATTCCGTCTCTTGACGCAATTGCTCGCGCAGCGACAGATTTTCATTCTTGGCTCGCTCCAGCCCGACCGCCAACTGTTCGCGTTGCCTGAGCTGTTCCAACGTGACGGCCACTGATCGGCGACGGCCAGCGTGAACTCGAGATCTTCCGGATCCAGGTGCTCCTCGGGATTGGTGGAGTACAGATGAATCACGCCGTAGATCGTTTGATCGATGCGGATCAGCGCAAATCACGCTGGTATGTGCTGATCTCTTCCAGGCTGTCGCGATTGGCCAGATGCTTGTCGGCGGCGACGTCTTTCGCCAGCACGGCTTCACGATCGCGCAGCACCGCCTGAGACAGAAAATTCGAGACGCGCGAATAAGGCGTTTCTGCGGTGGATCGGAAAGCCGCGATCTGCAACGACTCAGCGCGCGGTTCGCGCGACAGGGGTTGGGGCAGCAGCAGAATGGCGCCGATATTCGTCGGCGTCACCGAACACAGTGTCTCCAACACCTTTTCCGAAAGCGTGGTTTCATTCTCCGCCGCTCCCATGTCGAGCGCGAGCCGATACAATCTGGACAATTCCCGACTGGCGCGTTCTCGCTTTTCCGCGGGGACGATTTCTTCCGACTGATATCGGGAACGCCGTGCCCGATGCAGAATCTCCGGGCTTAACGGCAAAATCGAGAATTCGGTGGCCGTATCGGCGTCGAGCCGCGGCGACACCGGTCGGTACCGCGCATTCGGATCCAGCGTGAACAGCATCACCGTCGTGCCGATTTGAATCGTCTGCCCCGACTCTAGTTCGCAATCCTGCGTCACGTAGGCCCCGTTGACGCGAGTGCCATTGCGGCTTTCCAGATCCCTGAGAATCCAGCTGTCGCCAAGGCGGAAAACTTCGCAGTGATTTCGGCTGGAGATTTCATCCTGAACGACGATCCGGTTCGTGGGCGATCGGCCGATCGTGGTGATCTGGCCGGCCGAGATGCGAAATTTCTCTCCAGACATCGGTCCCGACTGAACGAGCAGATATGCAACGTCCGGCAAATCGCGCGGCGGATTGTGCGCCTGGCTCAACGACATGAATGGCCCATCTGACATGCAAACTCGGCGGTCATCGTCAACTCGCCCTCTCGATCCTCAGCGGCGAGCCACGCAAAACAGCATACGAGATCAGTGATTCCCGTGGCAAGAACCGAATCGCTCATACCGACTTCCTTCGGCGCCGACCCGATGATCGACCGTTTAAACCCCGCGAGAGATTGAGATAACGATGGCTCACCGCCTCATCATAAACTCTACTCTCTGAAATCCGGATCGTCTGCTTCAAAAAAAACTGATGAATCGCTTGCCAGCACGGCATGATCTTGCGTTCCCTTAACCGACATCGGATGATAAATGTCATCAGTCGAGGGACAAGAACAAATCAACATGTGTGAATTTGTGGGACTCTCGCCGGCGGGATAGGCAGGCGATTCGTATGGTAAACCTCGCGAGAAAGCTTGGGCGGGCCAACGTGAGGGCTCACAGGGGTGTGCGGGCGCGTTGTGCCTGACAGCCGTGGACGTTTGTCGATAACGAATTTGATGGAATGCCTGGAGAATACAACGATGCCAGCATGGCCCGGCGGCCCGTGTCCTGAATGTGGTGAAGAAATGCCCGAAGCGATGGTTCGCTGCCGGAACTGCCGCGCGCTGTTGAACACGGATCTCGAGGTGAACAGCGTCGAGGTGCCGGAATTCGTTCCTTTGCCGGAGTTGGACAGCATGGCGGAAATCGAACCTGCCGGAATCTTTTTCCATTGTCCGAAATGCGACAAGGAACTGAAAATCGCCTGGAAATATCTGGGAGAACGCGTCGCCTGCAAGTTTTGTCAGGCGGATTTTCATCTGGACGCGTCTCAGTCCGCCGTGCGTCACGCCGACGTCTATTCGAAGTGCCCGCATTGCTCCAAGGATTTGCGTTTCGATCAAAAATATCTGGGACAAAAGGTCGCTTGCCGCTTTTGCAACGGCAAATTGCTGATTCAGCAAATCCTGAAGTGAACCCCCCTGCGCTCGGCGCCGGGGACTTACGACTCGGACTGTGCAGAAGGGCTATTCGGTAAAGGGGTCGCTCGGTCCGCTCGCGGTGGTCTCGGATCGCTTTTTGGAATCCGTGGGAGGAGTCGTATCGACGGAGGCCGCCTGCTCCCGGGGATCCGGACGCAAGCCGTACAGCTTTCCCTCTTCATCAAAGAGGAGCGCCACGTTGATATGCCAGCGTTCCGACTTGCTGCGTTCCCAGATGTCACAATAGTAGATCGATTCGGCCTGGCCGAAATTTCCCGCGATCCCTTCTTTTTTGAGCCGCGTTACCGCTTCTTCGCGCGTGGTCCCCGGCGGAACGATCGCTTCGATCTTTCGAGCTTGTTCCAAGACCGACCAAGGACAGGTCACCAGCGTGGGTGACATCGTCTGGCAACCTGCCGCCAGCCCGGCTAAAAGCAGCGCCGAAAGCAATCGGCCAACGCCGATTCGGTCATTTCCAAGTCTGGAATTGGAACACATGACTTGCTCCGGATCTTGCTCGATCGGGACGATGTCCCTGACCGGTCTTTCAGCCCGGCGGCGTTGTATCGGCAGGGCTATCGACAGGTCAAGGGGATTCATCGAGCATCTGTCAGGGAAATCGGCAGTCGGCACGGGCCCGCGTGAACGGATGACGGCTCCGTGTGTGACGACCGCCGCGGTTCAGCGCCCGGACGTGGTGACCGACTTTCCTGCATGTCGAGGCGACTTGCCGCCGGGCGGACGTCCGAGGCGGACTTCTTCGAACGGACGAAAAACAGGCTTCGGTGGGCTGCTTTACAGTCGCGTTTACGAAAATGTCAGCGTAAGATAGAGCGGCCCGACTCCACTCGGATGCCGACGATCGTTTCGTGTAGCTCGCAGAGACGATGGTGCTGTGGAGAAGGGGAAGGGGCAGGGCAACATGCAATGGGAACAGCCGCTCCAATACGCTGCGCTCAGCGATATCGGTTTTCGCCGGCAGAATAATCAGGATGCCTGCGTCGTTCAGCTGTCCAATGCGCCGGAGAATTGGCACGAAAGCGGGCATCTGTTCGTAGTCGCCGACGGCATGGGAGGCCATGCGGTCGGCGAATTGGCCAGCAAGCTCGCCGTCGACACCGTTCCTCACACGTTTCAGAAACTCCGGCAACAGCCTCATCCTGAGGCCTTGCGCCAAGCCATCGAGACGGCGAACACCGTCATTCATGAACGAGGCCTGCTGAATCGCGATTTCCTGCGGATGGGAACCACCTGCACCGCCATGCTGCTGTGCCCGCAAGGGGCGCTGTTCGGTCATGTGGGCGACAGCCGCGCTTATCGGATCCGTCAACAACGGATCGAACAATTGACGTCGGATCACAGCTTGATCTGGGAATTGATTCAGCAACGAAAAGTCAGTCCCGAAGAGGCCGAACGGCTTTATCCCCGCAATGTGATCACGCGCTCGTTAGGGCCGGAGCCGACGGTTCAGGTGGATGTCGAAGGGCCGTTTGAAGTCATGCCCGGCGACACCTATCTGTTGTGCAGCGACGGGTTGACTTCACACGTTTCCGACTCCGAAATCGGCATGATCGCGGGCGAGTTGTCACCCAGCGAGGCGTGCCGTTTGCTGGTGCATCTGGCCAATCTTCGCGGGGGAGTCGATAATACGACCGTGATCTCCGTTCGGCTGGTCGCGCCGCCGGACGCACTCGCCTTCGAATCCGGGGAAGCCGCCCCCCCGCAACCGGACTGGCTGGATGCGGTGATCTTCATCGGCCTGGCGACGGTGGCGCTGTTGGGGATGGCGCTGTGGCTGCTCACGCCGTTATGGCTGCTGGGTCTCGTGGTCTTGTTGACGGCCGTGCTGTTGACGGTGATCCGGTTGATTGTTTCCTCTCGGCGTAAAGAGGTTGTCGACGTGCCTGTCGCGGAAGCGCCGTCGACCCAACATTGGATGCCGCCGCGCATAGCTCCGGCGCAGATCACCCCGGGGTTCCTGCAGCAACTGGCGCGAATCGAGGCGGAATTGCATCGCGCGGCTCATGAGGAGAATTGGCCGGTTGACTGGGGCAGCCATGATGCGTGTGTGCAGCGGGCCGATGTTGCGATGAAATTAAAACAGCTGCCCGCCGCTTTGCGGGAATACGCGCGCGCGCTCGATTTGCTGATGACGGGAGTCCATTGGCAGCGCAAACAACTGCACCATGAAACCCGCTGGGGGAAAGCCGCGACTCCCCCCGCTCGAACCAAGCCCGATTGATTCCGGCCCCTCGTTTCTCGCGGCGCACCACGACGACGTCGATCCCGCGTCGCCGTAACCGGGGTTGAGATGCCGAGAACCGGCGGGTAGGATGCTTTCAGAAATGCAGGGAAGGTTCCGCACAAGGATGTCGCGGTGTTTCTCACACGGTCGATTCGTCGCAAATTGGTCCTCAGTCTGGCCCTCGTCACGGCGATGCTCGGCCTGCTCGCATTCGGGGCCATTTCCGGCTTGCTTTCCTATCGGCAAGTCGTCAAGGACCTGGAGTTCAGCATTACCAAGGTTCCCCGCCGCGGGGACCTGGTGGCGGCGATCGGGCTCCTGTTCGAACCGCTGATGATGCAGCAGTCGCCTCTGCCGACTCATGAAGAATTCCGCCTGAGAGTCTGGCGGATGCGGATCACCGAAGCGCGATCCGAGATCAGCAAATACCGTCAGCGTCTTGATGCGGCTCGGTCTAAAGTCAGCTTGGATCAGGATTTCGTGGTTCAGGCGATGTTGACGGACCTGGACCGCGACCTTCAATCGCTGGAAGACGTCGTCGCCGGCAACGAAATGGCTCCCGGGCGCGAGGAGCATGGGCCGTTGTCCACCCGTCCGGAACCGTGGGTGTTGGTCGTGGATATGGCGAACCGGGCGGCGCGAGTTCCCGGTCCGGAGGAAGGTCTGCCGCAGAAGCTCGACGAAGCCAGTCGCATTTATCGTTCGCGGTTCTGGATGGTCTGCATTGCGCTGGCGGTTACCTTGTGCCTGTTTGCCAGCTTGATTCGGTTCGCTTATCTCTGGATTTTCGTGCCGATTCGCTTGTTGTATCAAGGAGCGGCGCGCGTTGCGCAGGGGGATTTCAATCATCGCGTGAAATTGGCGGGTCGAGACGAGATGGTCGAATTGGCGACGACGTTCAATCAGGTGGTCGAGCGGTTTCAGCAGATCAAATCCAAGTTGGACAGCGAGGTTCAGGAGCGCAGCCGGCAACTTGTCCGGTCGGAGCGGTTGGCGGGCGTAGGATTTCTGGCCTACGGCGTGGCTCATGAAATCAACAATCCCCTGTCGGCGATCGCCATGGCGGCAGAGTCACTGGAAAGCCGATTCCATTCTCCGGGCTTCTCGTTGTCGCTGCCGGACGATCTGGATTTGTCCACGCGCTATTTGGGAATGATTCAGCAGGAAGCGTTCCGGTGCCAGCAGATCACCGCCCGGCTGCTCAATTTCGCCCGCGGACAGGATGCGCCGAAAACCCGGCTCGACCTGGGAAAAATCGTCGGGGAAGTGCTCGATCTCGTGTCACATCTCAGCAAATTTCACGGCCACACCATTCAATTCGATCGCCAACAGACCGCGTTCGTGGATGCCAACGGAGCCGAGCTCAAACAAGTGGTGCTCAACATGGTGTCCAATGCGCTCGAATCAATGGAGGGGCAAGGAACATTGACGATCCGGTTGGAGGAACGGGCTGACGAAGTCCTGCTCTCATTCCAGGACACCGGTTGCGGCATGACTCCGTATGTGCTGGAAAACCTGTTCGAGCCGTTTTTTACCGAGCGAAAATCGGGCAAGGGGACCGGATTGGGTTTATCGATCAGTCATCGCATCGTGACGGAGCACGGTGGTCGCGTCGAGGCGCTCAGCGACGGGCCGGGAACAGGCAGCACCTTCCGCATTCATCTGCCGCGAAATCTCCCCATGAGTCAGCCCCGCGCAGCTTGAATCGCGGGGAAAACCGTGGACGTCAGACGTGCCGATCAACCATCAGCAAATGCACGTTCAACAGGGGTTGCGAAGAATTCCGGCATGTGTTATCACGCCCTCTGTCCTTTCCCGAAGCATCAGACGACAAATCCCCAAACGATTGTCGGCGGCATGAAGCCGCTTGTTTGGCCAAGGAGATGGCCCGTTGGCTGCTGCGTCTCATAAATTACGTGTCCTGTTCGTCGATGACGAATCGACGCTCCGGGACATCATGAAAATCGAGTTGCCTCGCATGGGCCATGAAGTGGTCGCCTGCGAAGACGGCACGGCGGCCCTCAAGGCCGTCGAGAAGCAGACATTCGACGCTGCCATCGTCGACCTGCGCATGCCTGGCCTGAGCGGTTGGGACGTCATTGAACATATCAAAAAAGTCTCGCCCGAAACGGAAGTGGTCATCAGCACCGGCCACGGCGACATGGAAGCCGCCATCCAGGCCCTCCGGTACGGGGCCTATGATTTTCTTCCCAAGCCGTGCAAGCTGTTCGAAATTTCGGCCGTCCTCAAGCGGATCGCCGACAAGCGGACCTTGACGAACAAAACCATTGCCCTGGAAACCCGCTTGAAAGCGGTCGAAGGGGCTCCCGACCTGATCGGCCGCACGCCGGGCATGTTGCAGGTCAAAAAGCTGGTCGAAAAGATCGCTCCCACGGATTCCAGCGTGCTGATTCTTGGCGAAACCGGCACCGGCAAAGAACTTGTCGCCCGGCGGATCCACGAACTGAGCCAGAGAGCTCAGATGCCGTTCGTCGCCGTGAACTGCGGTGCCTTGGCGGAGAACCTGGTCGAGAGCGAATTATTCGGACATCGCAAGGGGGCGTTCACCGGCGCTGACGCGCCGAGAAAGGGCCTGATCGAAGTCGCCAACGGCGGGACGCTGTTCCTCGACGAATTCGGCGAGCTCGATAAGGCGATGCAGGTCAAATTGCTGCGTTTCCTGGAATCAGGAGAAGTGCGCCGCGTCGGCGAGAACGAGGCGTTTCATGTCGACGTGCGGATCGTCTGCGCCACCAATCGCGACCTCCAGCAGATGGTCGAGCAGGGCGAATTCCGTGAGGACCTGTTCTTCCGCATCAATACCTTTGAAATTCATCTGCCCTCGCTGCGCGAGCGGAAAGACGACATCCCGGAACTGGCGCAGGCGCTGATCGCGCGCCATCTGAAACGGCGCGATGTACCGTCCGCCGTGCTGGCCCCGGAAACTCTGAACGTGCTCGTGAACCATGAATGGTCCGGGAACATTCGCGAACTGGCCAATGCGCTGGAACACGCGGTCATTCTGTCCGACGGAGAGGTGATCCGCCCGGAAGACTTGCCGGCGGGCATCGGGGCGCACGCCCCGTCTCGACAGAGCCCTGCCTCGCTGCCGATTGCCGCAGGCGGTCGCAAGCTGCGGGAAATCGAGATGGAAGTCATCTATCAGGTGTTGGAGAAACACCGGGGTGACAAACCGAAAGCCGCCGCGGAACTGGGCATCGCGCTGAAGACGTTGTACAACAAGTTGAACGGCGACCAATCTCGGGCCGCCGGTTGATGCGACCGCGCCGCCGCAAAAAAACATGCAGCCCAGCTTTGGCCCAAAGCTGGGCTTCTGTCATTGAACCGGTCGATCGCCGGATGGATTAATATTGCCGGATCACGCCGACAACCACTCCCTCCAGCGCAACTTTGTTGGTGAAAATCGGCTTCATGCCTTTATTGGCCGGCTCCAGCCTCACCCGGTGCGTTTCCCGGTAATAGCGCTTGAGCGTCGCTTCGTCGCCGTCGACGCGCGCCACGACGATGTCTCCATCGCGGCAATCGGACTGCTTGCGCACCACCACATAGTCCCCTTCGGCGATATGGTCCTCGATCATCGAGTCCCCTTTCACTCGCAGGCAGAAGTGGTCATCCGAATTGAAGAGGCCGCTGAAGTCGACTCGTTCCTTTTGATCAAGCGCTAATAAGGGCTGCCCGGCGGCGATCAGTCCTGCCAGCGGCATGCTGGTTTTCGGTTGCGGGGGATTCGATAACTGAATGGCGCGGGACATATGCGATTCCCGGCTGATCAGACCTTTCTTTTCGAGGGCTTTCAAATGGCACATCACGCCATTGGGAGACCGGATGCCGAATTGCAGTCCGATTTCACGAACGGTCGGCCCGTAGCCTCGATTGACGATTTTGTCTCTCAGAAAGTCATAAATCTCACGCTGGCGCTGGGTCAATGCAGGTTTACCGGTCATGGTCAAGGCTCCTCTCTCGCTTGTTAAAAAGGGTTCTAAGCCATGGCTTGCCAAGAGATTGCGTGGGATGATGGATGGCGCAATGTTCTGGCAAAGCGATGGTCACGCCTGTTCAATTCACTGCATGGTACTGGTCATGCGTAACGTCGGCAATCTTCTCCTTCAATTATCTGACAATAAATCCAGAACTCGCCCCGCCATCAAACAGGAAATCAGGCGGTGACGGATGGCTATCATCTCCTCGATTTTAGTACACATCATGGACAAACAAACAAAAAAGGAGCCACAAAAGTGGCTCCTTTTTTGGAGATTCGCTTGCAAGTACTTATTTGCTAGTCGTTTATGGATTTTTTGTTGGCTGCGGCTTCTTTCGGAGCGCCGGCCGCGCCGGATTTGCGGTTCCGGCGAACCACGTCGACCAGCTTGGCTTCGATGTTCTCCATCGTCACATCGGTTTCCGCGACGACGCCCTGGGGATCGACAATCCAGATCGTGGGAAGCGACATGATGCCGTAAAACGTGGCCAAAGGAGAATTCCAGCCCCGTTTTTCCGGTTCCGAGAAGAAAATCTGCGGCCAAGACAGATTATGCTCCTCGAGGAATTGATCCAGCGGCAACTCTTCGGTGTCCAGGTTGACTCCGACGACGGAGACGACATTCTGGGCTCGTGTCAGCAGTTTCGTCAGCGCTGGCAATCCGTCGGTGAAGGGCTTTGCCTGGGAGGACCAAAAGACAATGACCAGGGTTTTGCCGCGATAGTCTTCTACGGAGATGTAATTGCCATCCACCGTCGGCCCGGCGAGCTGCAGCGATTGTCCCTGCAGCTGTAGTCGCCGGACGATCCCTGCGGCCTGTTGCGCTGGTGCGGATTCCGGAAAGCGTGAACTCAGGAGCAAGTAACAGCTTTTCGCTTCGCTGGGAAAGTGGGCCATGTCGCAGCTTTGGCCGGCGGCCATCAGCAGCTGTGCCGCCCGCGCCGCATCGCGGCGAAGCTGACGCGCCGGAGCGCTCGTTTCCGAGGCGAGTTCGTCGGGGCTCAGTTCTGCCAGCCGATCGGCCGTGCGCGTGCCGAAAACTTGAGCTTGTCTCGCAAACTCTTGAATCCATTGGGGCTCCGTCTCGGCATACCGGACCGCGTTAGCGTGGGCAAAGTTGACGACTGTCAGGACGGCTTCGGCGGCGGCTTCGGAATTGGGTTTTGTCGTTTGCAATGCGTCGGCGACCCCGTACAACGCGTCGACGTCTTCCTGCTCACCGGCAAGGGCCAACTGCAAGCGGGCGTCCAGCAGGTGATGGACGGCACTGTTGAACACCAGCTCTTTTTCGGCGTTTTGATGAGTCTGGGCAATCGCCTGCTTGGCCAATTCGATTACTTGGAGATTTCGTTCCCGCCGCAGTTTGGTCTGCTTTTCCAGGTCGTTGAGCGGTTTCTGATCATCGGCGGAGACGTTTTCTACGGCGGTTTTCTCGGCGGATTCTTCGTTTTCCACTGGATACGGCATCAAGCGGATCTTCAAGATCTCACGAATGTGCCATTCCGGAGTTCCTTCCTCAGGCTCTTGAACGGTGACGATTTCTTCTTCCTCGTCGGTATCGTCTTCTCCACTGTTCTGACCGATCGCTAACGGCAATTCGCCCGGCCGGCCAAGCTCGGAAGAGTTCGCTTCAGTGCGATTGGCCTGATCGGCGGTGCCGGATGAATTTGAACATCCCGCGGCCAACAGCATGCCTGAAAAGAATAACAGCGCCAGCACCCGCCCTTGAATTGCCGACATAGTTGTCGTCTCCCTCCTTGGAGCACCCCTGAATCGCATCATTAGCCACGCGGACCAAAATCTTCGGTCCGCCGTTTTCCAACCACGGGTTGTATGGGAAAGCGTGGAGGAAGGGCAAGATGAATGTAAGCCCCGGCAGGGTAAAATGTTGCTTCGGAGCGATAAAAGAACGGGCGGCTCAACTGGAACCTTGGGATCTGCGAATCTCGTGGCAGGCAGAGTATGTCGCGGGAGAACTGCCGTTATACTACGCCAGACTTCCAAGTCAGCCTCTCTCCGGTTTCGCGTTTTCGAAACGGAGGCGAAGCTGATCTTGAGCGGCGAATGTGACTGGTTCGCTCAACCGTCCCTCAACAAGATACCTAGCGGCATGACGTCGACAACTGACAACTCCGCGAAACGCATCCTGGCGATTCACGCCCATCCGGATGACATCGAAATTCAATGCGCTGGCACGTTGTGGCGGCTGAAAGAGCAGGGCTGCGAGATCATCATGGCGACGATGACTCCTGGTGACGGCGGCAGCGCGGAACTCGGGCCGAAAGAAATCGCGGAAGTCCGCCGTGGCGAGGCCCGGCGCTCGGCCGAAATGATCGGCGCGGAGTATTTCTGCCTGGAGTTTCGTGATTTGTGCATCGTGCATGACAACGACAGTCGCCGTCGCGTCACGGGTTCATTCGCCGCGCGCGGCCGGACATCGTGCTGACGGCTCCTCCGATCGATTACATGAGCGACCACGAGATCACCAGCCGGCTGGTCCGCGACGCCTGCTTCAATGCCTCGGTTCCGAATTACGTCACGCACCAATGGGACCCGGCCCCGCCGCACGTCAAGATTCCGCATCTATACTATGTCGACGCCATCGAAGGGATGGACTGGTACGGCGGCAAGCAGCGCATCGATTTCGTCGTCGATATTTCCGCTCAATTCGAGCGGAAACTGGAGATGCTGGCCTGCCATGACAGCCAGCGGGCCTGGCTCCGCAAGCAGCATGGACTCGACGAGTATCTGGACGGCTGCCGAAGGTGGTCGGCCGCGCTGGTCAGGAGATCGGCAAGGCCTACGGTGAAGCGTTCACCCAGCACCGGGGGCATCCGTATCCGCACGATAATCGGTTGTTGGAATTGCTGGCCTAGCCAGTTGAACCAAGCGGAGACGGGGAAAAGATCGAAGGTGGAAGCGCATCGTCGGTTTTCATGTTCGTTCCTCCCTTGATCCCTCCTCGATCATCGTAATCTCCCCCGGCTTCGGGCTCGACACTGCCTTCATTTCCGCGCAAAATATGCCGCCATAGATCCCCGGGAATGCGGTTCAGGAGCAAGGTAAGATGTCGGAACATGCAGCGGAAGTTCACGGTCATGCGGCCGAGGCCTCTGAGACGGCGGGCGGTCTCGGTTTCGAGAAATCGGAACTCCAGTTCTTTGTGGAAGATGATCAATTCGCCGGCCGGGCGATCGGCAAATTGCTCGCCCTGACGTTTTTCGTGCTGGTCTTCCTGATGACGGGCGTCGCATGGTGGACGAACCGTCATCAATACATGGGGCAGGATCCGCACGAGTCCGGCTTGCGACGAATCCGTCGTCAACCGGTCATTGAGGTTGACGCGAGCCAATCCGCTCTTCGCCGTCAGGGGGTGACGGGGCATCGCCTTCGCTGAGTTCAAGACGTTGGCGAGCGGTTTCCGCCCAGGGGCCGTGTCGGTCAAAGCGCAGATAAGTCTCCCAATGGCCGCGGGCCGAATCGGCTTGCCCGGAGCGCTGCAGCAATTCCGCCAGATGAAAATGCGCATCCGGGTAGTCGGGATGGATGTCGAGTGCGGTGCGGAACGCGTCGATGGCCGCTTCGATTTGATCCGTTTCCGACAGCACACAGCCGAGTTGCGTCCACGCTTCGATGTAATCGTGATCCAGTTCCACCGCCGCATAATAACGCTCGATCGCCCCGAGCCGATTGCCCGCGCGGTACAGCGACTCAGCCAGATGGACGTGTGACAGCGGGTCGCCGGGTTCCGCAATCAGCGCCCTGCGGAAGGCCTGAATGGACTCCGCGATTTCGTTGTGTTCAGCCCGGGCGCACCCTTCCTGGCGCCATTCCTGCGCGGTGCGCGGCGCGTCTCGCGAACTCTGGATCGGCAGGGTCGCGACCTCGGGTTCCCCCGTCACGACTTCGCGCTCGAATTCGAAGAAGCGCTGCCCGGTGGACGAGTCGACCAGTCCAGCGGGATCACGATACAGCAGTCGGCGCCCGTTGGCGAGAATTTGCAATTGATCGAGTGGACGCCCCAGCGGGCGCAGCTCGTTCAAGCGCTGGAGCCCTTCGGAGAGTCGCTCGACGGAGATCCCCGAGCGAATCCATTCCGATAACCGGCGCGCTTCCGCGACTTCCTGAAAATCAAAGTACGGGAGCCGATAGATTCGTTTGATCGGACGAATCAATCCCATGCGTTCCCAGCGGCGGATTTCATGAACGGACAGTTTGAGAATCTGACTCAGCATCGCCGGGGTGTACAAAGATTGCTGACGCTGATCAGGAGTTTCCAGGCCGAGCGCCTGCAGCCACTCCGATTCATGGAGCAGCCGCAGCGACTGCCCCCGATCGCGCAGTTGCTGGGCCTGTTCCAGTTTTACGGAGATGCGGCCATCCTCTTCCAGCGGCCAACCTTCTTCCCCAATCACGAGCAAAGTCGTCAGTTGGCTGACATTTACGACCGGTTCACCGCCGTGTCGCACGACGAGATCGGCCGCCTGGCGGTGCGTCATTGACGCCAGCGTGCCCGTAAATGCGACTCGTTCCCCGCGGAGAATTCCCTCGGCGAGGCGATCAGCAGCGGGAAGGGCGGTATGGTCTGTCACGGGCGGCGTGTCGATCCTGCTGGTCTTTGCGGAACCGCAATCTCCGGGCGGATGATAATGCAACTCCGATTCGCTATCATACGCTCTGCGCGCGATTTCCGCAGGGGTGGAAGTCGTTGGCTGGTGCAGAATGAAAGTGAAAACAGCATGTCGGCTCTTCAGCAATTCGATCCGGACGTTTGGCAGGCAATTCAGCGGGAACAGGTCCGTCAGAAAGACGGCCTGGAACTGATTGCGTCGGAAAATTATACGAGCGCAGCGGTGCTCGAAGCCGTCGGCACCGTGCTGACCAATAAATACGCCGAAGGTTATCCCGGCAAGCGGTATTACGGCGGCTGCGAGCATGTCGACGTGATCGAGTCGCTGGCGCGCGACCGGGCCTGCAAGTTGTTCGGGGCCGAACATGCCAACGTGCAGCCCCACGCCGGGTCGCAGGCCAATATGTCCGTTTATATGTCGATCCTGAAGCCGGGCGACTCGTTCTTGGCGATGGACCTGTCGCACGGCGGGCATTTGACGCACGGCAAGGATTTGAACTTCTCCGGACAGTTGTACCGGCCGATTCATTACGGAGTCCGGCAGGACGATCATCGGATCGATTTCGATCAGGTGGCGAAACTGGCGCGGGAGCATAAGCCCAAGCTGATCGTCGCCGGGGCGAGCGCCTATCCACGCGAGATCGATCATGCAAAGTTCGCGGAAATCGCCCGCGAGATCGGCGCGCTGTTCATGGTCGACATGGCTCATTACGCGGGGCTGGTGGCAGCGGGAATTCATAACAGCCCGGTGCCGGTGGCCGATTTCGTGACGTCCACCTCGCACAAGACGTTGCGCGGACCGCGGTCGGGGTTCGTGCTGTGCAAAGAACAGCATGCCAAAGTCGTCGACAAGACGGTGTTTCCGGGTCTGCAAGGAGGGCCGCTGGTGCATGTGATCGCCGGAAAAGCCGTCTGTTTCCAGGAAGCGCTCCATCCGTCGTTCAAGGATTATGCGAAGCAGATCGTCGCCAATGCCAAGACGCTGGCGGAGACGCTGACCGCAGGCGGCGTCCGACTCGCCAGCAGTGGAATCCGACAATCACCTGATGCTGGCCGACGTCACCACCTTGGGATTGACGGGCAAGATTGCCGAACAGGCGGCTCGATCATGCCGGCATCACCGTCAACAAGAACATGATTCCCTATGATCCGCACAAACCGCTCGACCCGAGGCGGCATCCGAATCGGCACGGCGGCGTTGACGACCCGGGGCATGAAAACCGGGGAAATGAAGAAAGTCGGCGCGTGGATTCTGGCGGCTCTCAAGGCGGCGGCTGAACCTGCCGGCCTGGAAAAAGTTCGTGCCGAAATCCGGGAGTTCTGCCAGGCGTTTCCCGTCCCGGGAATCAATTAGCCGGCCGCGATTCGCGACGGATCGGAAGCAATTCAACGCTCGGCGACCATCTCGCCGGGCGTTTTTTCTCGGTGTTTTTCCCGGCATCACGTCTTTTCTTCCCGCCTGGGCATTTCTTCCTGTCTCTGGCCGCATTGCATGCTAGGTTTCCAGCAAGCGCGCCGTTGCGTTCTGCGGTGCGCCTTCCGATCGCAACGGATTGAGCGATCAATACGATTCTGACGGCATACATACGATTCGCATGTCCCTCGCGGCCCCTGCACTTGATCTGTCGCACCTGGAACCGACGCTGATCGGACCGGGGCCCTCGTGGACTCGGCCGGAGCCGGCTTGGAAAGACAGTTCGTCTTCCAGCTCTCATCCGCGAATGCAGTTGATCGACGCCTCGCTGACGGGGCGGAGCGAGTTGCCGGGGGCGCTCTTGCGTCAACGTCTCACTGCCGCCGCATCGGTCCTGTTGGCTTGCCTGCTCTTGATGTTCGCCCGGGACTGGTGGCTGGAAGAATCCGGCTCCGCCTGGCTGCGCGGACTGATTCTGGTCAATACGCTGGGCTGCCTCGTGCTGCTGATCGGCAGCCGCAAATTGTCGTTGGCGGAACTGCGCGGGATTGAGCTCGCGCTGTTTGTGCCAATTGGCATTCAACTTTATTCGCTGCAAGTGCAGGGATTATGGGAGGCGGCGCGACGGCACGATCTGGTGGAAATCACGCAGATCACGCACGTCGCCACGTTCGGCTTCGCATTGCTGATGATGGCCTACGGCATGTTCATGCCGAACAGCTGGAAGCGGACGGCGGTGCTGCTGGCCCCGCCGGCGCTGGCGCCGATCAGCCTGATCGGCAGCGGCGTCTGGTGTCATCCGTGGCTGGCCGGCGTTTTCCCGGTGAACCAATTGATCGAAGTTACGCTCGTCCCGATGATTTCCGCCGCCGTGGCGGTGTACGCCAGCTGGACGATTTCCACGTTGCGGTATGAAGCGCGGTGCGCACAAAGACTGGGACAATACCGGCTCACGCGGGAATTGGGCCACGGCGGAATGGGCCAGGTCTATCTCGCCGAGCATCAATTGCTCAAGCGGCCGTGCGCGATCAAAGTCATTCATCCGCATCACGTCGCCGATCCCTCAGCTCTCGCCCGTTTCGAGCGGGAAGTCCGCAGCACGGCGAAATTATCGCATTGGCATACGGTGGAGGTGTATGACTACGGCCACACCGACGACGGCACCTTCTACTACGTGATGGAATACCTGCCGGGGCTGAACCTCGGAGAGCTCGTGCAGCGGTTCGGTCCGCTGCCGATCGGCCGGGCCATTCACTTTCTCCGGCAGACGTGCGCCGCGCTGCGGGAAGCGCATGGCGAAGGAATGATTCACCGTGATTTGAAGCCGGCCAACATCTACGCGGCTGAGCGCGGCGGCGTGTACGACGTGACGAAGCTGCTCGACTTCGGGCTCGTCGCCGATCCCCGGGAAGGGGGCTGGTTGACGGAGAGCGCTGAATCCCAGCAGGCGCCGTTCGCCGGCTCGCCGTTGTACATGTCCCCGGAACAAGCGATGGGAAGCAGCTCGCTCGATTCCCGCAGCGACATCTATTCGCTGGGCGCGGTGGGGTATTATCTGTTGACCGGCCGGCCGCCGTTCGAAGGCCGTTCCCCGTGGCGCGTGATGCAGGCCCATGCCCGGGATGCGGTTCGTCCGCCGTCACAGTTCCGGCCGGATCTGCCGGCGGACCTGGAAGTGGTGTTGCTGAAGTGCCTGGCCAAACGCCCACAGGACCGGTTTGCCGACGTGGTCGAGTTGGGCCAGGCGCTGCTGGTCTGCGCAGCGGATCATCCGTGGACGTTCGTGGACGCGGAAGACTGGTGGATGACGCACGTCACGACCTGCGAATTGTCGCCGGCGGTGAAGTGAGACGTGCGAACTCTCACTGCTTGTCTTACCTGCCAATAATTATTCTTGCTGTCCGCTCCCACTGATCGCCACTTCCAGCGCCACCAACGGCACTACGGCATTCAGGCTTCCCGAGCGGAAACCGTCCAGGTCGATGGTCACGTAGCGAAAGCCGAGTTCGTGAAAGCGCTGTCGAATCGCCTCACGCGCCGCTGAAGACAAAACGCGTTCCAGTTCCGCTTCGGCAACTTCAATCCGCGCCAGTTCATTCGCTTCCAATCGGACCCGCAATTCCCGCAGGCCAAATTCGGAACGCAGGAACGCTTCGGCTTGATCGATTGTCTGCACGCGCTCCGGAGTCACGGCGATGCCGTAGGCGATCCGGCTCGACAGGCACGGGCTCGCTGGTTTGTCCCACACCGGCAGTTCCCAAAGCTTCGCTAATTCGCGCACGGCGGCTTTGTTCAACCCGGCCTCCACCAGCGGACTGCGAACCTGGAAATTCTTCGCGGCCTGTAACCCTGGGCGATGGTCGCCCTGGTCATCGAGGTTGGCCCCGTTGGCCAGCACGTCGATCTGCCAGCGCGGAGCCAGTTCGCTGAGCCGGCTGTAAAGTTCCGTCTTGCAGAAAAAACAACGGTTGAACGGATTGGCGAGATACTCAGTGTTCTGAAATTCCTCCGTGCGGACGATTTCGTGCTGGATGCCGATCTGCTCAGCGAGTGCGATTGCCGCTTCGAGTTCTCCCGCGGCGAGACTGGGGCTGACGGCGGTGACGGCCAGCGCCTGATTCCCGCAAGCCAGGTGCGCCGCTTTTGCCACGACGGCGCTGTCCACGCCGCCGGAGTAGGCGACCGCCACGCGCTCATAACCGGCGAGGATCGCCAGCAATTTGTCGCGCAGGTTTGTCAGTTCTGGAGCCGGAACAGACATGAAGTTCTCGTGAAAGATGTCGGCAAATTTCCCTGTCGTGCATTATACGCAACCTTCCGACGGTCTGCCGTGCGACTTATACTGAATTTGAAAACATCGATGACGGGACCGGGGAGACGCAGAACATGCGATGGGGACTCGCAAGCCTGGCAGCAGCGGCATTGATGTTGGGCAGCGCCGCGCAAGCCGATGCGGCGATCAAGCCGGCTCAGCGCAAAGCGTTGAATGCCATTCGGGCTGACGTGGGAAAAGTCACGCCGCTGATCAACCGCAAGAAGCTGGACGATGCGCAAACCGCGTTGAGCGCCGCCGAGGCGCGGCTGAATGAGTTTTTGGAAAGCGAATCGATTCCCGAGAACGATGGAACCCTCCGCAGCGTTCGCCAATTGATTGAAAAGCAGAAAACGGCACTCAAAAAGGCGAGCGGCAAAGCCGGCGGCGACGAAATCAGTTTTACCGACGTCATTGCGCCGGTGCTGTCGACGAATTGCGTCAGTTGTCACAGCGGCGACGATCCCAAGGGGAGCTTGCGACTCGACACCTTTGCGGGGTTGGAGCAAGGGGGGGCCAGCGGGCCCTTGCTCGTCATCGGGCAGCCTGACAACAGCCTGCTGATGTTCCGGCTGATGACGCCGGAACCAGAACTCCGCATGCCGCGGAATAATGATCCGCTGGCAAAGGAGGACATTGCGATGGTGGCCGGCTGGATCGCCGCCGGAGCCAACTTCGACGGGGATGACAAGTCAGCCGCCCTCTCGAATCTTCGGAAGCAAAAGCCGGCGGCGGAGGTTGTGCAGGCCAACGGTTCGGAAAAAGTTTCGTTTGTGAAGGACGTCGCGCCGGGGTTCGTCAGCTCGTGCCTGGGATGCCATAACGACAACAACCGTTCGGGCGGCCTGTCGATGGTCAACTTTTCGCAACTGATGCAGGGCGGCGACAAAGGCGGCGTGCTGGTTCCCGGAAAACTGGACGACAGCCTGCTCTGGAGAATGGTGGCCGAAGGAGACATGCCCCGCGGCCAGGCGCGCATCACGCGAAAATGGTTTGATGACCTGAAAATCTGGATCGAGGAAGGCTGCAAGTTTGACGGCCCTGATCCCAAACAGCGATTGACCGAACTGGTCCCTTCCGAACAGGACAAAAAGCTGGCGGAATTGTCGAATCTGTCGCCGGACGAGATGGCCGCCCGTCGCTTGGCGTCGTCGCTCGAACACTGGAAAAAAACCTTTCCGAAAATCACTCCGAATCGGGTCGACAGCGCGGAATTGCTGGTGCTGGGCGATGTTTCCCAAGCGCGCCTGAAACAAATCAAAGACTGGGCCGAAAGCGATTTGAAATCCTTGAAATCGACGTTCGACATCGAGGAAAAGCCGGTATTTCGCGGAAAACTGGCGGTCTTCGTCTTCAAAGAGCGGTTTGGTTATGAAGAATTCAACAGCACGATCCACCGGCGGGAAGTGCCGCGCGAGATCTATGGCCATGCGGAAGTGACGCCCGCGACGCAGGAAGTGGCGTTTGTCGCCGTGCAGGACGTTGGCGATCTGGTGACGGATGCCTCGCCCGGAATGCAGTTGAATCTGATGCAGCAACTGACCGCTGCGGTGTTGCGGCGCGATGCGCGCGAGGAATTGCCCGACTGGCTGATGCACGGCACGGGATTGGCCCTGGCGGGAAAATCCGGCCTGGGGACGGAATATGTCGGGGCGCAGCGAAAGTCGCTCGGTACGGCGTGGAATAATGCGCGGTTGGAAAAACCGGAACAGATTTTTGAGTCCGGTTCGTATGCGCCGTCAGACATCGGTCCCATCGGTCTGGGAATCGTCGAGTTCCTGATCAAGCAAGGAGGCCAGGGAAATTTTCGGCGATTCGTCAGCGAGCTGCAATCGGGCGACGCCATTGAAACGGCGCTGGCGGAAGTCTATCAGACCGACATGCAAACGCTGGGAACCGCGCTGGCGACCACCTTTGCGGGAGCGGCCCGGAAGACGAAAAAATAGCGATTTGCCGTTGTTGTCGCTCGTAGCCGTGCGCCGCGAGGGACCGTCATGCTCACGCTTGCCGGTCGATCATCCAGCACGACTCATGGCGTTTGAGGCCGATGTGCGGATAATACGTCTGCGCTTTCGGCGCGGCGAGCAGGATCAGCGACGTCTGAAGCCCCGCAGCGAGGTGTGTTTCACGAATCAGCCGCCGGCCGATGCCTTGTTTCTGGAACGCGACGTCGACCGCCAGATCCGACAGATAGGTGCAGAAATGATAGTCGGTCAGTGCGCGGGAGATGCCGACCAAAAGCCGGTTGCGTCGCGCGCGGTGACGATCAGGTCCGCTTGAGCCAGCATGCCGGCCAAGGCCTCCCGATTGTGAACGGGTCGGCGTTCCGCCAGCGTCGATCGAACCAGCACCTCCAGGAACTCGTCGACGGAAAGCGCCGGCTCAAGCTGATAGGTGATTTCAGGCATGATCAACCGAGCAACCCCGCGATCGGCTCGGCCTCATAAACGGAATGCGGGCGGCCGGTGACATCGTGCCAGAGAGCGTTGCGGGGAATGCCCAGCGCATCGTAAATCGTGGCCGCGAAGTTCTCCGGCGTTTGCAGATCGGAGATGGGATAGGCGCCGGCCTTGTCGGTGGCGCCGATCACCGTACCGCCTTTGACGCCGCCTCCCGCCGCCCAGACGGTTTGCACCGGCCCCCAATGGTCGCGGCCCGGATACTTGTAAATATGCTGGGCAATGTGCGTGATTTTCGGCGTGCGACCGAATTCCCCCGCCATCAGCACGAGTGTGCTGTCCAGCAAGCCGCTGGCCTGCAAATCGTCGAGCAGCGCGGAGACGGCGAGGTCGGTCGGGGGAAAGAGATACTCCCTGAGACAATGAAAATTATTGCCGTGGAGGTCCCAACTGCCGAAATTTCCCAAGTTGACCTGCACCATGTTGACGCCCGCTTCCACGAGCCGGCGGGCCATCAGCAGCGACCAACCGAACGAGTTGTCGCCGTAGCGCTGCAACTGTTCGGGATCGGCTTTACGGACGTCGAGGGCCGCGCGGACCTTGGGATCGGTCATTAACGAGATGGCGGATTGCGTCAGACGGTCATAACCGGCGACGGAAGCCTGTTGCTCAAGTCCGCGGCGCTGTTCATCGATGACTTCCAACAACTGACGACGCTGGTCGAACCGCTGCGAGAAGACCCCTTCCGGCAGCGTGAGATTCGGGACTTCGAATCGCCAGTTCAGTTTGTCGGAAAGCTGCCCCTTGTGGAGATCGAACAGGTAATTCGGAAAGGCGCCGGAATACGAATGATAGGCGTGCGGCTTGTCAGTGCATTCAATCAGCCAGGGCTCGTGCTGCGGTCCCAGCAATCCGGCAAACTGGCCGGCGTAGACGCCCGAATTCGAATGGTAGATTTTCTCGGGCAGAATCGCTGATTTGGGCATGAGTCCGCGCGGCCGAGTCATCGCCCCGGCGATCGCGGCGATCGACGGCTCATCGCTGGCTTGGGGCAGGCTCGGTTTGAAGGTCGCCGGCACTTTTGATTTGCCGGTGAGCATCATGTAGGTGCCGGTGTCGTGCCCGTTGTTATTATGGGATAACGATCGGACGAGCGACCACAACTGGCTGCGTTCGGCGATGCGCGGCAGGTGTTCGCAGATTTCGATCCCGGGCGTCCGCGTGGCGATCGGGTTGAACTCCCCTTTGAAATCGACGGGACCGTCCGGTTTCATGTCGAACGTGTCGTGTTGGGACGCGCCGCCGGTGAGAAACAGAAAAATGACCGACTTGGGAGGAGTCGAACCGGCGGACTCGTTCGCAGCCCGCGCGGTTTGTCGCCAACCCGCCACACTCGCCATCGAGAGCCCGAACAACCCGAGCGATCCCGCTTCCAGCAGATTGCGTCGCGACAGGGGGTTG
>JAXMBR010000016.1:0-75934 GCA_046349715.1 Planctomycetaceae bacterium | reverse complement strand
CGCACGCACTGGTGTTGGTGGAAGAATAATCGGCCACGCCGTCACCGTTGTAGTCGAACATGGTATTCCAATTCCACCCGGCGGGCAGCGAGCCATTTTCGCCGCTGTCGAGCGTGTTGCCGTTGCCGTCCGTCATGAGCAGGATGGCGGGCCGGGTGCCGGCGCGTTTGTGGTTGTCGAGCAGGGCAACGGCTTCCTTCATGCCGCCGGCCATGTTCGTGGAATCACTGTAGTGTGAAGCCTGCTTGTAGTGCATCAATTTCTTGACCGCATCATAGTTGCTCGTGATGGGACTCGCCGAGATGTCGACTTGCGGCATATCGGGATTCGTGTCGTTGATCTTGGTTTCCACGCGATGGCTGGCGTCATAGCTGACCATGCCCAGATGATCGTCGAAACCGAGTTCGGTCAGGTAATCGCACAGGAGTTCGTGACCTTGCTTGATGGCATGGAACGGGTAATGGCGAGTTTTCCAGAGGTCCTTCGTTTCGTTGTAAGACGACCGGGACTTCATCAGATAGCAGAGAAACGTCTTGCCGCCGTACAAGTCGCTGCTGTTGTACAGCGCGAGCCCGCTATTGGTCTGGACAAAGCTGACGTACTCCGACCAGCTGCCTTGTGCATACGGATAGGTCACATTGGTCAATCCGAAGCAGGCGATGACCGTGTTCGCATTGTACTGATGCGACGAGAGCGTGACCGATTGCGTCGTGCTGCCGACCTTGCGGACGGTGACGTCGACCTGGGTGATCCGCTTGTTGGCATAGCTGCCCGTGCCCGAATACGTGCCGGAAGTGGTCGTTTCGTTGCTGATGTTGAAGGTCTGGCTGCCGCTGGAGAACGTCAGCTTGACGGTTTTCAGCTTCGTGTTGGTGGTGACGAGAGCGCTGGTCCCTTTAAAGGTGACCGTGGCGCTGGCGCCGGAACTGGTCTGGGTCTTGGAGGCGTATTGCGGGTTGTAGGTCATCGTCCCCAGGTTGAGGGGTTGCAGATCGCTCCAGACGAGGTCCAGATTGGCATCGACTTGAGCCTGCGTGAGCTTGGTGTTCTGCTCGTCGGTGTAATAGCTGTCAAAGTTCATCGAGCGGGAGAAGTCGTGGACGACAATGATGTCTCGAGGATCGATAAAAGCGATCGACTCCGTGGTGAGTGACGCACCCGTGGCGCCGAACACGCTGGAGAAAATCCCCGGCAATTTGCCGTCCGGCGCCTTGGTGTCCGGGTTGTCGCGACGGGCGATGACTTTGACGACGTTGACCTGATCGTTGGCGACGTTCCAGGAGGTGGTCAGGTTCTGAGTTCCCGGGACGTACGACCGTCGCCCGAAGACGACGTCGCGATTGGAATCGATGTAAATGTCATTGAGGTGGGCGATATCGAACGCCGTACCGCGGGCCGATTGCACGGCATTGGCAAAGACGTCCCCGAGATTGGGATTGCCGGTTTGCAGCGCATGGGTGATTTCCATGGCCGCCGCCAGCGCCGCCGCGTCCGTGGCGTTCTGCATGCGGGTCTTGGTCAACGATTGATAGCCGAGGTCGACCGAGAAGGCGACCAGGGCCATGACGGCCGTCAAGGTGACGGCGGCAATGACGAGGAACACGCCTCGTCGCCGCGAAGGCGGCAAATGTTGCAGACTGGGCCAACGAACTCTCAAGCGACGCATGGTTTTCCCCCCTCGAAACTGGAATTGAGCAGTGCTGACGGTGACCTGCCATCCCGTTCGGGGCGTGCAGGACGGTTGGTGAACGAACTATTCGACCAGCGCGGATCGCCCCTTGCGGAACACGACCGAAGCGTTCAGGCTGTTCATATTGCTCGGCAGAACGCTCTTGCTGTTCACGTCGGAGTAATTGACGGCGACGCCGATGCGGAAGTTCAACAGGTCGTTGTTCGGATCACCCAGGTCGAAGCTCGAGCCTTCTTTGGCACCGTCGGCATAGGTGATGCTGACCGACATCTTGTCGCCGGGCAGGCCTTCGGCCGTCAAAGAATTCTTGATGTCTTGGATGATCTTGGCGTTGATTGATTGATTCGGCAGCAGCTTGGAATCGTAGTCAAGCGAGGCAAGCCGGCCCGATTGCCGGATGGCGGCGTACATTTTAGTGGTGGAATCGAGATTGAACCCGGCCTGAATCGCGCCGATGACCAGCGCGACGAACACCGGAGCGACCAGCGCAAATTCGACAGCGGCGGCGCCGCGGCGGTCGGCTGTCGAGTCGCCTTTTGGAGCGACGATCAATCGGTGCATGTCATGATCCTTCGAAATTCAAATGAACGCTATTCGTGCCGCATCACGGCTCGCCCGGTCACCGTGGCGTTTTTGATCCAAAATGGCGGCAACAAGGCGATGCTGTCGTAAGGAACGGAAACCTGGACCAGGAAGCAATCGCTGGTTTTGCACTTTGTGAGATCGACGGCGGGCAGCGTGTTGTAATTGACGTTGCTGGGATTGAAATTCGCGGCGTCAAAGACGCTGGCGTCGCGGATGATCACGGTGGCCTTCGAGACATTGAAGGCGGCGCCGACGATCGACTGCACTTTCTCCGTCACGTCCAGGTCGGTCGTGCCGGCGTAGCTGCCCAGCAGCGCCCCGCGGCGGGCGGCGGCGTTCAGCGTGTGCACCACCATGAAGTAATGCCCGAATTCCATCAGACCGGCCAGCAGAATTCCGAATACCGGCAACGTGAATGCGACCTCAATCGTGGTCGTTCCAGACCGACGATCAGTCGACTTCGCGCGGCGGAATGGGAGTCGCATCATGGCAGGTTTCCTTGAGGCCGTTTCGGACGTGCTGATCTGCCGGCTAAGCCTCTTTTGCAAACCTAGATCAAAAAACACTCCGAGGAGCCGGAATTTCTAAAAAAAACCGCCTCAGACACACTTTCCCGGACGAAACGAACGAAGCACAAATCCATCAGGGTCATCGTTGAAGCAGGAGCGTCCCCCTTTGAAGCCTGGCCGGATTGCTCGCCCAAATTCTGGTCGAATTTGCTCCAGGAACTCGGTCCCGTGACGGGAGAACTCGCAGTGGCGGCGGGGCCTCGGCACGGCGGGGCGACGGCAATCGCCCATCGCAACCAATGGAGAGGAAAACACTTACGGATCTGTCACTCGGCCGCTGCTTGTGAAAACCCAGCGAACTTCCTAAACTTGACCGCTGAGTATTGCCTTGGTGACCAGCTCCAAGCTCTGGCATTCCGCCTCACGGGATCCTTTCTCTGTTCGTGGCGGCCCCCCGGCCGGCGTTTTCGCATTGGATTTTTCTTCATATGACCGACGTTGTGGATCTCCGAAAGGCGGACGACCGGCGTGACATCATTCACCGTGCTTGCGAGCTGCTGGCCGACGGGCGGGTCGTGGCCTGCGCGACTGAGACTTTGTACGTGGCGTTCGCTTCCGCGCTGAACCCGGCCGGGGTGTCCCAGCTGTTGTCGGGCAGTCGCGATCCGCATGGGATCCTGCTCCTGAAATCATTCGACGAATCTCGGGACTATGTGACCGAGATGCCGCATGTGGCCTGCAAGCTGGCGAAACGGTGCTGGCCGGGCCCGCTGGTGATGACGTTCCCCCCCAGTCTGATGAACGGCCTGTTTTGTCGTCTCCCGCCAGCCGTTCAGACGGCGGTTTCCGGGAAGGAACGGCGCGTCGGCATCCGCGTGGCGGCGCATGACGTAATCGCGGCGATTCAACAGTTGTTGCCGGGCCCGCTCGTCATGACGCTGGAGGATCCCGGGCTGAAAACCGCGACGGATGCAGCGGAAAAATTTCATGGCGGCGTCGATCTGCTGATCGATGACGGCCCCTGTCGCTATGCGGCGCCGGCGACCACGGTGAGTATCGACGACGGTCTGTGGCAAATTGACGCCTCCGGAGTCGTTTCGGAACGGGCGATCACGCGACTGGCGAGCGAAGTCTACCTGTTTGTCTGTACGGGAAACACTTGCCGCAGCCCGATGGCCGAAGCGTTGTTTCGGCGGCGGCTGGCGGACCGTTTGGGTTGCCGGGAAGAGGAATTGGCCGATCGGGGCCATCTGGTGGTGTCAGCCGGGCTGTCCGCGGCGATCGGGTCGGCGGCGAGTCCGGAAGCGGTGGAATTGCTGCACGCCGCGGGCATCGATCTGACGGGTCACGCCAGCCAACCTCTGACGGAGCGGTTATTGAACCACGCCGATCATGTGTATACGATGACGCGCAGGCATCAATCGGACATTTTGTCCGAACGCCCGGATTTGGAACACACTGTGCAATTGCTGTCAGAGACGGGAGCGGACATTTCGGACCCGATCGGCGGCGGCAGGACCGAATACGAAGATTGCAAACAGGAAATTGAACGGGCCGTTGATGCCCTGCTCAACCGGTTGTTTCCTTCCACTCGATGACCATTATGAAAATTGCAGTCGGCAGCGACCACCGAGGATTTCAGGTCAAGAACAAGATTCTTGGCCAGGTTGAAGAACTCGGGCATACCGGAACGGATTTCGGGCCGTCCTCGGCGGACAGCATCGATTATCCGGATATCGGAGCCAAAGTTGCGCAAGCGGTGTCGGATTCGAAATTCGACCGGGGCATCCTGATCTGCGGGACGGGGATCGGGATGTGCATCGTGGCGAATAAATTTCCCGGCGTGCGCGCCGCGTCGTGCCATGACGATGTGACGGCGGAGATGAGCCGCCGCCATAATGATGCGAACATCCTGTGTCTGTCCGCCGATTTGCTGGGCGAACGATTGGTGACGCGGATGGTGGAAATCTGGCTGACGACGGAATTCGAAGGAGGTCGTCACGCGCGCCGGCTGGAAAAGATCACTCAGTACGAGCACCCGGTTCCGCCGCAGGCTTAACAGGCATGACGTTACTCGTCCTGATGCCGAATCATGAAACTCGTCGACGATTCGCAATTTGGCCGGGACGAGTTCGCGGCGACCGTCTGAAGAGACGACCGATTGCGGATGCCTGTTCCGCCGTTCTCATCGGTCAAAGCCGGCCGTTCGCCGATCCCGACCGACGGCATGGACTGAGTAAATTTTGGCCAGCCAGGAAACAGGCGACATTCAACCGTTCACGGAGGAACCGCGATGCAGGACTTGCAAGGGAAGGTGGCCGTCATCACCGGAGCGGCGAGCGGGATCGGCCGGGCCTTGGCCGACCGAGCGGCGCGCGACAAGATGCGTTTAGTGCTGGCCGATATTGAGGACGGCCCGCTGCAACAGGCGGCCGAGACGCTGCGTGCCAAGGGGACCGAGGTGTTGACGGTCGTCGCCAATGTTTCGAAAGCGGCGGACGTGGAGAACCTGGCCGAGCAGGCGTTTCAACATTTTGGCGGAGCGCACGTGTTGTTTAATAACGCGGGCGTGAGCGGTGAAACCTGGATCTGGAAGAATTCGCTGGAAAATTGGGAGTGGATCCTGGGCGTCAATTTGTGGGGCGTGATCCATGGGATCCGTGCGTTCGTGCCGCGCATGCTGGAGCAAAACACCGAGTGCCACATCGTTAACACCTCGTCGTTTTCCGGTTTTCTGGCATTTCCTGGCAGCGGGATCTACAAGGCGACGAAGCATGCCGTGGTGTCCATTTCAGAAACGCTTGCGCTCGAAATGGAACAGATCGGAGCGAAGATCGGCGTGTCGGTGCTTTGCCCGGGCGGAGTCAACACGCGGATCATCGAAGCGGAACGCAATCGTCCCCGGTCATCGGCACAGGCCAAATCCGCGGAACCGGGTCCGGACGACAGTGAAGCCAGTCAGAAATTCTGGACCCGAGTTTTCATGACGGATTCGGCACTGCCGATTCAGGTGGCGAACCAGACGTTCCAGGCGATTCGCGAGAACCGCTTTTACATCCTGACGCATCGGCAGTACGATGCCGCGATCCGGCGGCGGTTGGAAATGGTGATGGAGCGCGGCGCCCCGGCGAACGCGATCACGCAGTTGAATGACGACCGACCGGCCGGATGAGCGAACAGCTTCGCTGGCAAAATCTGCCGCGCGACAGATGGTTTGTGAACCGGAACAGAATCCTGTGTTGCCAAGAACACGAAGTCGGATGATGCCGGCGCCGAAGACCACGAAACTCGCCCTGCCCTCGACGGCGGACTCTTCCCAGCCCTGGTTTCCGTGGCTTTCGACGATCATCGGATTGTTCGGCCTGCTGATGATGGTCGCGGCCCGCGGGGATCTGTGGTTCGACGAGATTCTCTCCGTGAAGTTCGCGCATCTCGCACGGAACCCGATGGACGTACTGCTGGCGATTCCCCACGACAATAATCATCCGCTGAATACGCTGTTTCTGTATTACGTGCCCGACGGCAGCCCGTTTCCGGTCTATCGCCTGTTGTCGGTGGCGGCCGGGATCTTGAGCCTGGTTCTGGCGGCACGATTTGCCCGGCGAGAATGGGGAGAACCGGAGGCGATTGGCGCGGTGGTCCTGCTCGGAACGTCGTACCCGCTGCTGCTCTATTTTTCGGAAGCGCGCGGATACGCGCCGGCGATCTGTTGCGGCCTGTGGGCGTATGATCAGTTGTCGCTGCGGCTCCGCACAATCCGCTGGCGGCATGTGCTGGGGTTTTGGGCGGCATCTGTCCTGGGAATTCTTTCGCAGTCGACGTTCGTCATCTTGAGCGGCGCATTTTTCATTCTGCAGGGAGCCGAAATCTGGCGACGGCGTGGAGACGAACAAAGTTCTTGGACGTCGCTGTGGAAAGTGCAGTCTGTTCCCGTGTTGTTCATCGGATTGTGGTGGCTGGTGTTCGTGAGCCGGATGGGATTCGCCGGCGGCCCGGAATATGACAAGCTGGTTGTGATCCAGGAAGGCGCCGCGCTGCTGATGGGGCTGCCGAATGTGTGGCCCTATCCATTGGCGGCGCTGGGGATCGTGCTGGCGATCATTGTCGGCGGGACGGTGTCGTTAAAACGCGATCAGAATCTCCAGTGGGTGTTTTATCCCAGCGTGCTGGTGCTGGTTCCCGCAGCCGTGATTCTGGTCACACAACCCCGATACTTTTATTTTCGCTATTTACTGGTCAGTTTTCCGTTTTTTTACCTGCTGCTGGCGTATTGGGGAGTCCGGCTGTATCGCGGAAATGGCGCGCTCGTGCGCGGATTGCTCTGTGTGGCTGCCGCGGGAATGCTGTGCGGACACGCGATGCGGATCGTGCCGTTGCTGGAATTTGGCCGGGGGCGATATTTCGCCGCGCTGGAATCGATGGTGCGCGACGATCCCGGGACGCTGGTCCGCATCGGCAGCGATCATGACAATCGAAACTCCTTGCTGATCGAGTTCTATGCTCCGCGGTTGGCCGGAGGAAAAACTCTGGAATATGTGCCGCAGCCACGATTGGCGCAAACGCCGCCGGAATGGTTTCTCACGCATAGCCAGGACCTGCATCACGTCCCGGAGTTAGAATTGCGGTTGCCCGCCGCGGGAACTTACCGATTGACCCATTCCGCTCGTTACGCGGGAGTTTCGGGTTGGGCTTGGTACGTTTATCGCAGGGAAGCCTCCGGGGAAGCGCGATCGCATCAGCAATCGCCATGACGTTGGTCCGCCAGCGTTGAATTCGCGGGAAACTCCGCTATCGTGAACGGTCGGTCAAGACATTCTCAGACAGGAGCATGGCGGCATGGACCGCGCGCAATTGAAATTCGCCAAGACGCATGAATGGGCGGCGATCGAAAACGGAGTCGCCACGATCGGAATCTCGGATTTCGCGGTCAAATTGCTCAGCGACCTGGTGTTCATCGATCTGCCGGCCAAGGGCAAAAAGGTCCGGGCAGGCGACACGCTGGGCGAAGTCGAAAGCGTGAAGGCCGTCAGCGACATCTATGCGCCGCTCAGCGGCGAAGTGATCGAAGTGAACGGCGATCTGGCCGATCATCTGGAGCGGCTGACGACGGACGCGTTCGGCAGCGGTTGGATGGTGAAGCTCAAATTAGCCGAACCCGCCGAGGCCGCCAATTTGTTGGACGCCGCCGCCTATCAAGCTCATTGCGCTGCGGAACAGCATTAAACAGCCTGGTCGCCGCAGGCAGCGCCGCCTTCGGACCGGACGACACGGAGGAACCATTGGTGAGTTATGTTTTGAACACGCCGGACCAGCAGCAGGAGATGCTGCGGACGATTGGCGTGTCGCAGTTGGACGATTTGCTGCAACAGATTCCCGCCGCCTGCCAGCTTTCGCGGCCGTTGCAACTTCCCTCCGCACTGACTGAGTTGGAACTTGAGCAAGAACTGAAACAACTCGCGGCGGAAACGGCGGGAGCATCTCGGCGTGTCTGTTTCCTGGGAGGGGGCGCGTACGAGCACTTCATCCCCGCGGTGATTGACGAAATCGCGGGCCGAGGCGAGTTCTACACGGCTTACACCCCGTATCAGGCCGAGGCCAGCCAGGGCAGTTTGCAGGCGTTTTTTGAATATCAGTCGCTGATCTGCCGCTTGACGGGCATGGACGTTTCCAACGCCAGCCTCTACGAAGGAGGCTCTGCCGTCTGCGAAGCCGTGCTGATGGCACTGCATGGCACGCAACGGACCGGGAAAGTGATTCTGCCGGAGAGCGTGCATCCAGAATATCGGCAGGTGGTGGAAACGTATCTGACGTCGTTGGGAGTGGCTGTTGACGTGCTTCCGTGCCCGGCGGGCTTCATTGCCCTTGATGCGTTGCAATCCGCGCTGAGCGATCAAACCGCGGCAGTGGTGGTGCAGCATCCGAACGTCTTCGGCCATCTGGAAGACGTGGCGGCGATCAGTGCCGCGGCTCATCAACATGGTGCAGTTTGCATCGAGTCGTTTGATCCGATCAGCCTGGGGCTGCTCAAACAGCCGGCAGCCTTAGGAGCCGACATCGCCGTAGCCGAGGGTCAATCGCTGGGAATTCCGCTGCAATACGGCGGACCGTATCTGGGAATTCTCGCGTGCAAGAAAGATTTTCTGCGGAAGATGCCGGGGCGGCTGATCAGTTTGACGACCGACCCGCCGGGGCCAGCAGGCGCGTGTTGAATCTTCAGGCGCGCCGACGTATCCGCCGTGGAAAAGGCCACGAGCAATATCTGCACGAACCAGGGATTGATGGCAACACGGGCGGCGATTTATTTGTCGCTATTAGGGCCGAAGGTCTGCGGGAGGCCGCGGAACGATGCTGCCGGCTGTCCCATTATGCCGCCGAGACGTTGTCTGCTGCGGCTACAAGCTGCGATTTTCGCGGCGGCATTCAAGTTCGTGCTGGAGTGTCCCCGCTCGGCGAAGGACACGCAGCAGCAGGCTTGCGGCGGCCGGCACGACATCGGGCCGGACCTGGCCGATTGGAAGCCTGGAAGGAGTGGCCGGCGGCGGACCCGTGATCGCTGCGTGATCGCCGCGTGACAGAATGCCGCTCGCGCGCCAGATCGACGGGTTGGCGGCGGCGGCAGAAATAAGATCCTGCCGAGACCATCGGCGTCTTTGTCGAGAGGAACATGATCTCGCCATGAGAAATCGTCAGGCGATTCGTTCGTTGTGGGAGTTGTCGCATCCGGGACGGCCGGGCGGCCCTCATTTCCGGCCGATGTGCCGTCGGCCGCTAGCCGATTTTTCTCAGTCGATGAACTGCGGACCATCCGCCGGAATTGCCCGAATTGGCGGAGGGTGACGTCGTACGTCATTTCGTGAATTTGTCGACGCTCAACATGTCGGTGGATACGCATTTCTATCCGCTCGGCAGTTGCACGATGAAATACAATCCGAAACGTCACGAGCGGTTGGCGCGGTTACTGGGGCTGGTCGACGTGCATCCGTATCAGCCGGACGAAGAGGTCAAGGCATGCTGCGGATTGATGCTGTATGGCAGATGCTGGCGGAAATCGCGGGTTTGCCGGCGGTTTCGCTGCAACCGGCGGCCGGCGCTCAAGGAGAATTGGCGGCCCTGTTGACCGCGGCGGCTTACTTCCCGTGATCGCGGAGAAAAGCGGACGAAAGTGGTGTTTCGATCGAGTGCATATGGAACGAATCCAGGCCGGCGGAAAGATGACCGGGTTTGATTGCGTAGGCACGGCGGCGGCATCCTCGAACGGCATGGTCGATCTGGAGGGTGAAGCCACATCGATCGCGAAACCGCCGTGTTCATGATCACCAATCCCAACACGCTGGGCTTGTTTGAAAGAGATCCAGACGATCAGCCGGATGCTGCACGAGGTCAGGGGCCTCGTCTGCATCGACAGCGCGAGAACCTGAACGCCATCATGGGCGTTGCGCGACCGGGCGATTTTGGCGGCGATATGATGCACTTTAACGTGCACAAGACGTTCACCGGGCCGCATGGCAACGGACCGGGCGCGCGGCCCAATCGCCGTGCGAGCCGACCTGGGAGACTATCTCCCCGGTCCGGTCGTGGCCGCTGAAACTCAACCCGACGGGACGACACGCTATCATTGGAAGTCGCCGGCGAAATCGATCGGCCGAGTCAGGACGTTTTACGGGAACATCGGCATTCTGCTGCGAGGCTATTGCTATCTGCGGACGCTGGGTCCGGACGGCGTGCGCGAAGCGGCAGAACAAGCGATCCTGAACGCGAATTACCTGCGGGCGCTCCTCGCCGACATTCTGCCAACGCCCCATGGAGACCGGTGTTTGCATGAATTTGTCGCATCAGCCAAAGCCTTGGCGGATGAGAAGCATATTTCGGCGATGGATATCGCCAAGCGTCTGCTCGATTATGGATTCCATGCTCCGACGGTCTATTTTCCGCTGGTGGTGCCGGAAGCCATGATGATGGAGCCAACGGAAACAGAATCGAAGGAGACCTTGGACGCCTTTTCGGCGGCAGCGCATGCCATCGTCAAGGAAGATCCGGAATTTCTGCATCAGGCGCCCTCACAGCACAGGGTGAGCCGTCCGGACGATGTGACGGCAGCGCTGAAGCCCGGTGCTGAAATGGTGAGGGAAATTCAGGCCGCTGCAGAGAACATCGCTACCATGTCAAAACTTACGCTTTGTACCGGTTGCTGGTCGATGATCTGCCGGGTTCGGACCTTGGGGCGGCGGTTGATGCAGTCTTGCTGGAAGAACCGCCGTGTCGGAGGGTTTGGCGACGTTTCAAGTGGTATCGCTGGGGCACGTACCGACGCTGTCGCTGGGGTACTTTCAACGGCGAGAGGAGCTGGCGGTCGCGACAACGCTGCGAACACCTTCCCTGGGTACGCCGCCTGACGGGAGAGACGCCCATCCTGCATGATCGGGAATGGACCTACAGTGTGACGGTGCCGGCGGGTCGGGATCTGTACCGCCATCCCGAAGAACTCTACGATCTCGTTCACGACGCCATCATCAGCGTGCTTGGCGGGACTGAGTCAGGATTGCGTCGGCGCGGAGAGACCACGCGATCGATCGAAGAACCGCCCCTTTGCTTTTCACGGCGGGACTCCCATGATGTGGTCGTGGGGGACTATAAAGTGTTAGGGAGCGCTCAAAGACGGCGGAAGGGGGCGATTTTGCAGCACGGGAGCCTGCTGTTGCGGGCTTCCTCGCTGACTCCGGAACACCGGGGATTGGAAGATCTGCCGCCGTTCCATAGGCCGCCTGTCCTGGAAGAATTACGGCGTGTGCCTGAACGTCTTGCAGGAACGTCTGGGAGTCCATTAACCAGCGGTGAGAATCGCACGGGGAAACCGGGAGATCGAGTTCGAGCGATGACGCCAGCAACTCGGCACGCCAACCATCGTTCCTGAAGAGGCCCGCAGACTTGGACCGCTCCAATCACCATCATTCGCGCACCGGGATTGGTGGTGGTCAGGTCGGGACATTGCCAGCCTCCCTTTCCGCGGGCGTAGCGCGGATCTGATCATTTATCCAGGCACCGTTTCGTCTGAATCATGGCAGAGATCTTCTCATTCGGAACTCTGAGAATTGCAATTCTCCACACGATGCGATACGAGTAGAGACTCACAATCACCACGGAGGGATCCGCCGCCGACCGAGCCCGAACGAATCGGGAGACCGGTCTCCGGTATCGAGTGCAGAGACAAAGTTAAACCGAGGTGAATGCCATCAGCCCACGTTGACAGGAGCACCGCCTGTTGCTAGCGTAGTCAGCTGGTGGAGTATTTGTGAAAGTCTTTCGTCGCTGAACATCTATTCCCGAACTCTCGGGTTCTTCTTTCGGCTGTGCTCAACATGGACGCAGGTCGGGTACTATTCCGGCTTGCCGTCGCCGCTTGCCTTTTCCCATCGAGGAACATCAGGAACAGGACGTCGTCTCCAGAGGCCTGCCTTTCATGTTGAATGCTGAACTGAAGATTCGCAGCGGAAAATACCAGGGCAAGAGTATTCCGCTGACGACGAAGCGCTTTCTTGTCGGGCGCGAACAAGACTGTCAACTTCGCCCCAACAGCGAACTGGTGAGCCGCCACCACTGCGTGTTCCTGGTCGATAACTACGCAGTTCGGCTGCGCGATCTGGGCAGCACCAATGGCACGCGTTTGAACGGCCAATTGGTTCGTGGGGAAGTCGTCCTCAAACCGGGGGACCAGATCACCATCGGCCGGCTGGTCGTGGAGTTACTGGTTCACCAAACGACGCCGGTCCCGACGAACACTCCAATCAATCTGCCGGTCACTCCGGACATTGATACGCTTTCGGGCACCGGGACGATTGAGATTCCGACGCTGAACCCCTCGCCTGAAGCGGACAGCAACTTCGAGATCCCTTCGATGCCGCCGCTGCCGACGGCCCAGGCCGACAGTAATTTTGAGATTCCGTCGAATGTCCCCCCGCTCGCGGAAGGGGCCGAGACGATGCCGACGGTGACCGCGCTGAGCGGCGATACGGCGATCATTCCCGGATCGGCGGGCGCTCCGATGGCCCCGTTGGCGCCGTATCTGCCGATGCAGCCGCCCATGAACTATCCGATGGGATACGGCTTCCCGATGCCCGGCCAAATGCCGATGTATCCGCCGATGCCGGGTTACATGCCCTCCCCTTATCCGATGCAGCCCGGTTATCCCATGGCGATGCCCGGCATGCCCGCGGCTCCCATGGTTCCGCAATATCCTTCGGCCCGGCCCCGGCTCCGGTTCCTGTGCCTGAGCCTGCCAGTGCTGCCGCGGGCTCGACCGTGGCGGAAATGCCGGTCAAATTGCCGGATCCCGTCACGACCGGCATCAAAGCGGCCCCGGCTCCGGCGCTGCTCAGCCGGCGGGAAGCCGGCCTGCCAAGACGGAAAATCCTTCGTCGTCCGCCGCTGACATCATCAAGCAGTACATGCAGCGGCGGGTTGATCGACGGATGGTTGATCACGCCGAGGCTTCGCTGAGCTGTTCTCGGGAATCACCGAAGACGGTCGAGAGCGCCCGATTGGCCTACCGTTACGTGCGGGGTTCTCGTGACTGGGGAACAGATAAAAATCGTCAGCCAAGCGGTCTGCCGGTTGATATTGCGCGCCCGAACTTGTGACAACGATGACAACCCGATTGTGCGGGAATTGTGCAGCGGATGTTCACAAGCGGAGAGAAGGCGCGGATGAGCGATCAAGCTGCTGTTGCCGAACAACGGCGTCGATATCGCCCAGATTTCTGAACGATGCCACTCTGACCCTGGCGCTTGGCCGGGCTGCCGACCAGCGACGTCGGACGGTATTTCACCGAGGAACAGATGGAAGGACGAACGTTCGTGCTGCGTCATGCTTATAAAGCGGCCCGCACCTGCTCGTCCGCGAGGCGATCACGCGTTGATCCGACGCCGGCGGTGTTACGTACTGTCCTGCGGAGTCGAAGCGGCGGGTGCGACTCTCGGACAAAACAATGCACGCTTGTTCCTTCTTCTCTGCGATCATCGAAACCCGCGGTTTCCTGCGGGTATGTCTCTGGAGAGGTCGTAATCGGCGTGGACGATGCGCGACGCTGGCGTGGTGCTTGCAGGAGACGAAGACGGCTTGCGCGATTCGTGGAGCGATTTCACGGTCATCTTCGGAAACCTGCTGGCGGCTGCTGGGCCACCGGGAAGATGCGGAAGACGTGACCCAGGAATCGCTGACGCAGCCGACGGCACCTGTCGCAGTGGGACGCCCTGCACGACCGGTACAACCTTGGGTGTTGGCGATTGCCGTGAATCGTTGTCGAACCTTGATGGCGAAGCGTAAACGGCTGCCGCACCGTTGGCGACGGAAGCGATTGCGGCCCAAACTCGGAGAATGTCGACCGCCGACCTGAGCGAGGTACGGCAGGCACGGCGGTGCTGCGGGGATTATCGAACCTGTTTCATTTTATTTCATCAACAGGAATTGAGCTGCCAGGAGATCGCCGAGGCCTTGAATTGCCCGGAAGGAACGGTGAAAACCTGGTTGCATCGAGCACGAAAAAGAATTAGCGCAGGAACTCATGCGTCGGGTCGTGACAGGGGATGGATATGAGCTGCACCAAGTTTGAATCGGCAGCGGCGGCTGCTCGATGAACGCACAGCCAGTGCCGGCGGAGATGCAGGTGCATCTTTCAAACGCCTGCCACGATTGTCGTTGCTTCTGGAGCGGCCAGTTATGGCTGTTGAAAGCCAATCAGTCGATCGCCCCCGCCGAGGTCCTGCCTGGCTTGGCAAGCGCGACTTTGCTGCGGTTAAAGGCGACGAGGACGCCCACTTGCCGGAGATCGCGCGGCGTACCGTTTTGCCGAGGCTGGGCGACGGCCTCTGCTGTGCGGCTTCGTCAGCGTTGATCATGATTTTCCTCTTTTCTGAACCATCGCCCCGATCTGAGGCGCTGCGACGATTTCCAAGGGCATCGCTCCTGCGGAACTCAAGGAACGCCGAAGCGCTGCTGGCCTCGCAATCGCTGTCGCGGCTCTGGAACAGCGTCAGGCGGAATATCAGGAGCTTTCTCAAGACACGTCGGAGACGTTGACAGGGTGCCAGAACTGCCGAAGCGTGCGATTCTGCCGGTGGTTGCCCTGGGCGCTGCCTGGACGGATCCCGCAGAGTCATGGCGCGCGTGGACGCCCGATCAGCGAGCGGGTCGAAGCGGCATTTGATTTTCTGTGGGGGATACGCTTGCCGACGGAGCCCGACCCAATCCTTGTGACCTGGAATTTCCCAGATTTCCCAGCGAGAAACCGCCTCATGCCGATTCGCCCGTTTGCCTGCTGGACTCACGCTGGATTTCTCGCCGGTACTGGCTGCCATGCGCGTGGCAGATTCTGGCCTGCGTGGAATTGCTGTCGGTGGCCGCGTGGGCTGACGAGACGTTTTCGCTGCGTCCGCTCGACCTGGTGAGCCAGGATGTCGCGGCTCGTCTGCGAGGTAGATCGGCGAAATTGACCTGGACGAAGTTCCGGCAGTCGGAGCTGTTTCGCCGCGCGTCTCGAACGCCGCTGTATCAACAATGGAAAGCAAGCAAGGTCCACCAGCATTGGCGGGAGGTCGAAGGCGGCAGAACGGACTGGAATGCCGCTGTCGGATCAATTATTGGACCTGTGCGCACAGAGTTGGTGCTGGCGATGTATTTGTCGGGAGGACAGCCGCCCGGAAGGAGTCTTGCTGACGCGTGCCGACAGCAACGCTGGCAGCGCCCCTGCCCGGTTGTTACAGACAGGCAACGATTAAAACCGACGTCTTCGCTGGAAACGCTCGCCCACCAGGGACGAGAATATTACCGACGCAAAAAGCCCGGCCCTCAAGGTTCTGCCCTGTTTATGCGGTCTTGAAGGACGTTTTGATCGTCTCGGATCATGAGTCGCGAATTCGGCAAGCGTTGGAGAGGTTGCCCGCAGTAGAGGAAAAACCGGCGAACGACGCCGGCCGATTCGCCGGAAAACCGTGGCCCCCAGACGGCGCGCCGATTCGCATTTCTCTGCCGGCACGCGCCTGGGATCGGGTTTGGCAGAATGGTCCTTCTGACGACCAGGGGGCCAGGCTCTTGAGCCGATGGTGGCCGGCGATCGACGCGATCACGGCAACAATTCGCCTGGACGACGGTTTCACCGCCGATTTCCAAGTTCAGTTAAATGAAAGCAAAACGGACGAAAACTGGCGGGCATGGTGCACGGTGACGGCTCATCCTCAGGAATTTCTGAGTTCCGTTCCCCGCGACGCCTTCCTGGTCGCCGCGGGCAGCCTGACCCTCAAACCACTCTTCCAGCTGGCGCAGGAACTCGCGGCGGACAAGGATCGGGCGGAATGGCAGAAAACGCGACGCATCGCCCGGAGTCTTCTGGGCGGCCACGATCCGCTGGATGAAGTCCTGCCGGCGCTCGGCGAACAGGTGGGACTCTATCTCGTTCGTCGCGCGGCCCCGGCCGGCGACCTGCCGTTTGACGGCGTGCTCACGAGCCGATTTTCCCCGGCTGCGACCGCAGCCGGAATGCATCTGGCCCTCGATCCGGCGTTGTCGGCGGGGTTGGTGCTGCTGTCGGCGGATTGCGCGGAGAAATTTGCAGGAGATGATCCGCCGATCGTGCGTTCAGAGCTTTCCGAAGGAAAATCACTGCGTTGGCTGGAAACCGCCAAGCCCATCCGGTTGGCTTACCAACTGACCTCGCAGGGTTTGACCGTCGCTCGATCGGTGGAGTTGCTGCGCCAACATCTGGCGGTCGGGAAGGAGCGACCGGATTCGTCCCCCCTGCAGCAGCTGGCTGAAACGCGGTTTCCGGAGGCGGAACAATTCTTGTGTGTCGATGTTCGCCGATTTCGCGAAGCTTCAGAGAACGGCGACGCTGACTCTGGAGCGCCCCCCCGATTTCCTTCATGGAAACCGTGGCTGGAGCTGTGCGACTCCGCTTATCTCGCCACCCGGTTCGATCCTGCGGCGGTGACGATTCAGGTCGGCTGGCTGGTTGATCCGCAATAGGCGGCCCCGTATTGCGAACTGGGGGATCATCGACCGCGCCGCGAATTCACCGCTGCCGGCGGTCGGAAAATCTGGCTTTCGCGCCACTTTCCGTACGATCGTCAGCGGCGTTGAATTGGATTGCGGTCGGCCCCGCCCTGATCGGCATAGGCGATAGCACCGGCACAGCCGTCAGGGCGGCAATGTTTCTTTATCTTTACAGCGCTTTGTAACCTTTACACTTCACCCCAATGAACTATCTGCGGTCATAATCACAGAGTACGGAATGCATCCCCATGACCGCGACGGAACGCCCCCTCAGACGTATTGATTGTGAAAGGCAGGAATCTCGATGCAGACGCCCGAACCCAGCTCTCAATTGGCCGCGGAACGCCGCCTGCAGAATCGCCGCGTGATGGGCGATCGCCGGTCGAGCCTGAAAGCGCCGGCCTTCGAAGGTTCCGAACGCCGCAAGACGCCCCGCCGCAAAGTGGAACGGCGGCGGTTGATCGATCCGACCACCTGCGAACGCGACTATTCGATTGAAGAGGTCGAGTTCATGAAGGCCATGGACGACTACAAGCGGAAAAGCGGCCGGATGTTTCCGACCTGGAGCGAAGTGCTCGAAGTGGTCCGCGGATTGGGCTATGTGAAGCCTGAAATCGCGACGGAAGCAACGCCGAACTAATTGAACGATCGCCCGCAGTCCGTGGTCAGTCGCCGAGGACGTTTTCCGTTTGCTCAGCCGCCGGCCACGGACTGTTTTTATGCCTTCCGACCGAACACCATGATGGTGATGTCGTCGTTTTGCGGTCGGCCGTTCGCATGCTTGCGAACGTCGGTCAGAATGGTCTTTCCCAGTTCTTCCGCGGCGCCGGCCTGGCTGCTCTGGACGAGTTGCCTCAATCGCTCGATGCCGTACAAATCCCCGTCGGGATTCATCGCTTCACTGACGCCGTCGGTATAGATGACGGCCGTTTCCCCCGGCTGCATCGTGTAATCGACGACGTCGTAGGGGAAATCTTCCATGACGCCGAGCGGGACCCCGACCGATTCCTCGCCGATTTCCTCAATCACCCCGTCCGGTTTGCGGATCATGACCGGCATGTGACCGGCATTGACGAACGACATCTTTCCGGACTTGGTATCGATCAGCCCCAGCACGAAGGTGACGAAGCGGCCTTCGACGGCTTTGGCGCACATCTGGTTGTTGATGCGGCTGGCCGCTTCCGCCATATCGGTGACGAAAGCCATCACGTTCTGCACCACGCTGGACAGCCGTGACATGACCAACGAAGCGGGCACTCCCTTCCCGGCGACGTCGCCAAAGGCCACACAGATTTTGGATCCTTTGGCCACCGATAACACGTCGTAATAATCGCCGCCGACCGCTTGCGCCGAATCGTAGGACGCATAGAATTCCCACCCCGGAGACTGGGGCAGGTCCGTCGGGAGCAGCGCCCGCTGGACGTTCATCGCAATCCCCATTTCACGGTCCTGCTTCTGCTTTTCCAGCGCCGTGATGAGAAGTTGCGCCGACTCGTACGACATGGCCGCCTGGCCGGCGACGGCGATCAGCAAATCCAGATCGTCCGCCTTGAATTGATTGAACGGATTCTGCGTGTCGATGTGGATCGCGCCCATCGGCTCGCCGGCAAGACTGAGCATCGGCACGCACATCATCGAGCGGATCGTCAGATTGCTGATCGATTCGCTCGCTTCAAATCGGGCGTCGTTGACGGCGTCGGCGGACAGGATGCCCGTCTTTTCCTCAAACACTTTTTTGAGAATCGTCCGGCTGACTTTGACGTTTTCATCGTCGCTGTCCCGGCGATGTTTGACCGCCTTGGGAATCATCGTTCCCGCGGCGTCGCGGAACAGAATGCAGGCCCGGTCCGCATGCGGAAAGATGTTGAACAGCGTATCGAGGATCTTGGGGAGCAACGCTTCGAGGTCGGCCGTCCCGGCGAGACTGCGGCTGATTTCCAGCACGCCCTTTAGCTTCGCCTCGGGACGGACTTCCAGCTTGCCGAAGCCCGCGACCGGTTCGGAAGAACCGAGCACCGTCGAGGGTTCAACGTCGTTGTCATCGAGATCAACTCCCATGCCGATCGTCATGTCGGCGGCCAGATTCGTGGTGCGCGACTTGGACTTTCCTTCGGACTCAAAACGCAGCAGCAGCGGGCCGAGCTTGATGCGGTCTTCGTGCCCTAACGACGTCGGCCCCTCAATTTTTTTGCCGTTGACGAACGTCCCGTTGCCGCTGCCAAGGTCTTCCACCAGCCAATTTCCGCCGTCCAGAAAGAGACGCGCGTGCTTGCGGGAGACCATGTTGGAATTGAGCTGGATCGTGCAGTCGGGATGCCGGCCGAGGACGGCTTCGTGACCAGTCAGCTCATGAGGAACGGCCTGACCTTCCTGCAACAACACCAAAGTCGCCATGATCCCGCCTTGTTTGGTCGCGGAGTATAGAATCGGGGAGATGTACCCGGGATTTTAGCTGTCGGCGAGAGCGGTGGGAAGGAGGGACGACAGCGGATTGGAGGAGGAACAGGTTAGCAATTCCCAGCGGACCATCAGTGTACAGAACGTTTCGCGGTGCCAGAATTTCCTGGGCGGCTGCCGAGCATTTCGCCGCAGAGTGGTCCGGCTTCGCTCCGCTCGCCGTTACGACACCCCAAAAATCGTCTCGACGTTGCCGCGGAGCACCTGTTGGCCCAGGTTCAGGGCCCGTGCTTCCGACCAGCCCCGGCCGATGACGAAGTCTTCGGCGAGAACGTTGGCCAGTACCTGCCGATACATCTGGAACTTCGGCCAGGCGAATTCGAGCTTGTACATATCGCTGTAGTAGCCGATCTGCTTGTTCCGCGGCACCGCTTCCAAACGGCTGCGGCAATCAATGGTGATGTAGGCGGGGATGTTCGAATACCACCAGTGAGCGTTGGTGACGACGTTGGGGAAAATCCAGGCATAGCTGACCAGTTCCTGGTTGCTCGCCTGGGCCAGGACGGAGACCGGAAACGTCACCTGCGGGAAGGCGTTAAAGAGTGCCTGATATTGAATCAGCGAGACGCGCTGGTCGAACAGGTCTTGCCCCTGGAAAACGCCCTCCTGGTACACGCGGCGGTTGACGCCGATCATCAGATCAAACGGCAAACGGTGCTCGGCGCAAAGTTCCGCAAGCGACCAGAAGACGAACTCGCTCACGCGGGCCTGCTCGTCGAACGTGAGCGTTTCCTGGGCGAGAATTTTCTGAAGCGGCGAGCGAACTTCGTGCAATCCGGGCTCACGCGGCGAAAACCAGGGAGGCAGCGAAATCGCGCAGGCCTTGGCGTCGTGTTTGGTGAAATGCGTGAACAGCCGGCCGAGGGCTTCCTTCAGCGTGGCGGAATTGGTGAACTCGATGTTCGTCGCGGCCGCGAGCCGTTTGCGAACTTCCGGCTTTGCGAGATGAAAGACAAGATCGTCGGTCCGCAGGCACGGGATATAACGCTCGGTGTTGAACCCGGCGAGGGGGTCGTCGAAATCGTTCGTGAGAAACACTTTTTCAATGCCGCTTTGTTTCAAGCATTGGTCTTCCCAATCGGGTTCGGCCATTTTTTTGGCGGCGTCGTCGTAGAGTTTCTCCCAATTGTCGGGCGTGATGCGGACATCGTCGAATCCGAAGAATTTCTGGCAAAGCCGGATCAGCCAGTTGACCTGGATGGTGTTGTCGAGCCGGTCGAGCCATTCGACGAGTCGGCCCACCTTGGTTTTCGGATCGAGCCCGGGCTCTTCGATCTTGAACTTCGGCAACCCGGCGGAGTGGGCCAGTTCGGTGTAGTAATGGTAGCCCATGATGTCGTCGAGCGTTTTCGACGCCGCCGCGTGGGGGTTGATGTGCGTATGCGGATCAATGAGGACGATCCGTTCGAGTTCGCCGAGCAGCCGCTGCTTGAGATCGGTCGACATGGGAGCCTTTCGTGGTTTTTTTTTTGCAGTTTGGCGGGGAGCGGTCGCAGGGTCAACCGTGGGAATTGCGGATCGCGGACGGTGGATGGGGGGAAACACGACGGGCGAGCGAGGGATTTTTTGAAGTCGGAAGGGCGAAGGGGAAGTTGATCGAAGACTCCGCGTCCTCTGCGGCTCTCTGCGTTTTCAAGGAAATCCGGATTGGAAACGCGGAGAGCGCAGAGGACGCGGAGATTTCGCGAAACGGCGAGAGTCGACGGCTTTGACGGATTGAACTCAGGTCGTCAGGGAGGATGGCTGAAAGACTGCTCCAACCCCAGTGCGTGACCGACCGGGACTACCTTCACCGAGCATCAGTCCGACCATCCGGCCAGCTGAACCACGGAGGTCGCTCCGTGGCTTTCTGGATACTTCGCGGCGGCTTGGGTGTTGGGTTTGGCCGCCGGTTTCGGAGCCTCGAACTTGAAGAGTTCCTGGCCGTTCTGGGCGTTCCAGACTCTCAGGACGCCGTCTTCGCCGCCGGCGAGGGCGAGGGTCTCATCCCGATTGACGGCGACGGCGTACATGTAATCGGTCGAACCGCTCAAGCTGCGGTAGTTGTTGCCATCGTTGGAACGGTGCATCTTGACCGCCTTGTCGCCCGAACAGGAGAGGAGATTGTCACCCACGCCAATGTAATGGATGCCGGTCACCTGCTTGGAATAGTTCGCGATGGTGCGGAACTGCTCGCCGGTTTCCATGTTCCAGACTTGTGTCGCGTTGTCGTGGCCAGCATCGCGACGCGGCTGCCGTCGGCTTTGAAGCTGACGCCGAGGACGTGATGCGTATGGCCTTCGAATGAGCGGACGAGCTTGCCCGATTCAAACATCGTGCACTTTCACAAATTGTCGGCGGCCCTGAAGCGAAGCTTGCCGTCACGGAAAATCCAGGCTAAAGACCGTGTCGGAATGAGCATCAGGGAAACGCCTTGAGAAACGATTTCGATTCGAGCGTTCCACAACGACGGTTTGCTTGCGCGGGATCACCGCCGCCGGCAGCGTGACCGTCGGGACTGAAGGCGAGACTCAGCACGCGACTGATGAAAGGAGACGGAGCGGCAATCGAGCGGCATTCGGGTTTTCGGGCCCAATACGCCGACGAGTTGGAACGGCGGGTTCGAATCCCAGACGATGACCTGTTTGTCGTCGGCGATGGAAATCAGCGCGCGATCGACCCCAAACAGCAACACTCTGGTCGGCGCGGCGGGCTGATTGACAAGTTCTTCCAACGGCCGGGCGGTTTTGCCGTCATACAGGCGGACGACACCGTCTTCACCCGTGGCGGCGAGAAACTTGCCGTCGGGAGAAAACGCCAGTTGGAACAGGGGCTTTTCCGTCGCGGGAAGTTCGGCCTTCGCGGCATTCAAACGCTCTTCAGCCTGTTTGCCGAGAGTCGTTTCGTTGTCGAGCACCGTCTTCGCGGCTTTCTGCTGTTCGTCGGCGGTTTGCTGGGCCTTGGTGGTTTGCGCGATGGTTTTCACCGCGGCATCGACCGCCTCCTGGGCCTTTTTCGTCGCCTCTTGGGCGGCGGTCAGCGCTTTGTCGGCCTCTTCCTTGGCTTTCTTCAAGCCGTCGTTGCTGGCATCCCCTTCGAGTTTCTTCTGGGCTTCGTCGCGCGCGGCGACGGCGGCCTCTTCCTTGGTTTTCGCTTCGGCGAGCGCCTTGTCGGCGGCCTCTTTTTGTTCGTTCGCCTTCTTGACGGCTTCAGTCCGTTCGGTGAGATTTTTTTCAGCCGCTTTGAACGAGGCGTCGGCCAGCGCGACATGCGCTTTCGCGACGGCGTCGTCTTCGGTCATGACCACGACTTTTCGCTGTGCGGCAAGGTTCCCTTTGATTTCCCCAACCGGTTGGCCTTCGATCGACCAGAGCTTTCCGACATTGGCCCCGGCCGTCGCCACGAGTTTTCCATCGTTTCGGACTGAAAGAGACGTAACCGGCGCGCCGTGGTTGATCGCGCGGACGGCCGCGCCGCTGGCCAGGTCCCACTCGCGCCAATGACCGTCGGCGCCGGCGGAAAGGAAGTGAGCCCCCGGCGCGACCAGCGTCAAAGCCGTCACCGGACCGCCGCTGCCCGCATAGTCCCTGACGGACTTCACCGGTTCCGCGCCCGGCTTATCAAACGGAATATTCCAAGAGCGGATGAGGTTGTCCTGGTGACCGGTGAGGAGCAGTTTGCCATCGGCGTTCCAGGCGAAGCTCAGCACTTCGGCGGGTGTTTCCAGCACATCGACTTGAGCGCCGTCAGCGATGTTCCAGACGCGGACCGACTTGTCATTTGAAGCGGAATACAACTTGGAACCGTCCGCGGTGAATTGCAGCGACGTCACTGGCAGCGTGTGGCCGGCGAGTGATTTTTGCGGCGCGCCATCGGCCAGCGAAATCAGGCGGATGGCGTGGTCGGGCATGGCGGCGGCGAGGAGTTTTCCATCGGGAGAGACCGCCGTCGCCGTGGGGACGTTCTCGATCGCGAATTTCTTCAACTGAACATTCTGGCCGCGCTGCCAAAGTTTGACTTCGCGATAGCCGGCGGAGGCGATGAGGTCGGCCGTCGGGCTGTAGGCGAGCGCATGCACGAAATCTTGATGAGCCGCGCCGTGGGGATACATCGGCTGGTCTTTGGAGGTCAAAGTCGACAAGGCGGGATCGACGAGGCGCTGCACGTACTCGCCGGTGACGACATCGTAAACATCGATCTGATTGGCCCGGCTGCAAACCGCATAACGCGACCAAGGTGATAGCGCAATGCTGTAAATCGCATGCAGTGATTCCGGGACCGCCTGAAAGGCGACGGCGGGACCGCTCGAACCCATACCGCCCTGGGCCCCTTCCAGAATCCACTGTTTGAGAATCCCCAGTTCCTGCGGCGTCACGGCTTCGGCGGACGCCTTGTTCGGCAACGGAGGCATGGCAGGTTGCTGACCGCGAGCGGCGAGGATGTAGAGCAGGCTTTTTTCCGGATCTTTCGGCACGACCGACGGGCCGCGTTTGCCGCCCTTCATGATGCTGGGAGCGTCTTCCAGGATCAGCCGGCTTTCGGCGATGGCGACGTTATGACACGCCACGCATTTATCATCGAGAATCGGCTGAACGTCTTTTGTGAAATCGATCGGGCGACCGAGATCGACGGCGGCCGGTTCGATTTTGCCATCGGCGGGTTTGTCGTCTGCGGCCAAGACACCGGCGGAGAGCATCAGGCCACCGAACGCGAGTGCAAGATAGGTCGACTTCCGCATGACTGTCGCTCCCGGGCGAATTCGTGTGTTCAGATGAGTGATCTCAGATTTCAATGGTCAAGACTTCCAAGCCTGGCGGGGAATCGTCGGCTTCTGGCGGCCGTCAGGGCACGACCTTCAATGTGACCGGCGCATCGACGGCGGCGTCACCCTCGAATTGCGCGGCGACGTGAACCACCATATTCGCCAACGCAGCTTCCGGAGCGTCAGCCGCGGTTTCGATGACGAGCACGCCTTCGTTTTTATCAGCGGGGATGACGATCGGCTCGGCTTTGACGCCGGTCACCCCCGGAGGAAGCGGCAAGGAAACCGTCACCGGTCCCGCAAAACCGTTTTGCCGATTGACCGTGACTTTGACTTCGTTCTTCTGCCCTTTTTTCAGATTGCCGCCCTCGGCGGGAGCAGCGGTCACCACATAGGGAGCGGGCTTGATGGTGAGGACGATCGGCAACGTGGGTGAAAACGCATTGACGTTCTGGGCAGTGGCGTATTTGTCGGCCTGTTTGGCGCGTTCATCGGCTGCACCTTTCACAGCAGTTGCGGCCTTATCTTTTTCCTCAGCCTGCTGTGCCTCGCCTTCGGCTTTGGCTTTAACTTCTTCTGCGGACTTCACTCCCTTCTCTGCTTCGAGCCTCGCTTTTTCAGCCGACTCGGCGGATTCCTTCGCTTTGACGGCGACAGCCTTGGCTTCAGCCAGCTGTTTTTCAGCGGCAGCTTTGGCATCGGCATTGTCCCCTGCATCCTTCAATGCCTGTTCCGCGGCTTTCTCCACGGCTTGGGCATCGACAATCGCCTTGTCGGCAGCGGCCTTGGCTTCGGCCGCCTTCTGCAATGCTGCCTGGGCTTCCTGAGTTTTTCGGATCGCTTCGTCCTTGGCGGTACTCGCTTTCCTGAACGCGTCCTTGGTCGCCTCCGCAATGATCGATGCCGCTCGCAACTCTTCCAGCGCCCGTTGGGCTTTGGCGGGATTGCGGCGATAGGAGACCTGCTGCTGGCCGACGAGGTGCATCACGTAGGTGCCGGCCGGCGCGTTCGGAGGCACGAAAATCCGAAACACTTCGTCGCTCTTTTCCTTGGGAATCGGCTTGTTTTCGACTTGAACGTTCTGCGGTTGGCCGACAAAGGTGAGCGGCACGGCATTGTCAAATCCATCGCGCCGGACGATTTTCACGGGAACGAGAATCTGCCGTCCGTGATTGATGGTGACGCGATGCACATCGGTGAGCAACTCGAACGGGGCCGCTTCCGCGATGACCGACAACGGCAGATTTTGACTGACGCGGCCGTCGCCGGGGATGTTCTGCTGTCCGTTGTAGAGGATGGTGCCGATACGGGCCGGGTGCATGACGGCCTTCCGTGACGAGAATACCGCCTGTTTCGCGGCCGCGACGGCGGCTTCGACCTGCTTCACGTTTTGCTCAGCGGCGGCGCGCGCGTCGGCGGCGGTTTTCTGAGCGGCCATGACGGGAGCGACCGCGGCTTCCGCATCGGCGACCTTCTTTTTGAGGGCTTCATCGTCCGGCTTGTCGGCCAGTTCCTTTTTCGCGGCGGCGAGCGCGTCGTTCGATTTCTGCAAATCGTCCGCGGGCTTGGCGAGGGCTGCATTGGCCTGCGCGAACGCGTCCTGCGCCGGCTTGAGCGTCGCCTGGACGGCGGTCAGCGCTTCCGCCAGCGCGGGGTCTTCAATCGCCGCCTTGCCGACGATTTGAATCACGCCGGCCCAATGGGGGGCATCTTCGGCCGCCGAAAAGATCAAGTCTCCGCTGGAAGGAGTCGGCCCCAGGATGATGTCGGGACAAGTCACTCCCGGAGGCAAACCTTCAGCGACAATCTGGACGGGGCCGGTGAAGCCGTCACGGCGCAAGACGGCCACAGGGACGGCGGCATGATCGCCGCGGCGCAGTCCGACCGACCAGGGCGACGCTTGCCGCACATTGGGCGCCGTGGGACTGACGGGAACCGCGACCACGCGAAAGTCCGGTGACTCTTTACGAATCAGCAAGCGATAAATGAGGGACGGGTCGCCGCGGCTGGCGGCGGAACGGTCGCGCATGGCGATGCGATATTTGCCGTCGGCGGGGGCGGTGAACTTCACGGTCGCGTCGTCGTTGGGAAGTTCGAAAATGACGGGCAGCGGGTTCACCGGATCATCATCGGCCGCGACGACGCGCTGCAGGGTTTCTTTCCCCTTGTCATCGACGACCACCCGATCAATCGTGAAATACGGGTCGGCCCCGTAACCCAGGCGATGCCCGATGACTTCGAACCAGTAGGTCTCTTTAGCGCGGGCTTCGAACGTGTAGTAGTCGATGTCGCCCCGCGACTGAAACTGACCGGCGATTTCTCCGGGGATGCCGATCGACTGCGGCTTCGCGGGGTCGTTGTTCGGCTCCTGTTCGAGAGTGACCGGCCCATTCGCAAATGCGATCAACACCGAGTTGGAAGCGCCGGTGGGACCGGTGTAAACATACGAGAAGCCATCGATTCCGGCGGAAAACTGCTCCAGCGGCAGGTGGGGATCGAGCTGGGTTGGATCGGTCGGAACGGGGATGTTCACCGTCAACTTCTGCAACGCATGACCGTAGGACTTCACGTCGGTTGGTTCGCCGCCGGGCAAGTTGCGTCCATAAATCGTAAACGGACCGGTGGTTCCTGGCGCGCCGGCCGGGGGGAAAACAAAGTCGAGATGCGGACCGTCGGTCAACGTGAATCGATAGGCGTATTCCTCGCCGCCGCCGTAAACAAAATCGAACACCTTCAACAGGTAGACCCCGTCGGCGGGAAACGTGACATCGAGCAGTGGATCGTGATGGACGTTATTGCGCGCCACCGCAAGCCGGCGACCGCGGACATCGTAGAGCTCGATGGTGCCGTCGAGTCGGGAATCGAGCCGGCGGGCATAGAGCTGTCCCAGCATCCGCTGCCCCGCTTTGCCGTTGATCTTGAACCAGTCGACGTCGGTGGCGGCGTTCATCCTGGCGTTGATCGTCTGATTCCACTCGACCGACTGCGCCTGCTCGACCGAGTTGTTTGGTTCCGTTTCGGTGATTTCGGGCCGCGCACCGACTTGAAACGTGCGGGGATTGCTGATGCCGAAGAAGCCGACAGCATTGAGCTGATAACGGCCGACAGGAACGTCGGGAGCGATTGTGACGGTGAAGGTATTCGCGACCGGCGGCTGTTGGCCGCTCACGGTCTGGAGCTTGGGCGTGGCGGTGAGTCCAGGATGGTTAAACAGCAGCTGGTTGATTTCTTCGAGATCGGCGCCGCTGGTCAGCGTGAGGTCGAAGGAAGTCCCCGCTTCGCCGCCCAGCGGAAAAATCGAGTAGACGCGCGTTTGGGGCAACTGCGCTTCCGCCGAGGAATGCCCGAGGAACATCCCGACGACACCGGCGCAAGCGACGATTGACAAGAAGCGATTTGCAACTCGCATGCGGTTTCCTTCCACGGCCAAATCTGGCGATTTGGATGTTTCAGCGAGGCCGGCGGGAGCGGGGGGAGACCACCCGGCGGACTGATTGGCGGGATTGAGAGATGTCGCCCAGTCGCGGCATCTCGGGGTTACACATCACGGTTGGAAATCGAGCGAATTCGATCAATCACCGCATTCGGACATTCGCTCCACTTCCTGACCCAGTTTAACGGACCGGCCCCCCTGTTCGCAAAGGGGAGCCCAGGATTCTCTGAGTCGAGAAAGTCGAACACGCGAGCGGTTCCAGGCAACACCAGCCGCCCCATTCCTGCTTTCTCATGGAACAACCCGCAGGATTTGACCGCCGGGGAAATGATGGCAGCCCGGCCAAAAATCCTGCTGACCCGGCAGCCTCCGGCGCATCAGATCAGTGGTTGAACAAAAACTCCTTGGTATTGATCAACGCCCAGGTGATGTCTTCATAGGCGAGCTTGACGTTGTCTTTATGTTTTTCCAGGTGAGCCAAGGCGATTTTCAGTTCTTCGGCGTCGGGTTCACGCGAATAGACCCACCGATAGAGCTCCTTGATCTTTGTCGCGTCGTCGCGAGTCGTATCGGCCGACAACACGGCCGGCCGGGCATTGGCCGCAGCGATTTTGCCTTGTACTTCCGCGCTATTGAGCAGGTGGAGGCTCTGCGCGAGGTTGGCTTCTTGAGACCGTTCGCATTCGCACGCCGTGTCCGCTTGCGGTTGGCCGAACACCTTCAGGAAGTACACGCTCTGCGCCATGGTCGGGTCGGGAATCTGCATCGACCGCGTGCCTGCCGGCAATCCGCCGAAATTCTGCGCCGTCGACGTCACCTGGTGGAACGCGTCGTACAGGACTTCCGCTCCCAACCGCTTCGGATAGTAACGGGAGAAGTTCTGCTTGTCCTTCAGATTATATTCGTTGGGGAGAGAACTAAGCTGATAGGTTGACGACTTGCAGATGGTGCGGACCAACTGCTTCAAGTCGTATTGCGTCTCGATGAAGTTCTTCGCCAGCGCTTCCAACAGCGCCGGATTGGTCGGCGGATTGGTTTCGCGCATGTCGTCTTCGGGTTCGACAATGCCCCGACTGAAGAAGTGCTTCCAATAGCGATTCACCAGCGATTTCGCCATGTAGGGGTTCGTGGGACTGGCCATCCAGTCAGCGAGGAAAACACGCGGATCGTCCTCGGCGGTCAACTGCAGCGGCTGGCCTCCCAGGCTGGTGGGAGCCAGCATTTTCCCGCTCCGTTCATTGCGAGCCTGAGCCGGCCCCTGCCCGTCCTGGTGAAAAATGCGGCGGTCGCGCATTTGGGCATTGCCGCCGACAATGTTCTTTTTGCCGATCCGGCTGAAGAATGCGGCCAGCCCGAAGTAGTCGTCCTGGCTCCATTTCTCGAACGGATGATGATGGCAGCGGGCACATTGAATTCGCAGCCCCAGGAACAACTGCGCCAGGTCTTCCACCTGCTCGTTCGTTTGATCGACTTCGCGATACCAGACGACAGGCGGGTTTTCTTCCGCATCACCGGAAGCGGTCAGAAGCTCACGCACGAACTGATCGTACGGTTTATTCTCATACAGATTGTTCCAGATCCACTGGTAAAAACCGTACGTGGTCGATTGCAGGTCGTTCCCGCGTTTCCGGTTGCGGAGCACCATGTTCCATTTGTTGGCGAAGTAGTCGGCATACGCGGGAGTGTCGACCAACCGATCGACCAACGCATCCCGCTTTTGTGGATTGGGATCGGCCAGAAACGCGGCGACTTCGGCTTCCGTCGGTGTCGTGCCGGTGATATCGATCGACACCCGCCGCAGGAAGGTGGCGTCGTCGCAAATTGTCGAGGCCGGAATCCCCAAAATATCCAGTTTGGCGAACACGGCGTCGTCGATGAAATTCTTCACCGGTGGCCGCTGGGCGATCTCGGCCCCGAGCGGAATGGTGGCCCGGAACGTTGAGACTTGCCCTTGATAGCGGGCCATAATGGCGACTTCGCCCGAGAGATCCAGGGTCTTCACCAGACCGGTGGTGCTCGCCTCGGCCATTTCAGGGTCGTTGGGCTCGAACAAAGCCATCCGGGTGACGTCTTCGGTCGAACCGTCGCTGTACATGGCGAGAACGGTAATCTGCTGTTCGGATTTCCGGTCCATGACCCGGCCTTCCGGCAGACACTTGATGCCGACAACGGTCGGGTCTTCCGGCCGGCCGGCGGGCATGCCCTGGGCGATCCAGCGTTCGATCAGACGATATTCAAAGCTGTCGGAGTCCATGCGTTTGCCCCCGCCGTGCGGGGACTTGCCGATCGGCTTGAGCAGCAGCAGACTTTGCGAGGGAGATGTCGGGAAAATCCGGCGTCCGCGGCCTTCTTTGACGAGGAATTCGTAGTCGTCTTCGGGATAGAAGCCGAGGAGCGACAGCTTGAAACCGTTCTGCCCGCTGGCCTTTCCATGACAGCCGCCGCTGTTGCAGCTGAGCTTGGTGAAGATCGGCACGATCTGGTTCCCGAAGTTAATCGGGATGTCGTGCGTGAGACCGATCACATCCACGGGCAACTGCGTGACGAGGCCATTCGACCCCGAGGCGGAAATGATTGCTTTCCCGTCAGCGACCGGAGTGACAAAGCCGTTGGCATCAATGGCGACGATTCCAGCCGGTTCGGCGGTGTACTGCACGGAACGCGTGTGATCCCGGAACTGGCCGGTCGAATACACACCGGTCACATAAAGTTGCTGGCGGCCGTCGCGACCCCGGAGCTGGATCCCCTGGCCTGAGAGATTGGGCTCAATCCGAAGCCCCGTCAAGGTTCCCGGATCGCCGAGTCCTTTGGGAGCTTCCGCCGCCATCAGGCCGGAGCCTAACGCCAGAGTGAGTGCGAGGCCGGTGAAAATGGACACCTTCTGAAAACCTCGTTGCCTCATTGCGGTCTCCTCACAGGCAGGCGAAACCCCCGGCATCCTGATGTCAAATCATGGCGTGGGGTGATTTCTGTCGGGGTTGGATGTCTGTCGCAGACGGCAAAACGTTCAGTGTTTTGCATCTGCATCATCGGGCAGGCGGTTCTGGTCGGGAGATCGAGCAGGCTCGATCGTTCAAATCATCTCAGGCATGGACAGTCATTCTCACGCTGCCATTCAACATTTGGCAAGTGAAAACAACCATTTTCCACCACCTTCAACATATCAACATCTCTTGGTTTGTCAAGGAGTTTGATCAGGGAGGATGAGGTGGAATTTCCAGGGATTTTGAGCGGCGAACGCCGGATGACCGGGTGAAGAACCAAGCTGACAGAATGAGGTCGGGAGATGACGGTTTTGCGGATTGTAACCATTCAATTCAGCCAGATCCGATTCATCGCCACATGGCGAAGCAGTGGGAGACTGCTACAATGTTTTTCAGGACATCCCAGACGATTTCGCCGGAATTGAACCTTCATGCCAGATTCTCCGTACCAGCCGATTGAGAACGCGCTCGACGTTTTGAGATCGGGCGGGATGATCATCGTGGTCGACGCCAAAGAGCGGGAAAACGAGGGGGATTTTTTCTGCGCGGCGGAAACGATCACGCCGGAGCAGGTCCATTTCATGATGCGTTACGGCATGGGCGAACTGTGCGTGCCAATCCTGGCTGAGACCGCCGAACAGTTGTCGCTGCACCCCATCGTCGACACGGAACGGAATTCGGCGCCGAATCGGACGGCGTTTTTGACGCCCATCGACCATCGGGATGCGGGCTCGGGCGTCAGTGCGGCCAATCGCGCGCTCACAATCAAAGCGATGGCGGACCCGACGAGCGCGGCGCGTGATTTCGTCCGTCCCGGCCACATCCATCCCTTGCTGGCGAAGGAAGGCGGCGTGCTGCGGCGCGCCGGCCATACGGAAGCCAATATCGACTTTCTCCGTTTGGCGGGTCGCCGTCCCATTGGGGCGCTGATCGAGATTTGCAGCGAAACAGGCCATGGAATGGCCGGGCTCGAGGAGTTGCAGCAGATTTCCCAGCGACACAACCTGCCGCTGGTGTCCATCGAACAGTTGATCCGTTATCGCCGGCAGCGCGAACAGTTGGTCTTGCGGGAAGCCGACGTGCCGTTCGAGACGCGGCAGTATGGAAAATTCCGAGTGATCGCCTATTCGGTCCGCCATGAAGATCAGCAACCGCTGGCGATCGTGTGGGGAGACCTGACATCGGCTCCTGCGCCGCTCGTGCGGGTCCATTCGTCGTGTTTCACGGGGGACGTGCTCGATTCGCTGCGCTGCGACTGCGGCGACCAGTTGCACATGGCCATGAGCATGATTCACGCCGAGGGAACAGGGGCGGTGATTTACCTGCCACAAGAAGGTCGCGGGATCGGCCTCGTGGCGAAGCTGAAAGCGTACCAACTGCAGGATCAGGGTTACGACACCGTCGAGGCGAACCACAAACTGGGCTTCAAGGCCGATTCGCGGGATTACGGCATCGGATTGCAGATTCTCAAGGACCTGGGCCTGTCGTCGGTGCGGCTGCTGACCAACAATCCTCAGAAGGTCAACGCGTTTCCGGGCTTCGACCTCAACGTGCTCGAGCAGGTGCCGATCATCGCGCGCCGGTGAAGCTGCGGGAAAATTATCTCGCCACCAAGCGGGACAAGCTGGGCCACCGGTTTCCGCCGGAAGCGCCGGCGTCGGGTTCGTCAAAAGCGTCGTGAAAGGGGGGCGCTGCAGAGCGCAACGCACCCCCTTCAACGACACAAGCAGCTATCAAACAACGCCCCGGGATCGTCTCTCCCAATTCCCGTGACGATTACACTTCGGCCAACGAACAACCCAAAAAATGATATGAGGACGCGACGCCCAGCCAGCTTCCCGTCTATTTCGCGGACGCTGCCAAAGAAGTGCGATAGTTATTGAGAATGCGCCGGATCGATCGCCCCGGAAGCGGTTCTTCGACGAGTTTCAATCGCGTTTTGACCACCGGTTCGACGCAGGCCTCGGCGACGAGCGGACGGTCCCCTCCCTCCAGGTCCAGCGTGCCGACGGCGTCGACGGTCGCATGGCGTTCCGCGGGCCATTCGCCCAGTTCGCCTCGCAGGATTCTCATGTCGGCCGGCGCTTCAATGCCTAACCGGACAGACCCACGACCGGTCTGCACGACTTTGATCACGACATCGGTTCCAATCCGAATGGTTTCCCCCGCTTTTCGTGTAAGCACTAACATGGAAGCTCCCTCCTTACTGCTCGAGACTGCTTGTTTCCCGCCGATCAGGTTCCATCCGTTGTCGTCGAGATCGGATCGGCACTGGAATAGAGAGAAAGCGAATGCCGGACCAATCGCGGGAAATCAAGAGCATCTGCGCACCAAATATTTCACATCCAATTACCTTAAAAACACTTAGAACGCAGAAATCGTTGATGTAATTTTGGAAATTGTTGAAAATCAGTGGTCGCTGATCAGCCAAAGGTCGCGATTTGGCTTCTGGCGGATTATCAATTCTGCAAAGCGCGGGAATTGCAGAACGGAAAGAATTTGATATATTGTGCGGTTCCCGATTTTTTCGGTGAGCCGGCGACTGTGGCCGGTCAGCGATCAACGAGAGGTTCAGACGAGCGTCAGGAATCAGAGCCATGCCCGCCCAATGCTACTACTGCGAGAAAAAACCCGCGTTCGGCAACCACTATGTGGAGCGAGGGAAACCCAAGTACCTGGGCGGAAACGGCCGTAAGACGACGGGCATCAGCCGGCGCATCTTCCGTCCGAACTTGCAATCGGTGAATATCCAGGAAGGCGACTCGTCGAAAAAAGTCCGCGTCTGCGTGCAATGCCTGCGCAGCGGAGCGGTGACCAAGAAGGTGGTGAGGGCTCCGTTCACGCTTCCCGAAGCGAACTGAGCCGATGGCCCTCTCTCGAGACGACGTCGCGAAAGTCGCCCGATTGGCCCGGCTGGAGCTGACGGATGGCGAGTTGGATTCGTTCACCGGCCAGTTGAGTTCGATTCTGGACTACGTGGCGATTCTCGACGAGTTGAATCTCGACGGCGTCGAACCGATGGTGCATGCCGTCGAATTGTCGAACGTGCTTCGCGCTGACGAACTGAAGCCGTCCCTGCCCCGCCCGGCGGCGTTGGCGAACGCGCCGAAGACCGACGGAAAATATTTCCTGGTGCCGGCGATCATCGAAGGATGACGCTGACTGGTCCTGAATAAAGCGTCGTCAGTGATCTGGCGACGGCTGGCTGTCATACGCGATCACAATCAGGGGACTGACGTCCCCCGCTCGGAGGACATCATTGATTCTCCGCAGCCGGCGTGGTGTACTCTGTGGCCATGACAACGCTCCCTCCGACTGTCGAAGAATTGCACGCCCGGCTCCGCGACGGCACGCACTCGAGCCGGGACGTCACGCAAACGTATTTGGACCGAATTGCCCAGTCAGACAACCAAATTCAGGCGTTTTTGCAGGTTGATGCGGACTACGCGCTGCGTCAGGCCGAGGCCGTGGATGCGAAACGCCAAGCCGGGCAGCCGGTAGGCGTGCTCGCGGGGTTGCCGATCGCCATTAAGGACGTGATCTGTGACCGGGAGCAAAACTGTACCTGCGCCAGCCGGATGCTGGAAAAGTTTCGGCCGCCGTACGACGCCCATGTGATCGAGAGATTGCGGGTCGAGGACGGAGTGCTGATCGGCCGGACGAACATGGATGAATTCGCCATGGGCTCGTCGAGCGAGAACTCGGCGTTCCAGGTGACGCACAATCCGCACGACATGTCGCGGTCGCCCGGTGGTTCCAGCAGCGGATCGGCGGCGGCGGTTGCAGCGCAAATGGCCCCTTTGGCGTTGGGAAGCGATACCGGCGGATCCATCCGGCAGCCGGCGTCGTTCTGCGGCGTGGTCGGCATGAAGCCGACCTACGGCCGCGTTTCGCGGCATGGGCTGGTTGCGTTCGCCAGTTCGCTCGATCAGATCGGCCCGTTTGCCGGTGACATCTATGGCGCGGCGCTCTTGCTGCAAGCCATCTCAGGGCATGACGCCCGGGATTCGACGAGCGTGGACCGGCCGGTGCCGGATTATCTGAAATCGCTGCAGGAACCGCTGGCCGGATTAAAGATCGGCATCGCGGAAGAACACTTTTCAGCGGGGTTGAATTCCGAGGTCGAGCGCAGCGTCAAAAGGGCGCTCGACGTGTATCAATCGCTGGGCGCGACGATCCAGCCGATCAAACTGCCGCATACGAAATACGCAGTCGCGACTTATTATTTGATCGCGCCATCGGAAGCGTCGAGCAATTTGTCGCGGTATGACGGCATTCATTACGGACATCGCAGCGAGAAGCACAGTAATCTGTTTCAACTCTATGCAGCCAGCCGGGGTGAAGGGTTCGGCGCGGAAGTGAAGCGGCGGATCATGATCGGCACGTTCGCTCTCTCCGCCGGTTACAGTGATAAGTACTATCTGAAGGCGCTGAAAGTGCGGCGATTGATCCGGCAGGATTTCGACGAGGCGTTTGCGCAGGTCGACATCATCGCCGGACCGGTCTCGCCGACGCCGGCGTTCCGGATTGGCGAATTGGCGGACGATCCGCTGGCGATGTACCTGTCGGACGTTTACACGCTCAGCGCGAATCTGGCGGGTCTCCCGGGCATTTCCGTCCCGTGCGGGGCCAGCGAGGACAAGCTGCCGATCGGGCTGCAATTGCTGGCGCCGGCGTTTGAAGAAGAGCGATTGCTGCGGGCGGCGCGGATGTTCGAACAGCATGCGAACCTGCCGGCGTGACTGGATACCGGCTTTTGAAAATTGACGACTGATCTCTCATCACTGACGACGTCACCCATGTATTCCGTCATTATCGGCCTTGAAGTTCACGTGCAGTTGCAGACGCAGACGAAGATTTTCTGCGGATGCAGCACGGCGTTCAATCCGGACCAGCCCAATGTGCAAACCTGTCCGGTCTGTTTGGGGCTACCGGGATCGCTGCCGGTGTTGAATGAGCGGGCGCTGCATCTGGCGATCAAGACGGCGCTGGCGCTCAATTGCCAGATTGCGCGGTTCACGAAGTGGGACCGCAAGCAGTATTTTTATCCCGATCTGCCGAAGGGATATCAGATCAGCCAGTACGACCTGCCGTTCAGCCACGACGGATGGGTCGATGTTGCGCAGGAGGAAGGGAAAACTCGCCGCATCGGGATCATCCGGGCGCATCTGGAAGAGGACGCCGGGAAAAACGTGCATGATGAATCGGGCCGCGGTCGCGACAGCCAGGTGGATTTGAACCGCGCCGGGACGCCGCTGGTGGAGATCGTCACGCAGCCGGATTTGCGGTCGTCTCAAGAGGCTAGGCTGTTTCTGGAAGAGTTGCGGCGCACGCTGACCTATCTGGAAGTGTCCGACTGCAACATGCAGGAAGGAAGCCTGCGCTGCGATGCGAACGTCAATTTGCATGTCCAGAAGGACGACGGGTCGAAGGTTGCGACGCCGATTGTAGAGATCAAAAATCTCAACAGCTTCCGGTTCACCGAGCAGGCGATTGAACACGAAATCGCCCGGCAATGGCAGGAGTTTCAGAAGACGGGCCGGACGATCAAGGATGCGCCGAAATCGACGCGCGGCTACGACCCCGACCGCGGGGCGACTTTTCCCATGCGGGAAAAAGAAGAGGCGGCCGATTATCGCTATTTCCCGGACCCGGATTTGGCGCCGGTGATTGTCGATGACGCCTGGCTGGCGAGGATTCAATCGGAGATGGTGGAACTGCCGACGGCGAAACGGCAGCGGTTCCAGTCGGAATACGGTTTGTCGGAATATGACGCCAGCGTGATCATCGATCAGGGAGCCGAGCTCGCCGACTATTTCGAGGCGCTCGCCCGAGAATGTGGGGACGGTAAGCAGGCCGCAAACTGGGTCACGCAGGACGTGTTGCGGGAACTGAAAGAGCGATCGCTCAGCATTGGTGAGTTCGCAATTGGAACCGGCGCATTGGCGTCCCTTTTGCGAAAAATCAATGCCAAGCAGATTACGATCAAGTCGGCGCGCGAGGTCTTTTTGGATCTGCTCAGCGGCGAACGCGAATCCGCGGCGACAGCAGCGGAGATTGACGCCATTATCACGGCGAAAGGCTTGGCCATTGTTCAGGATACCGGTGCGTTAGAAACGGCGATGGCGGACGTGATCGCGAAAAATGCCAAAGCGGTTGCCGACTTCCAAGCGGGCAAGCAGCAGGCCCTCGGGGCGCTGATCGGACAGGTGATGAAGGCGGTCAAAGGGGCCGACCCGCAGACGGTGCGTGAATTGCTGGCGAAGAAATTGTCGTCGTCATGACCATCGCCGACCGCGAGCGCTGGGATGCAAAGTATGCCGATCGGACGCTGCCGGCAGCAATCTCTCCGCCGGAATGGCTGGTGCAGCAAGCCGCTTCACTCGAACCGGGCCGAGCTTTGGATTTGGCCTGCGGCGAAGGCCACGCCGCCATCTGGCTGGCGGAGCGTGGCTGGCAAGTGACCGGCGTCGACATTTCGCCCGTGGGTCTGACTCGCGCGAGAATGTTGGCGGAGAAACGGAATCTGACCGTCGATTGGCAGTTGGCCGACTTGGATGAGCTCTCGTTGGGCCGCGAGGAATTCGATCTGATCACGGTCTTCCGGTTTTTGGACCGACGGTTGGCGCCCCGGATCTGCCAGGCTCTGCGGAAAGATGGACTGCTGATTTACGAGACATTTTTGTCGTCGCCGGAAGCGGGCAGAACCGATCCGGCATGGAACCCGGCGTATCGCTTGCAGCCCGGTGAGCTCTCCCGATTGTTCGACGGACTTTCCGTTCTGGTGCAGGAGGAAGGTTTGTTTGGACAGGAGAGAACGGCTCGAGTGGTGGCACGAAAGGCGTTAAATCGAGGTGACATAAACGATTTTAACGCAAGAGCTTAGATTTCTGAGATCCGGAAATTCTCAATCTGGGGAATTTTCGCAGCTGCCCCTGTCAAAATTGCGAAATCGCCGATACGATAGAAACTGATGTGGGTTCCCTGTGAAGGACCACGCGGGGCGATACACTGGGGGTTAATTCCCCGCAGTGCCAATCGGTGAAGCAATGCCAACTCTGGTTGAACCTGGCGATGAGTTGTTTCTGCAACAAATGCACCGGCGTGGGCAGTGTTCCATTCAAGACTTGTGCGCGGCGGCCCAGGTGACTGCTACCGCGGTGCGGCAGCGGTTAAACCGCTTGCAAGGGCTGGGATTCGTGTCGCGAGAAACTGTCCGCCAGGGGCGCGGGCGACCGTATCACGCCTATGTGGTGACGGAACTGGGTTTGAGGCAACTGGGAGACAACTACGGGGAATTGGCGCTGCTCCTCTGGAATGAATTATCACAACTCGAGGATCAGGGAGTTCGTCGCTCCGTGCTGAACCGGCTGAAACAGGCGTTTGCGCAACGCTATGGAGCAAATGTCTCCGGAGAGACACTGAAGCAGCGCCTGGAGCAACTGGGCGATTCATTGCGGCAGCGCGGGTTCCGGGTGGAAATCGACCATCGCGACGGATTGCCGATTCTGCGGGAAAACAATTGCCCCTATCACGAGTTGGCGAATCGAGACCGGGGAATCTGCGAATTGGAACAGGACGTATTCGAGGAAGTGTTGGGGGTGCGGTTGTCGCTGACGCAGTGCTGCCGCGACGGCCACGGTTGTTGTGAATTCCAGCCGGTCATCCCCTCAGACGAGGCGAAACCGTTGATTTGAAGTAGGGCAAAGAAAAAGGTTACAGTATCGAACTCCTGCTCGTGCCCCTGCCGTGAAATGAAGAAAGAGTCGTTATGACGTGGATCGAAGGCCGGTTTGAAGAGAACGTGATCACCACCTCGCTGGAACAGGCGATGAACTGGGCTCGGCAATCGAGCATCTGGCCGATGACGTTCGGTTTGGCGTGCTGTGCGATCGAAATGATGGCGGCGGGAGCCAGCCGGTATGATCTGGACCGCTTCGGTGCGGGGGCGTTTCGTGCGACTCCGCGCCAGGCCGATCTGATGATCGTGGCGGGCACGGTGACGTATAAAATGGCGAGCCGGGTGCGCCGGTTGTACGAGCAGATGCCGGATCCGAAATACGTGATCGCCATGGGAGCGTGCACGGTCGGCGGCGGGCCGTACTTTAAGTATGGCTATCATGTGGTGAAAGGGGTCGACCTGGTCGTACCGGTGGATGTTTACGTTCCCGGCTGCCCTCCTCGTCCGGAAGCGCTGCTCGAAGGTTTGATGCGAATTCAAGACAAGATCAAGGCCAAGAAGATCACGAAGTCGAGCGTGGAAATGCTGCCGGTTCCGCATCACTCGGGCCGAGTGGGCTTGCCGCCGTCGCTGTTGCAAGCCGGGGTTTGATCGCCCGGGCGCGGCAGCGTTGATGGGCTTGGTGGAAAGTCGTCGGAGATCGGAGGCGGCGAGGTCGGGAGACCTGCGCCGGAGGCTCGCACCGAACGGAGACCGGTGTCGAATGGAGGGAGAGGAGGCCCTCACGAATGGTTCATTATGAAATGAGAGACTAATCACGCCATGAGCGTCTTAAAGATTTCCGATCTGCATGTTTCGGTGGATGACAAGCCGATTCTCCGCGGCGTCAGCCTGGAGATCGGCCAGGGCGACGTGCACGCCCTGATGGGACCGAACGGTTCCGGGAAAAGCACGCTGGCGTATGCGCTGGTCGGGCATCCGAAATATGAAATTACCGGCGGCACGATCGAAGTCGACGGCACCCCGCTCAATGAACTGGATCCGTGCGAGCGGGCGCGGCTCGGTTTGTTCCTGGCGTTTCAATACCCGGTGACGATTCCCGGCGTGAAAGTGGCCGACTTTCTCCGACACGCAGTGACGAACATTCGCCGGCCGGATCGAAAAGAAGGCGAAGGGCTGATTCCGCTCAAGGAATTCCGCAAGGAACTGAAGGCCCAGATGGAAGAACTGGGCATGGACGTGGAATTCGCCCGGCGCTATCTGAATGAAGGGTTTTCCGGCGGCGAAAAGAAGCGGATGGAGATTCTGCAACTCGCGCTGCTCAAGCCGAAGTTCGCCATTCTGGATGAGACCGACAGCGGGTTGGACAGCGATGCCGTGCGCGTCGTCAGCGAGGGATTGAAAAAGCTGTCAGGCCCGGACATGGGTGTGCTGATCATCACGCACCATGAACGGCTGTTGGAATACAATGTGCCGAAATATACGCATGTGATGCTGGCCGGCCGGATCGTGGAAACCGGCGACGCCGCCCTGGCCCACGAATTGCACGAAAAAGGTTATGCCGGCGTGCGGGAACGACACCCGGCTGAGGCGGCCGAGGAGCAAGATCTTCAGGAAAAACTCGCCTCCCCCGGTGCAGCCAGCGTAAAATAGCAGAGGGAAGAGCGAGCACCATTTCGTCAGATTGGGAATCGACCACCGATGACCGAATCAGCTGTGATGCCTGAAAAGCCCGCCGTGGGCGTGGGTGAATATCAATACGGGTTCCATGAGTCGACGGACAACTACGTGTTCCGCGGCAAAAAGGGAATCAACCGGGACGTCGTCGCGCAGATTTCAGAAATGAAAAAGGAACCCGCCTGGATGCGGGATTTCCGACTGGAGGCACTCGACCTCTTTTTTCAAAAGCCGATGCCCGCCTGGGGCGGCGACCTGAGCCAACTCGATTTCCAGGACATCTATTACTATGTCCGCGCCTCGGACCGCCAGGAAAAGAGCTGGGACGACGTGCCGGAAGACATTCGCCGGACGTACGACAAGCTGGGCATTCCGGAGGCGGAGCGAAAATATCTCGCCGGCGTGAAGGCGCAATACGAATCGGAAGTGGTCTACGGCAGCCTGCAGGACGATCTCGCGAAGAAAGGCGTGATCTTCACGGACACCGATTCCGCTGTCCGCGAACACCCGGACCTCGTGCGCGAATATTTCGGGACGGTGATCCCTTCGCACGACAACAAGTTCGCGGCGCTGAATTCCGCGGTCTGGTCGGGCGGTTCATTCATTTATGTGCCGAAGGGCGTGCACATCGAGTTTCCGTTACAGGCCTATTTCCGGATCAATTCCGAGAATATGGGCCAGTTCGAACGAACGCTGATCATCGTCGATGAAGGGGCGTCGGTGCATTACGTCGAGGGTTGCACAGCGCCGACCTACAGCACCGAAAGCCTCCACTCGGCGGTGGTGGAAATTCTGGTGAAGCGCAACGCGCGCTGCCGGTATACGACGATCCAGAACTGGTCGAACAACGTCTATAACCTCGTCACGAAGCGGGCGATGGCGTACGGCGATGCCCTGATGGAATGGGTCGACGGCAACCTGGGTTCGCGGCTGACGATGAAATACCCGGCGATTTATCTGATGGAGCCGGGAGCGCGGGGGGAAACGCTGTCGATTGCGTTTGCCGGCAAAGGCCAGCACCAGGACGCCGGGGCGAAGATGGTGCATTGTGCGCCGAACACGTCGAGCCGGATCATTTCGAAAAGCATTTCGAAAAATGGCGGCCGGTCGAGCTATCGCGGGCTGGTGAAGGTGGCGAAGGACGCGAAACACTGCAAATCGAACGTGGTCTGCGATGCGCTGATTCTCGACTCGGAGAGCCGCAGCGACACCTATCCGTACATCGAAGTCGAACAGGAAAACGTGGCGATCGAGCATGAAGCGTCGGTGTCGAAGATCGCGGAGGAACAACTGTTGTACCTGATGAGCCGGGGGCTGTCGGAGCCGGAGGCGTCGTCGATGATCGTGACGGGATTCATCGAGCCGCTGGTGAAAGAGCTTCCGATGGAGTATGCGGTGGAGATGAACCGGCTGATCGAATTGCAGATGGAAGGCTCGGTGGGCTGACGGCCCTCGCCTGATCTCTGGACTTTTGCTGCACGAACGCTTTCGCCGCCCTTCGGGGCCAACCTGCGGAATGAACGATTAATGACCGCGATCGCTTCCACCCTGCCCGGGTTTCATGCCGACCGTTTTGAGGAATTTCTCGCTGATCGGGAAGAACCCGAGTGGTGCGCCCAGGCCCGCCGTGCCGCGTTTCTGAAATATCAGGACCTGCTGAAGCAGCCGCTCGATCCCGAGGAATGGAAACGGGTTGATCTGCGGGCGTTTCGACCGGAAAAGTTTTCGATTCGCGGCGAGAGCGAATTGACGCAGGGCATCGACACGTTGCTGGCCGATCGGGCAGCTTTTGCGGGAACCGTCTCGCAAATCGATGGACAGCCGCGCGGCAGCACGCTGGCCGACGAATGGCGATCGCAAGGGGTGCTGTTCGGCAACTTGAGCGACCTGGTCCGAAGCCATGGCGATTTGTTGCGGCCTCATCTGATGACGCGCGCCGTGCGGGCGGACCAGGACCGCTTTGCGGCCTGGCATGCGGCGTTCTGGACGGGCGGCGCGGTGCTGTACGTGCCGCGCGGCGTCGAGGTGCGGGATCCGTTGCACAGCCTGATCGCGCTATCGGCCGAGGGTGCCGCCGATTTCAGCCACACGCTGATCATTCTGGAAGACGGGGCGTCGGCCACGCTGTTGGAAGAAACCGCTTCCACCACGAATTCCGCCAGCGGATTGCATGTCGGCTCCGTGGAATTGCTGCTTGGGCGCGGTTCGCAACTGCGGTATGTTCAATTGCAGAATTGGAACGACAAGGTCTGGCATCTGGCGCATCAGTCCGGCCGCGTGGAAGCGGATGCGGCACTGCAATGGACGGTGGGCGGATTGGGCGCGAAATTGGCCCATATCCACCAGGACGTCCACCTCGACGGCAAAGGGGCGTCGGCCCAAGTGAATGGCGTGACGTTCGCCACCGACCGGCAGTTGCTCTCGTATTACACGCAGCAGACGCATCATGCGGAGAACACTCGCAGCGATCTGTTGTATAAGGACGTGGTCCGCGATCGGGCGCGGTGCATCTGGCGCGGAATGATCAAAGTCGCTCCCGGGGCGCAGAAAACCGACGGCTATCAGCGCAACGACGGCTTGCTGCTGAGCGAAACAGCGCGGGTCGATGCGATTCCGGGCCTGGAAATCGAAGCCGACGACGTCCGCTGCACGCACGGCGCCACGGCGGGACAAGTGGATGCAGAACAGTTGTTCTACGCCATGTGCCGGGGGCTGACCCGGACGGAAGCGATGCACATGATCGTCTCGGGGTTCTTCCAGCGAGTGTTTGACCGCATCCCGGTGGAAGTGGTGCGGGAAACACTCGGCGAAGCCGTCGAGCGAAAACTGGGAATCGGCGGATAATCGGAGGATCGCGTGATGGCTGCGATCGTCGAATCAAAAATTGATCGCCTCGACGCAAGTTTTAACGGCGCGCTGATGTCGCCCGAGGAATTTGACGCGATCGAGCGCTGGGATCCCGCGTATGAATACGAACTCATCCGGGGAGTCGTGATCGTGAACCCCATACCGTCCGAAGGGGAAACCGACCCAAATGAAGAACTAGGGATGATGTTGCGAGCCTATCAGGCCTTGCATCCTCATGGCCGCATGTTGAACAAAACGCTTCCGGAACAATACGTCTACCTGCCTGACGGCACGCGCCGAAAAGCTGATCGTTTGATTTGGGCAGGGATCGGCCGGAGACCGCACCCCAAGAAGGAAATGCTCACGAGCGTCGTGGAATTTGTTTCCCGAGCGGCTCGGGATCGGCGGCGCAACTACGAAGAAAAACGGCGTGAATACCTGGCCATCGGCATCAAAGAATATTGGGTGATCGATCGGTTCCGACGGCAGATGACGGTATTTCGAGCCGACAGCACCGAACAGACGATCGGCGAAACAGAAAAATTCCAGACGCCGCTGCTGCCGGGGTTTGAACTGCCGCTGGCACAACTGTTGGCTCTCTCTGACGAATGGGAAGACACCGAGTTATGACGGTCATGGAACGAGTCGCGGAACTCAACGAACTCGCTCCGGGCGAGCGGAAATCGGTCTTTGTCGACGACTTGCCGGCGCTCCTCGTGCGGTTGGACGACGAATACGTCTGCATTGAAGACGTCTGTACGCATGACGGCAATCCGCTGACGGACGGCCCGATTCAGAACGGCCAAATCGCCTGTCCCCGGCACGGTGCGAGATTCGATCTTCGCACGGGAGTCGCGCTCTGCATGCCGGCGACCGAAGCCGTGACAACTTATGCCGTGGAGATTCGGGCCGACGGAATCTATGCCGGTCCGAAAGCCGTGGTTGCGCCCGCGACCCCTGCGCCGACGCCAAAGGTCGCTGCGGAAGCCGTGCCGGATCACACCCCTCAGGAAGCGGCGGCCGCACCGACGGGGGAACCGGCGCTGGCGGATGAAGGCCGTTTGATCGATGCGCTGCGGGAAGTGATCGACCCGGAACTGATGATCAATATCATTGATCTCGGCCTGGTCTATGGCGTCAATTATCATCCCGAACGCCGAGCGGTCGATGTGGAGATGACGCTGACCAGCCCCGCCTGTCCGGCCGGTCCTCAGATCGTGCAGCAATCGAAGATGGCGCTGGAACGGCTCGTGGGAATTTCGCAGGCGAACATCAAGCTGGTGATGACCCCCCCATGGACGCCGGACCGCATGACCGACGAAGCGCGGGACATGCTGGGAATTTTCTAAGACGCGCGCTGAGCATGCACGGGCAGCCTCTTTAAAAGCGGCGGTGCTGGTCAAAAATGTGAGACAATTGCATTCCGCACGGCAGTTGTCTCGCCCGTTGACAAGTCGATTTGCCCATTGCCAAACTGGCGGCGCACGGCGCATACTGACGTCAGAGTGATGCTGGCCCTGAGAACCATGAGGAGACGCGCCCATGAACCATTGCCCGGACTGCGATCAGAACAGCTCGAAAAACTGGACACGTCGGCAGTTCGTGCAGACCGTCGGGGCGACCGCGGCGGTGGCGGCGACCAGCCAATTGACGTCGGCGGCCGAGGCATCGCCTCAGGCATCAGAAACGCTGGTCAAGAAACTTTATGATTCTCTCCAGCCCGGGCAGAAGGAAAAAATCTGCTTCGCTTGGGATCACACCGACCAGCGCGGGCAGCTGCGGTCGCACGTGGCGAACAACTGGCATATCACCGAGCAGCGCGTGGCCAGCGAATTCTTCACGAAAGATCAGCAGGACCTGATTGAAGCGATCTTCTGGGGACTCTATCAACCCGACTGGAAAGACCGGATCAAGCGGCAACTGTCCGACGACGCCGGCGGATACGGCAAACAGCAATCGATTGCGATCTTCGGCGAACCGGGAACCGGAAAATTCGAATTCGTGATGACCGGCCGGCATCTCACCATTCGTTGCGACGGTGACAGCACGGAGCATGTGGCCTTTGGCGGACCGATTTTCTATGGACATGCGGCGCATCAGTTCAACGAGGCGCCGAATCATCCGGACAACGTGTTCTGGTATCAGGCGCTGAAGGCGAATGAACTTTACAAAATGCTGGACGGCAAACAACGCGAGCAGGCGCTGATCCCCGAAACGGTGGAGGAAAGCGCCGTGCAGTTTCGCTCGGGAGACATCAAGCCGGTGGGCCTTCCCATCGGCGAGTTGTCGAAAGACCAGCGTGAGCACGCAGAGAAAGTTCTGGCCGCGCTGCTGGAGCCGTATCGCCAGATTGATCAGGAAGAAGTGCGCCGCTGCCTGCAGGCTCAAGGCGGATTGGAGAAATGCAAGCTGGCCTTTTTCGCCGACAGCGACCTGGGGAACGATCAGGTCTGGGACGTCTGGCGGATCGAAGGACCGTCGTTCGTCTGGCATTATCGCGGCAATCCGCATGTGCACGTGTGGGTAAACGTCGCGGACGACCCGAACGTGAGAATTTCGCTGGATGGTTGAGGCGATCCAGCCGGCGCGTCAAGAGTGATTGTGAACGGGCGAATTTTTGATTGGGAAATTCGCGGCTCTGCTCTTGGCATTTCGCGGCGAGATCGGCACAATCTGCGATCACTCGATCATGAGTAACAGTTTGTGCGCATCAGCGTCGAACTGCGGGTCAGTTGAGACTCAAAGACGGAGAAGAGCGTGGGCGGCAATTTTTTTCCTGGTCGGCCACTGTCGAGTCGTTGGAAGAAAAACGCCGGTTCGCCCGGCTTCGAAGGTTCGCAGCCAGTCGTCGTCCCCGTCGAAGCGCGATTCTCGTTAAGCCAGATCACGACCTATCACAGTTCTTTGACCGAAGAAATTCCCGCCGTCGCGGAGGCGGGATTCGACGGCATTGGCTTGTGGCGCACAAAATTGCTCGACCAGAACGACGAGGCCGTCGCGGCGCGGTTGCGCGAATTCGGTCTCAAAGGCACGTCGCTGTCGTTTGCCGGCGGGTTCACCGGTTCGCTCGGGTTCAGCTACGAAGAAGCCCTGGAAGACGCCCGGGAAGCGGTCCGCCAAACCGCTCGGCTCGGGGTCGAAACGCTGATCCTCGTCACGGGAGGCCGTAACGGCCACACCATGCGCCATTGCCGGCGAACGGTCAAAGAAGCGCTGTGGTTATTGGCTGACGAAGCTGGAGACTGCGGGGTGCGAGTGGCGCTCTTGCCCATGCATGCCCGTTTTCAAGCCGAATCGACGTTTTTGCACGGCCTGGACGACACGTTGGGCCTGCTGGATGAATTGTCCCATCCGCATACTGGATTGGTCTTTGATTCGGCTCAGTTATGGGACACACCCGAGCTGTTGTCTCGGATTCCGCAAATCGCCCCCCGGACGTTCGTAGTGCAATTGACCGACAGCCCCGTCGACCCGCGGGCCAATCTGGACCGCTGCCTGCCCGGTCGCGGAACCTTGCCGCTGACGGAGATCGTCCAACAATTTTTATCTCATGGTTATCAGGGATTATTTGATATCCAGGTCTGGTCTGAAGCTGTGTGGCGCATGTCGCAAACGGAGGTGATTTCCGCCTGCAACGTGTTTCAGCAGTCGATTCCGACCACTGTCGTGCGTTATGCTTGATCTGCGCTAGAGCTGCTTGTTGTCCTGCCTCCCTTGTGCCTCGTTCTGCCCGCCCCGCCGACCGGTTTGCCGCAATGACCCACGAGTGGTTCAATCTGGAGGAATTGTCGCGCCAATTGGGACGCGATCGCCGGGAAATTGAAAAGCTGGTTCAGCGCGGGCGAATTCCCGGTCGGAAAGTGGGCGGTGAATGGCAGTTTCATCCGACCGAGATTACTCACTGGCTTGAGCAGGAGATGCGGGAGTATACCGACCGCGAACTCGTCCTGGTCGAACAGACGCACCGTTCGACGGAAGTCAGCGAACAAACTCCGGTGGCCAGTCTGATCAAACCGGAAACGGTCCAGGTCCCGTTGGACGCGCGCACGAAGCGCTCGGTGCTCGAATCCCTGATTGAAGTCGCCGGCCGAACCTGGCAGATCTGGCAACCTGCCGTCATCTTGCAGGCGGTTCAAGAGCGCGAGTCCGTCCTCCCCACGGCCTTCGAGGGAGGTGTGGCGATTCCTCATCCGCGCAATCCTCTTCCCGATGCGCTGGGCCAGCCCGTGATTGCATTTGGCTCGGTCCCCGGCGGGATTCCCTTCGGCGCGCCGGACCGAGGGCTGACCGACCTCTACTTTTTAGTGCTCTGTCGCGATTCGCGCACTCATTTGCAGATCCTGGCCCGGTTGGGCCGATTACTGCAAGTTCCCGGATTCCTGGACCGATTGCGCTCCGCTCCGGACAGTGAAGCCGCTTATCTGGCGATTTGCAGCGCGGACCAGAATTTGACGAACTGACAATCCTGTTCGCCGTTTCTTGATGTCGCCGCCGCGGCATGGCAATAATCGAGCATGCCCAGCGAGAAAGAATCGTCCGAAGTCTGTCCTCCGCCGCTGTTGTGGCAGGATGTTCGGCGCGAATTTCTGGCGCAAAGTCAGCTCCGCTCCATTGATTCCTCCGCCGGCCCCTTCAGCGTGCGCGTCTGGGGCGACGGACCGGCCCTGTACTTGCTCCCCGGATTCAGCTGTCCCGCGGAACTCTATTGTTTGCTGGTCTGGCTGTTGCGCAACGACTTTCAATGCGTGACGGTTGAGTCGACTGGGGAACATCGCTGGTCAATCAATGATCTGGCCGAATCGTTGCGAAATGTCGCCGATGCGTTGGAGCACAATTCATTCTCGGTGCTCGGTGCAAATTTCGGCGCGGCCTGGGGCTTGGCGGCGGCCCGGCGCATGCCCCGACAAATTTCCCGATTGCTGCTGTTGCAAGGATTTGCGCGCCGGCGCTTGTCGTTTGCCGAGCGCATGCTCGCGCGGCTCTGCCGGTTCAGTTCCGGAAGCCTGAAATCCTTTCCCGGACGGGTCATGTTCCAGACACAGAATCATCGGCGCTGGTTTCCGCCGTTCGACCCCAGCCGATGGCAGTATTTCCTGGACGCCACGGGAGAAATGCCGCTCCGCGAACTGTCCCGGCGCGCTGCGGCGATCGCGCGATTCGATCTGCGCAGCGAACTATCCGGCATGGCCGTCCCCACGCTGCTGGTCCGGACGGAAGGAGAAGGACAGACGGCGGCAGAAGGACAAATCGAATTGGAACGATTGCTTCCCCGAGCGGAAGTCGAATGGCTGCACACCACGGGGCAGTTGCCGTACTTGACCCATCCGCATCGATTGGCCAAACTCATACGAACTTTCTGCGCCGTGGGGTCCGCAGAGGCCGTTCAACCGGCAGTCTGAATTCGCGAATTGCGAAAGGCGGCGCGGCATGCTCTCGGAAACTGATCAACCGATCGACGTGATGGCGGTCGGAGCCCATCCAGACGACGTGGAGATCGCCTGCGGTGGAACCCTGGCCCGGTTAAGCCAGCAAGGCTACCGGGTGGCGATCATCGACCTGACGAACGGTGAACCGACGCCGGGAAGCACCGGCCCCGCCATGCGATTGGCAGAAGCGCGCAAAGCGGCAGAGATCCTCGGGGTCGCCGTGCGCAGGACACTGGATTTGCCCAACCGATGCCTCTTCGACACGTTTCCCGCGCGGATCGCGCTGGCGCGTGAAATTCGTAAATTCCGACCGAAAATCGTGCTGGGGCTGGCAGGAAAAACGCCGATGGCATCTCCCGACCACTGGCAGGCGATGCAAATCACCGATGCGGCGGTGTTTTACGCGCGGTTATCCAAGTGGGACGACGAATTTGGCGGCTTGCCTGTGCACACGGTGATGAAACAATTGTGGTATCCGCTGGGTTTCTCTCCGTTTGAATGGCCGGAGGGCGGAGGGCGGTTCGTGGTCGACATTTCCAAAACGCTGGAGATCAAACTGGCGGCGGTGCGGGCGTATGAATCGCAATTTCCGCCGTCGAAAGAACGTGTGTTCCAACTCGTGGAGGGATTGAATCGAGTCTTCGGCGTGGGAGCGGGGTTTGAAGCGGGAGAGTTGCTGATCGGGGCCACGACCGTCGGGGTGCAAGATCTGATGCAGACGCTTTGCCCCGTCCTCGGAACAGCGTAAGATGAGATTTTCACCTCTGTGCAAATGGCCTCTTCCTTCGGGAGCCTGGGCGGCCGCCGGCGCGTCGGACCGAGACTGAGACTACTATGAAGCTTCGTACGGGTTGCCTGAGCATTACCGGAAACTATCGGGACAATAACGAGGACAACTTTCTCGTCGATCCCGAACATCGCTTTTTCCTGGTCGCGGATGGCATGGGCGGGCAGTCCGCCGGAGAGCGCGCCAGTTCGCTGGCGATGGAGATCATTCCTCCGAAGCTGCAGCAGATTGATTTTGAATCCGGTGCCGCGGACGACGTCATCAAGACCATCGATTCCGCCGTGTCCCAGGCGAATTTCGAAATCATGGCGCTGGGTGAACTCGATTCCAAGCTCCACAATATGGGGACCACGCTGACGTTTCTGGTCCATGCCGGCGGACGGTGTTTTGTCGGCGGAATCGGCGACAGCCGAGCTTATCTGCTGCGCGACGGAAAGCTCCAGCAGTTGACGACCGACCATTCCCTGACGCAGGCCCTGCTCGATTCCGGGACACTGACGCCCGAGGAGGCGGCCAACCACCGTTATCGGAACGTCCTTTATCGCTACCTGGGAACCAAGGAGGGAGGCACGGGCACGAACCCCAAGCAAATCACTCCTCAAGTGGGCGACCGATGGCTGCTGTGCTCCGACGGCGCGACCGGCGGAGTCAGCGATCCGGATCTGGCCAAATTGCTGGCCGAGGGAAGCGACCCGGCGAAGATCGCCGAGAAGATCGTCCGGGCCGCGGAGGCCGGCGGGTCGAAGGACAATATCACCTGCGTCGTGGTGCTCGTCGAAGCCGATTGAACGAATCGAGCACCCAGGCCGGGCTGGTTTGTGACGATTGTGCGGGTTGCGCGACCCCCGGGATTCGGGGGAATCAGGGGATTTTCGCGAACTGAACCAGTGCAATCGACTCGTCTCCCGGTAGAATCATCTACTGAAATCTCCGTATTCCACGTATTTCCAAATATCGGACAACCAACTCAGCCCAGAGCGCGACTCGATCGGCCGTTGATGTCGAGCTGGGTTACTTTCAGGAGTCAAAGCGATGTCGCGTCGTGTGTCGCATTGGGTAACAGCTGCGCTGCTGGCGAATATGGCGGCAACTTTCAGCCAGGCGGACGAACCGGCCGCCCCGCCGAAATCGAAATTCGAAACCGTGACCGCCGGCATGAAAAAAGCCGAGGCGTATCCGCAGGACAAAATGTGGAACGTCTACTACAAAGATCAGCAGATCATGGTCGATCTGAAGAACAATCAGCTCAATCATGATTTCATCATGCTCACATCGATCTCTCGCGGCGTGAGCAGCAGCATCGTGATCGGCGGCATGACCTGGGGCGACGACGTGCTCTGGTCGTTTCGCAAAGTCGGCGACAAGATGCACCTTTTGCGGCGGAACGTTCGCTTTCGCGCGAAGCCTGGCACGCCCGAGGCCGCGGCGGTCAAAAACGCCTATGGCGACAGCGTGCTGTATGCCCTGCCCATCGTCGCGGAAACGCCCGGCGGCAGCTTGGTCGACATGACCCGAGTGTTCTTCAGCGACGACGAATTCGTCGGCCGGGTGTTGAACGCATCCTTTTCGATCGATCGGTCGACGGTCAGCAAGGTGAAACCGTTTGCGAGCAATTGCGAAATCGAAATCAACGCCGTCTTCTCTTCCGATCCTCGCTTCGGCGCTCCGGACACGGTGGCAGACCCGCGGGGCATGCAAGTCGGCGTGCATTACAGCATCAGCCAGTTGCCGGCGACGCCCTATCGACCGCGCAAGGCGGATGATCGCGTCGGTTATTTCCTAACGGCCACAAAAGACTTCTCCGACGACAGCGATGATCAGCATTTCGTCCGGTACATCACGCGCTGGGATCTCCAAAAACTGGAACCGTCCGCCAAGGTCTCCCCTCCGCGCAAGCCGATTAAGTTCTGGATTGAAAAAACCTTGCCGGTCAAACTGCGACCGATTGTCCGATCGGCCATCGAAGAATGGAACAAAGCGTTTGAAAAACTCGGTTTTGACAATGCCGTCGAAGTCGAACAGCAGCCCGACAACGCCGACTGGGATCCCGAGGACGTCAACTACAACACGTTTCGGTGGATTACGGCGGAGGCCGGCTTCGCCATGGGACCGTCACGGGTGAATCCGCTCACCGGGGAAATTCTCGATGCGGACATTATTTTCGACGCGAGTTTCCTGCGATTCTGGAAACAGGAATACGAAAATTTCAGCCCGGCGGCAATCGCGGCATTGGCAGGCGACGAGGAATCGCTGCTCGCTCCGTCGGCCCCCCCGCCCTTCATGGGCGATCGCGGGCGTTTGGCCGGCTGCCGGCTTTCCCAGGGCATGCAACGTCAGATGGGATTTGCCGCGGCGGCACTGGCGGCGACCGGCGATTTGCAGAAACGGGGCGAATTGCCGGAAGAATTTCTGATGCAGGCCCTGAAAGAAGTGGTCATGCACGAAGTCGGCCACACGCTCGGCCTGCGGCACAACTTCAAGGCCAGTTCCTGGAAGACGCTGGCGGAAATCGAAGACCCCACGAAAGCGAACGAGCCCATCGTCGCCAGCGTGATGGATTACTCACCGGTGAACATGGTCTCGGCCGGGGCCAAGCAAACCGCTTACTATTCGTCGACCATCGGTCCGTATGACTATTGGGCCATAGAATACGGCTACAAGCCGATCAGCGGCGACGAAGCGGCGGAACTCGCCAAGATCGCCGCGCGCAGCGGTGAAGCGGGACTGGACTATGCCACCGACGAAGATACGCGCGGCACGATCGATCCCGATCCGCTGACGAATCGATTTGACCTCGGCAAGGATCCGCTGGCCTACAGCCGACGCCAGATGACCACCGCAGCGGCGTTGATTCCCAAAATCGTGGACCGCTCGGTGGATGCGGGTGAAGGTTTTCAGCGAGCCCGGCAAGCCTTTGGACTGCTGTTCGGCGAATACTGGCGCACGGCGTTCTTCACGGCGCGCTTCCCCGGCGGCGTGTACGTCCACCGCGATCACAAGGGAGACAGCCCGGCCCGGGCGCCGTTCAAACCAGTGGAAGCGGCTCAACAACGAGCGGCGATGTCGCTCCTGGCGGAAACCGCCCTGTCGCCGATGCCCTTCGATCCGCAATTGCTGAATTCGCTCGCGGCGACACGCTGGAGCCACTGGGGCATGCGCGAACCGCCCCGGGTCGATTACCCGATTAACGACACCGTTTCGATCATGCAGGAAGAACTGCTTGGTCTCTTGTTGAGCCCGGTGAAACTCAGTCGTTTACAGGACGGCGAAGCGAAAGTGGCCGCCAACGAGGACGCGTACACCATGGCGGAGCATCTGCGCACACTCGCCGATGCCGTGTTCAAAGAGCTGAAGCAGCCGCCGACGGGCGAGTTCAACAATCGCACGCCGTATATCGCCGCCAGTCGCCGCAGCCTGCAGCGACTGACGCTGAAATCGTTGAGCGACATCGTCCTCGGAAATTACCTGTCTCGGGAAGGCAGCCTGCGGGGTTCGGCCCGGTCGCGCCTGCCGATCGCGGGCACGAGCTATCCTGAAGATGCGCGGGTCGTCGCCCGAATGATGCTGACGGAGTTAAACGGGCAGATTCAGACGACGCTCGACAAGTCTGACCTCAAGCTGGACGATTACTCGAAGGCTCATTTGCTCGATTCGCAAAAACGAATCAAGCAGGTCCTCGATGCGGAGCTGTCGATCACCACCTCCCCGTCGCGGGAATAGCTCGAAACCGAGACTTTGCGCGAAGGGCCCGGCTTTGGGCGGCAAAGCCGGGCTTTTCCATTGGCCGACTCGGAGCCAAGCGCGAAGTCAGTGAGGGACCGGCGGCATGAAGCGAAGGGGACTCCTCTTAACACTGACCTGCCTGGCCAGTGCCGCCGGACTCGCCTTGGTCTGGTGGACGGACTGGCCGCTGGGAATCGTGGGTGAGTGGACCTGGAAGCGTTTCGCCGTGACGCCCGATTTGACGGCGAATCTCATTCTCGGGACGGCGTGCGGAGTTGGTTATACGGCGTTTGCCTGCGCGGGGTTTCATCGGCTTCAAACGGCGAATCCACGGCGCCGCGAAGTGTGCGGCTGGTTGTCGGGCCTGGTCGTCTTCGGCCTCGTTTGGATTCCGCTGGCCGCGGGAACCGGCACCTCCGGCGCCTCGATCAGTCGAATTCCCTTTGTGTTGTTCTATCCTTCGACGTCGGGATACTTCTACAAGGCTCGCCATCAGGAACCGAACCCCCGCCTACTGCTGCGGAACTACGAAACATTGATGGAAGAAGGCGACGTGCTACATGTTGGCACGCACCCTCCCGGGTTGTTTCTATTATTTCACGGATTGATCGGCGGCGTCGAACGGCTGCCTGGAATCGTCCCCTGGATTAACGCTTCGCAGCCTGAAGCAGTCCGATCAGCGTTCGATGTCCTCGCAGAAAGCCTGCAACAGCCGGGCGTCGTCCAGCCAACGCCATTCATCGATCGGGATCGAGCGGTCTTGTGGCTGGCCGCGCTGCTGGTGTTGGGAATGGCCGCCGTCACCGTCATTCCGATCTACGGCTTCGTCCGGCATTACGCGGACCGACCCACCAGTTGGCTGTGCGCCACGTCCTGGCCGCTGGTCCCCGCGATTGCGGTTTTCTTACCGAAATCGGACGTCGCTTACGCCTGCTTGGCCATGCTGACAAGTTGGTTGTGGATCGCGGCCTGGCGTAAGAGCTCGCTCGGGCTGAGTGGACTGACGGCAGTTGTCTGGTCAGCCAGCCTGTTGTGCAGCCTGGCATTCCTGCCGGTGGCGCTCTGGCTGGCGCTGTTGTCGCTGTTCGAATCCTGGCCGGCGATTCGCAAGCGTCAAGGAACTGCTGAGCTGCGTCGTGCGGCGACGACAATCAGCGCGGCAGCGCTCGTCAGCTTGAGCGTGTTTGGTCTGCTTACGGTCTGGGGCGACATTCCGCTCGGGAAAATCTTCTGGCTGAACTATCGGAACCACGCCGGGTTCTATGCCCATTACGCGCGAACCTACTGGTGCTGGCTGCTGGAGAATCCGCCCGAGTTGATGCTGGCCTTGGGCGCACCGGTCTTTGTCTGGTCGTTGGCGGGAATCGGGTCGGCCGTGCGGTTTCGCCCGGACCATGGGAACAATCTGTTCCGGGCTCCGTGCCTGGCGACGCTCATCACCTGGAGTTGGCTCTGGCTGTCCGGCAAAAACTCCGGCGAATCGGCCCGCCTCTGGATTTTTCTGATGCCGTACTTTGTCTGCTGTAGCGGCGCTTGCTGGTTCGAGTTCTTCCGTGAACTGCCTGCCGCTCGTAAATTGCGGCTGGTCGGCCTGTGGTTGGGCCTCCAAGCAATCCTTTGCCTCCTCACGGCTCAGCGTGTCAGCGGCTTTCTCGAATTTGCCTGAGACCTTGAGAGAGCGGCTCAACGGCGAATCATTCGGCATAACTCTCACAGCCGGCACATTTCCCGAGGCCGTTTGCAACTTCAGCGCGCAGATTTTTCGGGACCTGACGCGATCGGCAGCGAGAATCAACGGCTTGTCGGTCGTGCGTCGATAAGTGGCATGGGATTCTCCTTTACGGCCGTCGGATGCCATGCGTGGTCGATCAGCCTCTCGTGAACCAGTGCTGACTCAGGTTCGAACTTTCGAGTTCTTGCCTGTTTGTCTGATCGCGGTTTGTTCGCTGATTTCGGGCTGCGCCAGCCCGCCGCCGGAACCCGGCGCAACCAAACGATTGCATGAGCAAATCACTGAAGACGAGTGGGCGGCGTTTGTTCGCGTCGTCGATCACCTTCCGGACCGCCGCTTGCCAAGTTTTCCGGCCATTTTTCCGCCCCCGCCGCAATGGCAGGAAGGTCGGACCGCGCTGGTGTCTGACCTGTGCAGAGAAGAGGTTCGGCGACGCGAAGAATGCTGGGATCCCGCCCGGCTGGCTCCGGTCTTTGCGCGTCATAAACTGCTGATGCGTTTGTTGCAACGGGAACAGTTGACCGCGGAGCAATTCGCGGGGCTGTTGCTCGCCATCGGCGCGGCAAATTGCCGAAGCAGTGTTCCGCCGACATTGGACCTGGCGGCGATTGCCGACCGCGCACAAAAGGAGGTCGATGAACTAAATCGAAACTATCAGCAAGCCTTTACGTTGTTGTCCCCCGAAACACGTTACGCGGTGATCGTGCAAGCCATGTGGATTCCCCGGATGATTCGCATCCAAAAGCTGCAACAGGCCCCGGAAGAAAATATCGCGCTGGTGAAGCGCAACCGCGCCTGGCTGGACAAAGCGTTTCCGGAAGAATTGCTGAAGAATCCCCCTGAGGAACTCCAGGACTTATTTGAAGAGCGAGGCATGCCGTTTGAGGAACGACCGGAAAGCGGCAGCGACGAGGACCTGGCCTCACAACTGAGCCTGAGTTCGCCACTGGCACGTTAACCGAACCGAGCAGTCGTCTTCCGACGCCGACTTCGGTCTGCTATAATCGCCCGCCGGACAGCGCGCCAATCGGACAAGGATGACACGGCGGTGAGCGCAACAGCAGAACGGAAGCCCGCGCTTCCGGCTTCGGCCAGCCCGCAGATCAGCGAGACGCCGGCCGAGTTGCCGAATTTACAGCGTGATCTCGTGCTCAGCACCGGCGACGGCGCGGCCTACGGGCTGATGGTGGGCATGGGGGAAACCTATTTTTCCGCATTCGCGCTGGCGCTCGGCCTCGGCGAAGTCTATGCGGGCCTCCTGGCCAGTGTGCCGATTCTGCTGGGCAGCCTGCTGCAACTGGTGTCTCCCGGCGGTGTGCGTTGGCTCCGCTCCCACCGCCGATGGGTGATTTGCTGCGCGGTTTTGCAGACAACCTGCTTCGTGCCGCTGATCATCGCCGCCTGGACCGGGTCGATCGGTCATGCCGCACTGATGATCGTGGCTTCGCTGTATTGGTCGGCCAGTCTCGGTTCGAGCCCGGCCTGGAACACGTGGATGGGCGCCGTCGTGCCGGCTTCACAGCGGGCGACATTCTTTGCCCGTCGCTCCCGTGTGAATCAGGCCGCCACCTTTCTCGGTTTCCTCGGAGCCGGCCTGGCCCTGCAAGGCGGGAAATGGAGCGGGGAACGCACGGTCGAACTGGTCTTCGTCGGCGTATTTCTGGTCGCCCTGATCTGTCGGTTGACGTCGATGATCTGCCTGTACTTGCAGCGCGAATTGCCGCCAGAAACGAAGTCGTTGCGAGACCTCAGCAGCCGCGTGATCATTTCACGCATGTTTACCGGAGATTCCGGCCGCTTTTTGATGTTCGCCGTGCTGATGCAGGCGGGCGTCTATCTGGCCGGCCCCTACTTTTCTCCGTATATGTTGAAACTGCTGCGACTCCAGTACTGGGAATTCGCGGTACTCCTCGGCGTCTCGTTCGTCACCAAGTTTTTAACGTTGCCGTATTGGGGCCAGTACGCGCACCGCGTGGGAGCGCAACGCTTGTTATGGATCGGCGCGATCGGCATCGTTCCCCTTTCGGCCGGCTGGCTGGTCAGCAGCAATCTGTGGTATTTGATGGTGCTGCAATCGGTCGCGGGGACGACCTGGGCCGCCTATGAACTGGCGCTGTTCCTGCTGTTCTTCGAGACGATCCCGGCCCGAGAGCGAACGGGAATTCTCACCTGGTACAACTTGGCGAATTCCGCCGCGCTGGCTTTCGGATCGCTGCTGGGAGGCGGATTGCTCTGGGCGCTGGGCGTGACAGAAAGCGCCTATCTGTGGGTGTTTGCCTGTTCGTCGCTGCTGCGGGGCGCCACGGTGCTGTTCATTGTCCGGTTGCCGCGGATTGAAGTCGAAGTTCAACCGATGCCGGTCCGCCCGTTGACGGTCCGCCCGTCCTCCGGCTCGATGGACAGCCCGATTCTGCCGGCAATGCCCGACCAGCAGACCGCCGCGTCGGAGGTTGACGAGGCTTTCGCATAGGCTGTTCTCACTCCGCCTCAGCGGGTAAAGTCAGCCTGAGTGATTAACGCGTTCGTGAATTCTGACGGAAAGACCGCGTGCAGCAGCCTGTGCTTCCCAGTGCGGAATGGCTGGAAACCGACGGACTCGGCGGGTTTGCCTCGGGAACGGTCTCCACCCGTCGCACCCGGCGTTACCACGCCTGGTTGCTTTCCGCGAAGACTCCGCCGACCGCGCGATACGTGCTGGTGAACGGAGGCGACGTCTGGATCGAAACGGATCACGCGACCACGTTTCTGTCGTCGCAGCATTACGCGCCGAATGTCATCGTGCCGGAGTGCATCCCCACACGGGAATCGTTCGAGACCGAACCGTGGCCGACCTGGGTCTTTCAACTGCCTGACGGATTACGAGTTCGGCAGGAACTGCTCGTCGTGCATGGCGTTTCTCAAACCCTCTTGCGATGGACGCTGTTGACAGAGGGAAGCGCGACCTCGTCCTTGCGGCTGGGCGTGCGCCCTTTTTTCTCCGGCCGCGATTATCACGCGCTGCACCACGAAAATCCGAATTTTCAGTTCGCGCCGGAAGTCGAAGGACGAGTTCTCCGCTGGCGTCCGTATCCGGGAGTCCCTTCGGTTGAAGCGTGCTCCAATGGCCGGTATCTGCATGAACCGATGTGGTACCGCCAGTTCCTCTATCCAGCGGAGCGCGATCGGGGACTCGATTTCTTGGAAGATCTCGCCGCCCCGGGCGCCTTCGTCTGGGACCTGCGCGCCGGCCCGGCCGTCTTAATTTGGACGGCTCAAGCGGCCCGGCCGTCTCCCCGTTCCGCTGCGGACCCGCTGACGGTCTCCGCCGAACTTGTCGAACTGGAACAGCAGCGCCGCGCACAATTCGCGTCGCCACTGGAGCGCGCGGCGGACGCGTACGCCGTGCGGCGGGGTCGGGACCGGACGCTGATCGCCGGCTATCCCTGGTTTACCGATTGGGGCCGAGATACGTTTATTGCGCTGCGAGGCCTGTGCCTGACCACCGGCAGGTTTGAACTGGCGGAACAAATCCTTCTGGCTTGGTCGAACCACGTCTCGGAGGGCATGGTCCCGAATCGGTTTCCGGATTCCGGTGAGCTGCCCGAATACAATTCTGTCGATGCCTCGCTCTGGTACGCCATCGCCGTGGCTGATTTTTTGCGCCGTGCGCCGAGCGAGCCTTACGCCGTCGCCGATTCCACGCGACAACGCCTGGAGTCGGCGGTGGGAAGAATCCTGAGCGGTTATGCCTCCGGAACGCGATTCAAGATTTGCATGGATTTCGACAATCTGATTGCGGCAGGCGAACCGGGCATGCAATTGACGTGGATGGACGCCAAGGTCGGCGACTGGGTGATGACGCCGAGAATCGGCAAACCGGTCGAAGTTCAGGCGCTCTGGTTGAATGCGCTGCACGCGTTCCAACATCTGTCGCCCAACTATGAAAGCTGGTTTCGCACCGGGGTCGCCAATTTTAGGCGGCGCTTCTGGAATCCCGATCGGCAATGCCTGTTCGATGTCGTCGATTGCGATCATGTACCCGACCGGCGGGACAACTCCATTCGGCCCAATCAGATTCTTGCCGTGGGAGGACTGCCGTTGGTCCTGCTCTCCGCTGTTGAGTCGCGGGCAGTCGTGGATCGCGTGCAGACGGAACTCTGGACCCCGTGTGGCCTGCGGACGCTTTCGCCCTCGGATCCCGCGTATCACGGTCGCTATCAAGGCGGAGTCGTACAACGGGACGCCGCTTATCACCAGGGAACCGTCTGGCCCTGGTTGGCCGGCCCGTTTACCGAGGCTTGGCTGCGCACCTACGGAAATTCGCCGGACCAACGACAATTTGCCAACGACAATTTTCTGAAACCATTGGCGAGTCAGCTGGAATCAAGTGGTCTCGGCCACTTGCCGGAGGTCGCCGACGGCGACCCACCGCACGCAGCAGGAGGATGCCCCTTCCAAGCCTGGTCGCTGGGAGAATACTTGCGAATCAAGCGGGAATTGCAAGCCGATCCACCCCGAAATCGCGAATGAGATTCATTAAAAAAAACACCCGCCGGTGTTAGCCGGCGGGTGCTCCCCGCACACGGGTTTTAATGATGACGCCGGACACAACCATGCCCGTCATAAGCGCGGGGGATAAAAGATCGAACACGAAGAACCATCCGTGCATCGCATCGATATAATGTCCCTGAAAGAACTGCGAGACTGTGATACAATTTTCGTGCCAAAACAAGCAAATGACACAACCATTGAATTGAATGGAAGTTCCACGAATTGATCTGGGTTATGCCGACTCGCCTTGATGGTTCGAACTGCAACAGTTGACAAGAGTCTTGCTACAGCGAATTGATACGGATTCCTTGATGATTTTATCACCTCGATTCGAGCAAGCCATTTCTTACGCGTGTATTTCCCATGCTGGGCAAACACGCAAAGGCACGCAGACACCCTATATCTCCCATCTGCTTTCGGTTGCTGGGCTGGCTTTGGAATATGGGGCTGACGAAGACGAAGCCATTGCGGCGCTCCTGCATGATGTGGTCGAGGATGCCGGCGGCAAGGCGAGGGCAGCCGATGTCCGCCAACGATTCGGCGACCGTGTCGCGGAGATTGTCATTGGCTGCACCGATGCCGACACCTATCCCAAACCCCCCTGGCAGGCCAGAAAAGAAGGCTATATTGCGGGCTTGGCGACGGCAAACTCCTCGGCGCACTTCGTTTCCTGCTGCGATAAATTGCACAACGCGCGCTCCATCGTCAGCGATCTTCGGCAACACGGGGAAACCGTGTGGCAGAAGTTTGCTGGGGGAAAGGAGGGTTCGCTCTGGTACTACACCACTCTGTTCGCGGAATACCGGCGGCTTGGCGTGTGCCCGGCGTTAGTCGATGAACTGGAGCGAACGCTCGCCGCCATGCGGGATCTGACCACGCCCTGATTTTTTCGCGTCTCACGACGCGGATTCGCCCCGGTCAGCGCGAGAACCGGCAGGAATTGCCGATCGAGGTCACCATTAACAAGTCGCCTGGACAAATACCGGCACCGATGGAAAGAAAATTGTCATAACACAAATCTTGATCATGCCTTGCATCCATCTTGCAGCGTCATGCCGCCCCAGTTACAAAGCGACCGCCCTTCATCTTCATCAGAAATTCACAAATCCTCGAATCGCTGCACACGATGCAGACGGCGTTGGTACGTTGCGACTTGAGAGGAACGCCGCGAGCAAAGTTCTCGCGTTGCGTCCTGGCATGGCTATTGATGAGTCTGGTTCTTTACGGGACGATTTGCGGTTCCGCCGTGAACGCAGAGGACGCAGCCAAGCCGGTGGAGCGCTCGGCCAAGGAAACGGCTGCACCGCCCGCCGATCTGGAAACACGTTTCCGCCAGCTGGAGGAATCGCACCGGCGTCTGCTTCAGCGTTTTGACGAAGCTTTCCAAGAGGAAGACGGCTGGACGCGCGCTGTGACGGGGACACCGGCGGAGGCTTCCGAGCCGCAGAAAATTCAGTTGGTTCAGGCCGTTCAGGATGCGAACGAACTGTTTGACGATCAGCCGCCGGACGTTCGGACGGATGAGCCGGCACCCGTGTTCCAGGAACAACCGCGGGACCTGCAAGGGGTCTTCTTTGAAGGCTTCAAATGGGAGACGAAGGACGGCGAATACACGCTGAACTTCCATAGCGAAATGCAACTGGATACGCGCATGTACGCCCAGGCGCATTCCAATCCCGTCAATCAATTCGGGTTTTACATTCCCCGCATGCGCATGATTTTCAACGGCCGGCTCACCAAGCCGATCGAGTACAACGTCTCGATCAACAAAGGGCTGGGTGATTTAGACCTGCTCGACGCCTATTTCAACTTCAATTACGACTCGCGCGTGCAGTTTCGCATCGGGCGCTACCGTGTGCCGTTCACCTATGACTGGTTTGCCCTCAGCAACCAGTTTTTAACGACTCCCGAACGGTCCGTGTTTGCCTTGAATCAGGGCTATAACCGGAATTTCGCGGCGATGGTCCACGGCGAAATCTGGGACGAAAAAATGGAGTACGCCGTGGCGCTGGCCAACGGGCCCCGGAACTCTTATTACGACACGAACAGCAGCAAGGACCTGCTGGTCTTCGTCAATGCGCGGCCCTTCGAACAAATTGAATCGCTGGCGCCGTTGAAGAATCTCAATCTCGGCGGGTCGCTGGCCTGGGGCATGCAGGACCAGGAACCGCTGCCGGTCGATTTTCGCACGTCCGCGAATGCGACGGAAAGCACCGGCACGCTGAAAGGCGTTTCCACGTTTCTGGAACTCAATGACGACGTGCGCGAGCAAGGGGTGCGGCAACTCTGGGAGTTGCACCTGGCTTATTATTACAAACAGCTCAGCCTGCTCGGGGCGTACGACGCCGGCTTCAACACGTACCTGCAAACCACGACGCAGAACGTGGTCCGCGTGCCGACGCAGGCCTTCCACGTCCAGTTCGGCTACTTTCTGACAGGCGAAGAAATCGATCGGCGGACGTTCGTGAAACCGCTCAAGCCGTTCGACCTGCGGGCCGGCCGCCGCGGCCCGGGAGCCTTTGAAGTCCAGGCCCGGTTTGATCATTTCGCCCTGGGAAACGACCTGTTCACCGGCGAGCTCGCCGATCCCAACCTCTGGACCAATCGAGTCAATACGATCGACACCGGCGTGAACTGGTACCTCAACACGTACACGAAGATCTACTTCGACTGGCAGCACGCCATGTACGGCAGCAATGTCTTGTTCAGCCCCACCGGGCTGACCCGTCACAACGATTTGTTCTGGATCCGCTTCCAGTACTATTTCTAAACGAATCGTGTGCTAAGCCATTTCGTCGCCGGCTCACGGCAACTCGCGGATCTTCAGTCCCTTGAACTCGACTGGAGCGCCCTCGGATTCCAGACAAAGAAATCCGGCGCTGGGGGTGCATTCGCGGCCGCCGGAGACTTCTTCGCCGTTGACCCACAGTCGGACTTCGCCGTTGATCGCGCGGACATAATAGTGGTTCCACTCGCCGACGCCTTTGCTGAGGTTCTTGCGCGGGAAACTGCGTTTGCCGTCGGGCGCGATCGGCGGAAAGGGCTTCATGTCGGACTTTCCGACGGGGAAAACGTCGCCGTTCGTGGTGAACCAATCCGGTTTTTTGCCGGTCTGCTTTTCATATTGCTCGGCATAGCCGTGATCGAGCACCTGAACTTCGATACCGCCGGGCGGCAAGGCGCCTGGTTTGAGGTTGGTGAGAGCTTCTTCCGTGGCCCAGAGAAAAATGCCGGAATTGCCGCCGGAGGACAAATGCCGCCACTGGGCGACCAACTCGAGATTCTGATAGGGCTTGATCGAACGGATCACGCCGACAGGCTTGCCGGTGCAATGGACGCCGCCATCCTTCCACGTCCAGGTGTCCGGTTCACAGTTGACGTTCGTGAAATCCTGCTGTCCCAGCGCGACCCATCCGGGCCCTTCCCCATCGATAAACGCTTTTGGAGGCGTATCAGCGGCACTCGCCGCGCCGAAGCTGATCAACGCCAATAACCACGACTGCCACAGCAGCAAACGCATCCCGCGAACTTTCGAGTAGAAGAAATTCGAATACGATCAACTCACGAGCAAGGACCATTGAAAAAGCCGTCTGTGCGTCGACCGACGACGACCTTCTCAACCCCATGTCCTACCGCCCATCCGTTATGATTCGGTCGGTTCGGACGTCGGCGGCTCGAATTTGGGAGCCGTCGATTCGAGGCGTTCCTCCGGCGCGGTGGGACGAGCCGTCGAACTCTCGCGGGTCGAGGACAAATAGGACGCGCGGTCGCTGTCCGCGTCGACATCCCTCAAGCCCTTTTTAAACTCGGTAATCCCCTTGCCGAGACTGCGCGCCACTTCCGGCAACCGCTTGCCGAACAGCAACAAAGCAATGATGCCGATCACGATCATTTCCGGAACGCCGATGCCGGGCAACATGATGGTTTGCTCCTTTTTCCCCTGAGACGACGGCGATCCGACGCCTCGCCTCAATACCACGATCAATTGTGTTTGAAAACATCCCGCGCCGCACGCGAGTTACTTGTCTTTGGAATCGTGGTCGAGATCCTGAGACTCTTCCCGAGTTCCTTTTTTGAATTCCGTGATACTCTGTCCCAGCGATCTCATCACGCTCGGGAGGCGATTGCCAAACAGCAACAGCACGATGATGGCCAGCACCACCAGTTCCGGGACGCCCAGCGAAGGGAAAAAACCCAGCACCAGCCCCATCGACGACATTTCGGATCCCATGACAATTCCCCCGCGGAGACCGGCCGAACAATCCGGCCGTAAATCCGCCCCCTGCAATGCTCTTGTACATCCTATCAAGACGGACGCCACGAAAGCGGCCGATTTTCGGTGTTCAGACGGAATCCGTCAGGACAACGACCTGTTCCGGAGGAGATGGCTCCGAGTCGCATCTGACGGCCAACGGAACCGCCTGCCAGCAGCAGGCTCGCACGAGCCGATCACCGTTTCCAGCACGGCCGCAAGCTTCGTGTCTCCACTCTCGACGGCTCGCAGGAGAGCAAGCCTGATAGAGCAGTGGTTCCATTCTAACAGACGGACCAGTTGCGTCAACATCTGGGCGAGAATCTCAAAAGTCGCTACAATCTCCGTTAAGTCCAGTCCGCGTCCACGGTTATCTCTTGAACACGACAAACGTTTCGGATGGGACGCCGCAATCATGACCACATTTTCCACGGCTTCGGTTCCCTGCTCACCGGCTTCAGAATTGCCGGTCGAGGCGATTGATCGACCGATCGTATTTTTCGACGGCGTCTGTGGATTGTGCAATTCGTCCGTCAACTGGATCATCAGCCGTGACCGCGCTGCGGTGTTTCGATTCAGTCCCCTGCAAGGAGAGACCGCCGCCGCGCGATTGCTACAAACCGATATTGAGAATCTCAATTCGATGGTCTTGCAACTCCATGGCCGGTGCTTTCGCAAGTCGTCCGCGTTCGTACGAATTTTATGGCAATTGGGTCCGCTGGAGAAACTCGCCGGCGGCCTGCTCTGGCTGATTCCCAAACCGCTGCGCGACCTTGGTTACGGCATCGTGGCGCGCAACCGGTATCGCTGGTTCGGAAAAAAAGAAACGTGTCGCCTGCCGACTCCCCAGGAACGCGCGCGTTTTCTGCCGTGACGCCGACTTCCCTGATTTTCCTTTAACAAGAATTCCTCATGTCGATTTCCTCTGACGTTTCCGCCCCGAAGCCCCCAGTGACTCGTTCCGTCGGCCGCGGCCGCTGGATAATCGGCGTGGGCATCCTGACGATTGCCGTCCTGGCACAGGCTGCCCTCTGGACGCACTATGCCGGGGATCGCACGCTGTCCAAGATGTCGACGCTGTACGTCTGGCCGGCGGCGATTTTTGCACTCGCCCTCTGGTGGACTTTCTTTTCCGCTCAACCATGGCGCATTCGCGGCGCCGTCTGGGGAGCGATCGGCGCTATGCTCGTGGTGCTGGGCGGCGTCTACTCGTTTGACGGCGTGGATGGGGAGATGATTCCTCGCTTCCGTTACCGCTGGCAGCCCAGTTCCAAACAAGCGGCCGACGAATTCTTTGCCAAACAAAAGACCGCTGCATCACCGGATCAGGCGGTTGAATCGTCTGCAAACGCCACCGTTGAACCGTGGCTCGCCAGTGACGGAGACTGGACCGGCTTTCGAGGTCCACGGCGGGACGGCATCGTCACGGGAATCAAATTGCGGCGCGACTGGAACGAGCGGCCGCCGAAAGAACTGTGGCGGCATCCGGTGGGTTTGGGCTGGTCATCCTTCGCGATCGTGGGCGAATTCGCCTTCACCCAGGAACAGCGCGGCTCGAATGAAAGCCTCGTGTGTTATCGATTGAACACCGGCGAAGAAGTCTGGGTGCACGGCGATCCCGCGCGGTTGGAAATTACCGAAGCCAACGGCGGCGACGGACCTCATGGAACGCCGGAATTTCATGAAGGCCGTCTCTATTCCCTCGGGGGAACCGGCCTGTTGAACTGCCTCGATGCCAAGACCGGCCGTCGACTCTGGCAGGCCGACATTTTGAAAGACGCCGTGAAGGACGGTCCGCGAGCCGCCAACATTCCCTGGGGCATGTCGGGCAGCCCGCTGGTCGTTGACGACCTGGTCATCGTGAGTCCGGGCGGTGAGAAGGATCGCTCCACGATCGCCTACGATCGACTTTCGGGAGAAATCGTCTGGGCCGCTGGCAGCTACCCCGCGAGTTATGCATCGCCCCAATTGGCGACGCTGCTGGGCGTCCGCCAGGTCTTGATTTTTCACGGCAACGGACTCAGCAGTCATGAGCTGGCGACCGGCCGGGAACTCTGGTTCAAACCCTGGACCAACGATCCCAAGGTGAATTCCATTCAACCCGTCGTCCTGCCGGATGAATCGGTCTTTTTCGGCAACAGCTATGGGATCGGTTCCGCGAGAATCCGCTTGCTGGCGTCAACCAACGATTCGTGGACCGCGGAGGAAGTCTGGAAAACGAATCGCTTCCGCCCCAAGTTCAATGACTGCATCCTGAAAGACGGGTTTCTCTACGGCCTCGACGACGGCACACTTTGCTGCCTCGAGATGGCAACGGGAAAGCTGAAATGGAAGGCGCGCGGCACGCGAATCGGCTATGGGCAGATCGTCCTGGTCGATGACATCCTGTTGATTCTGTCCGAAGACGGCGACCTGGTGTTGGTTTCCGCGAATCCCGACCGATACGAAGAAATTTCTAAGTTGCACACCTTGGAACCCATCTGTTGGAACCATCCGGCGATCGCTCACGGAAAACTGCTGCTCCGCAACAGCTTCATGGCCGTGTGTTATGAACTCGCTGACTAAAGAATCCGGACGCGAAAATCCTTCCGACTGCTAGCATGATGGAAATTCGGAGCTGACATGTATTCGATCTTGAGGCCATCAATCTCTGGCCACGGACGTCTCTCCCGCCGAGAAATTTTCCGAGCAGGAGCCCTGACATTCGCCGGGTTGACGCTTCCGAATCTCCTGAGGAGGACGGCGCAGGCACAATCCACCGGCTCAGCCAAGCATTGCATCCTGATCCTGCTTAACGGGGGCATGGCTCATCAGGATACGTTCGACATGAAACCACTGGCCCCGGAACACATTCGCGGGCCCTATCAGCCGATTTCCACGAGCGTCCCGGGGATCCAGATCTGTGAAAAGCTGCCAAAGCTTGCGCAGCTGACCGATCAAATGGCGATCGTTCGTTCGATGAACCATCATTTGCTGGCACATAACAGCGGCGCTGCTTACGCGTTGAGCGGTCATTCGCCGGGAACCGATCAGGACATCGCCTCGAAGTCGACCGATCATCCGACCTATGGTTCGGTGATTTCAAAAGTGATGCCGTCGACGACGATCATGCCGAGTTTCGTCCTGACGCCGACGTATCTGTTCGACATGGGATTTCCGACGCCCAGCGCGGGCGGCGGTTGGTTGGGAAACGCCTACGATCCGTTTCCTGTCGTCCGCAACCGCATGATGGCGCGCTCGCCGGAGTGGGATGGCAAGCTGCCGATCCCGGAAGCGCTGCAACTGCCTGGCGGGATCGACGCTCACCGGTTGCAGGCGCGGCGCTTGTTATTGAAAACTGTGGATGAGGAATTTTCCGCGGCGCATCAAGCGGCGGGATTGGAAACCGTCGACGGCCATCAGTTACGAGCCCTGGATCTGATCACATCGCCGCAAACGCAAGCGGCGTTCGACCTCAGCCTGGAGACGCCCAAGACTCACGACCGCTACGGTCGCTTTGAAATGGGTCAAGTCATGCTGCTGGCCCGGCGCCTGATCGAAGCCGGTGTGCGGTTCGTCACGGCCAACGCCGTGGCGAATCCGGCCAACACCCGCCTGTCGCCCTTCCAGATCTGGGACACCCATTTCGATCATTTCCGGTTGTACAACGAATGCCTGTTGCCGGAGTTTGACCAATCGCTGTCGGCGCTTGTCACGGATCTTGAGGAGCGGAACCTGCTGGACGAGACGCTGATTGTGGTGATGGGTGAATTCGGCCGCACGCCGAAAGTCACCAACGTGGAGGGAGGCGGCCGGGACCATTGGTCACGGGCGTACTCCATTCAATTGATCGGCGGCGGCATTCGCGGGGGGATGGTTTACGGCGCGACGGACAAGCATGCCGCTGAGGTGAGCGATTTTCCGGTGAAGCCGGACGATATCGCCGCCACGATCTATGAATTGCTCGGCATCCCGCACGATCTGATCTTACAGGATCAGAAGGGGCAGCCGCATAAGATCTCCGAAGGCCAGCCGCTGCGCGCCGTGATGTCATGAACGGACTTCCCGATTTCACCGAACAGCGCAGGCATCTGGTCGACTTGCTGCGCACTCGGGGAATCGCCGATGAGCGAGTGCTGGCCGCCATCAATGAAGTCCCGCGAGAAGTCTTCGTGCCGGAATCTCTCCGAAACCGCGCTTACGAAGACCGGGCCCTGCCGATTGGGCAAGACCAGACGATTTCCCAACCCTACACCGTCGCATTCATGTGCGAAGCATTGCAGTTGCAGGGCCAGGAAACCGTCCTGGAAATCGGCACCGGATCCGGTTACGGCGCGGCCGTCTTGTCCCGCTTGTGCCAGCGGGTCTGCACCATCGAGCGAATTCCGGAATTGGCCGACGAAGCCCGGGCCCGGATCGCGGAACTCGGCTACCGAAACATCGACATCTCCGTCGGCGACGGCTCACTCGGGCTGCCCGACGAAGCTCCGTTCGACGCCATCATCGCGACGGCCGGCGCGGACCATTGCCCGACGGCTTACCGCGACCAACTCGCCGAAGGCGGCCGCATCGTGATCCCGATCGGCCCCCATCCCCGGCGTCAAACCATGATGCGATTGACGCTTCAGGCCGGCCAATGGCGAACGGAGCCGCTCGGCGAGTTCGCCTTCGTGCCGCTGGTCGGGGACGACGCCTGGCAACAGGGATGGGCGGACGGCGAATAAACCCTCTGCCGAGACGCCGCATGATCGCGTGCTGACCTCGAAGACGCTACTTTAGAGCCGATTTCACCAGCGCTGCGAGCGGCAACTTCAGGAATTCGCGTATGAGTTCATCGTCGACAGAGTCTGCTTTGCCATCGGGGTGGGGGCGTCGCGCCCTGGATGGCGTGGAATGGCTGGGAAACAAGCTTCCCGATCCTGCCGTCCTGTTCGTGCTGGCGCTGTTCGTGACCTGGGGACTGTCGGCGGTGCTGTCGCGGGTCGAATTCAGCGAATTGGATCCGCGCTCGCACGAACCGATTCGGGTCATCAATCAATTGACCGGTCCCGCGCAAGTCGGCTTCCTGTCGAACATGGTGAAGACCTTCGTCGAGTTCCCCCCGCTTGGCCTGGCCTTGGTCACTCTGTTGGGCGCCGGAGTCGCGGAGCAAACGGGCATGCTCCAGGCGGCGCTCAAAGGATTGTTGCAACTGACGCCGCAAGCGCTCCTTACCCCCATGCTGCTGCTCGTGGCGCTCCTCAGTCATGCGGCCGGCGACTCGGGCTATGTCTTGATCGTGCCGCTGGGAGGGGTGCTGTTCGCCGCGGCCGGCCGGCATCCGGTGCTGGGAATCGTCACGGCCTTCGCCGGCGTCTCCGGCGGTTTCAGCGCGTCGTTCATTCCGACGGCGCTCGACCCCCTGTTGCAGGGCTTCACTCAAAACTCGGCGCGGATCATCGACCCGAACATTACGGTCAATCCCCTGTGCAATTGGGGATTCATGAGCGCGTCCTGCGTGGTCATCGTGCTCGTCGGCTGGTACGTCACCGATCGACTCATCGCTCCTCGGCTGGCCACTCTGCCCGTCGACGGCGACCCGGTCGACATGCCGCAACTCGACCGGCTGACAACGGTCGAATTGAGCGCCCTGGGCGTGTCATTGGCGCTCCTGGGGGCGATGCTGGCAGGACTGGCGATCACCAGTTGGCCGATGAATTCCCCTTGGCGGACTCCGGAAGGCGATCTCGCCGGCCGTGATGCGCCGCTGATGAAAGCGATCGTTCCGTTGTTGTTCCTGTGCTTTCTGTTGCCGGGCGTCGTCTACGGCTATCTGGCGGGAACTGTGAAAAATCATCGCGACATCATCAAGGCCATGACTCATTCGATGAGTACGATGGGCTATTACCTGGTCATGGCGTTTTTCGTGGCCCAGTTCACGGCGGCGTTCGCGCAATCCAACCTCGGCGTCTTGATCGCCATCAAAGGGGCCAATTTTCTCGCCGCGATGCAGCTTCCCGCCGTCATCACCGTACTGAGCGTGATTCTATTGACGGTGGTGCTCGACCTGATTATCGGTTCAGCGTCGGCAAAATGGGCCCTGCTCGGCCCGATCCTCGTCCCCATGCTCATGTCGCTGGGAATTTCTCCGGAATTGACCCAGGCGGCGTACCGCATCGGCGATTCGTGCGCGAACGTCGCCACGCCGCTGATGCCCTACTTCCCGCTCGTCGTGGTGTTCGTCCAGCGCTATTCCCGCCGCGCCGGGATCGGCACTCTGCTCTCGCTGATGCTGCCCTACACGGTCACTTTTCTGGTCACCTGGAGCATCCTGCTGATCGTCTACTGGCAACTCGGCCTGCCGTTGGGCCTTGACGCCAGTTACACGTACCCGCCCTAAGTTCGGTCGATGAAAAAGCCCGACGTGCCAGCCAGCGACAGTAGACCGCCGTCCCTGGCTGACGCGTCGGGCTTTCTGGCAGCATGACCCCATTGCGAGAACCGTCCGGCCCAGTCAGAATCATCTGTACCCACCGTGTTGTTGATCAACACTCATGACAACTCAGACGAAAGCGGCGAACATGCCTGAGACGGGATTGGTCCGCGTCGGATTCTTCTGCCTGGCGAGTCTGTGCTGGGCGATCATCGCCCCATTGAACGCCGGCGAAACGACGATCGGCAGCCATACGTTCACGCTGCCAGACGGTTTTGAAATCGAGCTTGTCGCCGGCCCGCCGCTCATCGACCGGCCGATCACCGCCGCTTTTGATGAACAGGGACGGCTCTATGTGGCCGATTCCTCGGGCTCGAACGACCCGGTGAAAAAGCAGATCGAAGATCGACCGCATCGCATCTTGAGACTGGAAGATGCCGACGGCGACGGAAAGTTCGAAACAAGCACCGTCTTCGCCGATAAGATGATGTTTCCCGAAGGGACCATGTTCCACGACGGATCGCTCTACGTCTCGGCCCCTCCCACGATTTGGAAACTGACCGATACCGACGGCGATGGCGTGGCTGATGAACGCGTCGAATGGTTTGATGGAAAGACGCTGACCGGCTGCGCGAACGATCTGCACGGTCCGTATCTCGGCCCCGATGGTTACATCTACTGGTGCAAAGGCGCGTTCGCCGAACAGAGCTATACCATCCACGGCAAGCCCTGGAAGACCAAGGCGGCCCACATCTTCCGCTGCAAACCGGACGGTTCGGATTTCGATGTGGTCATGACCGGCGGCATGGATAATCCCGTCGATGTCGTCTTCCTGCCGGACGGCGAGCGCATTTTCAGCACCACGTTCCTCGTCTTCCCTGGCAACGGCCAGCGCGACGGGTTATTGCACGCGGTCTACGGCGGCGTTTACGGCAAAGATTGGGGCGCCCTGGAAGGCCACCCGCGCACCGGCGACGTGATGCCCGTGATGACCCATCTGGGCCCGGCCGCCCCCTGTGGTCTGGCGTGTTATGAGTCGCCGGCCTTCGGCCCCGAATTCTACGGCAACCTGTTCGCCTGCCAATTCAATACGCAAAAGGTGTCGCGACACGTGCTGAGCCCGAAAGGCGCCACGTACGAGTCCGCCGACACCGATTTCGTCGTCTCCAACAACCACGATTTTCATCCGACCGACGTCATCGAGGACGCCGACGGCAGCTTGCTCATCGTCGACACCGGCGGCTGGTACAAGCTCTGTTGTCCGACGTCGCAACTTCACAAACCAGACATTCTCGGCGGGATTTATCGCGTCAAGAAGTCTGGAGCCAACCCCATTGACGATCCGCGCGGGTTGACCATCGATTGGAAAAGCCCAGCCCTCGAAACTCTCTGGAACTTGTTGGCCGATGCGCGCCCTGCCGTGCGGCAACGGGCCAAGGAAGCATTCGTCAGTCGAAAATCGACTCCCGAAATGAAGAACTTCTTCATCGAGTTGAACAAGCGCCAAGATCCGGCTGCTCAAATTTTTAATCAGGGAATGCCTGCGGAACTGGCGGCACTTTGGGCGTCCTCTCAAATCGGCATTCCTGAATCCGAGGAATTCTTCAGTCACATGGCGTTCTGGCATCCGCTTTCTCAAGTTCGACAAGCGGCTTTGAACGCCATCAGCCTTCATCGCGGAAGCACCGTCGCCGCAGCTGCGGATTCTCAGACACGCACGGCGTCGATTACCCCGACGAACAAATACACCGTGATACGAAGCTTGAAAACCGGGAGTTTTGGCGAGAATCGCCTCGCCGCAGAAATCATGGGCCGAGTCGGCAGCCCCGCTGAGGTTCCCCTGTTGCTCGAAGCCGCGGACCAGACCAACGATCGCTTCCTGGAGCATTCGATCATCTATGCGTTGATTGAGATCGGCGATCCCCAATTGACAGCAGCGGAGATCGAAACCAGTCGCGCCCCCGGACGGCGTGCAGCGCTGTTCGCACTCGATCAAATGCCCGGAGGCGGACTCCAGCCGAACCAAGTCATTCCGCTGCTCGCTTCGCCCGAGGAACTCGATCGCGACACAGCCAATTGGCTGCTCAAACGGCACCCGGATTGGGGCGACGCTCTCGCCGGCTGGTTCACGCAGCAGTTGAATCAAGGCCCCCCCGATGAAGCAGCGCTCTCCGAATCTGACGCGACCCGGCTGGAATCGCAGTTGTTGACGTTTACGGGAACCGCATCGATTCAGCAGCTACTCGCCTCGGTCGCGGCAGATCAAAACCAAGCGCCGGCCGCACGAAAGTTGGCGCTGCGCGTGATGGCCCGATCTCGCCTGGCCGAATTGCCGGTGCTCTGGGCGGAGACGTTGTCCAAACTGCTGGCATCGAGCGACACGCTGGTTGCGGATGCCGTCGCCGTCACGCGCTCGCTGCCTCCGACCAAGGAACCGTCTGCGGAATTGTCCGCGGCCTTGGCGAGCGTCGGCGCGAACACGAATGACTCCGCAGAAACCCGCCTCAATGCGCTCGCGGCGATTCCTGCCGGCCTGACGAGCATCCCGCCGGACCAATTCGACATGATTCTCGCCGGCTTGGCTGTCGACAATTCTCTGAATCTGCGGTCGGCCTCCGCCGACATTCTCGCTAAATCGACGCTGACTGAGGAGCAGCTGCTGCGGCTCTGCGAGGCTCTGAAATCGATCGGACCGCTGGAATTGGATCGCGTGCTGGGCGCCTTCGCTCACTCCACCAGTCAACAGGTCGGCTTGCAATTGCTGGCGGCGTTGGAACAGGCGGCCTCGCTTCCATCGTTGCGGCTGGATTCCCTGCGTCAAAGGCTGGAAAAGTACAGCCCGGAAGTCCAACAAAAAATCAACCACATTGAATCTCTGGTGAATGTCGATGCCGGCACGCAACGGGCGCGGATTGAAGAAATTCTAGCCCAGATCAAATCCGGCGATGTTCGCCGCGGCCAAGCCGTGTTTAACAACACGAAATCGGCTTGCATCGTCTGCCACCGGTTCGGCTACGTCGGCGGCAACACCGGCCCGGACCTGACTCGGATCGGCAAGATTCGCCAGGAACGCGACCTCTTGGAATCGATCCTTTATCCCAGCCTGAGTTTTGTGCGCAGTTACGAGCCGGTCATCATCGCCACTGTTGACGGCAAAGTGGTGAATGGTCTGGTGCGCAATGAGACCGCCGAGGAAATCACGCTGGCCACCGGTCCGAATAAAGAAGAACGCGTCAAGCGGGCCGACATCGAGGAAATCCGCCCGAGCACCGTCTCCATCATGCCCGCCGGTCTCGACAAGCAGCTCTCTGCTCAAGACCTGATCGATCTGGTGGCGTTTCTGAAAAATGCACAGTGATCAAAACCTGTGATCGAAAACAGTGAACGAGAACAGCGTGCGAAACGGCCAGCGATTGCCCACGGGATGGAAGAACCCTCGTCGAGTGAGTAGACCATTACTTGTTGCTCGGTTTCTCACGATCACACTGGCGATTGGGCTGGGGAGTTTCTGCACGCTTGCCGACGACTGGCCACAGTGGCGCGGCGCGAATCGTGATGCCGTCGCCCAGGAATCAGGACTCCTCGACGACTGGACTCGCCCTCCAGCTCTCGTTTGGCGCACCGATCATCTGGGCGACGGATACTCCAGCGTCGCGGTCGCCTCCCGCCGCGTTTTTACGCTGGGACGAGAAGGAAAGCAGGTTAATGCCGTCGCCATCGACGACGCGACCGGTGAAATCCTCTGGACGCGGCCGATTGGCGAGAGCGACAAGAACGCGATGTCGACCCCCGCGGTCGCCGGCGACTTAGTCTATGTGCTCGATCCTGACGGCGATCTGGCCTGTCTGAAAATTGACACCGGCGAACCGGTCTGGACCCGCAGTTTGCCGACTGATTTTTCCGGCCGATTAGCCTCTGCGCGCGGACATGGCGAATCGCCACTCATCGATGGGGATCGGCTCGTGGTCACTCCCGGCGGGCCCGACGCGATGCTGGCGGCGCTCGGCCGGCGAACGGGGAATGTCATCTGGCAAGCCAAGATTCCTGCTGTGGGGGATAAAGGCAAAGACGGGGCCGGCTTTTCCTCCATCGTGATCAGCGACGGCGCCGGGGTCCGCCAATATGTGCAACTGACGGCGCGCGGAGTTATCGGCGTCGACGCGGACTCCGGCCGTTTTCTCTGGGGATACAATGACATCTGCACCGACCTCATCAACATCCCTACGCCCGTCGTGCACGGCGACTATGTTTTCGCCTCGAACGGGTACAACGCCGGCAGCGTGCTATTGAAACTGGAGCCCGGCGGTGACACCGGCGTCACCGCGACCGTCGTCTATCGTCTCCGCGGCACCGACTTCCAAAATCAACACGGCTGCATGGTCCGCATCGGCGATTTTCTGTACGGGGGCCATGGCAATAACAACGGCCTGCCGACCTGCCTGAATTTCCTCACCGGGAAGATCGTGTGGAAACGCCGCGGCCCGGGAACAGGCTCGGCCGCCATCGCGGCGGCCGGCGACAAGCTGATCTTTCGCTACCAGGACGGCGTCGTCGCCCTGATCGAAGCCAGCCCCGCCGGCTACAAACTCCGCGGCACGTTCCAGATTCCCGGCGCCGGCGGCGACAGTTGGTCGCACCCCGCCATCGCCAATGGGCGACTGTATTTGCGAGAACAAGACCACCTGTGGGTCCACGACTTGAAACGGGCTGCGGCCACGGACGAACAATCGACTCCGGTCGAAGAATTCACGCTCTCTCCGGAACTCGCTGCGCTCCGGGCGCTCGGAGTTCGCACCGAACGCCTGGCGACCAGTGACGCCCGTCTCGCTGCCTCGCAAAAACGGTTTCGCTATTTCTCCTACGCCCTCCCTGACAACCCACCCGATTATCTCACGCTCGTGACGCTGTCCGAAGACCACATCGACACTGCCGGCCGGGTCACCGCGGAGGTGATCGCATGGCTGGAAAAGCTTTCGGAGCCCTGTGTGCTGAGCGCATCAGGGACCGGCCTCAGCGATGACGGGTTGGCTCAGTTGTCGCAGCTGGAATCGCTGATCGGGTTAAACGTGGAAACATGCCGCGAACTGACCGATGCCGGTTTCGAGAAATTAAAGTCCGCAAAGCAACTGCGAGTGTTGATCGCGACGGGAACCGCCATCGGCGAAACCGGCCTGACCGGATTGTCCGCGATCCCTTCCCTGGCGGCGCTCGACCTGGAAGTCTGTGACCAAATCACCGACGCCTGCTGCGACGAGATCGCCAGGTTGCCTGAACTTCGTGCGTTGAACTTGAAAAAGACCGCCTTCGAAGCGGAGCGGATCACCGATCATGGAATCGAATCATTGACCCGGCTCCAGAAACTGGAATCGCTGAATCTATATGCCAACCAGCTCAGCGACACGGGACTCGCATTGTTGCCCCGCTTTTCTCGATTGCGCGAACTCGACCTCAGCCTGATGGGCTGGTCGGATGCCGGTTTGGCTTCGCTGGGAAAGATAACCTCGCTGCGAGAACTGCGCGTGTTGTTCGCGGAGGGTTTTGCCGGCCCCGAGTTGACTGACGCCGGCATGCCTCAATTGCTGAGTCTCATCAACCTCGAATCGCTCGATTTGACCGGCGCCAAGCTGACGGATGCCGGTCTGGCGGAGTTGGCTCGTCTCCCCCAATTACGACAGCTTCGTGCGATCAAGACCCGCATCACACCGGCGGGATTGGAACTATTTCAGCGACAACGCCCGCATTGCCTCGTCACGTCCTCGCTCATCTCACCCTCAAAATGAGCAATTGGCGACGACCAGGTTGTCGTCCAGACGCGAAAACGCCGGCTTTCGGGTTGAGAATCGTCCGGCGATCGGGGAGCCTATAAGGTGACGAATTCCTTACCAGGTCATCAAGATGCCGCAGCCCTGTGTTCTCGCCCTCCGAGTTCTCCTCCTGGTGCTCATCGCCTTGGCGGCTAATAGGCCGGCCGAGGCCGCTGAGCCGGTGGATTACCTCAAACAAGTCAAACCGGTGTTGTTGTCACGGTGCGCGGCCTGTCATGGCGCGTTGAAACAGGAAGCCGGGCTGCGGATTGACACGGTCGCGTTCATGATCCGCGGCGGCGACAGCGGCCCCATCCTTCAAGCAGGAGATATCGCCGCCAGCACCATGATCGCGCGCATTTCGGCCAGTGAAGAATCAGAGCGAATGCCGCCCGAAGGAGAGCCACTCACTCCGGAACAGATCGATGCGATCAAATCCTGGATTGCCGCAGGGGCAGCAGCGCCGGTCGACGAACAACCCGAACGCGATCCGCGCGATCACTGGGCGTTCCGCCGACCGATGCGGCCGGAAGTTCCGCAGGTCGCCCATGCCGTCTGGTCGGCCAACCCGATCGATGCGTTTATCTCGGCGAAGCATCAAGCACAGGGGCTCACGCCTCAACCGGCCGCCGATAAACGAACCTG
>JAXMBR010000015.1:0-76849 GCA_046349715.1 Planctomycetaceae bacterium | reverse complement strand
CCAGTTGCTACGTCACCGACAACACCGACCTGTTCCTCATGCGGCAGGGGTTGGAACTGCTGCGGGCAAAACTGGTGCGAGTGATCGATCATCTGGCCAGGTTCGCCGTGCAATACCGGGCGCTGCCATGCCTGGGTTTCACGCATCTGCAACCGGCTCAGCCGGTGACCGTCGGCAAGCGGGCGACGCTGTGGTGTTACGACTTGGTGCTCGATCTCGCGGAATTGGAATACCGGATCGACTCATTGAAACTGCGCGGCGCAAAAGGGACGACGGGCACACAGGCAACGTTTCTCGCGTTGTTTGACGGAGATCACGCCAAAGTCGAGGAACTCGATCGGCGCGTTTGCGAAAAGATGGGCTTCGACGCGGCGTACGCCGTCACGGGGCAGACGTATTCCCGCAAGATCGACTCGCAAATTCTCGACGTGCTGTCGGGCATCTCGCAATCGGCTCACAAAGCGGGGAGCGACGTCCGATTGCTGCAAAGCCGCAAGGAAATTGAGGAGCCGTTCGAAGCCGAGCAGATCGGATCCTCGGCCATGGCGTACAAACGCAACCCCATGCGGTCCGAGCGGATGTGCAGCCTGGCCCGCTTCGTGATGAGCCTGCAAAGCTCCGCCGCACAGACTATGGCCGTGCAGTGGATGGAACGAACGCTCGACGACAGCGCCAACCGTCGGCTCACCATCCCGCAGGCGTTTCTGGCGACCGACGCGATCCTGATTCTCTACGGCAATGTCGTGAACGGCATGGTCGTCTATCCGCAGATCATCGCCAAACATCTGCAGGAAGAACTCCCGTTCATGGCGACGGAGGAAATCCTCATGGCGGGCGTGCAGGCCGGCGGCGACCGCCAGGAACTCCACGAGCAAATTCGCGTGCACAGCCAGGAAGCGGCCCGGCAAGTCAAAGAGCATGGCCGGACGAACGACCTGTTGGATCGACTGAAGTCCGACAAGCTGTTCGCCAGCGTGAACCTGTCGTCGGCGATGGATCCGAGCCGATTTGTCGGCCGGGCGCCAGAACAGGTGGACCGATTCGTGGGCGATCTGATTGAACCGATCCGCAATCGCTATGCCGCCGTTCTAAAACACGACGCTCGCGACGAACTCCGCGTTTAACCCAGCCGAGTTAGCCGCATCGCGGGGGTCTTCCGAGCGGAGCGTGCTTACGGCCCGATGATTTTCAGGCCCGGCATTTTTTCACGCAGGGCGTCGAGGTCGCTCGGGCTGATCAGGAAGCAATTTTCGACTTTCAAGACTTTGAGGTTCTTGAACTGCGGAATGGCCGCGAGGGCCGCCGGAGTGACTTCGTTCTCCGACAGATTCAATTCCGTGAGTTCGGTCAGCGGGGCCAGTTTTTCCATCGCGCCATCGGTGATGCGGGTTTTCTGCAAGTTGAGCTTTTGCAGTTTGGTCAGGCCCGCCAACGCCGCGAGACCGTCATTCGTCACGCCGGTCGACCAGAGGCTGAGTTCTTCCAGATTGACCAACCCGGCGAGATACTTGATTCCCTCATCGTCAAAAATCCCTTCGCTCAAATCGAGCACCTTCAATTCGCTCAGCCCTTCGAGATTGACCAATCCGGCGTTGGTGGAGAGCGTGTCGCGCAGATTCAATTTCACCATTTTGGGCATGTTTCGCAGCACGGCGAGGCTCTCGTTCTTGACCCGCGTCCGTTCCAGCGACAATTCCGTCACATTGGTTAAGCCGGCGAGCACCATCAGCCCGTCGTCCTTGATGCGGCAGTCGTCGAACTCCAGCACTTTGAGGTTTTTCAGGTCCTTCAGCTCAGCGATACCGGCATTGGTGTAGCGTTCGCCCCAGAGATTCAGGCGGACGAGATTGCTTAATTTGGCGACGGATTTCATTCCCTCGTCGGTGACGTTCGGCGCGCCGCGGAGCATCAATTCCCGCAAGTCCTTGAGTCCGGTCAGCTTTTCAATGCCCTTGTCGGAGATGTTCGTGTAGCGCAGATCGAGCCATTTCAGCTTTTTCATCTGCCCGATTTTGTCGAGCGCCGCGTCGGAGATGTTGGAGCGGCGGATATACAGTTTGCTGACATTCGGTAATTCGGTCAGCTTGTTGACCGTCTCGTCGCTGATCGCCGTGTTGAGCAGGTTGATCGTCGTCAGCGAGGTCATCGTCGTGATCGGCTTCACGGTGTCATCGGTGATCCCCGGCCCGGCGATTTGCAAACTTTCGAGATGCTTCAAACCGGCAATGGACGAGAAAAAGGCCTGGGCTTTCTCGGCGGTATCAAACGAAACGTCGGGAACCGGAAATTCAATGGCGGTGATCTGTTTCGCCTCGTTCAGCTTGACCTTCGCTTGTTGCTCTTCAAGCGATTTGACGAGCGCGGGGTCGTCGGGAGTCGCCGGCGGAACAGCGGTCTCGGCTTTCGACTCAGCTGGGGCGGCGGTCTCCGTCTTGGGGGTCGAATTCGACGGACAGCCGACCAGACAGGGCAGCAGCAAACTCAAACCGACCAGCCAAACACGACGCATCGCAGCCAACTCCGTGAAAACAAGGGTTCCCGTGCAGTTTTTCGAACTGATTGCAGCGTAACGGCGGATGCCGGGTAACGCAAATGTGGCCGGCGAACGGAACTCGCAGCGTTGCGTACCGAAAAAGGCTTCACCACGGATCGCACGGATGACACGGAGATAAGGCGAGGGCTACAAGGCGAAGAAATTGACCACGAAGAACACGAAGGGCACGAAAAATTCAAAGAGAAGATTTTTGATCTGGGTCGCCGGTGGCTGGACTCTAGCTTGTGAAGGAATTCCCAGTCGGCTCGGACCGGGCGACTCGTAGTTCCCCTCAAAACAATCATTTCCCCGCAGTTTTCACCATCCCGATGTTTATGAATCTTTGCCTTTGTAGCAACTGATGCCTGCTTCGTGCCCTTCGTGTTCTTCGTGGTGCATGCCTGTCTTTATCTCCGTGTCATCCGTGCGATCCGTGGTAAAATCTCTTCCGTCTTGCGGCCCCGGTCGCAGACTTGCCTCCGGGCGGGAAACCTGCGATAAACTACGAAACTTGCCGTGATCGGCGAGCCTTCCTTTCGGGAAACCGAACGGGGAAGGACGGGGATCCTGTTGCGTCTCTTTCTCGAAGAGACGGGCGGAAACGGCGGACGAATGTCTGATTCGTGTTCCGCCTCCATCGAAGGATGTTGGCGATGAATTCGTTTTCGAAGGCGGAAATCAAGAAACTGCGGAAAAAGCGGGCCCGGCTGAAGAAGAAGGTCCGCTGCCGCTTCTGCCCCCATGGCTGCGACAAATCGCCGCGCCCGATCTTTGTCGACTACAAGGATCTGAAGACGCTCCGCTCGATGATCGACCGCGAAGGCAACCTGCTTCCGCGCCGCAAGACCGGGAACTGCGCCAAGTTCCAGCGGGCCGTCCGGCTCGCCGTGCTGCGGGCTCGGTACATCGGGTTGCTGCCGTACGTGGCGGAAGAGTAACGGGCCGCAGCGTCGGGAAGTGCGCACAGACAGAAATGTCTGTGCTACCGGAACATTGACTCAGCATCGCTGACAGCGGGGCTGACAGTCTATCCCTGTTGGTGCACGAAGGGGCCGATCGTCGTGCCGGCGGGAATGTCCAGCGGGCCTTCCAGCACGGCGTGCGGGCCGATCACGCAATCTGCGCGGATCTTCAATCCGGTGATCGACGTGAACAGCTTGATCACGGTGTCGAGACCGATTTCGACCTGCGGTTCGATTACCGTTTGCTCAGGAACTTCGTCGTCACGCCGTGCACCATCAGCCTGGCCAGCGCCTTGCATGCTGAATGTGCCGGGCGGCATCCGGCTAATTACCCGCGTATTGACTCCCAGCGGCTGATGCATCGAGCAATTCAAGGCCGCCACCGTCTGGCCGGCGTCCGGCGAGAGCCGCGGGCAATCGGTGAAATAATATTCCTTCTGCGCGTTTTCGGCGGAGCTTGTCCAGCGTTGACGCCAATTGCTGAGAATCAAACGCATAACATCCGTGTTGATTTCGGTGATTGCTTTTTCGGCCGAAGTGGCGTCTTTTTCTTCGACGATCTTCACGAACGGCCGAGCATCGCGCGCGCGATGCGGCCCAATGATTTTCAGGAGTCACCGCGGTGCCGATCACGCAGGCGGCCTTTCGTTCGCGGCACCACCAGTTCCAGCAACGACAACAACGATTCCCGTTTCAGGAGCGGCGTATCCCCCGCCAGGATCAGCACCGGCCCGGAATGAGCTTCGAGATATTTACGGCACATCATGACCGCGTGGCCGTGCGAGTTGTTCCGTTTGCAGCGCGAGTGCACGTCGCGGTGCCGTGACCTTTGCCCATCTGCACCAGTTCCGACTGATGCCCGATGATCACCACGAGATTGCCGACACCTTGCCGCGCGGAGTCAAGGACGTAATCGATCATCGGCCGTCCGCAGACGGGGTGCAGCACCTTCGGCAGCGATTTCATCCGAGTGCTTTCCGCGGCCAGAATCACCGCCATGGCAGACGCCGTCATGACAAATCCCTTCGCATGCGACTGACAAATCTTCTGTGCGCCCTCTTACCAGAACGGCCGCCGAAAAATGCCAGAAGCGTTTGGAGGGAAAGGCGAGTCGCTCGCAGAGACGCAGAGAAAGGAAATACCGGAAACTTTCGGATTAGAATCTGCGAGATTATCAGCGTCTCCGCGGTTCAGCCATCCGCCGCGGTCGGTTCCGTCGCCAGCAGGCGCACGACGGCGGGATCGGCTTCGTTGGTGTCCAGATCGTCAGGCGCCGGCTCGATCACGCGCATCGACTTCCATTTACCTTGCAGAAATCGGAGGCAAAACCCCACGCCCAGCGTCGTCACATAGATCGAGCAGTAGACCCAGCTCCAGAACAGGCTCGGTTCAGCATACTTCCAGGTTAGATACGTCGGCAGCACCAGCAGCAGCAGCGAAGAGCACAGTGTGAAGAACATCGAAAACAGCGTGTCGCCCGCCGCCCGGACCGCCGAGCCGAAGATGATCGCCATGGCGTCGAAGAACGAATACAGCGCCACGAATCGCAACAACACCACGACGATGTCGCGTATTTCCACGAACGACACGGCGTCTTCGCCATCGGCTCGCAGCGAATAAGGCTTCATCAAGAGATCAGGCAGCAGCACGTAAACCAGCCCGAACATCAACATGTAACCGCCGGAAATCACAAACCCCTTACGCGCCGTGCTGGCGGCGGTTTCCGGATGTCCCTCGCCGATTCGTTGGCCAACGAGCGTCGACACGGCGATGCTCATGCCGAGCACGGGGATGAACGCCAGCGTGTTGAGGTTAAATGCGATGTTCGTCGCCGCCAGTTCCCGCTTGCCGAGCAGTCCGATGATCATGATGAACGCGGTAAACCCGGCGATGTCGATGAACAGATTGTACCCACTGGGCAGGCCGTAGCGCATCAATCGCGGAAATAACTGCGCGTCGAGCCGCCAGGCGGAAAGAAACTGATATTCGTGTTCCACTTTCGGCCGCAGCAGCAAACAGGCATAGATGACCACGCAAAAACAGGAAGCAAGATTGGTGGCGAACGCCGCCCCCGCGATTCCCCACTCCGGAAACGGTCCCCAGCCGAAAATCATGCAATAATCCAGCATCGCATTCAGCAGCACGCCGCTCATGTTGACCAGGCTCACGACCAGCATCTGACCGCGGCCGCTGAAAAAACAGGAGAGCGTCGCCGTCAACAGCGCCGGAATGCTGCCCCAACAGAGCCAATAGAAATATTCCCCTTCCAGCGCGGCGATCTTTCCTTCATGACCGATGGCATGGAACAACGGGATCCCCAACGGAGCGGCGATCGTCAATATGCCGCCCGCGATGATCGAGAAATACACCCCCTGCCAGACCGACGCGGCGACACGGTCTTTTCGCTTGGCCCCTTCGTATTGCGCGACGAACGTATTCACGTACTGCGCCACGCCGAACGGCAGGCTGAGCACCGCCCAGAAAAACACGCCGGAAGGCAGCGCGGCAGCCAGCGCATCGTGCGAGTACCAGGTGAGGAAAATGCGATCGATGATGTGCATCAGCGACTGCGTGCCGGCGCTGATCATCAGCGGCACGGCCAGCAACAGCAGTTCCCGATAACCGCCGGCCGGATGTTGCGAGGGCGCCACCGGCGCGGAAGGACTGGTCACGAAGAAATTCCTTTTAACAATCCCAGCGGGAATGCATCCTGATTCCAGTATGAAAGGTTGGGAGGAAATGACAACCGAAGTTCATCGCAGGTTCGCGCGGAAATCGCGATGAGTCGTGCGGATTGGACCGATTTGCGACGAGTGATCGGCGACGGACCAGTGATCACGCGGGCGCCGCAGCACGAACTACAGCGAGATTCTTTTTCAGCAAATCCCGGGAGCGGACTGCCGCCCATCAATTTCTTTCCCGGCAAATCGTTGCGTCCGCCCGAATTCGCCGCTACTTTCAACAGCCACTCCGAAGAAACATCCCCGCGAAAACACACCTGGAGTCTGCCTCATGCTGCGCCGTCCCTTGATCCTCGCCTGGCTTTCCATCACGTTTGTCCCGGCCTTCTGCGCCGCGGACGTCAAGCTGCCGGTGATCTTCAGCGATCACATGGTCCTCCAGCAGGGGATCGAACTTCCGTTTTGGGGTTGGGCCGAACCGGGCGAAGAGGTGACGGTCACCGTCGCCGGAAAATCGGTGACGACCAAAGCCAGCGACAAGGGAAAGTGGTCGGTGAAAGCCCCGGCGATTGCCGAATTCGGGCCGGTCGCCGTAAAAATCGCCGGCAAAAACGGCATCGAATTGAAAGATGTCCTCAGCGGCGATGTCTGGTTGTGTTCGGGCCAGTCGAACATGGAGTGGTCCATTGAGCATTCCGGTAACCCGCAAGCGGAACTCGCGGCGGCGAATTATCCGAACATGCGCTTCATTCAAATTCCGAAAGTCCCGTCGACCGAACCGCTGCCCGACGGAAAGCACCCGTGGACCCTCGTCACGCCGGAAAATGTCGCCGGCCTCACGGGCCAAGGCGGAAAATATGGCCAAGGCGGGCTTTCCGCCGTCGGCTACTACTTCGGTCGCGAATTGCAAGCCGCGTTGAACCGCCCGATCGGTCTGATTCACGACACCTGGGGCGGGACGATCTGCGAAGCGTGGACGAGCGAGAGTACGCTGAAAAATGACGGAGACTATGCCGAAATCCTGAGTCGGGCCGCGACCCAGAACGCCGATCCGAACCAGGCCGGCAACCCGAACCGCGCCTGTGTGTTGTACAACGGCATGCTGGAGCCGATCCGCCCCTTCGCCATCAAAGGAGCCATTTGGTACCAGGGAGAATCGAACGCAGGACGAGCATATCAGTATCGCAAACTCTTCCCGGCGATGATCGCCGACTGGCGCAAGCAATGGGGCCAAGGTGATTTTCCCTTTCTGTTCGTGCAATTGGCCGCGTTCATGAAGCGGCTCGACGAACCGGCTGACAGCGCCTGGGCCGAATTGCGCGAAGCCCAGACGATGGCCCTTTCATCGCCGAAAACCGGCATGGCCGTCACGATCGACATCGGCGACGCAGTCGATATCCACCCCAAGAATAAGCAGGACGTCGGCAAGCGGCTGGCGCTCAACGCGCTTTCCATCGCCTACGGGAAAGACAACGTCACCGCGGGACCGCTCTATCGTTCGATGACGGTCGAAGGGAATAAAATCCGCATTCAGTTCCACAATGTCGGCGGCGGACTGGCAGCCCAGGGCGAAAAACTGACCGGCTTCGCGATCTGCGGCGCGGACAAGAAATTCGTCTGGGCCGACGCGAAAATCGACGGCGATTCGATCCTGGTGTCGGCCGAATCGATCAAGGAACCGATCGCCGTCCGCTACGCCTGGGCCGACAACCCGGACTGCAATCTGATCAACAAACTCGGCCTCCCCGCATCCCCCTTCCGCACGGATGATTTCCCGGGGACGACGGCGAATAACAAGTAATTGGCCCGCGCCGCTGGCGCATCGAACTACGAGCGAGCCAACAGAGCCGTGAATTTCATTCGCGGCTCTGTTCGTTAGCGCGGCCAGGAACCGCGAAGCATTGGTTCGAGTTCTTCGACGAAGTCGGTGACGTCCTTGAAATCGCGATAGACCGAGGCGAAGCGGACGAACGCCACTTGATCGACGTTCCGCAGCGCTTCCATCACTTTTTCGCCGACGTACCGCGACGGGACTTCGCGTTCGAAGTTTTCGTAGAGATCAATTTCGATGTCCGACACGATCCGTTCGATGACTTCTTCACTGACGGCGCGCTTCCAGCACGCTTTTTCGACGCCGTCGCGAATCTTGTTGCGGTCGAACGGCACCCGGGAGCCGTCTTTTTTGACGACCTTAAGCGGGGATTCCTCGATTTTTTCATACGTCGTGAAGCGACGTTCGCACTTCAGGCATTCGCGACGACGACGAATCACGAATTCCTGACTCCCGCGAGAGTCAATGACTTTCGTTTCATCATGCCGGCAAAATGGACACATCATCGGCGTCACTCCCGTTGGGAGACAGACCAGCTACGGTCGGTAAAGCGGCCGGTTCATCCTCGCCAAGCCGCGGACGCACTCAGTGTCCTTCCCTTGTGCTCGATTCCCCGCAGGTACAATACCGTGTGGTCGATCGCTTGACTAGCCCTTATGGCTTGCCCCAGGCCGATTTTGCGCAAATGCCAGGGCCAATGCTGCGCTGGGGAGACGACGGAAAGCCGACATCGGAATCGGCCCCCGCCAATCTTCTGTCTGGACAATGGTTGTTTCAACAGATATAATTCGGCCAATCTGTTTCGTCGCACTCCAGGAGACGTCTGCCATGCCCGCGCTGGAAAAATCCTACGATGTCGTTGTCATTGGCGGCGGTCCGGCCGGTTCCACCGCGGCGACCTTGATCGCCCAGCAGGGACACAAAGTCGCCCTGTTCGAACGCGACCATTTTCCGCGGTTCCATATCGGCGAATCGCTCATCCCGCAGACGTACTGGGTGCTCCAGCGGCTCAACCTGCTCGACAAGATGCAGGGGAGCCATTTCATCAAGAAATACAGCGTGCAGTTCGTGTCTCAGCACGGCCGATTGTCGGAACCGTTCTATTTCTGGGAACATAAGCCTCATGAGTGTTCTCAGACCTGGCAGGTCCGCCGGAGTGAATTCGATACGCTGGCCCTCAACAATTCCCGCGAGCACGGCGTGCATGTCTTCGAAGGGGCCCGCGTGCACGACGTCTTGCAGGACGGCAACCGAGCCGTCGGCGCCTCGGTTTCGCTGGAAGGGCAAACCGGCGTTCAGGACGTCCGCGCCCAGGTCGTCGTCGACGCCAGCGGCCAGCAATCGTTGCTGATGGACAAATTCAAGCTGCGGGAATGGGACCCGGTGCTGAAAAAAGCCGCGCTCTGGACCTATTGGAAAGGGGCCTATCGCGATACCGGCCGAGACGAGGGGGCCACGATTGTCATTCAGGTCCAGGGGAAACAAGGCTGGTTCTGGTACATCCCGTTGCATGACGACATCATCAGCGTGGGAGTGGTCGCCGGGCACGATTACCTGTTTCAAAATCGCGGCACCACCGATTTTGAAACCATCTATTTCCAGGAAGTCGCCAAGTGCCCCGGCGTGCAGCCGCGCATTGAAAAGGCCGAGCGCTGCGATATCTTCCGCGCACAGAAGGAATACTCTTACCGGGCAAAGCAAGCCGCGGGCGACGGCTGGGTGCTGGTCGGCGACGCGTTCGGATTTCTCGATCCGCTCTATTCGTCCGGCGTGCTGCTCGCGCTGAAATCCGGCCAGATGGCGGCGGATGCCATCTGCGAAGGATTGGCCAAGCGCGATACGACGGGCGCTCAACTCGGAAAATGGGAGCCCGACTACGTCGCCGGCATGGACCGCATGCGCCGCCTGGTTTGTGAATTCTATGACGGGTTCAGTTTCGGCCGTTTCGTGCAACGTCATCCGCACTTGAAAGGATTCGTCACCGACGTGCTGATCGGCGATATTTTCAAGAACGACGTCGACGTCCTCTGGCCGTTGATCGATGAGATGCGCGCGGAAAACGCAGCGGCGGCCACCAGCAATTAATCGCGGGCGAACTTGCCGGAAAGCTGCCGGGCCGTCACTGGAAGGCCGAAATCCCCGTCAGATGTTCGCCGAGAATGAGCAGGTGCATGTCGTCGGTGCCTTCGTAGGTGGAAACGCTTTCCAGATTGCACAGATGCCGGAAAGAAACGTGGTCATCGAGAATGCCGACGCCGCCCAGCATCTCGCGCGCAGTCCGGGCCGTTTCTCGCGCCATCGCCACGTTGTGCCGCTTGGCCAACGAAATCTGCACCGCCGTCGCCTGCCCTGAATCTTTAAGTTGCGCCAGCCGGTACGCCAGGAGTTGCGCCTGCGTGATGTCCGTCGCCATCAGCGCCAATTTCCGTTGCACGAGTTGAAACGACGCCAGCGGTTTCCCGAATTGAATCCGCCGCCCGGCGTATTCCCGCGCCTCCTCAAAACACGCCAGCGCCGCACCGATCGCCCCCCACGCGATTCCGTACCGCGCATGATTCAAACATTGCAGCGGCGATTTTAGGCCTCGCGAAACAGGCAACATCGCGCTCGCGGGGACGGCACAGCGGTCGAATTCCAGCCGGCAAGTGATCCCGATTCGCAGCGAGTATTTCCCTTCGATCACCGACGCACGGAATCCCGGCGTTCCTCGTTCCACGAGAAATCCGCGGATCGCCGCTGGACTGTTTGGATCGATGCCTGGTTCCCCGTCTACTTTCGCCCAGACAATCGCCACGTCGGCGACCGTTCCGCCGCCGATCCACAGCTTTGAGCCCGTCAATTCGTAGCCATCCGCGGTTTTCACGGCCCGGGTTTCCATTCCCCCGGGGTTCGATCCATGATTCGGCTCGGTCAGACCGAAGCAGCCCAGCTTCGTTCCGCGGGCCAGTTCCGGCAGCCAGCGTTGTCGTTGCTCCTCGCTGCCGAACAGGTGAATCGCCGTCATGGCCAGCGCCCCCTGCACCGAGACAAATGTCCGCAGGCCTGAGTCGCCCCGTTCCAGTTCCTGTAGAGCGAGGCCGTATCTTAAGGCGGTCCAACCGGCGCAGCCATATCCCTGGATGGTCGCTCCGAACACGCCCAGTTCGGCGATTTCCGGAACCAGCTCCAGCGGAAACGTCCCCGCGTTCCAGCAGCGATTAATCTGCGGGCGAAACCGTCGATCGACCCATTCCCGAACGTGGTCCCGGACCGCCTTGTCTTCCGGCGATAACAAATCGTCCAGTCGGAACAGGTCGATTCCCGCGGACATGATCGAACCGCTTTCTTCGCAGAGGAAACGGTCCCGGCATCATCGGGATGCCAGCCTCTCCGACGCTCAGACAACCAGGCTATCGTTTCTTTTTCTTCCCGTTGCGATTGGGAGTGGTGGTGCCGTTGGTCCGCGTGATCGACACGTCTTTGTCGGCGACGGCTTGGAGCTTATTCCACAGCTCTCCAAAACGCCCCGGAGTTTTCGTCGCCTCGTCGGTGATCATCGACTTGGCCAAGGCTTCGGTCGCGACAGCTCCTGGTTCCGTTTTGGGTGTCAGCTTGTTAAGCAGGAATCGCTCCGTCATGCCCCACAGACTGCTGGCGATGAAGTAGACGCACAAACCCGCCGGCACCCGGTAGAACATCGCCCCCATGAAAATCATCATGAAGTTCATCATCTTCATCTGCATCGCCTGCTCTTCATCAGCCGGCGGGGGCATCATCATCTTCTGTTGGAAAAACATCAGGCCGGTCGACAGAATCGGCAGCAGGTTGAACGTGTCCCACCCCAAAAACGGCAGCTTGAATCCGAAGTGGAACAGCGCATCGGGCGATGCCAGATTGTCGATCCACAGGAACCGTTGCATGCGCATGTCGACCGAACTGCTGAGCGCCGTGTACAGGCCGATGAAGATCGGCAGTTGCAATAGTAGCGGCAGACAGCCCGCCAGCGGGTTGTAGCCGTGCTTGCGGAACAGTTCCATCTGCGCCTTCGCCAACTCTTCCTTCTTGTCTTTATACTTGGCCTGCAATTCTTTGATTTTTGGCTGGAATTCCTTCATCCGCTGCATGTTTTTCGCCTGGTGCCGCGATACGGGGAACATCGCCCCGCGCACCAGCACCGTCAGCAGAATGATCGCCACGCCGTAGCTCGCCCCCATCCGATGGAACGTGTTGAGCAGCCATAACATCGCCCGGGCGATCACGTTCACGTACCCGAAATCGACGATCGACTCAGCCCCGACGCCCGCTAACAGGTCCTGGCGCTTCGGGCCGGCGAACAACAGGTATTCATGTTCGACGGTGTCGTTCTCCGCCGATTTCGGTTCCAACGTCGCCGTCGAATTCAACAACACGCTGATGTCGCTGTGCTTCTTGTCTCGCGCCGCTTCCACCAACTGCGCTTCCGCCGATTTCACCGTCGGTGATTTGAGCTGGTCGCCCTGGGGTTGAATCAGCGCCGCAAAATATTTCACGTCCACGCCGATGTATTTGATCGGCTTCTTCCACTGATCCTGCTTGTGTTCCTTCTTGTCCGCATTTTCTTTGTCAACGACCTCCGCCGCCGACATTTGCCCCTTTTTGACTCCGCCGTTCTCCAGGAAGGCCATGCGGATGTCGCGGAACTTCGACGAATTCTCGGGATCCTCCAGCGGCAGACTCACCGGCCCTTGCAGCGTGTAATCGACGATTTGCTCGGAGCCAGACAAGTTCCGCAGCTTGACGGTCAGAAACAATTCGTAGCCGCGGAAATCGAGGTCCCGCACCCGCGGCGTCTTCAATTCCTCCGGCGTCAATCTCTTCAGTTCATACCGCTTCGTCACTTCCAGGTCGCCATCGGGCGAGAGCATCCGAAATTCCACCGTGGACTCCGTCTGCGACTCCGGCACCACTTCCCAGTTCTCGCGAAGGTTATCGCGCGGGGCCAGTTGCGCATCGAGTTGAGGAATCGCGGTGGCGAACGTCCGCAGCGGAATGCCGGGATCGCTTCCGACGATTTTCAGCGGCGCCTTCCGATTTCCATATTCCGGAAATCGCGGATCATTCATTTCGATGGACTGAATCGCCGCTCCCCGGGTCGACAATTCCACGTTCAGAAAGAACCCGGAATTGGGATCCATCGCGCCCAACGTGACGATTTTTTCGGGATGCTGCGGCATCCCAGTCCGTTCGGGGTGGACGTTCGCGGGGGCCAGCGCGTTGGCCGGGGGGACGAGCGCATCCACCACGTCCCCGCTCTCCCGCTGCGCAAGTTGAGCTCTGTCCTTTTTCGGCGGAGCGGGCCAGAACTTTGGCCGGACGTACCCTTCCCATCCGAGCCAAATCAGTAAAGACAGACTGACGAACAGCAGAAGCCGCCGTTGTTCCATGGCGTGCGCGTTTACCGACCGTCTTCGAGACGGTCGCCTAAGAAGTTGTCCAGATCCGGATTTTCGTAAATCTTCTGCTTGGTCGTCAGAAAATCGTATTCCACCCGGCGAAAGTGGACGGTATTTCCGTCCAGCACCACATAACTCGACCGCCGGTCGCCGTTGCGCGGCTGGCCGACCGACCCCACGTTGATCAAGGCCTTCTCGGGGCCGAGTTCATAACGGAAATCCAGGTCTTCCGGAGCAAGAAAACTCAGACTTTCCGTGAAAACGCCCGGAATATGAGTATGCCCCTGGAAACAGTACTTGTCGACGAGCGAGAAAATCCGCTCCATTTTCCGCTGGTTGTAAATGTCCTCGGGGAAGACGTACTCGTTGAGCGGATTCCGCGCCGACCCGTGGACGAACAGAATGTTCGATTCCCGATGCATCCGCGGCAGTTCCCCTAAGAATTCCCACCGTTTCTCTGCTTGCGGCCCCTTGCTGTTCTCGAGCATTTTACGCGTCCAGAACACCGCCCGCTCGGCGCTGGCGTTGAACCCTTCCGGGTCGAACAGCGCCGCCTGGTCATGGTTGCCCAACAGGCATAACTGGCACGACATCACTTCGTCGATGCACTCGCAGGGGTTGGGCCCATAGCCCACAATGTCCCCCAGGCAATACACCTCGGTGATGCCCTGCTGCCGAATGTCCGCGAGGACGGCCTTCAGCGCCTCTAAATTGGCGTGAATGTCGCTGATGATGGCGCGCAAGAATTTACCCTTGGGTTGGGATCGCGGCGCAGGATTTTCGCCGCTTTCCGAACCTGTAGTCTAATTCCCCGCCATTTCCCCGGCAAGCACGCCTGCAACCCGTATGATTTTGGAGAGTGTCCTCAGTTCGAGGTGGCACGCCCTGACGCATTGGGAAGGGCGTGGATTTCTCGCGATCGGCCACGCCCGTCGAGGACTCCGGGACGTGCCACACGGAATCAGCCACCCGGATTCGGATCGCAAATGAGGACACTCCCCGATCTTGACCGGGGTCGTCGCCCGGTTCATGACAGACCGGGCGGTGCTCCTGGTTCAGGCGGGAATGACGCCACGCACGCCGGGACGTCGACCTTACCGGCTCGACTCCTGCCGGAATGCGCGCTGCGTTGCGTCGCCGCTGTTCGCCGCTCCTGCTTCGGGATGGGACAGCACTCGAATCGCCACCGGTTGCTGCAACCGGATGCGGGCCAGTCGCATCGGCGAAGCGTCGTTGCGCACGGTCCGCGCCGGCATTTGCGCCGAGGGAGCGCCTAACGTCACCGTGTTCGGCTCCGGAGATTGGCCGCGAACGATCGGCTGTTCTGGAGCGTTCTGCCCGGCGAGCATCTGATTCGGCGTGTTAATCGGCGCGGGACTCCCGGCCATGACCCATTGATCCCATTCCTTTTCCAACGATTCCACGCTGGAATAGCCAAAGTATTTCTTAAGGGATTTGTCCCAGCTTTTCTTGTCATGGGCGTAATTGATGAATTTCAGGTAGGTCGCCTTGTCGCTGCGGCCGATCAGGTAGTCGGCCAGGGAATGGCCCTCGGCATACAGGGTGAGGACCTGATGCTGGTCGGTCGGATACTGCATGGCGTCCATCAGTTGCTTGAGCGGAATCTTGCGGTTGGTCCCCATCACCTCGCTGTGCAATTTCTTCAACCGCATCCGTTCGGAATCGTGTTCGATCAGCGACGCGGCGCCTTCGTCGGCCCACCGAGGCAACGGCCGGCGGAAATAGCAGGCAAAAATCGTGTGATTGATCTCGTGGGGCAGCACGGAATCGAGAATCCGCTCTTCGCTCCCTTGAATGTTCATGTTCCAGCCGAAGACCTCGCCGCGGTCAAAATTGAACGTGGTGGCTCCGCCGGCTCCCATCATGCCGACCGTGACTTTGATCGGGCAAGGAGCCGACCAGCGAGGCATTTCGCTGCCGGTCCATTCGATCGCCAGATCGCGGCGATACATTTCGGCGGCTTCACCGACCTGCTGAGCGAATTCGCGGCTCGGCGCGGTGACGACAAAATTGGGAGTGCGGTAATTGGCCCCCAGCGAGACCAGCGCCCCCAACACCAGACTGAGCCGGAACAGAGCATCCATGCTCGACCCGTTTCACTGAAATGGAATTGTGGTTAAGCGGTCAACATCCATGCCGCCGCTGTGGGATCACCAGCAGCAAATGCCGGTCCACGCCATGCGAGAAAGAGCCGCCAGCAGCGGTTTTTGTCACAGACGTTTGACAATTGAGGAGTTAGGAGTCGCCGAACGGAAGATGCCGATCGCGAGAATTCTCCGATTTTCGGTCCGATTCCTTGTAAAAACTGCAAAGAATCGGACCGGTCTTGGACGATGTTGCAGAACAGGCCGCAGGTCAGTTTGACTTGAAGCGAATGTTCAAACACCGAATTGCAGGAGCACTCCGACCGATCCTTCGGACGAGCGTCATCGATTTCGACGGAGTGATCCGCCGAACTCTGTCGGACCTCGGGCATCTCTGACAGATTTCGTTCGCCAGCCGCGCACGTTCGCCCGATACCCTGTAAGCCAAGATTTCCAGCCAGACGCAGCGACTCGCGGAGACGTTACACTGTGGCCCATTCTCACCTGGTCATTCAACATCTGCTCAAGCAATTGGAACAGAAATCCGCCCGGAAAGAGGAGCGAGATTGCCGTCCCGAATGGTTGTCGAGCCTGATTGTCCGGCTGGCGTCCCGCTTTGAGCCGTTCGGCGTCGATGGCCGGGTCGGATTCGTGTGTGAACCGGGAGACGTCGGCTGGACGGTGCGAATGTACCTGGGAACCACGGAAATCGTGGGGGGCAAGGACGACGGCGAATGGCGGCAATCCGGGTTTGAGCTGGACGTCGGTCAGTTCATCAGCGAATTTACCCGGCTCGATGAAATCCGCTGGAGCGTCAGCGCGCCCGCGGCGGACGGCTCCCATTCCTTCGTCACGCTCCAAGGTGCTGTTGGAGAACATGTTGTGCAGGTGAAGGTTTACTCCCGCACGCCCCGGGATGCCGGGCCCGCGTTCCGGCAACATCTGGACGGCACCGTCGAAACGGTGGGCTGAGCGAGATTTTCCGTGCGGTCCGCGCCGAATTCCCGGGATTCCATGAAAGAATCCTTTGCATTAAAAGGCGAAATCGGCGAAGCTATGGCTGGCGTAGTCTATGGACGAAATCAGGGGTGGTCTTCGTCCAGAGTCGATGTCATCGACCGTAGCCGCTCGCAATCTTTTGAGGCCCTTCGCCGCTCATCATGCCACCCGCAGATTCTGTACTGACGCTCACTCCCCCCGCCGAGAATGACCCGTATCTGGGACTCTCGACGGAGTCGTCACGACACCCGCAGCGCCGTCGCACGGTCAGATCTCCTGAATTCATTGCCTTGCTGGTGGTCCAGTTTCTCACCGTCCTGAACGACCACACGTTTCGCTGGCTGGTGGTCCCGATCGCCAAGCCGTGGATGGGAAAAGACAACGATGCCGCCGCCTTGGCGCTTGGGCTGGCGCTATTCACGCTGCCGATGCTGTTTCTCGCCATGCCGTCCGGCTATCTCGCGGACCGATTCTGCAAGGCGCGCGTCATCACCAATTGCAAACTTGCGGAAATGGTGATTCTGGCGCTCGGCCTGTTGGCACTGTCGATGCAGAGCGTCGCCGGTATCTTCATCGTCATCGCCTGCACCGGGGCACTCGCCGCGCTGTTCGCTCCGGCTAAAATCGGCTGTATTCCGGAAATCGTGACGGATTCTCAACTGGCCACCGCCAACGGGTGGATGGCCCTCTTGAACGTCGTCCCCTGCGCCCTGGGATTCTTGTTGGGAAATCTGCTCGCCGGGCAAGTCCGCCCGTCCGGCGCTGAGACCTTGAGCGCCGTCGGCATGACGATCGCGGCATCCACAGTCCTGTCCATTGCCGTCTTGGGCTGGGGGGCCAGTTATCTGATTCCCCGTGTGGCGGCGGCCGATCCCGAGCGTCCATTCGACCCGAATCTGCTCCGAGACATCGTGCGCGGCCTGGGGATGCTGTCGAAAGACGTCCCGCTGCTGCGCACCGCGATGGGCATCGCGTTTTTCTGGATGCTGGCGTCGCTGGCTCAGTTGAACGTCGATCAGTTCGTGATCCATGACCTGGGATTGCAACAGCAGGCGACCGGCATGCTGGGAGCGCTATTGATCGTCGGCGTGGCGATCGGCAGCATCCTGGCGGGACGGCTGTCCGCGGGGCGCATTGAACTGGGGTTCGTGCCGCTCGGCGCGCTGGGCATGGCGTCTTGTTCGCTGGCGCTCTATCTCGTCGGAAGTTTTGATACGCTGTTTCCCCAACAGGCGGTCGCCGGGGCGGGGGTCGCCTTGTTTTGCCTGGGATTTTCCGCCGGTTTTTTTGACGTCCCGTTGGAAGCCTATTTGCAGTTTCGCAGCGCCGCGAAATCCTTAGGGGCGACGTTGGCGGCGACGAATTTTCTGATGAGCTTGGGAGTGTTGCTGACGGCCGGCCTGTTCTGGTGGATGCTTGGAGTGATGAGATTGTCGCCGAGCATGCTGTTTCTGATCGTGGGCTTGAGCACCATTGCCGTCGCGGCATACATCATCGTCCTGCTGCCGGGCGCGACGATCCCCATGCTGTTTTGGCTGTTCAGCCGAGTGGCCTATCGTCTGCGCGTCTTCGGCCAGGAAAACCTGCCGTTGACCGGCGGCGCGCTCCTGGTGCCCAATCACGTCACCTGGATCGACGGCATTCTGTTGATGGTGGCCAGTCCCCGCCCGATCCGGTTCGTCGCCTATGCCGATCTCGTCGAGAATCCGAAATTGAATTGGTTGGCGCGGGTGTTTCAGGTGATCCCCATCAAATCGAATGGGGGACCGAAGGCGCTGATTCAATCGCTGCGGACGGCGCGCCAGGCGGTGGAAGACGGCCATTGCGTCTGCATTTTCCCTGAGGGAGGGCTGACCCGTACCGGACAGACCCAGCCGTTTCGCCCGGGCTTTCTCCGGATCGTCGACGGCACGGGCGCGCCAGTGATTCCGGTCTACCTGCACGGATTATGGGGCAGCATCTTCAGCTATCGGGGCGGTAAATTCTTCTGGAAGCTTCCTCGGCAATGGCCCTATCCGGTGACGATGGTCATCGGCAAACCAATCACTCAACCTGAGTCAGTGGAACAAGTGAGCACCGCCGTTCGCGAACTGAGCGCCGCAGCCGTCGAATTCAACAAACCCCGCATGCTCACTCCGCAGCGGCGGATGCTGCGCACGCTGCGCCGCGGCTGGCGGATGATCAAAGTTTCGGACTCCAGCGGCCTGAGTCTGACCGGCGGCAAGTTGCTCATCGGGATCTTGTGCCTGCGTCGCGAACTGTTGCGTTCGGTGCTGGGACCGAAGGAAAAAGCGGTGGGCATCTTCTTGCCGCCGACCGTCGCCTGCACCGTCGCAAATCTGGCGGTATCTTTCGCCGGGCGAGTCACGGTCAACCTGAACTACACGCTGTCCGGCGAGGATTTGCAGCATTGCGTGCAAGACGCCAAGTTGAAGCACGTTTTGACCAGCCGGAAAATGCTGGAAAAGTTCCCCGCCAAGTTCGACGCCGAGGTGATTTATCTGGAAGATCTCAAAGAACGGATCACCACCTGGGATAAATGCCTGATCGCGCTCGGTGCGTTCGCTCTGCCGGCCTCGGTGCTCGAACGGCTGATCGGGCTGACGAAATTGCAGCCCGACGACCTGAACACGATCATCTTTACGTCGGGATCGACGGGCGAACCGAAGGGAGTGATGCTGACGAATTACAATGTCGCCGGCACCTGTGAAGCCGCCGATCAGCTGTTCCAGATTGAATCAACGGATTGCCTCCTGGGCATTTTGCCGATTTTCCATTCCTTCGGTTACATCGGGACGCTGTGGCTGCCGCTGATGTACGATGCCTCCGTGACGTATCACGTCAATCCGCTGGATGCGCGCATCGTCGGAGAACTCGCTAAACGCAGAAACGTCACGATTCTGATGGCCACGCCGACGTTTCTGCGGAGCTACCTGAAACGCTGCGACAAGGAGCAGTTTCACAAGCTCGATCTGGTGGTCGTCGGCGCGGAAAAAATGCCAGCCGACCTCGCGGAAGCGTTCCACGACAAATTTGGCGTGACGCCGCAAGAAGGCTACGGAGCCACGGAGACGAGCGGACCCGCCGCCGTAAATGTTCCCGACCACCGGTGCGAACTGGTCCAACAGCGCGGCACGAAACTGGGGACGGTCGGGCGTCCGCTGCCCGGCGTCGTCGTGCGCATCCTTGATCCTGACACACGCAGCCCCTTGCCGGTCAATCACGAAGGTTTGGTCGAAATCCTGGGATGCAACGTGATGGCCGGGTATCTCAATCACCCCGAGAAGACGGACAAAGTCCTGAAAGACGGCTGGTACAACACCGGCGATATGGGGCTGCTGGACGAGGAGGGTTTTTTACGAATCACTGGCCGATTGAGTCGATTTTCAAAGATCGGCGGCGAAATGGTGCCGCATATTCGGATCGAGGAATGTCTGGCAAAAATCGTTTCCAACCCCAACGAAACGGAAGACAGCCAGGTGCAGATTGCCGTCACCGCGGTCCCTGATCCGAAAAAAGGGGAACGACTGATCGTTCTGCATTGCGCGTTGAGCAAACCGATTCCGCAGATTCTCGATGAATTGTCGCGGGAAGGGCTCCCCAATTTATGGCTCCCCTCCGCCGATGGATTTGCCGAAGTCGATCATCTGCCCCTCTTGGGTTCAGGCAAGCTGGATCTGAAGGCCATCAAACAGATGGCCCTCGATCGTTACTGCGCGCCGAAAAGCGGTCCACTCGACGCAACGGCCGACCGCTCCTAGTTCAGAGGCAACGGGGAGCATTCGGACGGACACGAATTGTCTGTTTGCACCGCGCCAAGGCCGCCTGACCGTTCTTGATTTTTGGGAAAGAATGCCAAGGCTTGAATCGACTTCCCGACTCGGCTATTGTTCAGTCACGGATGCATGGTGGGTATAGCTCAGCTGGTTAGAGCGCCAGATTGTGGTTCTGGATGTCGTCGGTTCGAATCCGATTACCCACCCTTGACACAACCCGAAGCCGAATCGCAACTTGCGGTTACCTTTCAAACGACGAATTGAGCGGTAACAGCGGTTGACTGCCACATTTTTCGTCGTCGCAACGATTTCCGAACAGTGCGAAATTCGATCTTGGGACTTTGAGTCGCCCTCGCAAGACGTTGCAGGCGAACGCGTGGAAATCATGTTCGGCCTCAGCCGTACCAGTTATCGCGGTACTTCCCGTCAGGCCAGTTCCTGCGCCCCCAATTGACAAACCACCGTCGATAGAGCGCACCAAGCCCCGGACAGGCGATCCCCAAGGCCCACAACGACAAAATTGTATCGTCCACACCGCGGCGCAGAACAAACAGCAAGCACCCGAACCCGCCGAGGACAATCAATCCCAACGGTCCCGCGACGAGCGACAGCACGTGTGCGATCGCCAAGATACGGACATAGAGCGGGAATTGCGGGGGCGATTCGTCTTGGTCAGTCATGGCGAGGCCGCCCTCGAGAGATATCCCGGACATCCGGAGCGATGCGATAGCCGTCCTCGTACCTGATGTCGCGCCTTGAAGACTCTCGGAACTGGAGGAGAGCCTCCGGCGCGCTTGAAATCATACCACGCCACGCTAGACTTCAGAAAATTAAGCGAGTTTTCTGAGTTCCGTCGGTGTGAAATTCGAGTCTGTGGTTCTTAACGTCGGCGGTCGATTGCCGATGGCTCGACCGGGCGGAAAATTGCAGTCCGGGCCGACGATCACTTGTGTGACCGTCAAATCGCTGGGAAGCGTGGGGCGATTTTTTGCCGCCCGCCGGCGCCAAGAGATTGATTTCGGGAGACAGGCAAGATGTCAGGCCCGGGCTGGCATGGCCTGTTGAACCTCGACAAACCGTCCGGCAGCACCTCGCGTGACGTCGTTGACCACGTGCAACGGCTCGTCGGACGGAAAGTCAAAATCGGCCATGCTGGCACGCTCGACCCGCTGGCGAGCGGAGTGCTGGTGGTTTGCCTCGGAGCGGCCACTCGTCTGGTCGATCGCGTGCAAGAGCACCCCAAGGGATATCTCGCAGGTTTTCGGCTGGGGATGCGCAGCGACACCGATGATCTGACAGGGAAACTGGAACCCGGCGCAGATCCGTCCGGAATCACCCCGGAACAGATCAGAGATGCCTTAGGAAACTTTACGGGCCAGATCTCCCAGGTTCCTCCCCAGTTCTCGGCGGTTCATGTGGGAGGACGGCGCGCCTATGATCTGGCCCGCAAAGGAGAGACGTTCCGGCTGACCGAGCGGACGGTCCAGGTGCACGCGGCATCGTTACTGGGTTACCAGGCCGGAGAGGGCGCGATTGAGATCGTTTGCGGCAGCGGCACCTACATCCGTTCGCTGATTCGAGATCTGGGGGAACGCTTAGGTTGCGGAGCGATCATGACCGCGCTGCGCCGCACGTTTATCGGGCCGTTCGACGTTGAGCAGGCGGCGGCGCTGGAAGATCTCACGTTAGCACGAATGCCGTCGCTGTTGCTGCCGATGAAATCGGTACTGCAGGATGACATCGTGTACGAAGCCACCTCTGCGGAATGCGCCGCGCTGCTGCAAGGGCGTGCGATTCCCGATCGACGCGCATCCCCGCGCGCTCCGGACGAGCGCATCGTCGTTCTGGACGAAACCGGTGAGCTGTTTGCCTTCGCACAGTGTGACGCGGAGCGAGGCCTCTTGCTTCCGCGCCAAGTCTTTGCACGATGAGCCACCAGTATGATTGGGACGAACTTCGCGTCGGATTAAGAGTTGCATCATCCGCTCGGTCATCGTACCTTGACGAAACGTCTCGGCAGGGCGACCGCAAGGGCGAACAATGATTCTGACCGGCAATGCGATTCGTGAACGACTGGGCAACGACATTGTCATCGACCCGTTCGATGAAAAGCAGCTCAACCCCAACAGCTACAATCTTCGACTTCATGACGAGCTACTGGTTTACGAGGAAATCGTCCTCGACATGAAGCGCCCGAACCGGTACCGCCGGTATGTCATTCCTCCGGACGGACTGGTGCTGCAGCCGAACCAGCTGTATCTCGGCCGGACCATTGAACGGACCGAGACGCGGAACCTCGTGCCGATGCTGGAAGGAAGATCGTCCATCGGCCGGTTGGGATTGTTCGTCCACGTGACGGCGGGTTTCGGCGACGTGGGCTTTAAAGGGTATTGGACCCTGGAAATGTTTGCCGTCCATCCGATCCGGATTTACCCCGGCGTCTCCATCTGCCAGATTTTTTATCACACGGTGCTCGGAGACGTGACCGACTATCGTGGCGGGAAATACCAGGACAATCACGACATCCAACCCAGCCTGATGTTCAAGGAACTGCAACCGCCACAGAAGGATTTGCAGATGCGGTTGTCATTCGGCCAGGAAGTCGCCGAATAGCTGTGTGAGGAATGGAGCCCAGGAGACGGCAGGCGATCGTCCGCGGTTGGCACGGCGGGAGGATCGGTTTTCCGCAATCCATCCAGCGGGCCTAGGCCATGCGGCGCTGACCGCCGGACGATTTCTCCGGCTGCGACTGGGCGTTCCAACGGAGCACGGAAAACAGATTGCAGCAGCGATGGCAGCGCACTTTCACCCACAAAAACGAGAGAAAGTGAGTGTTGCTGCGTTGGCTGATATAGACGTCGGACGTTTTGCAGCGCGGACAAATCATGGCAATTGCTCGCAATAATGTTCGGCGACAACTCATTCGGCGCGGCAGGTTGTAACAATTGCCATGCAGCTTGCCTAGAGGAATTCGCGCGGCAGCAGGCGATCTGAGCGGGAAGATGCCTGGAGCGCTTACTCGGGCTGGCGCTGTTTTTCCAGGACAAGCTTGTTGCCGCGGCCGACGTATTCCACATGCGTCATGAAAGCCCGCATCAGCATGATGCCGCGACCGCAGGGACGCTCCAGATTTTCGTCGAGCGTGGGATCCGGAACGTTCTCGGGCGTAAAACCCGGTCCCTGATCCTCAATTTCCACGCGGACGGCATCGGCAGACACCTGCCACCAGATCCGAACGGATTTGGCGGGATCCAGCTGATTGCCATGCTTAATCGCGTTGACAATCCCCTCTTCGAGGGCGAGCCGCACGCCGAAGACGTCGCGCGCGGGGAATTGCAACTCCTCCAACCGCTGGACAATCTGTTCCTGAACAGCCTGTCCGGCAGTCGTATCGCTGGCGATGACGACCTCGTGTTGTTCGTGAGGAGGCATGACGACGGCAAGGGCCTTCAGTAAATGCGGCATGAGTTCGCGGCGCGGCGGCAACGCAACTTCCCAGGGCCTTAGAAGCCCTCCATCGCTTCTTCCTGCGTATTCCGAATGTCGAAAATCTTGTTCAGACGGGTGATCTCAAAGACCTCGTAGATTTCCGGGCGAATGCTGCACAACCGCAACTTCCCTTTGGCCGCCTTCACCTTTTTATCCATCGTAATCAACTTGCCGAGCGCTGCGCTGGACAAGTACTCGACATTGGTGAAATCCAGGATGATTTTTTTCCGCCCGTCCTCATCGACCAACCCGAACAGCTGATTGCCGATGATCTGAATGTTCGATTCGTCGAGAATCTTGCGGTCGATGAACCTGGCAATGGAAATGTTGCCGATGTCCTCAATGTCCAACCGACGCTGAGCGGTTGCCATAAAAACGGTTCCTTGTCCCAAGTTCGAGGCGTCCGGAAGTCGCGGCCCAAGACTGGCATCGCCCCGCCGCCCCGCGAGCGAATTCCCACGGCCGACAGGCTCTGGTGATGAATCATCCCGCCATGTTGCGGGCCTGTCAAGCGAGTTTCCCCGGCGACGGTCCGGCCGCTCACGACTCCGTCGCCCAGTAACCCCCGCGCGAATGGTCAAACCGAATTTCCTCTCCGCGCACCTCCAAATCGATTCGTCCGTCCAGGAAGACCGTTCGGCCCAGCACAAAGGTTCGTACCGGCCAACCCGTCAGCGAAACCCCGTGCCACGGACTCCAACGACTTTTCGTCAACTGTTCGTCATCGCGAATGACCGCGGACTTGTGCAGATCGACCAGGACCAGATCCGCGTCGTATCCCTCGGCGATCCGACCTTTGCCGATCAAGTCCCACACGCGCGCCGGCGCATCGCACATCCATTGCACCACCTGCGACAGCGTGCATTTCCCCTGGTGGACGGCATCCAATAACAGCGCCAAGGAATTCTCGACGGCCGGCAGACCCGAGGGAGATTTGGGATAAGGCTGCGATTTCTCTTCCAACGTGTGCGGGGCATGATCGGTGGCGATCACCTGAATAACGCCGTCCCGCAGCGCCTGCCACAATCCCGCGTTGTCAGCCGCGGTCTTGATCGACGGATTCATCTGCACGCGGCTGCCCAGGCGCGCATAGTCATCGATATTGAACCAGAGATGATGTGGGCAGACCTCGGCCGTGATCAAGCCGTGATGATTCTTCAGCAACGGGACCTCGGCCGCCGTGGACACGTGCAGTACATGAAAACGATGCTGGTGCCGGAGCGCCAGATCAATCGCCCGTTTGGTGGCGATCACCGCCGCGGCTTCGTCCCGTATGCGCGAATGGTCTGATAACTCCGCCCCCCCGTTCAGACGCGCCGCATTCGCGCGGACCGTGGCCTCGTCTTCGCAATGCGCACAGATCGGCAAGGTCGACTCGGCAAAAATCCGCTCCAAATCGGCCTGTTGGTCGACCAGCAAATCGCCGGTGCTCGAACCGATGAAAATCTTAATGCCCGGCGTCCGTTTCGCGCGCTGAAGCTCCGCCAGGTTCTCCGGCGTCGCGCCGATGTAGAAACCATAATTGACGTGACATTTCGTGGAGGCCAAGTCCAGTTTTTCCGCCAGCCGTTCGACCGTCGTCGTCGTCGGCTTCGTGTTCGGCATCTCCAGAAACGAGGTTACCCCGCCTTTCGCGCAGGCCTGCGTTGCCGTGTCGAGATCTTCCTTATGCGTCAACCCGGGATCGCGGAAATGAACTTGATCGTCGATCACACCCGGCAGGAGATGCAAACCGCCGGAATGAATCGTCTCATCCAGGTGATGCCGGGACGCGGCCGGAGGATCGATCGCCGCAATCTTGCCGTTCTCGATCAAGACGTCTACCTTCGCCTCGCCCGTCGGCAAGACGCACACCGCTCCCGTAATCAACGTGCGCTGGGTCATGCTTTGATCTTACCACTCCGGAACTGCCGCCTCACATCCCGCCGGCACTGGTTTGAAAATACCGTTCCAATTCCGCCAGCAGCGGGTCGATCGTGAATTCTTGCAGCTGGTGCGGAGGCTGCCACGTCCGCCATTCATGCCCCGCATGTTCCGTCGTGACGATCGGCCAATCGCGATCCAGCCAGCCGAGGAAAATCACCAATGTCTTTTCCACCCGTTCGTTGTTGAACCGCGCTTCCACCGGATAATAAATCTCTTCGAATCGGAAGTTCGGGTCGATCCGCACGGCGTCTTTCGGAATGCCGGTCTCTTCCCACATCTCCCGCAGCGCGCATTGCTCGTCGGTTTCGCCCGGGTCGACATGCCCTTTCGGAAGATCGAGCCGATGCGGATGCTTCATCAACAGGAACTCGCGCTGCGGCTGTTCCTTGAAGAGAATGACGCCGCAGGAACGGGTTTTCCTCACGAATCAAGTTCCTCTCACCGTTCGAGTTGCTCGACCAGCTGTTTCATGCCGGCCGCGATGGACGCTTCCACGCCGTCAGCCCATTTCGCACACGGCATGCCATACACAAACATGGAACTTTGGCCCTCGTAGCCGCCTTCCAGCAGCACACGCTCCGATGGAATGTAAGCCATCACGTCGTTGCAGTAACTGAAAATCCAGGTCTGGTCGCCAAACTCCGCTTTGAAACGTAAATCGTAATCCACGACGACTTCTCCCCCCATCGTCAGCAATAATTGCTGGCCCCCCAACCGCCAGGCCTGAATCGGGTAGGAATAGGTCTTAGGAATCGGCTGGTTCGATTCCTTCCATTTCAACATCCGAGTCGCCCAGCGCGAAATGTACGCCGCCGACCCAGCCGCCAATTTTTTCAACTCCTCGTCCGACGGCAATGATCCCAAACGCAAATCCACCGTCGTGCCAGTCGTTTCCAACTGCGATTTCAACGGCGTTAATTCCTCTTTGAGCACGGCATCCACCGCGCTCGCCAGCATCGAGCCATATTTCTGCGCTAGTTCCACTTTTCTTCGCGGCAGCGGATTCTGGTCGGCGCCGCAGCCCATCAAAAACATCGCCGTGGCGCCGGGATGGTTCTGTTCCAACTCCCGCTGAGCGAACCCGGCATAGTCGCCGCTCCAGAGGTAATAGTCCATCACCGTGTTGTGGCAGGCATAGCCGAAGACGACGGCCGTCAATCGACCTTGCTCGTCATGGACTGCGAGGACAGGCACCGAATGATCGACAGGCCCCAGCAGCAGATTCTGCTCCCGCAGCATCGGCACATCCGGCTCGCGATTCGTCCTGCGATTGACGGCGAAATCGGTCTGGCCGACCCCGCGAGAAACCCGGGCCGGTTTCAAGTTCTGCAGCGCCTGGCCGATTGCCTCGACGATCACCTCGACGAGATTGTCGGAATAGACGGTGATGTCGGCGATCAACTCTTCCGTCAACGGATAGGCGTCATACAGCGAGCCTTTCAACACGGGGCCGCAGTGGGTGTGCGACGCGCCCAGCAGAAATTGTGCTTTCGTGAGGCCGTGTTTCTTGGCGAGCCGTTCCGCAATGGCTTCGTACAACGGTTGGGGGATGCCGAGCGTGTCGCTGGAGAGAATCACCGCGCGATGTCCCGCGGCATCTTCCAGCGCGAGCGCCCGCACCCACAACGGCATCTCCTGGCCTTCGGCCGGTTTCGTGCGGCCTCCGTACCCGGCCATCCACAGTGCTTTCTGCGGCGTGATGTCCGCCTTGGCGACACCGGCTTTCCAGAGAGATTCGTCCGCACAGAGCATTGACGGCAGCAGTCCAAGCCAAATCGCCAGGGAAAGTCGCGTTCTCCAACACATTCGGGCGGGTTCCGTTCAAAAAGGTTCCAAGGAGACAGATTGATCACAGAGAGCCTGCGTACTTCGTCCAACAATTCGGCGATTCACTTCTGCTCACGCCGATGGTTGATCACTCGACGACGAACTTCTAAATACCCGCTCGACCACCACGCCTTCGTTGACCGTCGGGCGTTCCGGGCGGCCTTGATGCGGGTAGATCAATTGCGTATGGTCGAGGCCGAGCGAGGCCAGGATCGTGGCGTGCAAATCGTGCACATGGACGCGTTCTCGAACGGCGTGCATGCCGAAGTCATCCGTCTCGCCGATCACCTGGCCGCCCTGCACGCCCCCGCCGGCAAGCCACATCGTAAACCCATAAGGGTTGTGGTCCCGTCCGTCGCCCTTTTCTGACATCGGCGTGCGGCCGAATTCTCCGCCCCAGATCACCAGCGTTTCTTCCAGCAATCCCCGCTGTTTCAAATCGGTCAGCAGGCCGGCAATTGGCTGATCGCTCGCCGCGCACAGTTCACTGTGATTGCCTTCCAGATTCGTATGCGCATCCCATCGGCTGCCCGAGCCGGAATACAGTTGGATGAAGCGGACGCCCCGTTCAACCAGCCGCCGTGCCAACAAACAGTTCCGTCCGAAGGTTTTTGTGGCCGGCTGGTCGAGTCCAAACAGCCGCTGTGTTTCCGCCGTTTCTTCCGCCAGGTCGACTGCCGACGGGGCATGCGCCTGCATGCGGAACGCCAATTCATACGAAGCGATCCGGGCGTCGAACTCCGCATCGGAACCGACCGCACGCAAATGTTCCTGATTTAACTGGTCGACAAACTCCAGCTTTCGCCGTTGCCGCAATTCGCTGAGGTCGGTCGGCGGATGAAGATTCAGAATCGGATTTTTTCCCGGCAAAAACTTCACCCCTTGATGCGCGGCCGGCATGAAACCGGTTCCCCATTGCCGACTGCCCCCGGGGGGATCGCGATCCGTGTCCGCCAGCACCACAAACGCGGGCAAGTTGCGATTCTCGGTGCTCAATCCGTAATCGACCCACGCGCCGAGACTTGGCCGCCCGCCGAGAATCGTCCCCGTGTTCATTTGCGTGACGCCGCCCACGTGATTCAGGGCATCCGATACGCACGATCGGATAACACACAGGCTGTCGGCGTGTTGAGCGACTTGCGGATACCAATCGGAAACTTCCAACCCACATTCCCCGTAACGCTTCCATGTTCGCGGAGAGGGCAGGACGGGGTTCTCGGAGACTCCCATCGGCGTGATGACGCGTTTGATCGATGCCGGCAACGGCCGGCCCGCGAACTCATTGATCGCCGGGCGACGATGGAACGTATCGAGATGACTGGGGCCACCGTCCAGAAAAAGAAAGATCACGCTGCGCGCCGTTCCCGCGCGATGCGGCCGGGGCGCCGTTCCTTCCATCGCGGCGCAGAGCGGCGTTGTTTCTTGCATCAGGGCCGACAAGGCCACGCCCCCAAAACCGCCGCCGGCGCGCAAGAGCCAATCGCGCCGGTCAAAGCGGCCATTTCCCAGCGGCGGACAATTCCTGAGCGTCATGGGAGACCTGACTCCGGAAAGCAAACACACGCGGCTGTTGGTCATTATGCCGCCCGAATCGTCTCCCGGGCCAGTCCAACCCCGGAAAATTGCGCGATTGCCCGGGATCAATAATCCGCTCAGCGCGGCTTTGTGTTTTCCTCAAACTTTCCTCATCATTCACACGGTTAACAATTCCAGATTTGAGAACATCATCCATGAGCGATTCTTCCGCCAAAATCGGCGTCGTCACTGTTTCCGATCGAGCCAGCCACGGCGTTTACGAAGATCGTGGCGGCCCGGCGATTCAAGAATACCTAACGGAAGTCCTGACCTCGGCGTTTACGTTCGTCGCCAAAATTATTCCCGATGAACAGCCGGTCATCGAGCAAACTTTGAAAGAACTGTGCGACAACGAACGCTGCTGCCTGATCGTCACCACCGGCGGGACCGGGCCGGCCTTGCGCGACGTGACGCCCGAAGCGACGCTCGCCGTGTGCGACAAAGAAATGCCCGGGTTCGGCGAATTGATGCGCAAGGTTTCGCTGGAAAAGGTTCCCACCGCGATCCTTTCCCGCCAGACAGCCGGCATTCGGGGCGGTTCGTTGATTGTGAATTTGCCCGGACAGCCCAAGGCCATTCGTGAATGCCTGGGAGCCGTCTTGCCGGCGATTCCTTATTGCATAGATCTGTTAAATGGCCCCTATTTGACGACTGACGAAACGCAGGTTGCCGCGTTTCGCCCCAAAAAATAATCTTCCCGTCACCACCTCTCTGAAAGGATGCGGATCAGCATGCAGCGCGCGCTCACTGCGGAGTTGTTCGGCACATTCTCGCTCGTCTTTTGCGGGGCCGGCGCGATCGTCATCAATCAGATCAGCGAAGGAGCCGTCACGCACGTCGGCATCTCCCTCGTGTTTGGCCTGATCGTGCTGGCCTTGATCTATGCGCTGGGAGACATCTCGGGAGCGCATATCAATCCCGCCGTAACCTTGGCCTTCTGCGTCGCGGGTCGATTCCCCATCTCGAAAGTCGTGCCCTATCTCGCGATGCAGGTGATCGGAGCCCTGGCCGCCTGCGTGTCGTTGCGGCTGATGTTCGGCAATGTCGCCGGGTTGGGAGGCACGCATCCGTTTCAGCAGCAGGGATTGCAGTCGCTGATGCTGGAATTTTTTCTCACGCTCCTGCTGATGGCGGTGGTCTTGTGCGTTTCCACCGGCGCCAAAGAGAAAGGAATCACCGCGGGAATCGCCGTCGGGTCGATCATTGCCCTGGAAGCCCTCTTTGCCGGGCCTATCTGCGGCGCGTCGATGAACCCTGCTCGCTCGCTGGGGCCCGCGGTTGTGAGCGGCCAAGGAATCGATGAACTATGGATCTATTTTCTGGGACCGATCGCCGGAGCGCTCTGTGCGGTGCCGCTCGCGAGAATTCTGCATCCCCAACCACCCGCTGCAACATAGTGGAGACTGTCGTGCTGAAGCTTTTCTGGCGCGCGCGAGTCTGTGGCCTCGCGATGACGATCGCGGCCTTGGCTGGTTCATTCGCGAGAGCGGCTGATCGGCCGGAAATCATGCTTTGGCCGCAAGGGATGCCGGAACCCAAGGTCCCCGCCGATCCGCCGGAACGAGTCGAAACGGATCAGGACGGCATTTCCCGGAGACTCCATGTTTGCCGGCCGCGCTTAGTCGTCTTTCAGCCGGCGAACTCCTCGGGAAAACTGACGTCGGCGTTGATCGTCGTCCCGGGCGGCGGATTCGGGCGATTAGCGGATGGGCATGAAGGGGCGGAAGCCTGCGAATGGCTGGTGAAACACGGGATGACGGCGTTTTTATTGCTCCATCGCACCCCCACGAATCTGCACGCCCAACCACACGCCGGACCGGTGCAGGACGTGCAACAAGCCGTCATCGAAGTTCGTCGTCGGGCGGCGGAATTTGCCGTCGATGCCCAAAAAATCGGCGTGCTTGGGTTTTCTGCCGGCGGACAAGCCGCGCTCATCGCCGCAACGAATCCGCCGACGTTCCAGCGAGAGCCGGAGTATGCTTCTCTCGCGGCAACACCAGACTTGTTGTTGCTGCTCTATCCCTATCAGATTTACGATCCGGAACGAAAGGGCTTGCGGAAAGAGGTGGGGCTGGAGGGCCCGGGGATGCCCACATTCATCGCGCAGATGGGTGACGACAGCGCTTCACTCCCGCAGGGGAGCGCGCAGTTGTACCTCGAACTGGTCGCTCGGAAAATTCCCGCGGAACTCCATATCTATGAGACAGGCGGCCACGGCTTCGGTATGCGTGCGCGGCCCCATGCCGCCGGTCCGACCGATTGGCCCGCGCGTGCCCTCGCTTGGCTGACGTTGCACGGATTCCTCCCTCCGCGGAATTGATGACGATCGTGCGGAGGGCGTTACGGCTCCATGCTCGGAGACGCGACCGGCTTTGCTATTCCGGCAACGGCTGGTCTTTGGTCTCACGAGCGAAGATCAGCGTCACGATGCCAATCAGGAAGACCAGCGACATCGACATGCCGGCATAGCGCCAATTCCAAGGCGCTTCATAACCCGGCCCGGTGAACACGCGGCTGGTCAGCAAACCAAAGATTGTCGGACCGAAGGCAGCCACGTATCGTCCGACGTTGTAGCAGAATGACGTTCCCGTGCTGCGCAGGTAGGTGGGAAAGATCTCCGGAAAATAGATCGCATACAGAGCGAACAGCGATAATTGGAAGAAGCCCATCACCGTGATCATCCAGAAGTCTTGCGGAGAGTCGAGCTTCCAGAACACCATGGCCGTTGAAAACATTGCGGCCGTGTACGCCAGCAAAAAGGCCGGCTTGCGCCCGAATCGTTGAGCCAGCCAGCCAAACGAATACATACCCAGCGCCGCGCCGATCTGCTGCGACAACAGCGTCAAGCTTTGCCAGAACGTCAATTCGCTGCTGATCTGATCTTCAATCGTTTTGGCGACGACCGCTTCCGCTTCCGTCAGCTGGCGGCGTTCGCTTTTCGGCACCAACTTCTCCTCCCAATTCCGCAGCAGCGTCAACAGCTCGCGCTGCTCAGCATCCGCGCCAGCCAGCGCCAGTTCATATTTTTGCAGGGCGACGCGCTGCCGGAACACCATTCGCGTCAGGTCGCCGCTGAAAAATCCGATTCCCCATAACCCGACGACGCCGGGGATCGCGAGAAACAGCCCGATCAAGGCCGATTGCCGCCAGCGGGGATCGGAAAACAGCGCCGCATACGACCCGGTCCGCTTATCACGATTCGGATCGTTGCGCAGAGCCTGCCAGCGCTCCGGTTCCTTCAGGCGGCGGCGAATCACCAATGCTAATAACGCGGGGAGAGCGCCGATGACGAACATCACCCGCCACGCGCTGACTCCCGATGCTTCCCACGGCGCCAGCGCGGCGCCGATGAACGCCGCCGAGATGTTGCCGATCGCCGACAACGCCTGCAACAGGCTCAACGCCCGGGCGCGAGCCCCGTCCGGCATCACTTCAGCCACCAGCGACACGCCGACGGCGAATTCCCCTCCCACGCCCAGGCCTGTCAGGAATCGGTACAACGCGAAGTCATAAAACGACCGGGACAGCGCGCTCAACCCCGTGCATGCCGAATAGATCAGAATCGTCACCACCATCGTCTTGGCGCGGCCGATCTTGTCTCCCAACGAACCAAAAATCAGCCCGCCCGTCGCCCAACCGATGATAAAAATGCTGGTCGCATACCCTCCCCATTCAGCGATCAGCGGATCGCCGGCGGGAACCTTCAGCAAGTCGCGCATCGCCGTCGGGCGCGCCAATGTAAACAGCTGCTGATCCAAACAGTCAAACAGCCAACCCAGCGCCGCCACGATCAACACGAACCAGTGATACCGGTTCAGCAATTTCCACCACGGGGTTTTGTTGTCGGTCGTGGTTTCGGCGCTGGAGTCCAGATGTTCGACACCGTGCATGTCCGGGCTTTCCGTTCAGAATGAGATTCTTGTGGGCACGTCGGGCGGTCGTATCAATACACTCGAATTGATCACTGATCGCAAGTTACTCCGGTCCTTTTGGCCCAATTCCCGAAGAAATCCTGACAGCGGAACGGGTTACGATTGCTTTCACGACTTCGCCGGTCCAGAATCTGGCACCGCCGACTGTTTTTGTCCCGCCTGCTTGCGTCACCGACCCTGAATTTCTTGCCGGGAACACTCGCATGACCGCTTCCGTCTCTTCCTCCTCGCGCGGCGCCTGGATGGCCCTGATCGCCGCCCTGCTCGGCTGGCTGTTCGACGGAGCTGAGATGGGTCTATTTTCACTGGTCGGTAATGCCGCCGTCAAAAACCTCCTCGAGGGCACCGGCCGGGAAGGTCAGGCCGGCGCCTGGTTCGGCACGATCATCGCCACCTTTCTCGTCGGCGCGGCGACGGGAGGCGTCGTCTTCGGCTGGCTGGGCGACCGCATCGGACGAGTCCGCGCCATGAGCTTGAGCGTCTTGGTTTACGCCCTTTTCACCGGGTTCTGTGGCTTCGCACAGAACGTCGAACAACTTGCCGGACTCCGCTTCATCGCGTCGCTCGGCATGGGGGGCGAATGGTCGCTCGGCGTCGCGCTGGTGATGGAAGTCTGGCCGAATCGATCCCGCGCGTTCATGGCGGGGCTGATCGGTGCGGCGGCCAACGTCGGCTATCTGCTGATCGCCGTCGTCGGCATGGGATTGGACGCCCTTCTGGAAACGTCTATCCCTGAGATTTTATCGTCCATCGGGTTGTCGGCCGAGGATGTTGGCAGGTTGACGGCCCACAAAGGCTGGCGATTGATGATGATGATCGGCACGACGCCGGCACTGCTGACGTTCCTGTTCCGCATCTTTGTCCCAGAATCAGAGAAGTGGGAAGAAGAACATCGTAAAGGAGTCACCTCGAACTGGATGACAGCCGACTTGTGGGGAGTCTTGTTCGGCTTGGCGGGACCCGCGGCGATCATTGCGGTTTGGGCCTATGACTGGCCGTGGTTGCCGCTCTGGGGACGGATCGCCGTCACACTCGCCGGGTTGGGCATCGCCATCGCCGGTTACACCTATCCCGTCATCCAATTCATGAAGCGCTGCGCCGCCTCCGGCCAGGCGGGCGCCGGTGATTTGAAAACCACCGTCAATCGCATGCTGCTCGGTGCGTGTCTCAGCGGCGTGGCGCTGCTCGGGACATGGGCGTCGATGCAATGGGCCGCCAAATGGGCCGGCGAAATGACGAAGAATGAATTCCTCTCGCGGGAATGGACCCAATTCTGGTTATCGGTGGGGGCGATCGTCGGTACGATTCTCGCCGCGCTGGCGGGAGATTGGCTCGGCCGGCGCGTGACGTTTTTTCTGTTGTGCCTGCTGTCGCTCGCGTCGGCTGAAATTCTCTACGCCTTCAATTCCAGCTACAACGCGATGTTTCTCTTCTGTTGTTTTCTGGCCGGCGGTTGCACGGCGTCGTTCTATGGTTGGCTGCCACTGTATCTGCCGGAACTTTTTCCCACCCGTTTGCGTGCCACCGGCCAGGGTTTCAGCTTCAACTTCGGCCGCATCCTGGCGGCGGTCGGATCGTTGCAGGCGGGAGTCCTCCAGGACCAGGTGTTCGGCGGCCAATTTCCGAAGGCTGGCATGGTGATGAGCCTGATCTATCTTGTCGGACTCGTCGTCATCTGGTTCGCGCCGGAAACCAAGGGCCAACCGCTGCCGGACTGACCTTGTTCTCCGCGGTCAGTCGAGGGCTCATCTGCCACCATCGACACGCGCGACCCTTCCGCCACAAGCGCTGACGCCGGTTCCCGCCGCAGCACCGCGGCCATCTCCTCGCCATACAGCGATGCTGCGTCGCCGGTGAACCACGCCCGGTCGGCATGCCACACCCGCCACGGCGGGTGCTCCACGTGGTATTCAATGGTCGAGTCATCACCGCGGCGGGAATATCCCCAATAGTGCTCGATAATGAACTCCGCCTCCGAACCACGCGGCGGCAGTTCGGGCATCCCGCTGAACTCCGCCCCCAATTGAAACTTGTCACGTTCGTTGCGCTACGAGTATTCTGCGAGGCCCGTGCGATCGGTCGCCGATGCTGGCACTTGCACGCGGTGCGTCATCGGCAATGTGAGGTAATGCTCGTGGTAAAACGTGTTCGCCACCCAGGAAACACAGAACTTCGGGACGATCTCACGCAGAAACGCAACACCGCGCCGCCAGCCCTCGGATGTTTCACGCCGAATGTAAAATCGCAGGTTGACTTCTTCGAAATGACGATGAAACGGCACCGGCCAATTCTGAAATCGCGTATCGAGAAACTGGAACCCGACGAGACTGACCATCGCCCGCCCACGCCACAGATCGAGTTCCGTTCCGCGCGGGACAAAGGCCTCCAACAGCTCCGGCGTAACTTCGTAATTCAGCATCACCAGGTGACGCCAGGCAGCAGTGACAAACGGCCGGCTATTCGCCATGAGAGTTCCTTCAAGGATTGGGGCTCTCACACCAACCGCCTCGCCCCCTGCGAATTAACGCGATTTCATCCAACTCCGGTCCCCTCGCCACGTTTCGGAGAGAGGGTTAGGGTGAGGGGAACAATCCACCTTGCGATAAAATTCGCAGCAGCCTCCCAGGCACTTTGGTGACGCCCGCTCGGACTGTGTCGCCTCTCACGGAGCAAACCGCGCACTGTCGATCACAGCTTCCCGCGAAAATACTCCGCACCTGCCGCAAGCGCTTCAGCCAGTTTTTCCGGAATCTTTCCGCCGGCTTCCGCCAGATCGGGCCGGCCACCGCCGCCGCCGCCCGCCACTTTTGCCGCCGATTTCACTGCCTCGGAAGCGCTGACTCCCTTGGCGACGAGATCCTTGCTGACCGCCGCAATCAGCGCCACTTTGCCGTCGGTCACCAGGCCAAGCAAAATCGCGATCGACGGAGTCTGTTCGCGAATGCGGTCGACAAACTCTTTCAGGTTTTCGCGCGGGCAATCGGCTTCATGCACCACCAGTTTGACCCCGTTCACCGCTTCGGCCGCCGCCACTAACTTTGCGGCGGTGCTTGCCAACGACTGGGCCGTGAACTTCGAGAGTTCCTGCTTCGTTTCCCGCAATTCGTCCTGGAGTAATTGCACCTTGCGAGGCAGTTCCTCCGGCTGAGACGCTTTCAGCAGCGCCGCCAGTTGCTCGACGAGCGCCTCGGTCTCGCGCAGGCGCTGCAGGGCTTTCGGGCCCGTCAGACAGGTAATGCGACGCACGCCGGCGGCGATCAATTCGTCTTTCACGATCCGGCACAGGCCGACCTGACCGGTGTTGCTCAGGTGCGTCCCGCCGCAGAGTTCGCGGCTGAAGCTTCCCATCGTCACCACGCGCACCTGATCGGGATATTTCTCGCCGAACAGCGCCATCGCGCCGAGCTTCTTCGCTTCCGTGATCGGCATCAACGCCGTCGTCACGGTCGCCCCTTCGGCGATCCGCGCGTTGATTTCATCCTCGATGTTCAGCAATTCATCGTCGCCCACCGCCTTGGGATGGGCATAATCGAACCGCAACTGGTCGGGTTCGACCTTCGATCCGCGCTGGGTCGCGTTCTCACCGAGATATTTCCGCAGCGAGTGATGCAACAAGTGCGTCGCCGAATGGGCCCGGCGGATTCCCTCGCGACGGATCGCATCGACATGCGCATGCACCTTCGCCCCCACCTGCAACCGGCCGGAAGCCAACTTGCCGATATGGACGATCAAGTCCCCGTTGCGCTGGGTGTCTTCAACAACGAACTCGCACCCGTCGCTGACCAACCGCCAGGTGTCGCCGACCTGGCCTCCCGCTTCCCCATAGAACGGAGTCTTGTCGAGCACGAGGCCAATCGGCTGCGCGGAGCCGACGCGATCGTACGATTTCGCCAACTGCTTGTCGGCGATGATTCCCACGATCTCCGCCGCAGCTGAGGTCGTTTCGTAACCGAGAAACTGCGTCCCCCCTTGTTTTCGCAGCGCGTCAATCGGGCCTTCGGACATCACCGAGTCGGCGAAGGCGCCGCTGCCGCTCTTTTTCTTATGCTCTTCCATGCAGGCGTTGAAGCGGTCTCGATCGACTTTCATTCCCTCGCCGTCGGCCAGCGACTGCGTCAGCTCGATCAGGAAACCGTCGGTCTGATGCAGATCGAACGCCTCTTCGCCCGACAGGACCGCTTGTTTCTTCGACTTCGCCTGATCGACCATCTTGCGGAATTTTTGAATGCCCCGCTCGACCACGCCAAGAAACTGCTTCTCCTCCGCCTCAATGGCCACGCTCACGTTTTCGAGCGTCTGCTTCAACTCCGGATACGCCGTCTGCATCATCTGCACGACGACAGGCACCAGCTTATGCAGGCACGGCTCCTGCTTGCCCAACCGGAAGGCCTCCATCGACGCCCGCCGCAGCAACAACCGGATGACATAGTTTTCCTTTTCGTTCCCCGGCAGGCAGCCTTCATGAATCGCGAACGTACACGCGCGGACATGGTCGGCGATGCGCCGCAGCGGCCGGCCTTGCGGACCCGAAAAATCATATTTCACGCCGACCGTATCGCCCGCGGCATCGCACAACGGACGGAGAATATCGATCTCGAAATTGCTCTCGAACCCCTGCAACACGGCCGCCGTTCGTTCGAGCCCCATGCCGGTGTCGATGTTTTTCTTCGGCAACGCCCGCAAATTGTTCGGCGGCGCGCCGACCCGATTGAACTGCGTGAATACGAGATTCCAGATCTCGACTTTCTTCCCCCCCGACGGCGGCGAATAGTAAATTTCGCTGCATGGACCGCAGACGCCGTCGGGGCCGTTCGTCGGAGAACCGGCGGGCCAGAAGTTTTCGTATTCGTCCTCACGAGAAAGTCGCTCGTTTGCAATGCCAATATCTTCCTGCCAAATCCTGGCCGCTTCATCGTCGTCCAGATAGACCGTCACCGACAGCCGTCCCGGTTCGAGCGCCAGCCATTGTTTCGACGTGAGAAACTCCCACGCCCAATGAATCGCTTCCCGTTTGAAATAGTCACCGAACGAGAAATTGCCCAGCATTTCGAAAAACGTATGGTGATAAGCCGTCACGCCCACGTTATCGATATCGCCCGTGCGCAGGCATTTCTGGCAGGTCGTCGCCTTGGTGAACTCGAGCGGCCCGATGCCGAGAAACTGATTCTTGAACTGGTTCATCCCGGCGGGCGTGAACAGGACCGTCGGGTCGTCCTTCGGGACCAGGACGTCCGAGGGACGGCGCACGCATCCCTTGGAAGCGAAGAAAGCCAGAAACCGTTCGCGAAGTTCATCCGTTTTCATAATACGGCAACCATGCCTGTAAGAAAGAAGTGATCAGTCCCTGAGCAATTTTAAGCGTCCGGCCCGGTGGCGGACGTCATTCCGTGAGCGTAACCGAATCGCGTCCGCCGGTTCGGCCGACATGCAGTTGGAGCACCGCGTTTCCCCGCAGCGCCTGGACGGCGCGATGAAATTCGGCAGGCGAGCGAACTGGCGACTGCCCCACTGAAGTGATGACGTCAGTGATGACGTCGCCCGGCTGGAGCAAGGCACGTTCGGCGGGCGAATTGGGAACGACGTCGACAACCATGACTCCAGGAAGGAACGGCTGCTCTTTAAAAAACTTTTCGCGAGACGACGTATAATCGACCTGCAACCCCCGCCACGGCGGGTATTTCGGGCGACTGGCGATGATGCCGTCATCCTCTCTGACGGGCCATTTTGCGAGTTTGGAGCGGACTGTCAACATCTCCCCGCGCAACGGCTGCTTTTGCAGGGGACGAAACAGCTGCACAACCACGTCCTCCTCCGGACCTTTTTCGACGACTGCCCGCATCAGATCTTCGCTGGCATACAGCGTCTGCCCGTCAATCGACAGCAGAATATCCCCTTGCCTGATCTGCTGCGCGGCCGGCGACTGCTCCGAAATCTGCGCGACCTCCACGGCCGTCGGCTGCCGGCGAAATAACTGCGGATTTTGACGCATCACTTCCGCGGAAACGTCCCGAGGGGCGACTCCTAACAAGCCATACTCCACTTCCTGTCCCGCCACCAGAGTTTCCAGCACTCGCCGCATGGGCGGGGCGACGGGGATCGCAAACCCGGCCGATTTCTCGTACCCTTCCAGCGCCGCCAGGGCGGTGCCAATGCCCACCAATTGCCCGTCGAGATTGACGACTGGCCCTCCGCTCCCGCCTAGCTGCAACCGCGTGTCGAGCTGCAGCACCGTTCCCAGCTGCCACAACAATTGCTCCCGGATCGCGTCACGGCTAAACAGGACCGGTCGTCGAGCGATGTTGCTGACGATTCCCCAGCTCACGCTCGCCGAACCATCGCGCGCCAACGCGTAAGGATTTCCCAGACAGACGACGATCTCCCCTTTCTTGACCGGCCGGCTGTCTTTCCAGGAAAGCGGCTTGAGATCGTCCAGGCTTCCACCAAGTTCCTGCTTGTTAAATGCCAGCACCGCCAGATCGCTGCGAGGATCCGCCGCGAAAATGGCCCCAGCACAGCTGCGTCGATTGAAAAACGTCAACCGTAACTCCGACAGATCCGGCCTCGCCACACGGGCCTGTGACTCCCGGAATTCCGGCCCCCCACGCACGACGTGATACGCCGTCAGCACCAACAGTTCGTCTGCCTGCATGCCCTGGACGAGAATTCCCGCACCAAAATCATGGGGCAGGACTTCCCGCCCTTCGCCCTCCAACGGGGACGGAAACGCCGGCTCTGCGGAAAGCACCGCGCGATGTTCCGCCGGGCGCACGCGCTGAATACTGACGACTGAGGGCTCCACCTGGGAGACCACGCGCTGAATCGCATCCACCCGGAGAAACGGGGGCGACGGCGAATCGTCCGCCCTGACTCCGCCAGATCCCAGCCAACAGGCCCACAACAGGCAGAGACGCCCGAATCGCGCCGGCCGCTCCGATGCAGACGGCGGCACGGGACGTCTCGTCTGCGCACCTGTTCGTAACCGAAGACGCACCATGCCTTGACTGTCGCCGGCCGTCCGATCACTCGGCAGGGCCGGTTCCTCCTTCAGAGATCAATCGCCGACCATTCGCCAAATACGAGTCCATCACCTTCTGACGCAGTTCCGCCGCCACTTCCGGATGCTCATCCAGATATGCGCGGGCTTTCTCGCGCCCTTGACCCAGCCGTTGCTCGCCATAGGTGAACCAACTGCCGCTCCGATCCACCACCCGTTGAGCCGCCGCCAGATCCAGCACGTCTCCCGAATAGCTGATCCCCCGATCGCTCAGCATATCGAATTCGGCTTGACGGAACGGCGGCGCCACCTTGTTCTTGACGATTTTTACCTTCATCCGCATGCCGATCGTCGTTTCGCCTTCCTTCAGCGTCGCCAGTCGACGCACATCGATCCGGCAGGAACTATAAAATTTCAACGCCCGTCCCCCAGGCGTCGTTTCCGGACTCCCGAACATCACGCCGATCTTCTCGCGAATCTGATTGATGAAGATTACCACCGCTTTCGCTTTGGAAATCGCTCCCGTCAGCTTTCGCATCGCCTGGCTCATCATGCGGGCCTGCAAGCCGACGTGGGTATCACCGATTTCGCCATCCAGTTCCGCCTTCGGCACCAGCGCCGCCACCGAGTCGATGACAATGATGTCCACCGAGTTCGACTTGATCAGCATCTCGGCGATCTGCAACGCCTCTTCGCCGTAAGACGGCTGGCTGACCAGCAATTCTTCCAGATTCACTCCTAATCGTTTTGCCCAGGCAGGATCGAGAGCGTGTTCGGCATCGATAAACGCCGCGATGCCCCCCTCGCGTTGCGCATTGGCGATCGCATGCAGCGCCAAGGTCGTTTTGCCGCTCGATTCCGGGCCAAACAATTCAATAATCCGCCCCCGCGGCAAACCAAAGCCGCCCAAGGCCAGATCCAGCGATAACGCCCCCGTCGGAATGCCCGAAATCGAGCCTTCCCCTCCTTCGGCCAGCTTCATGATCGAGCCTTTGCCGAAGGCTTTTTCAATCTGGCCCAGCGCATTTTCCAACTGCTTCTGATCGACCGACGACTCGCTCTTTTTGGCCTGCTTCTTGGCAATCTGCGCCATTCCAAAATCCTTTTTTTATGAGGTCCCAGAGGCGGGCGAATTTTTCGTGAACAAAAGAATAGTACACCCGCGGGCGTGGTGATTCAAGCGGGCTCGCAGCTATTCTTCTCTGCCAACACCGGCAAAGCAACCGTCGCCTGCAACAACTCCAGATACGTTTCCTCCACCGCCCGCTCCAATTGCAAATGCCCGGCCAATTCACTCACCGCCCGGCGAGCCTCGGAAACTTCCGATTCCTCCGCCAAAATCTCCAGTTCCAGAAATGTTCCCAGCACAGGAACTTCATCGATTGAAACTTGAAATCGTTGGCCACGCCAAATCAACTCAGACGGGGATCGCGACTTGTTGACGGTCAGCACATATTCAAATCCCAGGCAACCGAGCAACTCACGCATCGCCTCGGCGGTGACATTGCCAGCCAGTTCCAATTCCAGTTCTCGCCGCGCCTTTGTCGGGCCGGAAAGTGCGGGACCTTTATAGCACCAGACTCGTGTCTGTCCCGTGTCGCGAACCCGCAGTGCCTCGTCCGTCTTTGCGAAATCACGACACGGGTGCTGGAAATAGTCGTCCGATTGCGTCTGAACAGGCTGCGCGACGGCGCCCAGCATCAATAGCTTCCGCTCGATTTCCGTCCGATCGCTCAGACGGAATTTGAGTTCCACTTCAATCGTCACGACGGCAACCGCCCGGCGAGATCGCGCAGACGATCCCACGTGTAGATCCCGGTCGAGTGCCCGTCGCTCCAAGCAATTCGAATCGCATAATTTCCCGCGGGCTCCAACCGGACCGGAGCAATGTCTTCGGAAACATCCTCCGGTTTGAGCAACCGCACACCGGTCATTTCATCGACGCAGACCGCGCACGGACAGGCGCACCGCAGCGTCTTGAAGGGAATCGAACAACTCAAGTCGCCTTCCCAACCGACTTCAAAGATCCGTCGGTCGCGATGGGCGAGAAACAGCACGGGAGGATTTGACATGCGAGAAAAATAGCCGATGGCGAACGAGAAAGACAGCGTGACCGGCACCCAGCGGAATTCCGCATTCTCCGTCCAATTCGCCAGGCTCTCAGCCCGCCAAAATCGGACTGGACGCCGAGCCCCCTTTCCGATGTAATTCCCATTTGTCGGTCCACAGGAGGTGGACTCGCTTTGTGCAAGGATGCCTGTCGCTGTGAACGTCTGGTTTCGTCTCGCCGCTTTCACCTGGCCTTATCGCCGCAAGTTCTACTTGTCATTGGCGTTCGGACTCGTCGTTTCGCTCCTCTGGAGCGCCGAGCTGCTTCTGTCGTTCCCCGTCGTCAAGGTCTTCCTGCAAGAGCAAACCCTTCCCGTCTATATCCGGAAGGAAATTGAGAGCGCTCAGGCGGACGTCACCACTTTTCAGCAAAACGTCGACGAGTGCCAGCTCCAACTCGCGGAACTTCCCGAGGACGGCACGCGAGAACGGGTCTTGAATCGCGTGAATCTGCTGAATCAGCAGTCTCGCGCCCAGGGTCGCCTGAAGGCCGCCTCCTCCCGGCTGTGGGCCATGACCTGGGTCGAAACCCGCATTTTACCCCGCCTTCCCAAAGATCAGTTTCGACTCCTCGCCGTGGTCTTCGGTCTGCTGCTCCTCGTCACGCTTCTCAAGGGAACCGTGACGATGCTTCAGGACACCCTGGCGGGAACCATTGGCGAGTTGGCCGTCATTGATATTCGCAAAGCCCTTTTCCGCCGCACGCTGCAACTTGATCCGCAAACCGTCTCCATGGGGGGGACGGGGCCGCTCATGTCGCTTTTCACCTACGATCTGCAATCCCTGGCGCACGGATTGTCCGAACTGAGCGGCCGGGTCGTGCGTGAACCTCTCAAGGCCTTGGTCTGCATTATCGCGGCCTTCTGGTTCAATTGGCAGTTGACCACCTTGTCTCTGCTGTTCATTCCGGTGGCCGGCTGGATGTTTCGTCGATTCGGTCAACAACTCAAGTTGGCCACCCAGCGCGTGATGGACAGCATGTCGCATCTCTACAAGATTCTGGAAGAGACCTTCGACAACGCCAAACTCGTCATTGCCTGTGACGCCGCCGGGTTTCAACGTCGCAAATTTCATCGCCTGAACCGCGATTTTTATCGCAAGGCCATGAAAATCGTCCGCATCGACGCTCTTTGCGGACCAGCCATCGAGCTGTTGAGCATGGTCGCCGTGCTGGTCGCCATTCTTCCCGGCGCCTATTTGGTCCTCAACGGTCAGACCTCCATCTGGGGGATTCGTCTCGCCAACAGCAAAATGGATTTCGCGGAACTGGCCGCGCTCTACGCTTTGCTGGCGGGCGTCATTGATCCGCTGCGCAAAGCGTCCCGCTATTACACCTTGATCAAACGCTGCACAGCCGCGGCCGAACGCGTGTTTCAGAAAATCGATCGCCCCTCGCTCATTACTCCGCCGAAAGCTCCTCAACTCCTGTCCGAACTGCGCACGGGACTTCAACTGCGTTGCGTCCGTTTCCGATATGCTTCCGATGCCGCCAACCCGGCCCTCGAGCGGCCTCCCGCGCTCGATGACCTCGACCTGATGATCCCCGCCGGCGAGACGGTGGCGATCATCGGCTCCAACGGCTCCGGCAAATCCACGCTCGTCAATTTGTTTCCCCGATTCTACGACCCGGATTCCGGCTCGGTGCAATGGGACGAAGTCGATCTGCGCCAGGTCCGACTCCAAGACTTGCGCCGCCGCATCGCCTTCGTTCCGCAAGACGCTTGCCTCTTCGACGGTACGATTCAAGACAACATCCGCTACGGCCGCTGGTCCGCCTCGGCGGAGGAAATTCGCGATGCCGCCCGACGCGCCTCTGTACTGGACTTCACCGAGACCTTCCCGGAGGGGTTGCTGACACGCATCGGCGACCACGGCAAGCAGCTCTCCGGCGGACAGCGCCAGCGCATCGCGCTCGCTCGGGCCATGCTTCGGGACCCGTGTCTGCTGATTCTCGACGAACCCACCTCGGCCGTCGACACCCACAGCGAGCGGCTGATCGTTCAATCGCTCAAATCCTTCGTGGCCGGTCGCACCACATTATTGATCACTCATGCCCTTCATCGCGACTGGCACGAACTCGTGGATCGCATTGTCGTGCTGGAACAGGGACGCATTCTCGCCGTCGGCACGCATGCCGAATTGCTCGAAACCTGTCCCCACTATGCTCAACTCTCCGCCGGCCAATCGTTGCTGGCCGCCTGATTCGTCGTTCACCGGATTCGTCCCTTCGTTTCCGGCGAAACAGTTTCCTCTCACCGTGTCAAAGTCGTGTCACCGATGTCCTGGGCCGCCGCCACTCTCCGACTGTTGATCGAACGTGCTCCGCGCATGGCGCTGGCCGCCGTTTTCCTCGCGGCCGTCGGATTCTGGGCGGTCAATCTGCAGTTCGGTGTCCGGGAAATTCATCGCGCCGAGGCCTCCGTCAATTTCGCCTTGGCCCTCCCGCAGTCATCGCCCGCCGACTGGCCTCAACTCTATGGCCCGGGCGGCAACAGTCACGGCGGATGGGACGGCAGTTCGTTCGCTGTCACCGGCGAAGGACGGTGGACCGCCGAGCTTCCCGGCGAAGGAATCGGCGGGCCCTCGGTGTGGCGCGATCAGGTCTTTGTTCCCGTCATCGACGCCTCGCAGGCGACGGCTTCGCTCTGGGCGCTCGATCGCCGCCACGGCCGAGTCCTCTGGAAGCGTTGCCTGCATCGTCAGCTGGCAATTCCCAAAGATTCCCCTCCATCGACCGCGGGCGTTGCCGCATGCGACGGGAATTCCGTCTTCCTCGGCGTCGTCGTGGACGGCCGATTGCTGGTTTCGGCCGTCGGTCTTACCGGAGAACTTCGTTGGACGCGCGATGTCGGCCCGATGGTTGCCGAGGACGGTCACCTGGTTTCACCCCGGTTGTTCGGCACGTTGCTCCTCGTCGCCGCAGATCATCCGGCCTCGCCCTGGAGCTTCAGCGGCCCCACGAGTCATGTGACGGCCGTTCATCGCCAGCAAGGCGAAATCATTTGGCGGGTCCGTCGGCGAAATTGCGATTCGTCCATGGCTCCGACCCTCGTCGACGTCGCTGGCCAGCCCCAACTGGTCATGGCCGGCCGCGGAGAGGTGCGCGGCTATGATCCTCGCACCGGCAGCGAACGCTGGGCGTGTCTCTTACGAGGCGTCGAGTCCGTCCCCGTCGTCGCCGCTCAAGATCGTCAGTTGTTTGTCGCCGCGGCCGAACCCCGCCCGACGATTTCCGCGATTCGCGCCGATCAACAAGGACTGATGAACGAGACAAACACGCTCTGGAAGCAGTTGACGAAGGATCCCGCCGAACTGCCTCTGGTCTGCGATCGCGAAAACCTGTATCTGCTCAACCAGGACGGTTTGCTGGTCTGTTGCGATCTCGCCACCGGCAAGACACGGTGGCAACGCCAGCTCCGCGGAAGTTTTCGAACGCCTCCCGTCCTCGGCGGAGAGCACATGCTCTGCGTCAATTCGCAAGGCTCCGCGTTCATTCTCGATTTGCGCGACCGCGGAGACATCATTGCCGAAGAATTCGCTCACGACGAAGTCGCCGCGCCGCCCGCTGCGACGTGCGAACAATGCTTCCTCCGGACTCGGCGCGGTCTCGTCTGCATCCCCTGGGAGCGGGTCTCCGCCCCCCTCGTCAATTCCCCCAAAGATCAGCCGAAACGGCTCTGAACTCCGGGATCTGCGGAATTCTCGCAGCTCAACCTGACGGCGTCGCGCAGAAGTAGTTCAGCACGGCGTCGTCCACCAGCGTCGGCGTCAAGGTTCGCGGTTCGTCGGCGTAATCACACGCGATCGCCACTTGCTGCAACAAGTCGCGCGGATGGCAGAACCGCATCGGACGGCGCGGCAGCCGGTAATGACGATGAATCAGGTCCTCCAACCCTTCCTCCGTCATCGACAGTTTCAGCGTCCTCGCGACTGTCCAGAACACATCCCGAAATTGCTCTTCGGTCGGGTCCGGCACCTCCACCTTGTACGTGATCCGGCGCAGAAACGCTTCATCCACCACGTCCGCCGGCCGCAGATTCGTGGAAAACACCAGCATCTGCTCGAACGGCACGCACACCCGCTTGCCGTTCGACAGGTCCAGATAGTCCACCTTCTTTTCCAGCGGCACGATCCAGCGGTTCAGAATATGTTCCGGGTCGACTTTCTGGCGCCCGAAGTCGTCAATCAGGAGCACCCCGCAGTTGCTCTTCATCTGCACCGGCGCTTCATACGTGTTGGAAGCTGAGTTGAACTGCAATTCCAATGCGTCCAGCGTCAACTCTCCGCCCACCATGACGATCGGCCGTTCGATCCGCACCCATCGTTCATCAAACATGGTCGAGTCTGTCGCCGGCGCCGCGATATGCACCGCCGGATCGTAAACCCGGATGACGTCCCCATCAATATGCAGCGCGCGGGGTATCCACACGGTATCGTTAAATGGCTTGATCAGTCGCTCGGCGATGCTGCTCTTGCCATTCCCCGGATTCCCGAACAACAGCATCGTCGCGCCGCCCGTCAGCGCCTGCCCCACCCGACGGACCACCTGCGATCCGAACATCAGGCCGTCGAACGCTTTCTCCACCTGCGACGGCGTCACTTTGACCCGCGAGAGCGCTTGTTGCTTGACGGAATGGACGTAGTCCTGCAGCGGCACCGGGGCCGCTCCAAAGTACGTCGACTGCTCCATCAGCTGTATCGCCTGGATCCGTCCCTGCTCCGTCAGCAAGTATTCGAAATCGCCGACACCCGCCGAACGCACATACGAAATCGTCTGCTCGTCGCGCAGGGTTTTCAGCAGATCTTCCAACACTCGAAATGGCAGCTTCGTCTGCCGGGCAATGTCGCGACCGGCCGCTTTCCCCACATGGCACAAATATTTCAACACGATCCCGCTGAGCAGTTGCTCGGGAAGCCCCGTTTCTCGCAGCGATCCCGGGGCTTTCGGATAATATGGCTGCGCCTGCGGGGAGTCTTTCGGCGGTGTCTTCTGCAGGCTCTGCGAGACGACGAAGCCCGCCTCAGTCACCTGCTCCATCATGGAACGTAAGAGCCACCCGTCTTGAGACATGTCCCTCCCCGTACTGGCAGACATAGCTCCTGGGGTGGCAAGACCGCCGGCGGACGGACAATGTTCAGATAGCGACGGTCGCATCGGCATGCTCCAACAGAGGGTTTAAAGGAAATCCCTTCCTGCTGGTCAAACATAGCTGTCAAATCCAAAATCCTTGACTGTTGAACGATCGGCGGACGCGCACTTTCGATCACGTACAGTCGGCAACTGACGATTCTGCCGACTTTAATGGCGCACCGACGCGACTGATTTGCGTTCAACTTCAGCCAGGATGCCAAGATCGACCGCAACTTAGAGCCGCGAACACGATTCCCTCGCGGATCTCTCGGTCTCTCACGCCTCCGACGATCACTTCCCGCCCTCTGCCGGCCCTGAGCCATTCTCATTCGTTCCCGGCAGGGTTCCTGAGGCGATGTTCTCCGCCCGGCTCATCTGTTCCCAGCACGTTCCCGAAAACAGGTCGATCATTCGCGCCAGACCCGCTGTCGCCAGTTCGGCCCCGCGCACGAATCGACCGGGACGCGTCCAATTCTCGATCAGGCTCTCCTCACAGCCGAACAATCGCGCCAACAGCCGGTCCTGATCGACTTCCAGTTCCTGAAAGTGTCGTGCCCACTCGGCGGCTTCTTCCAGCCGTACCTGTTCCTCGCTCTGCCAGCGGATGGGATGAAACAATAAACATGAATGCGGCGTCACATAACGCGTTCCGCAAGCCGCGAACGGGACGAGCGCGCCGAACTGCATTCTCCCACCACGATTCCCGTTGCCTTCAGTCCCCGCAACCGAATCAATGTCGCCAGCGCCAATCCGATGTAGGCGCTGCCGCCGCACGAATCGAAATAGATGATCCCCGACGACCCGCGCGGCACATCGACGAGTTTCTGATGCAATTCACCTTCCTTGTCCGTCAACTCGCCCGAGAGCACGATTTCCCAGCCATTCCGGGCCGCCCCGTCGGCCCCCATTTCATGCCGCGGCACACCCGGCCCCAACCGAAATGCCCGAAACTCCGCCTTCCGCCCCCGACGCTGCGGTTCAAACGCCATGTCCGATGACTCTCCTGGTGTGCGCGAGAATGATGGGTTTTTTCGTGTGTCAAGAATGTGATCAGACGGGTTGGATTGCAATCGACTTTCCGGTCCCCTCGCCCTCTAGCAATCCCTGCCGCGCCAACTTTTCAGTTCCGCTGCAACCTTCTCTCCGGTCCCCTCGCCCCCGTCGCGGGGGAGAGGGCCAGGGTGAGGGGGCCAAGCATTCCACACCCCCCACTCGCCGATCACCTCAACCGCCCCCACATCATTTCCGCCAGCGATGACTCAAGATCGAAACATCCCTTGGTAGGGAAAAAGTCTCGAAGTCCCATTCAGATCGCTCAATCCGTGGCACAACAATTTCGGTGCTCCAGGCCTTGAAAGTCACGATCGTTTCGATTCGCCCGCTGGGATCAACAGTCCGCTGCGCCGTCGGCCTGCCCGATACCGCGTCCAAAATAACTGAGAAGCTTTGGAAATTATCACGCCATCGCGGTGATCGCGGCACGCAGTCGATTCGAATCTCCTTCATTGGGAGTTGAGACAGGGTGCAATCAAAGTCCTGCTCGAATCCTGGCATATCGACAAGAAAAAGAGCCGGGAAACCAGCCTCTGGAATGATTACCCACCCAAAATACTGTCCCCATTTTTCCGAAGCTTGCTTAGCTTGTTTTGCCATCCATTGTCTGGTGGTATCTCTCCACAAGATTCCGGCTCGGACCAGCATTTCTTGCCACGACGGCAATGGCATCTCAAATGGCACTAAGATCGACCGAGCTTCAGGCTCGTCAGCGTCCGCGGATTTTTCTAGCGACGTTGCCGGAACTGCTGTGGTTTCGAATAACTGCTGCCCCGTCCCAGGGATATAGTTCTCGATTTTGTGCGGCTGAACTAGCCAGATCGACGGCTTTTCCTTGACAACCTCGTAGAACTCGCCATTCGACCCTTTCGCACGTCGACTCTTGGTTCCCTGTGGAATATCAAAGGGCTCGAAATCGAGGCGAACCCATTGATTCTCGCGATAATACACGGCAACTCGCGACCACTTTTCCGTCTCAAACACATGGTCGCGGATGATTCGACTACCATGAATCTGATAACCATCAATCTCGCTGACGGCTTTCTTCCACTTCTGGATCGCGACCGTGAGTTCCGCATCATCCGGTGGTTCGGCTCGAACCGAAGTTACGAGGCCGATGAATGACGCCACCACCAACCAGGACGCATCAAGGCGAAACCGTCGAGCCTCCATGCCGACTCTCCCGTTAATTTGCCTACAAGAACTAGACAAATGTTCTCACGTCCGATACAGTCAATGAATCATGACCGTGCAAACATTCCGCGATTTGCTCACACACCAGCCATTTCAGCCGTTTCGGCTGATCATATCGAGCGGGAAATCGTACGAGGTGCGACATCCGGAAATGGCGCTCTTAACGCGTACTGACATTCTCGTTGGAGTTGGTGACACGAATGAAGGCGTCCCGGCAGAATTCAAAATCTGCTCTCTGTTGCATGTGACTGCGATCGAACTGCTCAATCACGCCGCCAATTAAATTCGAGATCGCTGAACGAGAATCGTCTCTCGCGCATTCAACCGCACCATTACTCCTTCAACCACCGCTCCAGCCAATCCTGGTCCTCCAACTGCCTTTGCAATTGCTGCGCGAGATCAACTTCTTGATCCGGTGCATTCAACCCCGGCAGCACCTCCTGGCCGACCTCCGCCTCGAGCGATTTCACGTCAATCTCTCCGAACGTCGCCTGCCAGTCTTCTTTTCCAACAGTTGGCTTCTCGCGCCGTTTCGGTTGTTGCGGCAACGCATCCGCCGCCGTCTCCTTCAGCGGCGAAACGGATTCCCGTTTGTTCAATTCGACGAGAAAGGCATCGCTATCGATCGGCACGGCGTTGCGCCGCTTCGCCGCCTTCTGCAAACGATGATCGCCCGATACCACGATCATTCGCCGACCCGCGGGATGCGTCGCCACCAGCTGTTCAATCGCCGTATCCGCGTCCTGGCCCGGCGGCGCGAATTGCAACGTGATGCCATGATGTTGAGACTGCCGCGGCACATCGGTCGGCGCCTGCTGCGCATCGAAGACGACCAGGCAGCGCTGACGTTCCTCCGCCCGCAATTTCTCAGCCAGCAAACTCGCCAGACGGTGCCGGGCCCGCTCCAAGTCTCCGGGACCGTATTGCACCCGCGCCAGTCCCGCCGCGTGCAGCAGGTTGTAACCGTCAATGATCAGAAACGGAGCCGACATGCATCGCCTGCGTCACTTCGTTTCTGAATCAGCGGCCGTTGGACGAGGGCTTGGCGCCTTCGGACGACGCCTTCTCCGGCTCGATCACCAGGATCGCCGGAATCGGCACCGACGAACCTTTCACCGAGATCGGCACCGTCGGCCAATCGGTCGCCGGCGTGAGGATCTCCGCGCCCGAACCCGTCACCACCACGCTGTCTCCCGACAACACCGGACCAACCAGCGGATGCCAGAAGATCGGTACCCCGCTCGATAGTCGGAATTCGCTGGACGGCATCAGCGAGATGGAGCCGTGTTCATATTCGACGACGTCCGCCTGGTCCGCGATCCGCCATTCATCGGTCACGCCGGTCTTTTCATAGATGCGCTTGACTCGGTTCCAAACCTCGAACAATTCCCAGTCCCGCTGCGAGAAGAACAACCCCGTCGCGGCGACCATCGCGGCTTTTTCGAAGGCGGCCAGCAGTTCGGTGCTCGGCGTTTCCAAACAAGCCGTCCGCACCGCACCGACATTCAATCCCTGATATCGCCCCACCGCGCTGACGCTGCAGAAGCTCCGCACCGTCGCTTCCGAATGCTTCCAATGACGATAACGCAGCGCTCGCCCGTCCGCAAAAATCTGAATTCGCTGCGGCGTCACCTGATGCTTGATCATGCGATGCGAGATTTCCCCCGCAATCTCCGATTCCGTCCGACCCGCGCGCAGCGCCCGCAGCGTGGCTTCCACGGCGTGCGCCACCAGACGCCCCGCGGTCCGCAGCTTCTGCACGTCATAAGGACAGAGCGGCAACCGCATGCCCAGCATCCGCGGCCCCACGTCGGTGGCCGACGGAAACGGCACGTCGCTCGCCACCTTCCGGCCGCGACACAAATCGCTGAGCAGCACCGCACGCGGTTCCGTCCAGTTTCGCTCTTTTAACTGAAAGCCCAGGTGCGGCGCCTGAAAATCGAGAATCTGCGGCGTGTCGATGTTGTTGCAAACAATGACCCGCGCTTCCGTCGTTACGAACAGCGCCGCCGAACTCCCCGTCGAACCGCCGTACTCGAAATCGCCCCCCGCGGTCAGCCACGACATATTCGCGGGGTTTTGCAGCAATAACGCGTCATACCCCTCTTGCTCGAGGAACTCGATCACCTGCTTGTGCCGGCGAGCCACCTCGGTGACTCGGTCTCCATCGACTGTCGCGAATTCCGCGGAAGAAAACGGCTCCGAACGGTCCAGCAGGATGGGCATCGATGAGATTCCGTTCATCCAGAGTGAGAAGAGGCCGCGAGTCGATACCGGATCGATTGAAGTCCCATGCGTTTGAGGTGTCGGAAGTGCCGGGGAACTGCTCCGTCCCGGACTCTCCTGCGTTACCTGCCGAACAGTCAGCATCCCTGCGTTAAAATCACTTGCCTCCCTGGGTCCCGGCCTGGAACGCGTGACCACTTCACTGCCAACATTAAATTCACTGCCAAGAATCAAAACTTCGACGGGTCGTCGTCACGGAATGACTTCAAAATGGCAAATCACGAGACGGGTCATCACATCTGCACGGCTGACAGCCGATTGACATATTCTCAGACAAATTGATCATATCATTCGCATTTTCAAAACGATAGCATTTGCTGGGAATTTCGAAAGAATTGGCAATCCAGCGGAAATGCGGGCTGCTCGTAATCCTTTCGTTCCGAAAAGTTTCTCATCGCACGGAAAACGGAGATGGCTCGACAGGAATCAGACCGGGAAGACCTTTGGGCAGAAGCGGTTGCGCTTTCCTCACGCTTGGAATTTCTAATCCCCGGACAATCCACGCCTTGCCTGGCCGGCTTCCGCGACAACGGCTGGGTCTCTTTTTATTTCGGCCAGGACGTCATGCTTCAATTCACCGCAGACGCAGGACTCCGCCGCGCTTTTCGAGAGGGGTTCCTCTTTCGCAGCCGGGGAGAGCAATTGTCTCGCCTTCGTCGCCGCCGGACCGAGCATCAAACCGAACTGCTTCGCTGTGAACTCTCTCCCTCGGAACTCCGTGACTTCCAGGCTTGGGTCTTCGCGCTGCTGACAGACCTGGCCTCAGCCATTGCAACAGGCCAGATCCAGGTGCTGCGCGAAATGAACGCGGGGCCGCCGTTGCTGCCTCGCATTCAGCAGTCTTTGCAGCAAATTCTGTCCGCCGAGCGTTTCCTGGCCCCGGCCATTGGTCCCCGTTGATTGTCCATGCCGAAAAAAAACCGGGAGAACCTGGCCGAAGCCGTTCTCCCGGTTCACACAATTTACAATGTCAATTCGTCCGGCCGATTACTGCGCCACCAAGGTACGCAGCTCCACCAGCGCCGGCGTCAGCTGCGAAGCCGACCGACCCAGCGTCTGGCGATCTTCGGTCTGGCATTTGACCAGATAGTTGTAAACCTTACGCCACTGCTGATACAGGTTTTCCGTGCTGTCGCGGATTGACTGCACGCTTTCCCCCGACACGATCTTATTGTGCAGGTCGGCGGCCGCCTGGGCCATGGCGTCGGTCTGATTCAGGCATTCATGCGAGAACGTTTGCCGATCATGCGCGAGCCACGCGCGGGCCGCGGTGTCGATGCTGTCGGTCAGGTTCTCAATCTTCGCCGCCAGCTTGTTCGCCGACTGCCGATTGAAATCCTCGCGATTGACCTGCAACGAACTGCGCAGCGCGTCGAGCGTCTGAGAGATTTTCACCAGCGAAGCGGCGGCGTCTTCGTTTTCAATCGCCCCGAACGCTTTCAGAAAATTGCTGTCCGCCTGCTCCACGTCCCGGAACGCATCCACGATGTGGTCGTAATCGTCCTGATGCGCCACGATGTCCGAGAAATTCTGGCAGACGCCGTAGAACTCGTCCGCCGTCACCAGCGACTGGCTGGCCTTCTGCATCTTGGTCAAGTCTTTGAGACTCGTGTAATAGAAGAAGTCATCCAGGTTCTTCCTCAACACGCTCGTCAGATAGACCACCTGCTTTTTGTCGAACCGCTGGGACATCAGCAGCAACTGGCCGATTTCTCCGTCTGTCTGCGCGATGCGGCGCAGGCTTCGTTCCAGCGATTCCCGGTTCTTCGATTGCAGGCTCGCCGCCTGCGGATACCACAACTGCTGAAACTTCTTGTATTCATCGATGATCGACTGCATGTCGGCTTTTTCGTCCGACAGATCGGCGATCGTCAGCGCCTGCTGATGGACCCGGTTGGCGTCCGCCACCATCGTTCGCGATTCCACCGTCGTTTTTCCCAGATCGACCGGAATGTCTTCCGTCAGCACTTCCAGGTACGTCGCCAGCGCAACCGCCCTGGCGGAAAGATTTCGATAATCCACTTGCTGGCGGATATCGAGCACGTCCCGGACGCTCTGTTCGATGTCGTGCATCGCACGAATGTGTCCCTGCGCTTCCTTGCTCAGTCGCCGCTGCGCGCCGAGTCGATATTCCAGCGCGCCCCAGGTCGCGTCCAGCTCTTGCAGGTCGTTCGCCAGCGCGTGGTGGTCGTTTTCCTCGCGAGCGATTTTCGACAGATTCGTGGATTGCGCCGTCACCATATACGCGTCGTTCAGCAAATTCCGCAACGAATCGTTCTGTCCCTGGCCGAAATCGTCGCTCAGCACCGATTGCAATTGCGCCGACTCGTTCATGAACTTATCCAAGAGCGGCCGGAGTTTTTTCATTTCCGGCGTCGGCGATTCGAGATCCTGGCTCAATGTCCGCCGTTGAGACGGCCGATCGCGCTCCGAATCCATCATGCGGGCGCTGCTCAGATCGTCGACGAATTGTTTCTGCTCTTCGCGCGTGACGCTGACGCGCCGAAATTTTCCGTTGGTTCCCTGGGCGTCTGCCGTCGTCGCCAGACCGCTGAAGAAGACGGCCGTCAATACCAGGCCTGCCCCCCCGCGGCGTGCGGTGTTCGGAGCGCACGCGAACCACCCGCGCCATGTGCCAATCATCATACAGCTTCCTTTCTGAGACGATCTGAGACGAAGGGATCCCATCTTTTCATGATCTGCTCCGATCCGGCAGACTCCATGCGCGCGAACACTAGCCGATTCTGCCGATTTCGCCTAGACGAACCTTACGCATTTTTCAGATTCTACCCCCGTGTAGCCCTGCAAAAGACGCGGGGAGATCGCAGTTTGAGCAAACAGGGTAAGTTTGACAAAGTCGGGCGCCGTTTCCCAAGGTCCGTCGCCGGCAGCCGTCTGCCCCCAGGGGTTCGCCTCCTCGTGACCCCGGAATTTATTTGAAATCCTGAGTTCGCCGGGCTAGACTGCACGTCCCTTCTTTGGTGGATCACAACCCCACGTCCTTTCCTTTCGCAGGAGGTGATCATGCACCGCAGTGAATTCGAAGACGCCTATGAGGACGACCTCCGGGAAGAATCCATTCTCGATCTTCCCATCAGCAAAATGGAATTGCACCGAGCGGTCCTGGTGGACTGTTTTGACACCGTAGCCGAAGCCGTGGAAGCCATGAACGTCAACCACACCGGCTGCGTCCTGGTGCAACGCGACGGCCGACTCGCCGGAATCTTTACCGAGCGCGATGTCATCACCCGGGTTTTCGACCTGGAGGACTGCCATTCCGTGCGCGTGGAATCGGTCATGACGCCTGATCCGGAAACGCTCGAAACCAAGGATAATCTTGCCTTTGCGCTCAATCACATGAGCGTCGGCGGCTTCCGGCACATCCCGATCGTTGAGGGTGGACGGCCGGTCGGAGTTCTGTCGGTCCGCGACATCGTTGATTTCCTCGCCGAAACCTATGCCGACGGCATCGTCAATTTGCCCCCCTCGCCCGACAGCGCCGTCTACCGGACTGTCGACGGCGGTTGAAAAAAACAGCCGAAGTGCTGACGACATCCTGTTCCCCCACCAGTCGTGGGGGAATTTTTCATTCCTGAGCCCGTTTCACGGCTCCACGCGCAACCGCACGTCCGGTGCCCGCGGAAGTTCGAAAAGCACTTCCGACATCGAGAGCGAAACAGCCGATACCGTCTGTTCGACGGGCAACCCGAACCTAAACCGCCCGCGCGGATAGGGGGACGAGAACCGGCACGTCAAGACGTCGCCGTCCATCGTGTACGTCATCGTCAATGACTTTTCAACGCGGATCGAGAAATGCTCGCCCAACGGTAACACGGCCGGCGCCGACCCCGCCCGGTCCCAGGCCAGCGTCACCGTCCCCCCTTCGCCCAACAACGGTCTGGCGGACGCGATCAGCCGGGCGATGTTATCACGCTGCCCGGTGATCGTCCCGACCGAAATCGCCCCCGCCGCCGGCGCGGCGTGGACCGCGTCCTGAAATAATTGCACCAGTTGTTCTCGACCAGGATACGAGTCGAGGCGCCGCAGTTCTTTCCCGTTCTGCATCAATAAAAAGGTGGGATAGGTCCGGATCGCGAATTCCTGCGCTATTTGAGGCTCGCGATCGATGTCGATGATCCGCACCTCGGCCTGCGGCGACTCATCGACTCGCCAGCCGCTTCTTTTCAACCATCCCTCAAAATCATGGCGCGCCGCCTGGCAAGGAGCACACCAATCGGCGGTGAACATCCACCACTGAGTTCGCCGCGCAGACAAGTTTCTCGGCGAGCCCTCGATTTTCCTGTCCGCCGGCTCAAGACCGAGTGCGAACGGTCCGTGATCGTCGGCGCCAACTGGTCCGGACAGCACGATCAGCACCCACGCGAACATTCCCAGTTTTTTCATGTGAATACCGACTCCTTGGTCCAATCGATTGTGCGCGGCGCGGGGGTCGACAGGTCCGACAAGCCGATCATCACCGTGTCGCGATCGTCCGCCATTTGATCGACGGCCGCCGGAGCGACTTCAGCCCATCCGCGATCGCCCCACGACTCCGACCAACTGTTGGCGAGCCAGAGGTAATTGCGTCCCTGGTCGTCTTTCCGCCTGCTGTATCCTAAAAAGCAGACGGCATGGCCCCCGCCGCCAGGACGAAACCGCTCCACGACGCCATCTTCGTTGGGCGTCATCGCCGATCCCCAGTTGATGCCGATTTCCACGCCACCCTGGCCCGACGACAAAAAGGCGAAGACGTCATCGTAGTTTTGACAGACGGCATGCGATCGAATTTTGAATGCTACCGCGTCCTCAAACGCATTCGGCGGGATTTTTCCGGTGTAGTGGACCGGGTTCGGATACGGCATCGTCTCCAGCGGACAGGCGCCGAATCGCGTGGCGCATTGCATCCCGCCGGAAATCGTGCTGCCGGCATCCCGTCCCAGCAATCCGTCCAGTTGTTGCGTCGCATAATACGCGAACAACGGAGAAAACTGTTTGACCTGGCCGGTGGCGATGTGATACGCCATTTCGCAAACGCTCGACAATGCATGACCCTGGCAACTGCCCATCGAGCCTTGGTTTTCAATACGATGCCAAGGCCGCGGATCGATTTCTGGAGGAGCCGCATAACGGCCCTCGACGTAGCGACGAAATTCGACCGCTCCTTGCCGGAGCGCCTGGCGATTCTCCAGATCAATCCGATAGCCGTAGGCGAATTGGTTCATCGCGGCACCTTTCTCAAGGCTCGGGAAAGTTGCTGAAACAACCGGCCGGCCCGGTCCGCGTCCCAGCGATCGCCGCCGAGTTCCTCGTTGAGCAGTTCGTCCAGCGGTTGAAACGCCTGCCGGCGGGCGGCGGCATTGGCCGTTTGCAGTCGTTGATTGGCCTCTTCTGCGGACTGGAGTGTCCCAGATTGCAAGGCCGCGCCGGTCTCCTCGAAGGAGGCTGCGAGTCCGGACGCGTAAGTATCCAGCGCGCCCTGGACCGCCCGTTCAAACGGGTCTCGTGATGGTTGCGGCGCATCAGTCCGATGCAAGCAACCGCTCAAGACCAAGGCGACGATCATGAACCACGCGCCCTGGGGAATTTTCGGAGGATGACTCATCCGTGAGCCTTTCTGTGACTGATGTTCCCAGCGAGACTTTCAACTGACGATCTGCTGCCGATAGCGCCGCTCGATGAGCGCCCGGGCGACGACGCGTACCGACTCCTGAGCCGCGGCGTCGTCGGCAAAATGAACAAACAAGTCGTCGAGGGCGGTGACGAGCGCCTGGTCATCCGGCGAATCGGCTGGGACCGTCGTTTTTCGCGGCCAGAGTCCGACCAGCGAAAAACCCAGACCGGCGGCGCCCGTGGCGGCGGTCACCGCATAATTCCACAGGTCGGGAGCCGCCTGGCCGGAGATCAATTGGCTGATCTGCACGGCCGCAGCGGAAGTCGCGATCAATCCGCCCGCCGAATAAACCGTTGGAGGTAATCGCCTCATGATTTCCCCTTAGTCAGTGAATTGTCAGAAGTCCATTGCTGAATGGCTTTGACGAGGGCCGTCAGGCCAGCCGTGAGAAACGGGCCGAACGGGCCCAGATCAATCGACCCCAGGGCCTGTAAACCGGCGACAACGGCAGCAGAGATGCCTGCCGTGGCCATGATCTTGAAGATTTCTCCAACGTCTTTTTTGTCAAGCTGATAGGGCTTGCTCCCCATGATCGATCCTCCTCCGTGGTTCCGTGGGAGACCGCGCGTCGGCGCGGTCGTTTCACCCCAACGGCCGGAGTTGCGCGACAAGCTGTCCGCAATTCCTGAGACGGCAGAGGAGTTTTTTGAGAAAAACAAGATCAAGTCTCATTTTTCTTGTCCGGCCCTCGAGCGCAAGGAAATAGGAAAGTAGGGGATTTCTTCGCAAAGACCGCCGGGGGAGCCGATGAGTTGGCGAGAGATTATCGGAGAGTCGCAAGGCCGAGGCTGCTATCGGCGGGGCGAGTGGAGCCTGCATTACCTTTGCGACGGCGCGGAGCATGTCTGGACGCTGTTTCTGTGCGGACAGTCCGAGGACGGAGTGATTGCCGGGCAATGGTGTCAATCGGGAGGAACGTCGTATCCGAGTGACGAAGAGGTGGAGCATTTCTGCCGGCAGGCCGACATTCAAATCGACGCCTTGGATGGTCGCCGGTAGGCGTTAGCGGTGCGCGCGGTCACAGTGTTTCACGTTGATGAAGTCGCGAGCGTTCAACGGAAAAGCGAATCAGCGGAGCGTTCTGCAATTTCATGAGCACGATTTCAAACAATTCAGGGCGATCGATAATGCCATGGGAACAAGTGGCATTAATGGACGGCGTAGATGCGATTTGCTTTCAACAGGGGCTGTACCTGGTGACGGCCCGGCGGGACGGGATGTACTACACCTGGAACATCCATTGCCGACTCGAAGACGGGATGCTCAAAACCTTAAATCCGATCCGGTACGAATTGGCGGATGCTCCGAACGTGCCCCAAGGTCTCGCCTGGGCGACCGAGCAATTGGCAGGATACGAGCGTTCTTGTTAAGGCAATGCGCTCTGGACCAGAACTCGCGCCGCGGCCAGGCGAGGGCCCTATTTCTGACGATATTCGACCGTGACATTGGTGCGAATGCCGCCGCGGGGCGTGAAGGCGCCGACAATTTTCATCGATCGCGGCTGGGTGACGGCCACGAGATCGTCGAGAATCGCGTTGGTGACGTGCTCATAAAATGCACCATGATTGCGGAACTGCTGCAGGTACAGCTTCAGCGACTTCAGCTCATAACAGAGTTTGTCGGGAACATACGTCAGAGTCAGCGTGCCGAAATCGGGTTGGCCGGTCTTGGGGCAGAGTGACGTGAACTCCGGGCAAATTGTTTCAATCGAGTAATCCCGGTCGGGGAAGGGGTTCGGGAAGGTTTCGAGTTGGTCGCGGGAAGGGGCCATCAAGGAAGATCCTGGAACGCGGGTGCGAGAGCTTTTGACTTCCTGACAAGGTACTGCCAATCCGGTGGCGCTGACAACCAAGGGATTCCCCGCGCACTGGCGGGCCCGCGGTTTAGATGCATGGAATCCGCGTGGGAGCCGGCTGGCCAAACCGGGCTGGACGCAAATTCTGATTTCTGGCAAAGTTCACGCGGCTCCGGGGGATTGCCATCGGGGAGGATCGTGTCTTCAGGCAAGGATGCCGTAATGACCGCCGCCAGCGTATCGGTCGTGGTGCCGATCTATAACGAAGTCGAGAACATCCCGCTCCTGTACGATGCGGTGACGCGGGTGATGCAACGACTCGGCCGGCGATACGAATTGATTCTCGTGAATGACGGTTCGCGGGACGGTTCCACCGCCGCACTGGAGCAATTGGCGCAGCGCGATTCCGCAGTGAAGGTGATCGAGTTTCGCCGGAATTATGGACAAACCGCGGCCATGCAAGCGGGGATGCAGGCGGCGAGCCATGACGTGGTGGTGTTGCTGGACGGGGATTTGCAGAACGATCCGGCCGACATTCCCATGATGCTCGACAAGCTCGACGAAGGTTACGACCTGGTGCATGGCTGGCGAGCCAGGCGGCAGGATGCGTTTCTCAATCGGAAGTTGCCGTCGAAGATCGCGAACTGGGTCATCTCCCGGTCAACCGGTTTTCCGGTGCACGATCTGGGATGCACATTGAAGGCGATCCGCACGGAGATCGCGCAGGAACTGAATTGTACGGCGAAATGCATCGCTTCATTCCGATTCTGCCGCACTGGCAGGGGCGCGCGTGCGTGGAAGTGGTGACGAACCATCGGGCCCGGCAGTTCGGGACGTCAAAATACGGTCTGTCGCGGACGACACGCGTGATTCTGGATCTGCTGACGGTGAAATACCTGATTCAGTACGCGGTCAGCCCCATGAAATTGTTCGGGTATGATCGGGTTGGTCTGCGGTGCGGTAAGCGGCCTATCGGGAATCGCGACGGCGTGGATGAAATTGTCAGGGGGGTCGACATGACGGGAAACCCCCTCCCCTGCTGCTGACGTGTCTGTCGGCTTGACTGGAGGCGCAGTTCTTGTTCATGGGGATGCTGGGCGAATTGTGCTCGCGAATTTATTTTCAGGTGCGCGGAACGCCCAATTATGGAATTCGCCGGACATGCAATCTCGGTGATGACGTGATTTCGACACGGCGGGCGAGCTGAGGTTTTTGGGATTATCGGCGGTGGGTGGATCGCCCCTCACCCTAGCCCTCTCCCCCGCAGCGGGGGCGAGGGACCGAGAAAGACGGCGTCTCCATGAGAGCCGGGCGAAATTCAGGGATTAATCTCACATGAAATCCGAGCGATTGCCGTTGTCGTCCGTTTTTCCTGTTGCGCCGCTGGCGGCGGTTGTCGGAACCGGTGGTGGTGCTGACGCTGGTGGGAATCGCCGCGATCGGTATTTTGGGCTATCGACAGCATCACCGGTACAAACATTTCGCCGTGCACGAGCCGGGACAGGTCTACCGCTGTGGTTGGGTGGCCGCCGACGTGATGGGCGAACTGGTGCAGAAGTATCAGGCGAAAACGGTGATCAACCTCTGCCGGCCAGGTGAGATGGGGCCGACGCGTGCCGCGGACGAGCGAGCGGCGGTGGAAGAAGCGGGTGCGAAATTGCTGGAGCTGCCGCTGCCAGACACGGCGGACCCGCATGATCCCCGGATTGCCGAGCACATGACGGCGCTGAACGATCCGGCGAATTACCCGATGATCATCCATTGCCAGCACGGCGTGAACCGGACGGCGCGAACGATTGCGATGTACGAAGTGCTGGTGCATCACGCGGATGGTGAAGCGGCGATCCGGCGAATGCCGCGCTTCGGGCGGAAAGACTACGAGGCACTTGAGTACGAATTCGCCCGGAACTTCACGGCCGAGTTTCTGGAGCCGACGGAGACCGCGGAGAAAGACCGCAAGGCGCGTCGGGAATGAAAAACGCACAGACAACAATGTCTGTGCTACGCCAGAATATCGCGGACCACGTTGCCGGCGACGTCAGTAAGGCGGAAATCGCGACCGGCGTAGCGGTAGGTAAGCCGTTCGTGATCGAGGCCTAACAGGTGCAGGATCGTCGCGTGCAGGTCGTGCAGATGGACCTTGCCGGCGATGGGCTCGAAGCCGAAATCATCGGTTTCCCCGTAGGAAAATCCTTTCCGCACGCCGCCGCCGGCGAGGAAGGCGGAAAAACTTTCGGGCTGATGTTCGCGTCCGTGGGTTTCGATGGGCGACGTGCCGGACAAGTCCTGGCTCCAGGGAGTTCGGCCGAACTCGCCCGACCAGAGGACCAGCGTGTCCTCCAATAAGCCGCGCTGCTTCAAGTCTTGAATGAGACCGGCGACGGGCTGGTCGCATTCTTTGCAGGAGTTGGGGAGAGCGCCGCGGATGTTGCCGTGATGGTCCCAGCCTCCCATGGAAACTTGCACGAAGCGGACGCCGGCTTCGCTGAGTCGGCGGGCCAGCAGGCAGGCGCGGCCGTTCTTATCGGTGGGATTTTCGCCGATGCCGTACATCGCCTGGGTGTCGGACGATTCAGCAGAGAGATCGACGAGCTTAGGCGTTTCGGTCTGCATGCGGAAGGCGAGTTCGAAGGAATCGATGACGCCGGACATCACGCGGTCTTCCCCGACGCGATTGAGCAGGTTCTGATTGAGCCGCTGCACGAAATCCATTTGGCGACGCTGAGCGATCGGAGAGATGTTCGGGTCGTTGAGGAAGCGGATAGCCGATTCTTTGGGATCTTTGGGGATGTTGCCAATCACGGTCCCTTGATGCGCGGCGGGGAGGAAAGCCGAACTATGGGCGCGCACGTCGCTGCCGGCGTGAATGCTGATAAAGCTGGGGAGGTTGGCATTTTCAGTGCCCAGGCCGTAGCTGACCCAAGAGCCAAGCGAGGGACGAAGGTCATTGAACGTGCCGGTGTTGAATTGAAGGATCGCCAGATCATGGGCGGCGTTGTCGGCCTGGACCGCGTGGAGGAAACACAAGTCGTCGGCGACTTTGGCGAGGTGGGGCAACAGGTCGGAGATGACGGCGCCGGATTCGCCGCGCGGTGCGAAGGGGGACATGGGGCCGAGGGTGAGAAATTTCTCGGTGCCGACGGGAATCCCCTTGGGGAGGTTGGTGATGCCGACCCGCTTGCCATGGTCCTGGACAAGCCGAGGTTTCGGAACGAACAAATCGTGCTGTGACGGCCCGCCCGACATGAACAGGAAAATGACCCGCTTGGCCCGGGGAGCAAATAGCGGAGGTTGCACCGCGAGCGGGTTTTCCGCGGCGTTTGCCAGCATGGCCCGCAAGGCGACGGCTCCGAACCCGCAGGCAGACCGCTGCAACAGTTGGCGTCGAGAAATCCCCAGCGGCGGCAATGGTGACGGCATAGAACGATCCTGTGGGAGACCTGTCTACAGGAATCATCGCTGATATTGGATGGGTTCGTCAATGAGGGAGGGATTGGATCGGGAGGGCCGGCGGAGACAGAGAGCGATCATGCGTCGGACGGTGGCCGGTTCGAGGAAGGCGATGTAGCCGAAGATCATCATCAGGCCGAAGGTCCACATGCCCATGCAGGCGCCGATGCCGAGATGCATGATGACACCAAGTGTCAGCATGAGCGGCCGGAGCGGGCGCACCCAGATGAGGTAAGCGAAGGAGAGCTCCCAAAGGATGGCGACGTGGGTGATCAATTGGAGCACCCAGGGATAAGCGGCGAGCCAGGTCATGTCGGTGGACTGGTATTCGTAGTTGGCGAAGGCGCGCCACATGGCTTCGCCGGTCCACCACGCCGGGCCTTGAAGTTTGGCGGTGGCGGCGAAGAAGTAAATGATGCAGTAGTGCACCTGGATGAGGCGGAGCGCGAGATTGGCGGAGGGGCAGGGCGAACCCGCGAGCGCGGCGCGCGGGCGTGGAAAGTATCGGCGGATCAGTTGATCGACGGAGTACAGGGCGCCGCTGGGACCGATGGCGAGGTAGAGGAGCAGGATGCTGGTGATTTGATCGAGGCCGTAGTTCGAGAATTGGGCGCGATTGCTGTAGGAGACATGGACGGCGAGGGCGAGGATCGATGTCACACGGGTGCAGCAGCCGATCCAGAACAAAGCGAGGATCGCGAGACAGATCGAATGAACGGTCGTCATCCATTCGACAGGAACGGACCACCAGAACGACCAGGCCCATTCGTTTCCCGGCAGCGCCTGGAGCAGTTCGAGGCTGTTGAAGCCGTCGGGGCCGAGCAGGCTATCGAGTTTCAGCCCCCAGACGATGTGGGAGTACAGGGTCATTCCGCCGGCGAGAAGACGAATCAGGCAGAGGGGAGCGGGGTCGGCCGGGGTGAACCAGAAGGCGGACCAGTGGCGTGAGATGGTGGTGAGACGGCGAGTCACGGCGGTCAGAAGGGGCGCAAACACGGACATTGTTCCGCGGGAGGAAAAGTTCGTGGACTCCTCACCATTCTGACAAGCGGAAGACGCTGTCAGGGAGCCAGTTCGGTGGCTGCGGGCGGAATTTCCAGGAGGAGTTCCGATTCTGCGGGCGGGGCGATGGTCGGCGGCTGATAAGGGGCGGCAAGTTCTTGCGGGGAATAGCTGCCGAGGGGTTCTCGGAGGAAGTTGGCGTCGTCGTTGAGCGCCTTTCCTGCCAGGATGCTGGCGACGGAGGGGGTGTCGTGAAAGACCTTGGTGAGGGACACTCGGGATGCGCCGGTTTCACGGCAGAGATTGCGAGCGAAGGCCCGCTCGAGGAGCGGGCGGAGGTCTTCGGGGCCGTTCCCGAGAAATTCGGTCAGCATGAAGTATCGGTGATAGAGCAAACGAGGACCGACCGCGCGATCGGGAATGCGGCCGGTTTGTTTGGAGCCGTCGGGGAATTCGAGTTCGTAGTCGACGAGGGTGCTGCCGGCGGGTTCTGGAGCGAAAAAGCGAAACCCGTGATTGAGGTAAAGAGCTTGAAGGTAGGGAGCGGCGAGGCTCCAGCCTGCCTGGGCGAGCGGCGATGCCGGAGAGGCGGAGGCTGGACAGACGATGATGGCAAACAGATGCCAGCCCAGCCAGAGATTGACTACGCCGAATCCCACCGTCCGAATCCAGGAACGGGGTGGGGGGTTAGAAACGGTGGGTTGGGCTGCGGACATGGCAGGATTTCGTCACGGATGATGCGAAGTCAGACGGCCCCGGCGATTCAAGCGCCGGGGACATGCGGAAACTTCGTCTGAGGGGATACGATTCGAGGAGAACCGTATTTTCCGTGTCATCCGTGGGAAATCGAGTCGCTTACCGCTGCACGACGGCGATCCCGTCAGGCGAGGTTGATTCGGTCAGCGTCAGCTCCAGCGTTTTGCCGGTTTGCACTTGATGCTTGGTTTCCGAGACGAGCGTGATGCCGTTGCGGACGACTTCGACCTTAATGGGGTATTCGTACACGGCGCCAGCCTTCGGGACGGGAATCAGGTAACGGCGCGTGGCGCCCGGGGTCACCATTTTCCGGCCGGAGAAATAGACGGTGGCATCTTCCGGAACATTAACGACGACCATCACCATCGGGGTGGTCGAGCGCATCGTGCTCGGCATCGGCGGCGCTTCGACAGCCGGTGGTGTCGCGGGCGTGGCAGGCATCACCGGGGTATAAACCGGCGCGGGCAAGGCGTAAGCAGCCCCGCCTGAGGAACCGCTGGAACCGGAGGAGCCATGAGAGCCCCAAGAGCCTGACGAGCCGCTGGACCCGGATGATCCCCAGGATCCGGAGGAGCCAGACGACCCATGAGAACCCCAAGAGCCACTCGAGCCGGAGGAACCACTGGAGCCCCAGGACCCGGAAGAGCCGCTGGAACCACTGGAGCCATGTGACCCCCAGGAGCCATGTCGCCGGTGATGGTGAAACGCGGAGGCGTCTTCCGTGTAACCGACGAAAGCGGCGCAAGTAACGACCACCGAAAACCAACGGATTCCTGGATTCACCATGAAAATGCTCCTCAGCAGAGGCCCTGTGACTCACCAAATCAACCGGCCGACGAGATCGCCGTCCCGACCGCGTCCCAGCAGCGCCAGAACCGCTCTAACGCCGTAACCTTTTTTTCATCCAATACTTAAGAAACAGCGAACATCGCCCGTTTTTTCATCAGCTCGCCGACTGTGACGATAAAACGCTTTGAGGCAAATGGGATGTCCGGGATGAATGAGAGGCTATCGTCGAATAGGTGGACATTTCAACTATAAAACGCCAGCGATGAGAAAAAATCGGGAACTTGCGACGTGCGATCTACCCACAAGTGAAGGGCTCGACGGGAAGCGCGGAAGTAATCGCTAAGGCCATTGTGTTAAGGGAGACGAGTGGACGGTTTGAGGAATCGTCCCCTGGCACTCGGCTGCGGCGGCTTGCAGGCGGGCCAAGTCTTGAGAATTGTCTGCCACGATCAACTCCATTTCGAATCGGATCGTTTGACCTGGTGCGAGGACTGGCTGACGGCCGTGCCCCCGCTCTATGGACCCGTAATTCGGGAACCCGGTGCCCGGCTCGAGTCCGGTGACGTAGCCTTCTTCCAGGCCCTGAGTGTTTTTCCAGAGCGTAAACCAGGGAAGCGAATCCGTACGGAATCGGACAGCGAACGCGGCGTCATTCGCCGCGGTTTTCAGCAAAGTCGTGCACCAACCGTCGGCATCCGAAAGAGGGGCAAAGAAAAAGACTTCTTCGGCAAAGCCGGCAACCGGGCCGGCGTATTGCGACCAAGGAAGTTTGCTGGCGGCGGCTTGAGCATCGCGCGGGGCGATGTCGCGACTAGGAACGTTGACGGTCGAGCCGGCCGCCAGAAACGGCTCGCCGACGTTGATGTGATAGAGCATCGCCAGCGGCGCAGGTCGCGCGCCGAGGTTTGTGACGTCATCGATGATGGCCACACGATTGGAACCGGCTGCGGTGCGCAGCGTGGAAACGAGCCGGTAGCAGTTGCCAAACACGGTCGTTTCATCGACCACGCCGCGGAGTTCCAGCGTTTCGGATCCAGCATCATCGAGTTCCAACTCGACCTGATGCGCGGGGAGATTGGCAATTCGGCCGTGGAGCGTGACTTGTTCGCCGGCGTCGTTTCCTGGAGGGCCGTGAGTGGCGAGTCCACAACGGCAGAGCAGCTCATTGAATCCGTTGAGCCAGCCGAGGCCGTTGCGTGCCGTGAGTTGAACGAAAGCGGGGTGAACCGGCCGGGTCACGGGCGATTTCCATCCGAGCGGCAGGTCATGAAACTTTCCCTGCCAGATTCCCATGCCGCGGGTCGGGAGGATCGAGAGGGACAAGGGGCCGTTGTACAGATCAACGACCTGGACGCCTTCGGACGTTCCGCCGTGAAGCGTGCGGGTGGCGATGGAACAGCTTCCGCTCTGAATCTTTTGATGGGACCAGGGGAGTTCCGGACTCAGGAGCGTGTGTTGCAGTTTTGACATGGATGGGCCGAATTTCGGGTGGAAAATGAGATCAATTTTTGCAAACAGGAGAAACGAAACCCCGGCGGGCTTGTGAAATTCCCGGTGGGAACTGCAAGATTGTCCGTCGCCAGGAATGGGATGATCGTAAACCAAACTGGGGACGACTGGGAGTCTGCGAAGTGAAGCGTGCAGGCGGATGGCGGGTTGCGCAAAGCCTGGGCCAATCCGACCGGATGAGCGCACGTCGTCTGGCGGTGATTGCAGCGATTGTAGAGGAGTCTGAAGATGTCGATGGATGGGACCGGCGAAGGCAATCGGCCTTACTCGATGGAATGGTGCGCATCGTTGGAAGCCAGGCTGGGGAGGAACCTGTGCCGGCAATTGGGAGTCTACGCCTTTCCCGATTCCTGGCGAGTTTCGGTGGTCATGCCGATCTACAACGAGCGAGAGACGATTCGCACGGTGATCGAGCGGGTCAAGAGCGTACCGTTGCGGAAAGAGTTGATTCTGGTCGACGATTTCAGCCGCGATGGGACGCGAGACATTCTCAAAGAGATCGAAGCGGAAGAATTGGCGCACCCCGACCCTGACAATGTCGTTCGGATCGTGTTCCACGAAGTGAATAAGGGCAAAGGGGGGGCGGTCCGGACGGGATTTTCAAAGACGACGGGCGACGTCGTGCTGATTCAAGATGCGGACCTGGAATACGACCCCGCCGAGTATCCGCGGTTGTTGCGTCCGATCGTGGAGGGCAAAGCGGACGTCGTGTTCGGGAGCCGATTTCTAGGAGACCAGGAGCACCGGGTGCTCTACTACTGGCATTATCTGGGCAACACGGTGTTGACGACCCTGTCGAACATGTTCACCAATCTGAACCTGACTGACATGGAGACGTGTTACAAGGTGTTTACTCGCGCGGCGATCGACAGCATCTGGCCGACGCTGAAACAGAACCGCTTCGGAATCGAGCCGGAGTTGACGGCGAAAATCGCCCGGCGGAAGTTACGGCTGTATGAGATGTCGATCAGCTATTCCGGGCGGACATATGAAGAAGGAAAGAAGATCGGGTTGAAGGACGCCTTTCAGGCGCTGTGGTGCATCGTGCGATATTCATGGGGTGATTAGCCCAGGCAAAGGGGCGTTCCTTTTGCCACGGAGGAAAGCTCAAGGCATTCACCACGAAGGGCACAAAATAGCGAAACGGAATGAAAGAGCTGGATCGGCTGAATGAGAAAATCGCTGTTGCGTGGTAAGATGGGAGTAGAGTGAGAGATCGTGAGCGTCGGCGAGTCAGGAGGCGAGGATGAGTCAGCAGCTTGATTCCGTACATCATGTGGCGATTGTGGTTGAGAGTATCGCGGAAGCGGTGGAGTGGTATCGGGAGACCTTTCGGTGCGAGGTCGCCTATCAGGATGAAACGTGGGCGATGTTGAAGTTCGCCAATCTGCGGATGGCGCTGGTCGTGCCGAATCAGCATCCCGCTCATTTGGGATTCGTGACGCCGCGGGCGGCGGAATTCGGGCAGTTGAAACGGCACCGCGACGGGACGGAATCGATTTACATTTGTGATCCGTCGGGGAACGCGGTCGAGCTCTTGTCGCCGGAATCGGTGGCGGCGAGCGAAGCGGCTGAGAAATGAGCGGCCCCCTTGAGCCGTCGAGCGAAGTCGCGGAGATTCGCATCCGGCGCTGCAACCATCGCGCAGCGCGCGGCGATGCCGACTATGTGCTGTATTGGATGACGGCGTACCGCCGACTGAGTGCGAATTACGCATTGCAGCGGGCAATCGATTGGTGCGAGCACCTGGGCAAACCGCTCTTGATTTTTGAGCCGATCGGCTGCCGGGCGCGCTGGAATAACGACCGGATTCACGCGTTTGTGCTGGGCGGCATGCGCGACCAGCAAGCGGAATGCGTCGCACAACAGCTGGCTTATGTGCCGTATGTGGAACCAGTTCCTGGGACGGGAGCGGAGGTCATCCGACGACTGTGCGCGCAGGCGGCGGTGGTCGTGACGGATGATTTTCCGTGTCACATCATTCCCCGCATGATCGAGGCGCTGTCCGGGCAGGTGGAGGTCCTGGTCGAAGCGATTGACGGGAACGGGATCTGGCCGATGCGGGGGACGGAGCAGGTGTTTCCGTCGGCGTACGCGTTTCGGCGATTTTTGCAAAGTCATCTCAAATTCGAGGAGTGGCCGCAGGAGAACCCGTTTGCGAAACGCAAACTGCCGCGGCTGGCGGACGAACGTCTGGAAAGAAGTCGTACGAAGTTTGCCGCACCGGCCAATGACAAACTGCTGACAGGCTCGCCGGCGGCGTTGGCGGAGCTGCCGATTGATCATGCGGTGGCGCCTGCGGAGTTTTCCGGCGGGGCGAAAGCGGCCAATCAGACACTGAGTCGATTTCTCGACCAGCGATTAGATCGGTATGCAGAACAGCGGAACGACGTAGATGACGAAGCGGCGAGCGGATTGTCTCCGTACCTGCATTTCGGCCAGATCGGCGTGCATCAAATCGTGCGGGCGCTGATGCAACGGGAAGCATGGACGCCGGAAATGCTGGGGGAGTCGCGTCGGGGGGCCAAGGCGGGTTGGTGGGGGATGAGTCCCGGCTCGGAGGCGTTTCTGGACGAACTGGTGACGTGGCGCGAACTGGGCTTCAATTTTTGCAGCCACCGCGCGGATTACGATCAGTATTCGTCGCTGCCGGATTGGGCAAAAAAGACCTTGGAGAAGCACCAGACGGATGCCCGGCCGGTGAAGTATGTAGCGGAGCGACTCGAAGCGGCGGAAACGCACGATGAGTTATGGAACGCGGCGCAACGACAACTGGTGCGCGACGGACGGATGCACAACTATCTGCGAATGCTCTGGGGCAAGAAGGTGCTGGAGTGGTCGGACAGTCCGGAAGAGGCGGTGGAGATTCTGATCGATCTCAACAACAAGTATGCGGTCGACGGCCGAGACCCGAATTCGTACTCGGGCATCTTCTGGGTGTTTGGCCGTTATGATCGGCCGTGGGGTCCGGAGCGACCGATTTTCGGCACGATCCGATATATGAGTTCTCAAAACACGGCGCGAAAATTGTCGGTCAAGGAATATCTGCGGCGATACGGCCCGGCGAAGCGCGGATTATTGGATTTCGATTCCGCCTGAAAACGAAGCATCGCGCAGGGCGTTGGCGGCGAGTTGAATCGCTTTGGCAAAGCGTCAGTCGAACAGCCGACGTTGGAGTTGTTCAACTTTAGCGGCGTATTGCGGCTGCTGAGCGAGCGCCGCTTGCAGCGATTCGGGCTGAACGAACAAAAACGAGGGATCGGAAAGTTGCTGGAACTGCGCCACGTGCTTCAAGCACGCGATTTCGTCGGCGCTGAGAGCATGAGCGAGGCAGAGTTCCTCAAACAGGGAGATGCCGGCTGCATGGGCAGTGGGGAGAACTCTGCGACGGCGTTCCCAGAGAAACAGTCCCACCCAGACGCAGACAATCACCGTGCCAAACAACAGGAACAGGCGATTCTCCCACTGAGTCGCGGCGCGATTCCAGTATCGAGTGAAGGATTCGAGAGGAGAAACGGCGGCGAGGAGCCCGGACCAGGAGAACGGCATTCGTGATCCTGTCAAATGTTGTCGTGGGGAGCGCCGATCAGTTGCGCAGCCAATGGTTCGTCGGCATCCTGCCAGGCGAGCAGCGCCGCATGAGCCGTTTCCCGCACTTTGGGCTGTGGATCGTCGAGCAACGTTTCCAAGGCGATGCGAGCGTCGGGTTCTCGAATGCGACCGAGAAGTTCCGCCGCCGTGCAGCGCACCTGAGCGTCAGCGTCGTCGGCCAGAGAAACGAGCGCGCGCCAGAGCGAATCCTGATAGCCGAGTTGCAGAACGGCCTGCGCGGCGCGAATGCGGCGGGCTCGGACCACGCTGTGCAGTTCGTGTTCGAGCTTGGAGATCGCTTCTGCATCGATCTGGCGTAGCAGGGCTCCCACGCGGAGGGCCGTCGCGGCGTCCAGGGACGACACCATGCCCAGGACGCGATCGGTATTGAAATCGGAGAGCTCCTCACGGACTGCCTGCCGGACCTCCGCGGACGGACTCTGGAGCCGTTTGAGCAGCAGCGAAAAGGTTTCTGGAACGGCGCGTTGCCGGAGTTGCGTGACCGCCCAGGCCTGAACGTGTTCGTCCTCGGAGTCGAGGCTTTCAACGAGGACTTCTCGAAGGGCTCCGTGATTGCTTTGGCCGGCGCGCTCGGCGGCGGCCATGCGTCCGGCCGGTCCGCCGTGGCGAAGCAGCCAGTCTTGCACCAACGATTTTTGTTCCTTGGGGACGCCGGTGCCGACGATGAACGTCAATAACGCCGGTTGTAAAGGCGGCGGAATCAGCGACAACGGCGGGTCGGCGGACTCCAGCCAGGCAATTCGCTTGATTTGCTTCAGATTTTGTTCCAGGGAGGCATTGAAGCGCTGGCTGCAAGTTCGGCAAAGTTCACAGAGGAATTCGGGATCCGAACGCTCAGAGACGGCTTCGAAGGCCTTGGGGTGCGGGTAATGGTCCCGCAGCGATTCGAAGGTATGCTGCATCACCCGCGGATGCCGGCTGGCCAGGAGCAGTTGTCCGGCCCGTTCACGGCAATCCGTCGAGGCCTGCCAAAGGATGTGGCGAACCGCGGGGTGATGATGGGACCCCAGGATCAAAACGCATTCAATCACATCGTCCTTCGCGATCAGGGAATCGTAGGTCGCAAGTCCACGATCGAGATCGCGCAGCGCCCGTTCTCGCGCGGCATCCAGTTGTACGCGATGAGCGTCGACGATGGCGGCGTCACGGGACGCATCGTCCAATTGGGTGACCACGGCGCGCAGCGTGTCGATCACAGGCGCCGGATCGGGGATGTCTGTACGGCGGAGCAATTGCAGGAGCTGCGGGATCTGGTCGGCGGCATGCAGCCATTTGATCGCTGTCAAACCGGTTTGTCGCTGCTCCGGCGGGCTATGGAGGAGCAGTTGTTTCAAGACTGCTTCAAACTGGCCGGTTTTTGCGCGAAGGGCGGTCAAAACCTCAGGGGCGAGTTGAGGCAACCTCTGCAAAATTTCCAACTGACCGCGCAGACCCGGTCGATCGATGAGAGCGAGTGCTGCCGAGAGAGAGATCGCGCTCTGGGAAGAGCGAAGAGCGGCGCAGAGGACATCTTGGGCCAGGTCCGCGTGAGAGGCGGCCAGGATTTCGCACGTCGTCGCAAGAGGGCCGGGCATGGGTAAGCGAATCCCAGAACAATTTGCTGGCAAAATGCTCGTCATGGGAATTATCGTGCAACCTGCTGCCAGGATTCACATTAACGCCAAAGGTCGGAACGACCGGCATCAGTGCGGACGATTCAGCCGCAGAGTTTAAGGATCAGGGGGACTGTTCGGACAGCGAGGAGCAGTGGCGTCCGGGAAGTTCGGCAAGCACGGGGGACTGATCTATTAAAAAACGAAGCCCGCGAAGAGTTCGCAGGCTGGATGGCAATTGAGCAGACCAGGGTCAGAGCTGCGGGAGATTTTGCGGGGCGGGCCCTTGAGGGAGCGTCGGTGTCGACATGGGAAAGCGCGGTGAATTCATTTGAAACGAGCGCGGTAGTTGTCGGCTGGAGTGCTGGGGACGGCGAAAATGTTCGCGTGGACGCGAAGTTTCCGGAGCGAATGTCCGTTTCCAACGCTGCGCATGGACTGGAGTTTCTTGAGGCGCTCCCGGCGAGACGGCTTGGATGAATGAGCGAGGTCGGGTCCTTGGAAATTCCGCGGCGACCAGGTGTTGAGCCGGTCCGATCATGATGCCCAGCAGGACGAGAGCGAAGGTTCGAATCTTCATGAGAACACGTGGGGATAAAAGCCAGGCGATGGGAACTGCGACGAGTGAATCGAAAAAGAAGGCGCGGCGGGCCACAAACCGCCGCGCCTTCGTGATGATGGGCGTCCGCGACAAACTCATGGTCGCCGTGGACGATCATCCAGGAGCCCCAGTGCATGCAGACGGTGTTCCCATGGCGCGAGCCTCGGAGATGAGGCCGGAAATCGCTGGCGACAACGTCTTACGCCGCCATGGGATTGGTTCGCGAGGAAAAATCGCGTGCTCGACCCGGGAACGGCCGAGTGATCGGGAAGTGATTCGAGGGTTGAATGCCTGGTGAACGTGAATGTTCAAGAAAATGAACACGGTCGCGGTCGAGAGCGCACACTGGCGTCAGATCGTCTGGTCGAGGCGAAGGATGCGGCCGGAGGTGAAGCCGCAGAGGATCCAGTCGCCCAACGGGGAGCACCGGATGCCGCAGAGTTCGTCCGGGAGTTCGAGCAGCCAGCGTTCACGGCCTTCGGAATCGAGGCAGATCAGCTGCTGTTCGAGGGTCGCGACGATGACCCACTTACGGGAGAAGGTGGTGGAGACCAGTTTGGCGGCGCCGTCGAGGACAAAAGAACCGATCGCCTCGCCATCGGCGTCGAACACCTGCGCTCCGTACGCATAACCGGCGATGAAGACGTATCGGCCGTCGCCGGTGACGGACAGATCACCCACGTTGGAAAAGAGCTTCTCCATCCAGACCGGTTCGCCCTTCAATTCGTAGCGGGCGAAGCAGGCATGCTCGGCGGCGACGACCAGCTCCGGAACCGTGTGCAGAAACTGCAGAAACTTGAGCGGTCTGAGCGAGGTGAACTTCGAAACGCGCCGGTTCTGGGAATCGTAAACGACGTTATTGCAGTTGGCGAAACTGACGGCGACGTGCGAGCCGTAGGGCGCCATGGCCAATCCGACGGTTTCTTGCTCCAGTTCGCGAATCCACTGAAACTGGAGGCGACGATCGAAACAACCGACCGATCGGTCGTCGATCAAGGCGGCGCCGATGAGGCCGGTGTCGGCCCAAGCCAGTCGACGCAGCTCGTGGCCGGTCCGTGTCACCGCGCGGACGTGACCTTGCCGGTCGAGCAAGTACAATCCGCCGGATTGGTCGCAGGCGATGACCTCGGCGGATTCGCGTGCCAGTTGCAGATCGACCAGCGGAGCATCGGTGAAGAACGACCAGCGCAACGCGGGCTTTGATCCGCGTCCGCTGCGTAACCAATCGTCGTCCTCAGAACTCATCGACGGGCCAACTGACTGCGAAGAAGCTCAAGGCCTTTGCGGATATCGGCGTCGCCTTCGTAATCGCCGTTCCGCAGGCCACGATACGCGGTGGCCATGTCGGTTTCCAGTTCGACATGCACATCGGGTTCGAGGCCGACCTTGCTGTAGTTCTTGCCGTTCGGCGAGTAGAACTTGGCCGTGGTCAGCTTGAGTCCGGAATGAGACTCGAAGGACATGATTTCCTGGACCGACCACTTGCCGTAACTTTTTCGGCCGACGATGGCTCCTCGGCGATGATCACGCACGGCGCCGGCGACGATTTCACTGGCGCTGGCGCTGTCGCCGTCGATCAGGAGCACCAGCGGAATATTCCAGGTGCCGGGGCGATGGGCCGTGTACATTTCGTCTTTGGAGGGATTTCGCCCTTTGACCGAGACGATGACGCCGTCGTTCAAGAATCGGTCGAGGACGGAAACCGCCGTCCTTAACAGCCCGCCGGGGTTGCCGCGGACATCCCAGACCAGCGCCCGCATGCCTTCGCGGTTGAGTTGCAGCAGCGCCGCATCGAGTTCCTGCGTGGTGTTTTCCTGAAAGCCGGTCATTTGAATGTAGCCGATGCCGTTGACGTGATCGATCATCTTCGCGATCGGGATGCTTTTGATTTTGACGGCTCGGCGGGTGAGCGTCGCGTTCCGCTCGACGCGGGTGTCGGGATCGCGCAGTTGGAGTTGCACGCGGCTGCCAGCCGTACCGACCAATAGCCCCGCGGCTTCATCGGTGGTCATTTCGCGGCAATCCACGCCGTCAATCGCCACGATCCAGTCACCCGGACGGGCGCCGCCTTCTTCCGCGGGACTTTCCGGGAGAACTTTTTCGAGCCGCATGCCCTGGCCGCGATCGGCTTTCATTTCGATACCGATGCCGACGAATTCGCCGCCGATGTTGTTGAACAGATCGTCGAGTCGTCCGGGAGTGAGAAAGCTGCTGTAGTCGTCGAGAGCGTTACAGCCGCCGAAGACGTATTCCATGATGACCGGCGTGGAGGCGAGACCGAGTTGCCGCTCGGCGGAATCGCAGATTTCGAGCACCGTTTTCCGGGCGTGACTGTGATTGGAGACGGGGCGGTTCCAGTACTGGTCGCGGAGCATTTTGCGGTAGCGAGCGATGGCTTCCGGTGAAGCGCGGGGGAGGTTTCGTTCGAGGAACTTTTCATTGTTCAGCGCCATGTACAAGCTCTCGGTGCCGTGCGAGACGTAAGTCATGGCTTCAATCGGGTCGACGTAATACTGGAGCACTTTCAACAGCACGTCATCCATATAGGACAGGGCTTCCGCCTGGGTGAGATGGGTCAGCATCTCCTTGAACGTGCGATCGTTGTAACGCCGATCAATCGCGAACTGCACTTTGGTGCGCGCAGCGTACTGCAAATCGCTGCTGTTCGACCAGGTTTCGAGCGACTTCTCGTAAAATTCGATGGCTTCGGGCCAGCGCCGGCTGCGTTCCAGCTCGATGCCCGACTGGAGAGCCGCCCGCTCATTTTCGGCGGTGACGGGTGCGCCGGTTTGTGAACCGGCGTAGGAGACGTTTACACCCGACTGGAGAGATGCCGTGACGAGAACCATCCACAGCAGCGATCCCGCCCACCACTTTGCAACCTTCATGACGCCCCCTCTGGAAAACTGCGAGCACGCGTCGTTTGCCGGGCCGCTCCCCCTCGAAGCGGCCAACCGATCAATTGCCGGCAAAACAGATCGCGGTGCGAGAAACGGCCTCCCCGCGAGGATTGGCCGTTGCAGTTCGCGTCTTCCACTTGAATATAGGTTGCGAATTTAGCGTGGTCAAACGGCAACTTTCGCGTGCGCGCGATATAACCGCTACAAACGGACCAGCTTCCGGACCGAGCGGACGGGACAACGATTGCGAAAGATGTGCGGTGCGGCGGAGGTGCAAGAAAAATTTGCTGAGTGTCACCCCGCGACTAACCCGGAAATTCCTCGGGAGCGATGAGGTCGGCGTAAGTTTCCCGACGGCGGATCAGGGTGACTTTACCGCCGTCAACGAGGACTTCCGGCGCGCGCGGGCGGCTGTTGTAGTTGCTGCTCATGGTCGAGCCATACGCGCCCGCGCTGAAGATCGCCAAAAGGTCCCCGCGTTGGACGGGCGGAAGGTAGCGGTCTTTGGCGAAATAGTCGCCTGATTCGCAGACCGGGCCGACGACGTCGGTTTTTTCGCAGCCGGCGATTTCCCCTTCCAAGTCCAGCGGCATCTCGGCGGCCGGCTTCACGGGCCAGATCCGGTGGAACGAGTCGTACATCGCGGGACGGACCAGGTCGTTCATGGCGCCGTCCTGAATGGCAAACAGCTTCCCCCCCTCGCGCTTGGTGTAAAGGACTTTGCTGCACAGGATCGCCGAGTTGCCGACGATGAACCGGCCGGGTTCCAACGCCAACCGGCACTTCGCCTCCTGAATCGCCGGGACGATGACTTTGGCGTAGTCGGCCGCCGGGGGGCCTTCGTCCTGCTTGTAACTGATGCCGAACCCGCCGCCGAGATTGACCCAATTGATGTCGTGCCCCGCTGCCCGAAGCCCGGCGACGACTTCGATGGCTTTTTTCGAGGCCGCGGCATACGGGTCGGTGGTGAGAATCGGGGAACCCAGGTGCATGTGGATTCCCTTGAGGGCCAGTTGCGGCGTACGGAGAACTTTCGCGGCGAGTTCCTGGAACCGCTCGATGTCCATGCCGAACTTGTTGCCTTTTTTGCCGGTGGTCGTTTTCGCGTGCGTTTTGGCGTCGATATCGGGGTTGAGCCGGAGAGCGACCGGCGCGACGACGTTCATGCTGCCGGCGACCGCGGCGATGGCGTCCAGTTCGCCTTCGCTTTCGACGTCGAACATGAGGATCTGCGATTCGAGGGCGAAGCGGATTTCGTCATCGGTCTTGCCGACGCCCGCGAAGACGACTTTCGAGGTGTCACCGCCGGCTGCCTTCACCCGATACAATTCGCCGCCCGAGACGACGTCGAAACTGGA
>JAXMBR010000014.1:0-79327 GCA_046349715.1 Planctomycetaceae bacterium | reverse complement strand
GTTGCCGGGGGCCGAGCGACTCATAACGTGCGGATCTATTGGAACCGAGGAGCCCAGTGATCGAAGTTCGATCGACGGCCAGGCTCGAACGGACGCCAGTCGGCCAGAAATGGTGAATCTTTGTGAGTGCGTCCGGTTGGTAACGATTGTTCCGCGCGTGCTGCATAAGCGTGGAGAAGCAACACTTGTGGCTGCACCTTGCTGATTTTTGATCGCGGTCACCGTCTTTTTTCATCCTCAGAGAAAAAAAGCCTAGTGTTGAGGTGACTCGGGTGGTTGCGAAAAATCAGCCGTCTGAGAAAGCTTCACGCAAGATCCTGAATTCAACGAGAGTCATACCGAAGGGCGCTCCAGAGGTAATCGACGATGTCAACAGTAGAAACCACGACTGCCGGGACCGGTGACCAAGCGATAGACCTGATGGCGCTGTTAGGACGGTGCCTGGGAAATATCAAGATGGTCGAACGGGTGTTGACCACGTTCCGCGCGACGGGAAAATCCGATCTCGAGCAATTGGAACACGCGATCACCGCCGTGAATTACCAGGCGGTGGCGGAAATTACTCATCGCTTCCAGGGTTCAGCCAGCAACATTTCCGCCATGACTCTCCGGGAACTGCTGACGCAGGCGGAACGATTGGGCCGGGAACAGCGGGCCGACGAATTGAAGGCGATCTTACCCCGGTTACGGTCGGAGTGGGAGAACATCGAACGATTTTCACGGGCGTTCGGGCCGGCGAACAACGACGGCGCGCCGCCGGCGCGCACTTCACACAGTCTTTCAGGAACATCCTATGCGGGTGCTAGTTGCTGAAGACGACATTGTGACGTCGCTGATGCTGCAGTATTGCCTCGAGCAGTACGGGTACGAAGTGACGGCAGTGGACAACGGTCAGGAAGCCTTGGAACTGGTCCGCACGGGCGAATTCCAGCTGGTCATTTCCGACTGGTCGATGCCGAAGATGACCGGGCCCGAGCTCTGCCGTCAGATTCGCAAACGCCCCTCGAGCAGCTACACCTATGTGATTTTATTGACGCTGCAAGGCGGCACAAAGAGCGTGGTGGAAGGTCTCGAGGCGGGAGCCGACGACTTCATCACCAAACCCTTTCAACCGGAAGAACTGCATGTGCGACTGAGAGCCGGCGAGCGATTGCTCTCGCTCGAAAGTCGCGACATTACCATCTTCGCGCTGGCCAAGCTGGCCGAATCGCGCGATCCCGAAACGGGTGCACATCTCGATCGCATCCGAGAGTATTGCCGGATCGTCTGCGAACATTTGCTCAAACACGGTCCCTACGTCGATCAAGTTGACGGCGATTATGTGCGGCTGGTGTACTTGACCAGTCCCTTGCACGATATCGGCAAAGTGGGCATTCCCGATAATGTCCTGCTGAAACCCGGCGCTTTGACCGAAGCCGAGTTCGCCGTCATGAAACAGCACACGCTGATCGGCGGCGAAACCTTGAATGCAGCGCTCCAAGCGCGACCGGAAGCGCAATATCTCAGAATGGCGCGCGACATCGCACTCAGCCATCACGAAAAATTTGACGGCTCGGGTTACCCCCTCGGCCTGAAATCAGACGAAATTCCTTTGTGCGGACGAATTGTCGCGCTGGCGGACGTGTACGACGCCTTGACCACCAAGCGCGTCTATAAAAACGCTTTTACGCATGAAAAAGCCCGCTCGATCATTCTGGAGGGATCAGGCCGTCACTTTGATCCGGCGATCGTCGACGCTTTTACGATGAACGAAGACAAGTTCCTGGCCATCCGCCAGCGTTTTGACGACAACACCGCGGCGCAGCCCATCGCAAACGCCGGGTTTACGTCGATGTTTCAATCGAACTTCGGCCTCCCGTCCTATACAGCGATGATCAAAGACAGCCAGGCGACCGACGCGACACCGGCGGGAACCGCACTCGCTCCTTGCTGACAGTGTTGCCGAAACAAAAACCCCGCAGTCGCGATTACCGCGCCGCGGGGCTTGACTTGCCGGTTGACGGACCAGGACCTACTGCTTGGTCAATCGGAAAAAGATGATGTTTCGGCTGTCCTCGGCAAAGATATTGAGATCGCGGATCTCGGACTCTTTGACTTCCGCCGTCAGCGAAGCCATGTCTTGCCGCGTCCGATAGATCAAGTTCCAATCCATGAAGGTTTCCATGAAGCCGATATCGCGGATTTCCGGCATGAAGTTGGCGACGATCAATTGCCCGCCCGGATTGAGCATGTTGAACAATGTCGAGACCAACCGTCGGCCGACGCCTTCGTTCAGATAGTCGAACAGACCGGTGGAGTAAATCAGGTCGAACTGGCCGAGTTGCAGCCGGTTCTTGATTAATGACGTGAACGGCGCGGGAACGGTCTCGATCCCATAGGGGCCGTACGCACGATCGACTTCCTTCAGGCTCACCGGATCGGCATCCAGCGCGACGAACCGTCCGAACCGCCGACGGCGCACCGCCGTGGTGAGAATCGCCTCGCGCAGATGTCCCGCGGCGACCGCGAGCACGTGCAGACCCGGTTTCTGGCTCGTCGCATAGTCGACGAGATCGGCGACGAAAGCCCGGCGGGCTCGAACCCCTTCCGCAGCCGGAGCTGCGCTGGTGTAGCGATAAATGTCCAGCCCCAGGGGAGTCGCCTCAGGTTCCGGCCAACGCTCTTCCGGGCCGTAGATCATGTCCAGCAGTTCCGCGTCGCCGGCGTAGCCGCGCGGCTTGGAAAACGCCCGATACGTGAACGGATCCTGGTGGATGGTTGCCAGCAGCGGATGGGCGCGGCAAAGTTGCACCGTGGCTTGCCATTCTTCCGGGGTGCAAATGGCCTTGCGCTGGGCCAGTCCGCCGAAGATGCCATCCAGCGCTTCCCCGACCTGGCTCGTATTGCCGTTCGAGGTGACCAGCAGCTCTTGCCAAGTGTCCAGCTGATTCTCCAACTCCAATTCGGGATCACTCAGATCGAAGGGAGGAGTATGGAGCGCATCGGCCAGGGCCTGGCGATAACGCGGTTGCAATGACGAGATGGAGGTCATGATTTGCCGGGGGGATTACCCCCGCTCCGCAGAAGTGAAATAGGGACGTGAAGTCGACACGTGACAGTGATTAGCGAGGCGTTCAGTGCGGTCGCAGTCGACGGACGAAGGGAATATGCAAGCCGGCGGAAGTCGCGGTACAGAAAATCCTCTGGTTCGAACGCCATTTTCCCCACGTCGCGCTCAACTCGAAGTCTGGAGAAAAACGCCGGATTCGAGCTGTCAGGAAAACTGGCGGCAACGATTGCAGTTGTGACGGCCGCGTTACGGCAAGCGTGTTCAGGCTGGGTTCAAATGCCGTCAAATTCGGCTTTCTCCGTGCACATCGTCAATTCGAAACTCATCTCAAAACGGGCAGAACCAACCGAGCCGAGTGGTTCTTTCGGGGAATCGGCGCAAAATGCAACGGCAAATGGGGCTGGCCCGTGCTAAGGGGGTAAAGTTTTCAGCAAGCGCGGCGTTGTCTTTCGGAAACTTGCCGGCATGACACGCACGAGCGGATTTTCCCGAACCTGCGACAGAAACAGAGACAACGCGCGTCCACCCCACGAGACGCAGTTCCCGGCTGCGACGAAACACAATGGGCTCACAGTTCGACACATCCCTGGAGAAGTCCGACACGACGGTCTCGCCTCATGAGGCGAGCATCGGCGCCGTGTTTCAGAACCGTTTTCAGGTGACGGAGATTTTGCCCGGCGCGTCGACGTCTGAAACCGTCTTGGCGCGAGATCGGGAAACCGGGGCAGCCGCGATCATCAAGTCCTTGCCGCTCGAGGCCCTCTCGGTCGGAGCGAGGCTGCGGCTGGAACACGAACAAGCGACGTTTCAGAACGCCGCCCGCGAAACATTGGAGCCGGTCCGCCAGATCGGTCACGGACAGGACAACTGGCACTTTGTCCGTGGATTCGTGCCGGGGCGCGCGTTAACGGCCCGCCTGAGCGAGTCGTCGCTGACCGTGGCGGAAACGTTGTCGGTCGGACGGTGCCTGTTGACGGCGATTCAGACCCTGCACTCGTCGGGAGTGATGCACGGCAACATCAAACCGTCCAACCTTCTCATCAACGAAGACCATGCCGGCATGAGCGCGGTATTGGTCGATGGCGGATTGTGGGACCAGGGCCGCTTGGAACATGCTGCGCCGGGACAACGCCGCGCAGCCAGCTTGTATCTGTCTCCCGAACAGGCGGGACTGATCGATTGCGACGTCAGCGAGCCTTCCGACCTCTATGCCGCGGGGCTGGTGCTGTTTGAATGCCTGGCCGGGCGCCCCCCCTTTCAAGACCAGGACGCCGGGTTGGTCCTGCTGCAGCACATGACGGAGAAAGTGCCCCGGTTACGAAATTGGCGGCCGGAAGTCCCGCGAGCCATTGACGATCTGATCCAGCACCTGTTGCGAAAAGACCCCCGGGACCGCTATCAATCGGCGCAGTCCGCTTTGAACGACCTCGAAGCCATCGCTGCGGCGTTGTCCGCCGGAAACAGCGATCCTTCGCTGGTGATCGGCTTGTCGGATCGCCGGCGAACTCTGACGGCTCCGGCATTCGTCTCACGCCGGCGGGAACTGGGGGAATTGTGCATTCATCTGGCGGACGCGCGCGATGGCAAGAGCGGGCTGGTGCTGCTCGAAGGCAAATCGGGGCAAGGAAAATCAAGATTGCTGGCGGAATTGGCGCAGCGGGGCCTGGAGGAGAAATTTCGCGTATTTCGCGGACAGGCACTCGACCAGATTGGGCAGAGACCGCTTCAATTGCTGGAAGGCGTCGTGCAGGAACTGCTCGCAGCGGCTGACGACGAACCCGATTACCTGGAACAGATCCGGGAACGCCTGGGGGATCGCCTGGGCTCGGTGATTGCAGCCCTCCCGGAATTGGAAACGGTGCTCGGGCAATCGGCCGCTCCGGAACTGGCGCCCGAAGCGTTCGGTGAAGCGCGCAGCATTGAAGCGTTGACGACGTTCCTGGACGTGTTGGGAACAGACGAACGCCCGGCCCTGATCATTCTCGATGACTGCCAATGGGCGGATGAAATGATGGTCCGCTTGATGGCCCGCTGGAATGCGCGGCGGCTGTCGGAGACGAACCGATCAGGTTCTGTGCTATTGATCGTGGCCCTGCGTTCCGATGAAGTCGCACCCGACGATCGCATTTATAAGATTCAGTCCAGCGGGCACCTGCGGTTGTCGGCGTTCGACGCGCAGGAAATCCGTCAACTCGTCGAGTCCATGGCCGGACCGTTGCCTGCGGATGCGCTCGAACTGATCCTGCGCCTCTCGGATGGAACGCCGTTCATGGCATCGGCCATGCTCTACGGACTCGTGGAATCCGGAGCGCTGGTGCCGGAGGACGATGGCTGGCGCGTCGAACCGCTGGCGCTGTCCGATCTGAGATCGTCTGCTTCCGCGGCCTCGCTGCTGTTGCGGCGTATCGAATTGCTGCATCCGCACACCATTGAACTGTTGTCGATCGGCGCAGTCCTCGGCAAGGAATTTGAGCTGGGCGTCGCCGCCGACTTGACGCGGCAGACGCCGACGGAAGTCGTCGCGGCCATGGAAGAAGCCCGTCAGCGCAGCCTGATCTGGATGAAATCATCGGGTTCGCATGCGGCGTTCGTACACGACCGGATCCGGGAAGCGCTGCTGGAGCGGTTGCCGATGGAACAGCGCCGCGAACTGCATTATCGCGCCGCCTGGCATTTGAAAGGCGATGCGCCGAACCGTGTGTTCGAACTGGCCTATCACTTCGATGCGGCCGGCGACAGCGAACAGGCGCTGACTTACGCCCTGTCGGCCGCGGAACAGGCCCGAGCTCAGCATTCGCTGGAAGTTGCGGAACAGCAATACCGCATCGCCACGCGCGGCGCGGAGACGGCGGATCAGGGGATTCGCTATCGGATTCTGATCGGCATGGGGGAAGTCCTCATGTTGCGCGGCGACTACAGCGGCGCGGCCCCGCTGTTCGGCGCGGCCGCTCAACTGGCTGAAGGTGCCTTGTCGCGAGCGCAGGCGACCTGCAAGCTGGGTGAATTGGCGTTCAAACGGGGCGAAATGGAGGCCGCCACCGCCACCTTTGAAGACGCCCTGCGTCAATTAGGACGGTGGGTCCCTCGCAGTACACCCCTGTTCTTTTTGTTCTTTCTCTGGGAAGCCCTTATTCAGACCGTGCATACGTTACTGCCGCGCTGGACGACCTGCCGGAGAAACTATGCGCCGTCTCCCGAAGAGACTTTGAGCTTCCGGATTTTCAGCCGGCTCGCGCACGGATACTGGTTCACTCGCAGCAAGATCCATGTCTTGTGGACTCACCTCCGCGGCATGAACCTCGCCGAACTCTATGAGCCGACGCTGGAATTGGCCCAGTCCTATTCCGAGCATGCTCCCGCGATGAGTCTCGTCCCGTGGTACCGGCGTGGCGAGGAATATGCGCTGAAATCGCTCGAAATTCGCAAGAGCCTGGGCGATCTCTGGGGGCAAGGCCAATCGCTGCATTACCTGGGTGTCGTGCTCTATAGCGGTTCGCGCTATCGCGACTGTGTGGACAAGTGTCGGGAAGCGGTCCGACTGCTGGAACGAACGGGCGACTTCTGGGAAGTGCACATCGCCCGGTATCAGATCGCCGCGGCGCTGTACCGACTGGGCGAATTGCAGCAAGCCGTGGAACAAGCGCGGAAAATCCATGATTCCGGCATTGAGCTGGGCGACCATCAAGCGTCGGGAATCAGCCTGGACGTCTGGTCGCGCGCGACGTTTGGAGCCGTGCCCTCCGATGTGATGCAGCGGGAACTCGACCGAACCCGGCCGGATGCCCAAGGCACGGCGCAGGTTCTGTTGGCCGAGGGCGTGCGCTGGATGGGGCGGCACGACTACGCACAGGCCGCGGCCGCATTTCAGCGTGCCCTGATCCAAGCCGCTCAGGCCGGCGTGATGAACGCTTACGTGTCTCCCAATCTTGCCTGGCGCGCCAGCGCGCTTCGTTGCCAGGCACAACACGATCTGAGTCACACTCCCGGTCGCCGGCAAGTGCTGTTACGACAAGCCGTCTGGGCGGCCGGCCGGGCCCTCTGGATGGCATTGCGGTTCCGGAATGATTTGCCGCATGCGTTGCGGGAATCGGCCCTCGTGCTCGGCTTACGCGGCACGACCTGGCCCTTGCGACGACTGCTCGATTGGAGCCTGTCCGTTGCCACCCGGCAGGAAGCGTCCTATGAATACGCTCAGACCCTCGAAGTCCGCAGCCGCATCGGACGGGAACTCGGCTGGCGGGACGCCGACACCGATGCCGACGAGGCCGGCGCGCGACTGCGCGACTTCAATCTCGCCCTGGACGGCGGCGACTCGGCACAGACCCAATCGGGCCCGGCGACCATTTCATTGGTCGACCGGTTCGACGTGGTCTTGTCCGCCGGCCGAAAAATCGCGTCCGCCTTGTCATCGGAAACCGTGTTCACACAAGTCAGCGAGGCCTCGCGACGCTTGCTCCGTGGCGAACGCTGTGAAGTCATCCCCATTTCTCCCGGCAACGTGCCGATCGATGCGTCGACTGAAACCGCGGAAGTCGCCATGCGGCGGCAATTGATGGCGCGGGCCATCGAAGTCCAACATGCCGTGACCCAAGCCGAGCAGCAAACAACGACGCGCGGTGCGGCGAGCCAATCGGCAGGCACGAGTTCTGCCTTGTGTGCGCCGATCTACGTGCGCGGTTTGCCCGTCGCCTGTCTCTATGTGACTCACGAGAACATTCGCGGACTATTCGGTGCCGATGAAGAGTGTCTGGCCGACTTCATCACCGCGCTCGCCGGAGCGGCTTTGGAGAACGCGGACGGATTCCACCAGCTTCAGCAGCTCAACGCCACACTCGAACAACGCGTGGCGGAACGCACGGCGGCCGCGGAAAACCGCGCGCAAGAGCTGATCGTTTCGAACCGGGAACTCGAACGCATCGCCACGGAACTGCGGCGAACGGAAGAACAGCTCCGGGAAGCCAAGGAAGCCGCCGAAAATGCCAGTCAGGCCAAGAGCCAGTTCCTGGCGACCATGAGCCACGAAATCCGTACGCCGATGAACGGCATCATCGGCATGAGCAATCTGGCGCTGATGACGCGCCTCACGTCGCAGCAGAAAAGCTATTTGACGGTCGTGAAACAATCGGCCGATTCGCTGTTGCGATTGCTGAACGACATTCTCGATCTATCCAAAATCGAAGCCGGACGGATGGAACTCGAAGAGATTCCTTTCGATCTGCATGAAACGGTGGCCGATGCGGTCCGCATCTTGTCGGTGCGCAGCTCGCAGAGCGGTTTGGAACTGAATTACGACCTCGACCGAAACGTCCCGTCTCAGGTGATCGGCGACGCAGGCCGCTTGCGGCAGGTGATCGTCAATCTGGTCGGAAACGCGATCAAATTCACGTCGGAAGGCGAAGTCTTCATCAAGGTTCGCGTCGAAGAACGCCTCGCGCACACCGTGCGACTCCATTTTGCCGTCACCGACACCGGCATCGGCATCACACCCGAGCAGCAGCGGCGTATTTTCACGTCATTCAGCCAGGCGGACAATTCCATCACGCGACGTTTCGGCGGCACGGGCCTCGGACTGTCGATTTCCTCGGAACTGGTCCGGCTGATGCAAGGCAACATCTGGGTGGAAAGCCAGATCGGCCACGGCAGCACGTTCCATTTTACGGCGGACTTCAGCCTGCCCTGTGAGATCGAGGCGGCCCCTGTGCGGCTCCCCGATCTGCCGGTGCTGATTGTGGACGACCACGCCCGCAGCCGGGAAGTGTTGCAAGGTTCGTTGGAAAATCTCGGCTTGAAACCGCAAGCCGTGCCGAACGCCGAGATCGCCTGGATGATGCTCCGTTACGGCGCCGCGGCTCAATCCCCGTTCGCCCTGGCGGTGATCGACGCTTCGCTGCCGGGACAGGACGGCTGGTCGCTGGCGGAACAGATTCGCGGCGACGCACAATTGTCCGAATGCCCGATCATTCTCTTGGTTCCCGCTGGCGATTCGCAGGTCGAAAGGCGAGGCGACGACTCGTTGCCGAATACCTGGTATTTCACGAAACCGGCCAAAGTTTCGGAGTTGACGATCGCCATTCAGGAAGCGCTGGGAATCGAATCGACCGTCGCGCAGGAATCCGCCGATGACGTCGTCGACGAGGTCCCGCCGATGAGAATCTTGTTGGCCGACGACGCTCCGGTCAATCAGGAAGTCGCGACCGGGCTCTTGGAACTTTCAGGGCATCATGTCGAAGTCGCCAACAACGGGCGGGAAGCAGTGGAGCTCTGGGAGCGCGGCGAATTCGACGCCGTGCTGATGGACCTTGAAATGCCCGAAATGGACGGCATGTCCGCCACCAAAGCAATCCGCGAACGCGAACTGCAGTCCGGCACGCGGACGCCGATCATCGCCATGACCGCACACGCCACGACCGACGTGCGTGATCAATGCGTGAGCGCCGGAATGGACGGCTACCTCACAAAACCGATTGAGCCGTCCGAAGTCTTTAAGGCTCTGGCGGCCATCCACCGCGGCGAACCACTCTTGGTTCCTGCGCGGGCCTGAAACCCGCTTGGCAACAATCAGAATTTGACCGTCAACCCCGCCGTGAGCGCGTCGGCGGAAACGCGATTGGTGACGGATGTGCCGGGGAGCGCGCCGATGCCCGGGGCATACCAGGGCCCGCTGGCCGAATTCTCAAACGCGTGCAGATAGGCAAACGACACGAGCCAGCTCGGCGTCAGTTGATACGAAAACCCGCAGGAAATGGTGTGCATCAGAATATTCGGGGAAATCACGTTGAAGAACGTGTTGGAATCCGGAATCGGGTTCTGATTCCAGACATAACCCAAGCGTAGCGCCAGCGAATCGGTGGCCTGATATTGCGCACCAGCGGCGACGGAAAAGATGCTGCGCCAACCCAGACCCGCGACGGCGCCGGTGGCGTCGAAACCCGTCGTGTCAAAACCCTGCGTGCTGCCATAATCGAAGTAACGGCCGTCAATCGCCAGCAACCAACGGTCAAACCCGGTGTACGACGCGCCCAGCGAGGCGACGAGCGGCAGATCGAAGTGAGTTCTCACATCGACAGGCTGGCCGAGTTCATTGGCGCCGCTCCAATGAAACGTCTGCATCCACTGCGGACTCTTGATCGAAGCGCCAAAGTTCCAGCAATTTTCAGTGGTGAGATACAGGCCGGCTTGCACGCCGTAGCCCCACGTGGTCCGACCGTGCGTGCCGCTGGGATAGCTGAAGAATCCGTTCGCGTTGGCATCGTTCGGCGAGCTGAGAAAATTCGGATCGAGCGAAAGATCGGCGGCAGTGATCGTCGGCGCGATGCCGAATGACAGGCGATCGGTCAGTTGATAGGCGAAGGTCGGAGCGATCTGGACGATTTGCAGCTTGGAATACATCGGCCCTAACCCGATGCCGTTCGGCGCTCCGGGGGAGAGGATGGGGTTGGTGACGGTTCCCCCCTGATAATTGGTGCCGAATCCGCCGATTCCAAATACACCCAACCCGAGCGCCCAGGGTTCTTCTTTCGGGCGATAGACGAAGCCAACGGTGGGGATCGCAAACACGCCGGAATTACTGTCGGTGCTGCCCGACAGACTGACAGGAGGAATGCCGCCCCCCAGCGCGCCGGCCCCAACCGACGAACCGAGCGTGGGTTGCGGGTACAACAACTCCACGCCAAATTCGAGTTCCGATTGCTGGAGGCCCATGATCGAAGCGGGATTCCAATGCAGCGCGCCGCTGGCGTCGACCGGTGCGGCCGTCGACGCGCCACCCATCGCCCGATTGATCGGCCCCACGCCGCTGAGGAGGAGCCCTTCTTGAGCAACAGCAAATTCTCCGGTGAGGCAGACCGCGATGAGCACGGTTCCCGCACTAAGCAGCTTCCAGCCTGAGCGCATGGCTGTTTTCCCTTGTCCGACGACGACTTAAGTTGAGGAATGGTCAACCGTTCGCTCGATCAGAGCAAACAGACCTTCATCGCGGCAAAATCCGAGACATCGTCACTATCGGTAGATTGGGAAATTCGACTTTGATCCGATCAATCGGTAGCAGCGATAGAAACCGAATAAACGGAACCGAAAACGTCATAAGCGTTAAAGTTTGCCAACCGCAGGAGGGGAAACGCCTCGCGAATGATTGACGGATCGCAGAAATCCAAAAAAAGTGGCGTGCCCGGGTCTGACCAACGGGAAGGCCCGGAGATCGGCTGCACGGCAGCCATTCTATTGGCACTGAAAGAGAACGCTTCTTTTGCAATTCGCGATTCGAAGTTGATCGTCCGAGATCGCTTGCCGGGCCTTTCGCAAAGCCTCCAGACCCGGCCACCCGAGCTAAAGACAGCAAATGCCATCCGCGGCTATTGCGGCGGCACCGGCGGCGGTGTGGCCGCTTTGAAATACGCCGTCCAATCCGGAATTTGGCCCGCGGCGGTCCAACCCGTCAGTGCGGGCGACCAGAGCATCGTCTTGTCCGTGATCTGACCCGCGGCGATCGCCTGTTGGATCTGCTCACCGCTGTATGGGCCTTGCGATTGACCATCCGCGGCCACGTGCCAGACGACTTGAGGCGGCAGAGGAGGCGGGGTCGGGAGACCCGCGCCCAACGGGGGAGCGGCTCCCAGCCCCCCGGCCATCCGGCTGCCCATGCCAATCCCCATCCCCAAACCAAGACCCGCTCCGGCGCCCCCGTTCGGATTCTTCGCCGCATCGCCCATGGCGGTGCCGAACTGGTACTGCTGGTACCGCTGCATGTCGCCGATCACCCCCATGCTCGTGCGGGTGTCGAGCGCCTTTTCGACGGCTTCGGGGAACGAAATGTTGACGATGAACATCTGCGGAATCGACAACCCATATTCGTCGTCAACGCGCTCCTGTGTGTACTTCCGCAGTTCCTCCGAGAACTCGCGATAATGGGCAGCCAGGTCGAGTGCCGCGATTTTTTTCTCGGCGACGAGGTCGGCGAACGCGGTGTTGATGATCGACCGCAAGAGTTCGGTCACTTCATCCGCTTCGACGACGCCGTCGGTCCCGACCAATTCGCGCAGCAGCGCCTTCGGGTCGATCGCCTTGAGGGCATAAGTGCCGAACGCACGGAGGCGGATCGGTCCGAATTCCGGATCGCGCAGCATGATGGGGTTCGGCGTGCCCCATTTCAAATCGGTGATCTGACGCGTGCTGACAAAATAGATTTCTGACTTGAACGGGCTGTTGAACCCGTATTTCCAACCGGCCAGGGTGCTGAGAATCGGCAGGTTTTCGGTGTTGAGCGTGTGCACGCCTTCCTCGAAGACGTCGGCCAGTTGGCCGCGATGGACGAATATCGCCATTTGCGTTGGTCGGACGATCAGCTGGGCTCCCTGCTTGATCTCGTTGTTGTAGCGGGGAAATCGCCAGACTAGGGTGTCGCGGCTGTCGTCGATCCATTCGACAATATCAATCAATTCGGCGCGGAGCTTGTCAAACAGACCCATGGCGACCTCCAGGTGCAGATGATGTCGATTACGGAGCCGACCGGCAGGATGAGAACGTGCATTACGAACGATAGGATCAATTCTGACGGGAAATTGTACCGTAGGGGAGCCGATGAAGGGAAGGAGCCGGAAGCGGCCATCACGCAGGCCAGGAATTGGCGGATCGAGAAAAACCGAGATTCGAAAAAATTGCCGCCGCGATCGGGAAATTCACACTTTCGCGGCGGACGGCGTGGTGTATGATTCTGTGGAGGGCGGTGATCGGCGGCGCTCGCTGTTGTGACTTGCCGGGATTGGACATGCGGGCCTTTCTTCTGACAGCATAGACAGCCATGTTTGGACAATTGATCCCTCAAGGGGGAGGCGACCCGATTCCCCTGCTCAAGGAGAAGCTGCTCGTTGGCCGGCGCAGCAGTTGTGACATCACGCTCGAATTCCCCAATGTCTCGTCGCACCACTGTGAACTGGAGATGGTGAACGGCTATTGGCACGTTCGCGATCTGAACAGCAGCAATGGGACGAAAGTCAATGGCGAACGGGTGTTAGATCGATTCATCCAGCCGGGTGACACACTCTCGATCGCCAAACACCATTTCGAAATCAGTTACTCCCCGGATCCCAGCCTGCCGGCTCCCGAAGAGCGGGATCCGTTCGCCATCAGCCTGTTGGAAAAAGCGGGACTGGCCCGCGCGAGCGAAACCCGTTCCCGCCGCCCCGCCGCGGGTCCCTTGCCTCCCTCGTCGCGGCCCATTCCAGGGAACGACGATGACGATTCCGACCGCCACAGCGATGAAAATCGCGCGATGCGGTGGCTTTCCGAAGAATAGGCGAGCCGAAAAACTCGGATGTGATAATTCACGCCGGTCTCGGAAAACGAGGCGGCAGGCGTGATCAAATCCGCGATTCTATTGGACAAATCGCCATCACGGAAAATATGATGAATCTGTGATGTGTCCCGCCTGACTCCCCCCTGCCCGCACATTTCTTCCTGACCGTATTTTTCAAGGCTCCTCGATATGCGACGGTTTGGTGCTGCGATCGTTTGTCTGCTGAGCCTGACGCCGACGTGCTGGTCGGCAGAGAAACGGGTGGTTTTCAACCGGGACGTACGCCCGATCCTGTCGAACAATTGCTATTTATGCCACGGACCGGATGCGAAAAACCGCCAAGCCGGCTTGCGGTTGGACGTTCGAGAGGACGCGGTCAAGCCGTTGGAATCGGGCCAAACGGCGATTGTTCCCGGCGAGGCTCTGAAGAGCCATTTGCTCGCTCGGATCACAACGACGAATCCGGGCGAAGTCATGCCGCCGCCCGCGACGGGAAAAACCCTCACCGCGGCGGAAATCGCCACGCTGACAGACTGGATTAACGAGGGAGCCGAATATCAAGGCCACTGGTCGTTTCTGACGCCGCAGCGTCCGCAGCCGCCCGAGGTTTCATCGAACGATTTCCTGCACAATGAAATCGACGCGTTTGTCCTGGCGAAACTTCAAGCGGAAGGATTGGCCCCCTCTCCTGCAGCCGACAAAGTGACGCTGATCCGGCGGGTGACGCTCGACTTGACCGGATTGCCGCCGACGCCGGAGGAAGTCGACGCGTTTGTGAACGACGCGTCTCCCGGCGCGTATGGCGCCCTGGTCGACCGTTTGTTGCAGTCGCCGCGCTATGGCGAACATTTCGGCCGCATCTGGTTGGATGCGGCCCGTTACGGCGACACGCATGGCCTGCATCTCGACAACGAACGGTCGTTATGGCCCTATCGCGAATGGGTGATCAACGCGTTCAATCAGAACAAACCCTTTGATCAATTCACGATCGAGCAATTGGCCGGCGACCTGCTGCCGAATCCGACGCGGGAACAACTCATCGCTACGGGCTTCAACCGCTGCAACGTGACGACCAGCGAAGGAGGCTCGATCAACGAAGAAGTCCTGGTACGGTACGCCGTCGACCGGGTGGAAACGATGTCGACCGTCTGGCTGGGCCTGACGATGGGGTGCGCCGTCTGCCACAACCATAAATTCGATCCGATCAGCCAGGCGGAGTTCTATCAACTCTACGCGTTCTTCAACAGCTTGTCCGATCAAGCCATGGATGGAAACGCCCTGCTCCCCCCGCCGACCATGAAATTGCCCACGCCGGAACAGACCACGCAACTGGCGGAGTTCGACCAACGAATCGGCGCGTTGCAGCAAACGATTCAAGCCGAATTGGCGAAGGTCGACTATCGCGATTCCGAAAGCGACGAACCGGCGGACGCCTTCGCCTTCGTGCCGCGAGATTATGTCTGGATCGACGACGGCCTGCCGGCGGGGGGCCAATCGGCGGGGGCGGAATGGAAGTTCGTGGCGACGGCGGAAGGGCCGGTCTATCGCGGCGACAAATCTTCGGTGCTGAAGGCGACCGAACTGACGCAATTGGTGATGCAGAACGCCGCACCGACGTTGAAAATCGGTGCGGGAGACAAGCTGTTTGCTTACGTCTATCTCGATCCGGCCAATCCGCCGCAAGAGATCATGTTGCAATTCAACGACGGCGCCTGGGAACATCGCGCTTACTGGGGCGACGACAAAATCCCCTGGGGATTGGCGAACACGCCGGCCCACGTTCACATGGGGCCGTTGCCCGAGGCCGGAAAATGGATCCGATTGGAAGTCGACGCGGCCAGGGTCAATCTGTTTCCAGGAGCCGAACTGAACGGCTGGGCGTTCACGCAATTTCAGGGAACCTGTCATTGGGACGCGGCGGGAATCGTCACGCGCACTCCGCAGGCGGACGTCGGGTTCACGTCGCAGATCGCCTGGGAACAACACGAACGCGGGGTGCAGAAATCGGCTGTGCCCGCGAACATTCAACAATTGATCAAGATCGAACCGGCGCAACGGAACGCCGACCAGCAGGCACAACTCAAGAACTATTTCCTGGAGCATGTCTACGATTTGACGAAAGCCGTCTTTCAGCCGTTGCATCAGGAACTCAACGACTTGAATCAGCGGCGCACCGCGCTGGACGGAGCGATTCCTTCGACGATGATCACGGCGGACCTGACACAACCGCGGGAGGCGTTCGTGCTGGTCCGCGGCGCCTATGACAAACCCGGTGAGAAGGTGTCGCGCGGCGTACCGAGCGTCTTCCCGCCGCTGCCAAGCAATGAACCCGTGAACCGATTGGGATTGGCGAAGTGGTTGACCGCGGCGAATCATCCGCTCGTGAGCCGGGTCATTGTGAACCGGTTCTGGCAGCATTATTTCGGCACGGGAATCGTCAAGACCTCGGAAGATTTTGGCTCGCAGGGGCAATGGCCCACACATCCCGAACTGCTGGATTGGCTGGCGACGGAATTTCAGCAGACCGGTTGGGACGTGAAGCGACTGCAAAAACAGATCGTGATGTCGGGGACCTACCGGCAATCTTCAAAAGTTACGCCGGAATTGCTGCAGCGCGACCCGGAAAACCGCTTGCTGGCCCGAGGCCCCCGGTTCCGGCTCGACGCGGAAACGATTCGTGATTCGGTCCTGTTCACGAGCGGGTTGCTCGTGGAAAAATTCGGCGGCAAAAGCGTCAAGCCCACGCAGCCGGAAGGAGTCTGGGAAGCGGTGGCGTTCGTCGGCAGCAACACGCGCGAGTTTCGACAGGACCAGGGGGACGCGCTCTACCGACGCAGCCTGTACACATTCTGGAAACGAACGAGCCCGCCGCCGGTCATGCTCACCTTCGATGCACCGTCGCGAGAGAACTGCACGGTCCGCCGCGCGCGAACCAACACGCCGCTGCAAGCGCTCGCCTTGATGAACGACAAGCAATCTGTCGAGGCATCGCGTCAACTGGCGGGGCGAATGCTGTCCCACGGCGAGACGACTGACGCTGATCGGCTCGCTTACGGCTTCCGCCTGGTGACCGCACGCGCCCCCGCGCCGGCGGAAACTCAAGTGCTGCTCACCGTGTTGCAAAAACAGCGCGCACGGTATCTTGCCGATCTCCCCGCTGCGGAAAAACTTCTGGCCTATGGCGATTCGCCGCGAACGTCCGCCGTCGATCCCGCGGAACACGCTGCCTGGACGATGACGGCGAATCTGTTGTTAAATCTCGATGAGGCGATCACGAAGGAATGAGGTTTCGCCATGTCGCGTGCTGAGATCCTGCCGAATTTTGATGAACGAGTCCTCGAACGCATGGTGCTGGCCGTGGAACTGGTGACCCAACGACTGCTGCGCGCCACCCAAGCCTTGGAAAGCCAGGGCATCCCTTATGCGGTCGCCGGTGGAAACGCGGTCGCCGCCTGGGTGGCGAAAATCGATCCGGCGGCAGTCCGAAACACCGCCGACGTCGACCTCTTGCTGAGGCGCGACGATTTGGAGCGTGCCAAGACCGCCTTGGCGTCGGTCGGTTTCATTTATAGGCATGCTCGCGGCATCGACATGTTTCTTGATGGCCCCGAAGGTCGCTTTCGAGAAGCAGTTCACATTCTCTTCGCCGGGGAAAAGGTCCGCCAGGAAGATCTGCTGCCGGTTCCCTTGATCACGGAATCAACATCGGGAGACCGTTACCAGGTCGTGGAATTAGAAGCGCTGGTGCGGATGAAATTGATTGCCAACCGTCGTAAGGATCAAGTTCACCTTTCAGACATGCTGGAATTGGAACTGATCGATGATACCTGGCCGGCGAAATTCCCTCCGGAACTCGCGGCGAGGCTGCAACACCTGATTGATACGCCCAACGGCTGACGGATAAGTTTTTATTTGGGAGTCGGCTGAATGAATCCTGCATTTTTCGACCGTCTGCGCACGGCGATGTCGCGACGATATTTCTTTGGGAAATCCGCGACCGGACTGGGCGCCGCCGCGCTGGCGTCGTGCTTGAATCCGCAACTGTTCGCGGGGAATACGCCGTCGGCCGACCAGCAGACGTTCGGGCAAATGCCGGTGCTGCATCATGCGCCCAAGGCCAAGCGGGTGATTTGGTTGTTCATGGCCGACGGCCCATCGCAGTTGGACATGTTCGACTACAAGCCGAAACTCGCCGAGTATTTTGACAAAGACCTGCCCGAATCAGTCCGCAACGGCCAGCGGATCACGACGATGACCTCCGGCCAGGCGCGATTTCCCGTCGCGCCATCGATCTTCAAGTTCGCTCAACACGGCCGGCACGGCGCCTGGATCAGCGAACTGCTGCCGAACATGACATCCGTCGTGGATGACATCGCGATCGTGAAATCCGTGCATACCGACGCCATCAACCACGATCCGGCGATCACGTTCATTCAAACCGGCAGCGAGATTCCCGGTCGGCCGTCGCTTGGAGCCTGGCTGTCGTATGGCATCGGCAGCCCAAACCAGGACTTGCCGTCGTATGTCGTGCTGACCTCGCGCATCGCCAACGGTTCGGCGACGCAGGCCTTGTTCTCGCGCTTGTGGGGCTCGGGGTTCCTGCCGACGAAGCACCAGGGAGTGTCGCTGCGGTCGTCCGGCGATCCGGTGCTGTATCTGTCGAACCCCCCCGGGGTCGATTCGGCTGCCCGGCGGCAAATGCTGGATGGACTCGCCGAACTGAATCAGCAGCGATTGACGCAAACCGGCGATCCGGAAATCGCGGCCCGCATCGCACAGTACGAAATGGCGTTCCGCATGCAGACCTCGGTCCCCGATCTGGTCGATGTCTCTCAGGAACCGCAGCACGTGCTTGATCTGTATGGCGACGAAGTCAAAGAGCCCGGCACATTTGCCTATAACTGCCTGCTCGCGCGCCGGCTGGCCGAACGCGGAGTGCGCTTCACCCAGGTCTTTCTGCGCGGCTGGGACCACCACGGCAACCTGCCGGGCTCGATCCGTCAACTCGTGAAAGCGGCCGACCAGCCTTGTGCCGGCTTGATCAAGGATTTGAAACAACGAGGGCTGTTGGAAGACACGCTGGTCATTTGGGGCGGCGAATTCGGCCGCACGGTCTACAGTCAGGGGACGTTGACCAACGAGAATTACGGTCGCGATCATCATCCGCGGAACTTTACGATGTGGATGGCGGGCGGCGGGATCAAGCCGGGGATTGTCTACGGAGAGACCGACGATTTCAGTTACAACATCGTCGACAAGCCGGTCCATGTGCACGATCTCAATGCCACGCTGCTGCACCTGCTGGGAATCAATCACGAACAGTTGACGTACCGGTTCCAGGGTCGCGACTTCCGTTTGACGGATGTGCATGGAAAGGTCGTGACGGACCTGGTCGCCTAGCAAGACCCCGGCCGTCGTCGTTCAGCGCATGCTCCCGGGCGGGCCTGCTGGGGCGCTGCGGCGAAATGTGCCGAGGGGTCCGACGGTAAGAGATGCGGGCTCTAGCGATCGGCCCGGTTCTGCCGGGACTGCCCAGGCGAACAATCGCTGTGGGTGTCTGCCCGCCGCGCAACCGATATCTGCCACCATGCTCGATCATGATGCGGAATTCGTGAAGCGTAATCCCTGCTGGCTGGCGACTCTGAGCGCCTATTGGAGCCGGCAGCAGGAGCTGAAACAGCAATCCTCCGAGGCGGATGGTTGGGTGCCCCGACTCACCGCGGTCGCCGAAGTTCCGGAAGAGCAGCTTTCAGGCATCCACGGCAGGCTGATCGCGTTCGGATATCTGAAATTCGAACTAACGGCCAAGGATGCGTCGCTTCGCTACCAACTGACTCCGCTGGGCCGAATGGCAGTCACGGGTGAAAAACCGGCAGAAATTGCCGATGCCGGGGAAAACCCTTACGCTCAGTCGGCATAGCGTCCGGAAGCTGGTCGCTCTCCAAACGCCCCTTCGCGTCAATCCACGGCGACGAACATTCGCCGCTCGTTCCAGCCCAGACACGATACGGTCCCCGTCACCTCATCATTGGAGGCTGGACGACGGATCCCACAGATTGCCGGCGACTTTCGCGTCCGGAGCCAGCACGAAGATCTCCACGCGTCGGTTTTCGCGACGGTTCGTGTCGTTGCTGTTCGGCTTGACCGGTTGGGTCATACCGCATCCGGCGGCCTCCATTCGCGTTTCGTTGACGTGATGCTGCTTGAGGGCCAACAGCACCGAGTTGGCCCGATTCGTCGACAAATGCCAGTTCGTCGGATGCTTCGCTTTGGTGCCGGGCTTGGCGATCGGCCGGTCGTCCGTATGGCCCACGACCAGCACGCGCAGGTGCTGCGTGTCCTGCTGATTCATGATCTGCGCGAATTCGCGCAGCATCTGCTGATTGCTGTCACGCACTTCGTCGCTGCCGGATTCAAACAGCAGATCCGAGCTGAATTTGCTGACGCCGGTGGCGGGATCAAATTCAAATTGAGGATATTTGCGGCGCAATTCTTCCAACCGGCGCGTGGCGTCGTCGGACAGCGGGCTGTTGCCGGTCCGGGCGCTGGCCAGCAGGTTCTTGACGCGCTGCTCCAGCTGCGTGTTGGAACTTTGCAGATTGGACAGCCGCTGAGTGGCCACATCCAGATTCTGCTTGAGCGATTGATTCTCGGCGGATAACGCATTGGCCTGCTGGCTGAGTCCGTCGCGTTGCATCGCCAACTGGCGGTTCTGCTGATACATCTGCATCGTCCGCAGCTGCGCCTGTTGCAGGCTTTGCTGAGGCACGCAACAGCAGCCGGCAACGGCGAACACGCTACCCAGGACCAGCATCGGCCGGCACATCCGTGTGCGAAGGATCATCGGAACTCCTTGGCGAAGTACGAGACCGCACGAAACGTCTTTCCGATCAGCCGCACGCGACAAGCTCGCGCAGCGACAACCGGAATAACGATCCCGCGACAGTCGATATCGCAGTCGTTCAAAAAATGGAGATTGTCAATTTGGAGAGGAGCAATTCGGCCCGCGGGATTGGCTGTGCGGCACATGTTCCGCAATGTCGCACAAACTTTCGCCGTGGAGTCCGGGAGTTATAGAGACCGATTTCTCAATCGCCAAGACGAACTTGAGAGAATTCCCGCATGACCCGGGAAAATTCGGAACTGCCGCTTGGCGGCTGGTGAGAATCGGCAGTTTCGACCGATCGCCGGACCGTCAATACGATCCACAGCGACGTAAAACGGGAAATTTGCGGGTGCTACGCCAACCAGGACCTGAACAGTCCGATCAACTCGCCCGGATAGGAACCGGCAGTCCCCCCCCACACAGTCCGCAAGAGATCCACGGCGAGAATCGCCCCGAGAAACATCACCAAGGTCGAAACCGTGAGCAAGCTGAGTACGGAGGTCGGCCAATCGGCTTCTTCGGGGACCGCAATCCGTCCGGGAACGACTGAAAGCTCCGCCGCGCTGGCCCCTTCCTCGAAGCTCTCGTCGAAGACGGAATCATCCGAGTCGAAAACCTGGAGTTCCTCGTCTTCCTCCTGCAGGATGTCATCGGAGACTTCGAGTTCCTCGTCGTCGACGGCCAGATCAGACGAAAGCCCGTACGCTTCTTCCTCCTCGTCGTCGGCGAGTGTGCCGCTGGGGGCGTTTCCTTCCCCAAAGACGTCCAGGCTCGTATCGTCGCGCCCTTTCGACTTGGGTGCCGGAATGCTCATCGTTTCGAATTCGGACGAGTCCGTCAGCAGAGGAACTTCCGCGTCGGTCCGAGCTCCGTCGTCGCTGGAAAGCAGCAGCGGCACGCCGGGATCGAGATCGTCGTCGGATCCTTGCAAGTTGATATCGCTGTCCAGCGAATCGGCAAGCCCCCGGCCGCTGTCCGAGGAGGCCAGTCGCGCCCCGCTGTCACCGGCCAGCCGAATGCCGCTATCCCCTTCCAAAGAGATGCCGCTGTCGAAATCCAAGGTGATGCCACTATCGTCCTTGAACGAAATGTCGTCCCCTTCACTCAGCGTCGCCGAGGTGTTTCGCTCACGCGAGGGGAACGGACTGTCGCCCGGCCCTTCCAAAAGAATCCCGCTGTCGGCAGGGGTGCTGAGCGCGACGCCGCTGTCTCCCGCCAGGCGGATGCCGCTGTCGTCACTCAATAAGCCCTCGTCACGCAACAGCGAATCGGCATCGGTCTGACCGGGATCGTCCAACGGCTTGCGCCCTTTGCCCCCTTTGGAGAGGAGGGAGACATCGCTGTCGCTGGATTTCTTGCGTCCGCCGCGATTGATCAGCTGCACGTCGCTGTCGCTGGACACATCGTCGGCCAACCGAACGTCACTGTCGGAATCCGACAGCATGACGTCGCTGTCCGAATCGATGTCTTTCCCTGCCGGACCGATCAGTTGGACATCGCTGTCGCTGGAATGGAGTTTCTTCGGTTCGCCCGCCAGACGGACGTCGCTGTCCGAATCGCCCCCCATGATGGAAAGCTCGGCGCTGCTGCCGCTGAGCTTGGCTTTTGCTTTCGGATCAGGCACCAGTCGCACGTCGCTATCCGACCGTGCCAAGCCTCCCCGAGTGATGATCGTCGGCTGACTGCTGGCGCTCTCGTCATCCTCCATGATCATCGGAACTTCAGGACTGGAATCGGGCTCCCTGCGGCGCGCCAGTTCGTCGATGTCCTCGGATTTGAACTTCCAGGTTCCCCGATCGGCAAATCCGCGAACGTCGCCTTTTTCCCGCAGGCGGATCAACTCTTCCGGTTTGATCCCGAGCTGTGCCGCCGCGGCTTCCAGGGTCAAATATTTCTTGATTGACATGATTTCGTCACTCCGCGCGATCGGTCACGATTCCCCGGACGACTCCATCCTGATTCAGCGGAAACCTCCTGCCGCTCGAATTCCCCCAAACACCGCCATTACTGCGAATCGTACGATCCGCACAATTTCTCGCTCAATGTCTCATCCCCGCGAGGGTTACATCGACCGATCGACGACCACGTCTGAGCCAGCGGGTCTCCTTATCGGCGTGAAATTCTCCGCTTCGGGACTCGCTTGCCGTCCTGTCACTTCAATCGTTATCGCAGTCGACCTCGCTGTAGACCGCTAAGCTTTCCTGTATGCTACGCCACGGCTCCCAGGACAATCAAGGTTTCCTCCGGAAAGTCCTGCGGTTCTGTATGATGCGCCGCGACCCGCCATCTCGGAGGACGAAGTGTCGGCTTCGACGTCTGCTGCTCCTCAGCCCCTGAAAAGCCGCATGCTGCGGCTGGTGATCGCCAATTCCGCCTTGTGGGCTGCCGGCAACAGTCTGACGACGGGTGGATTTCTCAATTATTTCGCCGCGGAATTGGGCGCATCGACGTTTCTGCTGGCGCTGATCGCCGCGACCCCGGAAACGCTGGGGATTTCGGGCCTCGCGACCCGGCCCCTCTTGCGGTGGGGAGTCCGGCGGAAATCCTTGTTTCTGATCACATCGCTCCTGACGCGTGCCGCTGCGCTCGGGGTTCCGATGCTGGCCTGGGCCGGAACGGAATCCAGCGGCGAGTGGACGCCTTGGTGGCTGTGGACAGCCATCGCCTTCGCGGCGGTATTTCAGGGCCTCTCGGCCGTGGCCTATCACACGTGGCTGGCGGATGCGTTGGCGGTCAGCGAGTGGGGACGATTCTTTGCCTGGCGCAACATCTCGTCGAACTCCATTCAACTCGTCCTGCCCCTCGCCGGAGCCTTGTTGCGGGACTATTGGAAATCGCACCTGCCGCCGGAGTGGCGGCTGTTCACCTATTCGGTCGTGTTCCTTCTCGGAATCACCCTGCAGTTGGCATCTTTGTTGCCGATCCTGCGCTTACCCGATGTGCCCCCCGATCTGAGTCCCCGGCGAACCGATTGGTCGCTCCTCGGGACCATCGGCCGCGACAAAAATGTCCGTTGGTTGCTGGCCCATAGCTGGTGCCTGGCGGCGGCGAACGGACTCACGCAGGCCGTCTTCATCAAATATCAGATTCAAGTGCTGCATCTCTCGCTGAGCCGGTACTATTTGCTCGCCGATCTGATGTGGGCCATGCAAATTCTGACCAGCGGACTGGCCGGTTGGTCGGCGGTACGGCACGGGCACCGTCCGGCTTTATTGTGGGGCTCGCTCGCCGCCAGTTGCGCCCTGCCATTCTGGTTTTTCGCGACAGAGACCACCTGGTGGCTGTTGATCGGCGCATTTCTCTGCTGGGGGGCGTTCGGAGCCGTAAACGTCGCGGGACCAAACTTGATGCTCAGCTTTGCTCCGCGCGGCGATTCGACGATCCAACTCGGGTTATTCCGGCAGGCGGCCGGATTCATCGCCGGCGTGTCGGGAATTGCGGGAGGACTCTGGCTGGATGCTTTACTCCACGCGAAATTCGCCTGGACACTCTACGAACAATTGTCGATCGACGGCTATCGACTGATCTTCCTGGTCTCCTGGATCGGGCGAGTGATCGCAGCACTGCTCGTCCTGGGCGTGCGCGAGGGGAGAAGCAATCAAAACAGCTGACACATTCGTCACGTTGATTTAGCCGGATTCTGTCGTATTGTGTACCCATCCGGGATTGCGTCTTGAGATCCTAACTTCTGTTGGGAGGAGATCCGCATGAAAACTGTCACCTGCGATGCCTGCGGAGGGTCATTCCAAATCAAGGCCGGCGCCAAGAAACCTGTCAAATGCAAACTTTGTCATTCACTTTGCGATGTCCCCAAGCTCCCGGGGCGAGAAAAATCCGCGGCCGACAAGGGAAGGAAATGTCCCGCCTGCGGCAAATCGCTCGGCGCGGGGGTGAAATTCTGTGTCGCCTGTGGAACCAGTACGATCGATCCAGCAGCGGCACATTTGGCGGGCTGGGCTGCAGACCGCGAACTGGAAAAACGCCGATTTTTTCACCGAATGACCATGTGGCTGTTTGGTTGGTGGCGCTAAGAGAAAGACATTCTTTCGGCAGCTTTCCCACCGGCGGCCCGCGTCATGTCGTAATGCCGTCATAGTTGCCGATTTGATATGCTGAAATGCACGCAAAGATCAAACAGACAATGGTGCTGGGCCATAAAAACTCCAGCAGCGTATAAATCAGCACTAATGCCAGCATCATTTTCTGAGCAGCCTTGGCTGCTGCGGCATGCTCGTCGCGAACGGACTGCATGAGGACGGCCCGTTCGGATTCGCTTTTGGCATCGAGCCTCTTTTCCGCTTCCTGCAGGACTTCAGATTTGTAGACGGACGTTCCGTCGCTTGTGGCCAGTTCCGCCTCCGTCAGGAATACGGGTTGGTTCGTCCGTTCGAACTCCGGCTTCACCTCACGCTCGGCCACCCGATCAATGAGGGAGCGTCGATCGATTCCCTCCGCGCGATCCTTCAACAATTGATTGAACGCCGTTTGCTCTTGAGGTGACAAGGCTTTCCAACGGCTTTCCGCTTCCGTCCAGAACGCCGGATGATACAGGTCCTTTTCGGAAGAATCGTCGAAATCTTCTTCCATGCCCACCATCTCGGCCTGCTGGTTCATGATCGGCTTTCCGGCTTTGCGGTACTCTGGCGCCACGACTTCACTGGCATATTCGGCGATCAATCTCTCCTGCGACATCACCGCGAACTGATGACCGCGGTCCATGCCGCCGATTTCATTGAAGAACAAAGTGCAGTTGAGGGTCAACTTGCTTAAGAAGACCGTGGCCAGTGTTAAGCATACGGAGGTGATTGCGGGCATCCATCCTTCGTACTGACCGGCCGTCACACGCACTCCAATTCCCACCGTGGTGCCGATGAGAATGGACAAGAAACCGATCTGCCAGCCAGTCAGGTAGGCCACCAAACCCCAAACTCCCCCGCCGACAATTCCTCCCGCAATCCCGCCAAAGGTCCACAACAGAAACGCCATGCCCAAAGAAAGTTCAACGGGACTCCTGGATTTCTTCCTCTTTTTCTCGGGTGCGGATTGTTCGTCGTGCTCCTCGCGCTTGACAGTTTTCTTCGGTCGCAAGGAGATCCGCGGCGCTTCCGGCAATGCGCCGTCTTCATCATTTTCTTGAGCGACCCGCTTGGGTTTCCGCTGCACCGGAATGCGTGATTGCTCTCGCTCCCGTGTCGATTCAGAACCGACGACCCGAATCATCTCGGGCCTGGCCAGAAATTTCGACTGGCACTTCGGGCAACGAACATTCCGGTTCGCCAGTTGCTCGGGCGTCGCCCGCAGGGTCAACTTGGCCTCGCAACTGCCACAGAGAATTTCAACGCGATCGCTCATTGGGCAATCCTCGTTCGCGAAATCGAGGCGCTGAAGCAGGAGCAAAGAATGACGTAGGGGTTGATCGACGATGCCGACGACCGCGGCGCAGATCATCCTAGTGAACCGCCGGCAACGATGCCAGTGCTAAGAGTTCGCGTGCCCAGCCGGATTCACGATCCCGCCAGCGAATAAAGCCCGCGGCCCACGTCCTTGAGCTTGCCCTGCTTGACGAGTTCATCCCAGACGGCCTGAGGGTATTGGTCCGGAGGCGAAATCGCTTCGATCCCCCAGGTCTTTCCGCTCAAGGGGTTGCTGCTGACTTTCGACTCCGCGTCGAGCCGGGTCAGCTTGAGCCGCTTCTTGAACGCCTTATAGGCCTGCTTGAGCTCTTCAGGCGAGGGAGTGGCTGTGGATTCGGTCATTGTGCCTATCTCAATCGGTGATCAGGGCAGACGATCAGCACCGTGCAGCGACTCGTGAACTCTACGCCTCCATCCCATTCGCATCAAGGGAGATTGAACGCCGCTGCCTGATCACGTAATCGGCCCGTACGTCCACGGGTGAAACTCTTCGTCGCCGATCCCCTGCGCTTCGCTCTTGGACTTCTTCCCGCTCGCCACGGCGATGATTTCCTCGAAGATCTCCTCGCCCACTTCTTCAATCGTCGCGCCGTCCAAAATCCGCCCCGCATTGATGTCCATGTCATCGACCATGCGGTTATACATCGGCGTGTTCGTGGCGACCTTGATCGTCGGCGTCGGCTTGCAGCCCAGACAACTGCCGCGACCGGTTGTAAAGACGATCACATTGCACCCCCCCGCGATCAGACCCGTCACCGACGGCGGATCATAGCCCGGCGTGTCCATATACACGAAACCCCGCTCCGTGATCGGCTCGGCGTATTTGTAAACGGCGCGCAGCGCGGTGGTTCCTCCCTTGGTGATCGCTCCCAACGATTTTTCATAGATCGTGGTCAGGCCACCTTTTTTGTTGCCGACGGACGGATTCGCGTCGATTTTCTCTCCGAACTTGGCCAGATATTCGTGCCACCAGCGAATGCGCTCCAGCAAGTCCTCGCCGACTTTCTTCGAAATGGCCCGGCGGGTGAGGAGATGTTCGCCGCCGCAGATTTCCGGAGTCTCCGCCAGCACCGACGTGCCGCCGGCCGCCACCAGCAAATCGGTCGCATAACCCAGGGCCGGGTTGGCGGTGACGCCGCTGTTCCCGTCGCTGCCGCCGCAGTTCAAACCGAGCACGATCTCCGACACGGGGATCGGCACTCGTTGGACTTTGTTCGCCTCGGGAAGCATCTCACGGATTATCGCCGTCGCGTGGGCGACCGTCTTAGCCACGCCCCCCTGCTCTTGAATGTTCATCACCGGCGGCCCCGATTTCTGGGACGGAGCGCCATTAAGCTGCACCAGATTGCCCTGATCGACCAGAAACGACGCCTGAGCTGTCTCGCAGCCAAGGCCGATCACGACGTACGCCCCGATGTTGGCATGCTTGGCAAACCCGGCGAGTGTGCGCGTCAGTTGCTGGTGATCCTCCCCGCCGTAGGTGATCGCACAGCCGGCTTTGTGAACCAGCGGGACGACGCCGTCGATGTTGGGAAACTCGGCGAGAATTTCTTTCGGAAAATTCTGCGCGATGTATTTCGACGTCGTGGCCGAGCAGTTGACGGTGCTGACGATGCCGATGTAATTGCGCGTCGCCGCGCGGCCGTCCGGACGGCGGTACCCCAGGAATGTGCGCCCGGTGATCGGCTTCGGTTCCGGAGGAACCTCGCTGCAAAACGCATAATCGAGACTGAGCTGGCCCGATTCCACGTTATGGGTATGAATCCAACCTCCGGCGGGGATCGGCTGCGACGCGTAGCCAATCGTCTGACCGAATTTGCGAACCGGTTGCCCCTGATCGATCGCCCGCAACGCGACTTTATGCCCCAGATCGATCCGCTCAGCGGTTTTGAGCCCGTTCACGCCTTCCAAAGGAACGTCGGCCCCGGCAGGCACATTCCGGGCGGCGACGGCGAGATTATCATCGGGGTGAAGGCGGACAAATGGGCGGGGCGTCATGTCATGGTCCTGGAATGTCGAATGTCAAAATTCCAAATGTCAAAGAAGCAATTTCCTTTTGACATTTGGATCTGATCATTAGAAATTCTAAACGAACGGAGCCGGGAAGCTACCTCCGCCCACACCTGAGAACCTTAGCTTAGGGCTGCTTCCGTTAGGACCTGACCCGGTTCGCGCGGCCTCACCGCAGACAGAGGTAGCCTCTCGGCTCCCGAATCATCCAGTATTCGGTTTAGCGGCCAGAAGTCAAGGAGGGCGGCAACGAAGTCATCCAAGCCCGATGACGGGGTACCAGCTCTTGCTGTTTTGCATCAACCGCCACCGGCGCCGCACTTGTCGGCGGAGTTCGACCGTCATTCGTCAACCAGGAATTCCGAGGCGATCACGAGCCTGTATCGATCCGCCGTCGTGAAGCTTGCCCTGAGATAATCCCAGGGGTCCGAAATCACTTCTTGCGCGAACGAGACAGCTCGATCGTCCCCATGTCGATGGGCATTCCCTTTTCCGGAACCGTGAGTTTGAAATTCGAAGTCTTCGGATCGGAATACCTGCCTTTGAACAGATCGGGACCGCTCCGCATGTGAGGTTTCGTCTCGCTCTGGTCGTTGAATGTCACCGTATACTCTCCGGGCGGCACTCCATCATCGACACGGTACGTCCACGCCTTGAACAGCCCCTCCTCATCCGTCTTGGCCATTGACAACGTCGCGTTTCGAGGGTCCTCTGCCTCGGCATGGAAGCGGATTTGAATGCCAGCCTTCGGTTCGCCGTCCACCAGCACGACGCCGCTGACCGGAATGACAGGCTTTTCATTGGGTGGTTTTCTCTCCCCGGAACAACCCGCGGCCAGCAGACCTATTAAGACAAACGGACCGCACAACCCGCCAAAATGCCAACGCTTCCAGGGTCGACGATCTGTCAGCCTGACTGTTTCTCTCGAGCCAATCAACTTGATCAATTAACGATCCCTCTATCAAAGCGCGGATCAAAAAAATCACGCCAGCGGGCGATGCCGCCGGAATTTGCCAGCCGCGGAGTAAGGAACGAGCCAACCCCGATCGGTTCAGGGTTGGCTCGGGATCTCAAATTCGCTCTACCGAAGTCACTCGCCCGAAACGACTTCGCCGCCCTGTCGGGTCATTTGGGCCGCCCAGACGGCGGTGGACATATTCTGATTCACGAACCGGACAGAGCCGTCGCCCATTAACGTGTGAGCGCCTCCCACATGGAACGAATAGGGTCCGGCGACGTCGCCGTTCGAATACACCACGTTCGAGCAGTTGATCAAACAAGCCCCGCCGGTGTTGCCGTTATTGCAATCAATGGTCCCCGGGGCGGTTCCATAGGGGACTCCGTCGGCAAAGGCCGAGCCTTGATAGGCACTGAGCCATTGTCCGCCATTGCTCCCGACCGTGGTGTTGAGGAAGGTGTCCGCTTTGCCGTTCGTATATCCCCTCTCGACATACGCATGTTCGTGAACGAGAAAGGTGTTCGAGGTTCCGTCCATGACGTCATTGATTCCGCCCCCTTGATGCGACACCATCACTTGAGGACCGGCGCCGAGGTCTGCCATGAACACGGCCGCGCCCATCGCACCGGCGGAGTTTCCGTGATTCGGATAGGCGGCATTCCAGGCGGTGTAAATTCCTGCGGTGTTCGAGAAGTCAATGATCGTGATGTAATCCATCACTCCGCCCGTGATCGTATTCGTCGAGGGCACGCCGACGGCGGGAAGTGCCGGATTGCTCGCGCCACCTTCGGTCAGCAGATTGCTGGAGCGAGGAGCCGTCGGACAAATGTAGGCCGGAATGACGGTCTTCTGCGCCGCGAGACTGCCCCCCGCCGTAGCGCCGCCGACATCGTCCAAGATCCCGCCCGCTGTCGAGATGAGGTTAAAAGCATTGGCTTGGTCGATGTAGGGCAACAACGCCCGGCCAGCTCATCGAGCCGCGCAGCGGCGTCAGCGTCCCCGAAGTGAGATCCGCGTTGCTGAGATACGCCAGCGGAAACTTGTTGTAGACGTCATGGTAATTATGAATCGCCAATCCCATTTGCTTGAGATTGTTGCGGCACTGCGTTCTGCGAGCGGCCTCGCGGGCCTGCTGCACGGCAGGCAGCAAGAGCGCGATCAGAATGGCGATGATCGCAATCACCACCAACAGTTCGATCAACGTGAAGCCACGACGCGGGGAAACAAGTCTCATCACGAGCGCTCCTAGAAATCCAAAGTCCGAGGGAACAAAAGAAGTGAAATCGCACTCTATCGGCGTCATCTTGACACCGTCAAGAGGTGAAAACCCTCATTTGAAGTTTTACGAACTCCAGCTCAACGTCTCGTCAGCAGCACTGAGCAGGGTGTCCGCAAGATCGCGCAGGAAATCCGCAGAGAAGCACTTTCAAAAAGGATGCCGTAGTCGGCCACAGCAGGCTCGAATCGCTTTTCAGACAGTGCTCACACCCCCGCCGGCGGAACATTGCACGGTGTGCGATTCCACGGCCTACATACGCCCCGGGCGGCCCGGAGGGATTTGCCGCTTGCGATTTTGAATCAGGGCCGCATGATTGATGAAATTTTTGTGTTTTTCCGCCAAGATTGCAACCACGACCGCGAATTCCAGGTACATTGTCTGAGCGCGATCCGGAGAGGCGCATTCATCAGAATGCCGTCCGGCGATCTTCATCCGTAAAGGAGACTGATGTTGTTCCGTTGCCTCCTCTGGACATCTCTGGTGTTGCTGCCGACGCTGCCCGCGTGGGCAAAGGACTCGACCGTTCGTGCGTTGCCGCGTCAGGTCTCGAATTTCAGCCTGGGAGATTTCCGCGGCAAGGAATGGTCGTTGACGGAATTTTCCGACAAGCCGGTGATCGTGATCGCCGTGGTCGGCACGGAATGCCCGCTGGTGCAGAAGTATCTGCCTCGCTTGGAAGAGCTATCGAAGGAATACGCGGACCAGGGCGTCGTTTTCCTGGGGGTGAATCCCAATCGACAGGATTCACTGGCGGAGATCGGTGCGCAAGTCCGCTCGGCTGAGGTGACGTTTCCCATGCTGAAGGACGCCCAGCAGACCCTGGTGCAGGAATTGGGGGCGACGAGGACTCCGGAAGTGTTCGTGCTGGACGACAAACGCTCCGTTCGTTATCGCGGCCGGATTGATGACCAGCACGCCGTCGGCGGCCATTCCCGCAAAATGCCGGTGCGGGAAGATCTGAAGGCGGCGATTGACGAAATTCTGGCCGGCAAGGACGTCAGCGAACCGCGGACCGACGCAGTGGGGTGCCTGATCACTCCGCTGGCGACTCCCAAGGCGGACTCGGCCGTGACCTACAGCCAGCAGGTGGCGCGGATTCTGCAGGACAACTGCGTGGAATGCCACCGGCCGGGAGAAATCGCTCCATTCAGCCTGACCGACTACGACGAAGTCGCGGGATGGGCCGACATGATCGTGGAAGTGACGTCGCAAGGCCGGATGCCGCCGTGGCACGCGTCGCCGGAACACGGCAAGTTTCTCAACGAGCGAACGTTGACTGCCGAGGAGCGGAAAGTGCTTTCGGACCGGGCGGCGGGGGCTCCGCAAGGCAATCCGCAGGATTTGCCCGCTCCCCGGACGTTCGTGAAGGGCTGGCAACTGTCCCGCGACCCGGACTACGTGATGAACCTGCAAGACAAGCCGTTCCCGGTGCCGGCGGAAGGCGTGGTTCGATATCAGTACTTCGTGGTCGATCCGAAATTCAAAGAGGAAAAGTGGGTCACCGAGGCGGAAGTCATTCCGGGGAATGCGTCGGTGGTGCATCACGTTCTGGCGTTCGTGGCGGAGGACGAAACATCGTTCGACGGCGAAGCGGGATTCCTCAGCGCCTATGTCCCGGGACTGCGGCGGACGCCGTTTCCCAAAGGATACGCCAAACGGATTCCCGTCGGCGCCAAGCTGATTTTCCAGGTGCACTACACGCCGACCGGAACGAAGCAAGCAGATCAGTCGAAGCTGGGATTGGTGTTTGTCGACCCGAAAGAAGTGACGCACGAGATCATCACGCTGAACATCATTAACGACGAGTTGAACATTCAGCCCAATCAGGATGACCAGCGTTTCGAAGCGAGCCAATTGACGTTGCCGATGGACGTCGAAGTGCTGACGCTGATGCCGCATATGCATCTGCGGGGCAAATCATTTCAGATTGATTTGAAATGGCCTGACGGCAAGCAGGAAATTCTGCTGGACGTGCCGAATTACGACTTCAACTGGCAGACTGGTTATGTCGTCGAAAAACCGCTGGCGCTGCCGCGCGGCGCGATTCTCTCGGGTTGGGCGACATTCGACAATTCGAAGGAGAACCTGTCGAATCCCGACCCGGCTCAAACGGTGCATTGGGGGGAACAGACCTGGGATGAAATGCTGCTGGCCTATTTCGACGTCGCCGTGCCCAATACTCCGGAAGGCCGGAAAGCCGTAAAGCAAATCGAAGAGAAACGCACGATCAGCAAATTGGAAAAGATGATGTCGCGATTCGACAAAGATCAGAACGGCAAGATCGAGAAAAACGAATTCCCGGAACGAATCCGACCCTTCTTCGATGCGCTGGACCTCGACAAGGACGGCGGACTCTCGCTGGAAGAGTTTGGCAACGGCATGAAAATGATGCGGGCGGCCAACCGCCGACGGTGATTCCCTCGGATTCGACGCGGGCCAACGACGAATCGAGCAGGCCGGCTGCTTCCCACAGCCGGCCTGCTTTTTGATTCGCCATCACAAGCCACGCTCAGTGCCCCGGTCGGGGAATGTCGCGGAAAATCGGCATTGCGGTCTGGATGCTGCGGACGACCGATTCCCAGTCGCCCCACGCCGGCTGACGGAACAGCCGCATGCACGGATACCAGACTGAGCGGGTGCCGTTGAGCCCCCATCGCCAATCGGGAGTGTGGCACAGGAGAGTCCAGACCGGACGGCCCAAGGCGCCGGCGAGATGGGCCGTGGCGGTATCGACGGTGATCAACAACTCAAGATGTTCGAGAGCAGCGACGGTGTCGGAAAAATCCTGGAAATGCTGGCCGAGATCAGCAAGGTTCCAGCGGGCCGCCGCGTCGCTCAGCTGTTCTCGACCGGCATCGCCGACTTGCAAACTGAACCAACTGACGCCGGGAATCGACGCGAGCGGTTCCAGTTGTTCGAGAAACAGCGATCGCTGATAGTCATTGGCCTGCGCGGGATTGCCTCGCCAGACCAACCCGACGCGCAGCGTCGATCGAGAAGCTTGTTTCAGCAGGTCCGCCACGGGAGGGAGTAACGGCGGCACGACGGGTTTCAGATAAGGCACGGGACCCGCAATGGCTTTCTGGGTCACCCCCAGCAGTCCTGGCAGGCTGCTGATCGCGAGTTCCGCGGTACAGTCGGCAGGCTCTTGCTGGAGCGTCACGATCTGGTCGACGCCGGCGCATCCTTCGAGCAGGCGCGTCAACTCCCCAGGAGAACTCAGCACCAGCGTCGCCGCCTGGCTGATGCGACGAGCTTCCGGAAGAAAACGGAGAAACTGCAGCAAATCACCCAGGCCTTGGTCGGAATAGACCAGCAGTTTTCCGGTTGGCAGCGGCTCACCCAGCCATTGAGGCGCCAACGGCGTTCTCAAACGCGCTTCCGCCAGGCGGTTGCGGGCCTCGTAGCCCGGCCAACCCAGTTCGTATTCACCGCGGAGTAAATGCGTGGCGGCGAGGTTGAATTCCGCCAACGCGAATGCCGGTTGCCGGATCAAGGCCTGTCGAAACGCCTGAATCGCTTCTGAAAGGTGGTGCTGACACCGCAGCGCCAAGCCGAGATTATTCCAGGATTCGCCGCTCTCGGGCGCCAGGCGAATCGCTTTGCGAGCGCGGTCCGTCGCTGGCAGGAACTGCCCGCATCGTTCATGCAGATAGCTTAAGTTGCACCAGACCCGGTGATCGCGCGGGAGCAACGGCACAATGCGTTCATAAATCTCGGCGGCCCGTCGCCAATTCTTCAACTGGATCAGCACGAAGCCGAGTTGAATCAGCGTTTGCAATTCCTGAGGCGCGATCCGCACCGCTTCTTCAAAACAGACTTGCGCCTCCTGCCAGCGGCCCTGGTTCTGCAACTGGCAGCCGTGACGGACCCAATCATTGAGTTCGAGTGTGGACGCCGTGTCGTTCATCGACGGACTCGCTGTCTGGAAATGCCGAATTGTCAGGGAGAGCAGTCGGAAACCGCGCGGGAGTTGTACCCGAAGCGACCGCCCGCGAGAACATCAATCGGCCAGGGCGAACGGCCAGCTATTCGAACCGGTCGGCGGAAGTGAGTTTCCGGCCGCGGAGAAATTCGGCGGCGGACATCGGCCGTTTCCCGTCGGGCTGGAGTTGCCGCACGGCGACGGCGCCGGAACCACAACGAACCAGAATGGCATCGGGCGCGGCATCAATCACTTCCCCGGGAGTTCCCGCCGAGATCGATTCCACGAGATCCGCACTCAAAATCTGAATTCGTGATGGTGGCCGATTCGGCTGAATCAATTGCGTGAATGACCCCGGCCAAGGCTGCATGGCCCGGATGTGCCGTTCCACCTCAATTGCCGATTTTCCCCAAGGGATCCGTCCATCCTGTTTCTCCAACTTTCCGACTTTCGAAACGGCGGCGGCGTCTTGAATCAAGGCCTGCACGGTTCCCGCTTCCAGCTGATCGATCACCTGGAGCGTCAACGGAACGGCAAGATCGGCAAGACGCACTTCGAGTTCGCCCGTTGTTTCTTTGGGGCCGATCGGCGTGCGGACGACGCCCAGCATCGGCCCGGCATCGAGTTGCGGTTCGAGGCTGATAATGGTGACGCCGGTTTCCGCGTCTCCATTCAACACGGCAGCATGAATGGGCGTGGCGCCGCGATATTTCGGCAACAGCGAGGCATGGACGTTGACGCAACCCAGCCGGGGCGTCTCCAGCACGGCTTTGGACAGAATTTGCCCATACGCGGCGACGACAAACAGGTCGGCGCGCCAACTGTTCAGCAGCGCCAGCGATTCGGGCGTTTTAATCGATGACGGTTGGAACACCGGAATGCCCCGCGATTGCGCCAGCTCCTTCAACGGATTCACATGCTGATGATGGCCGCGACCGATGCGGTCCGGCTGGGTCACCAAACCCACCACTTGATGCGCGGAGTCGCACAACGCCGCAAACGTCGGCTGCGCCAGGCGTCCAGTTCCCAGGAAAACGATGCGTAGCATGGCATCAACTTGATAAGCGTTTTACCACGAATTCCCCGGCACGGGCCTCCCGCTCAGCCCGGACGAAATCACCAACGAATTCACCGACAAAGACTCAAAGTGCACAAAGATAAGGATGATGCGAACTCTGACGTCGCCGGGCCGCCGCTATTTCATGGCGGCAAGTTGACGGCGGACCTCTTCGTCCGACGGATAGAGTCCCTCCGCTTGTTTCCGGCGGAACTGGGCCTCGAAATCGGCGACGACCGGCTCCACGGTGCGGCGGGCGACATCGGTCATCCGGTCGATATAGAGCATGCCGTCGAGATGATCCGTTTCATGCTGAACGGCGCGGGAAGGAAGCTCCGTCAAATGCATTTCGAAGGGCCGGCCTTGCAGATCGAACGCTTCGATCACAACTTCCGCGGAACGCCGAACGGGTCCATACAGTCCGGGAAAACTGAGGCAGCCCTCCTCGCCTTCGGTGGTGCCTTTGCGTTTGACGATCTCCGGATTGATGAAGACGAGTTCCTCTTCCTGCTGATTCTCTTCGTCGCCCAGATTGAGCAGGAAAAATCGGAATGGAATGCCGACTTGATTGGCGGCCAGGCCGATCCCGTGGGCAGCGTACATCAGTTCGAACATCTCCGCGATCGTTTTGCGCAGCTCGGCGTTGATTTCACGAACCGGCTGGGACTTCCACCGCAGCGCCGGATGAGGATAAGGGAGAATTTCCATGACGGATTGATGCACTTCCAGGGAATCGACAGAACAGCAGGCCTCGCCCGATTCGGTTAAACGACCCTGAAATTATAGGACGGATCGCAGGAGGGGTCGAGCATGCGCTGAAAACAAAACAAGCGGCCTCCGGTGAAGGAGGCCGCTTGGAAACAGCGAACAGACTGCCGCCAGCCGCTTGAATCAGTACGTCGGCAACGCCGGCATGAGCGCGGTGGTCGTCGTGTACGTCGGCACCGTCGTAATGGTCGTCGTCGGGACCGCGGTGGCCATGGCGGAGGAATCCCCCTGGTAGAAGCTGGTCGTGGCCGGCGGGTAATAAGTCGGCGAGCAACCGCCCGGCCCGCAGGGAGACGGACAGCACTTATTGGCGAAGCAACCGCCGAGGCAACAGCAACCGGTCGCGGACGCCGCCATCGCCATTCCGGCCAACAGCAAAAAGATTCGATTGAACATGCCTGCACCTTTGATCTGCGTGAGTTGAGGAGATGTCGGAGACGTGACGGCCCGAAGGTCGCGATCGGTGGGAGATCCGATCCCCTCACGGCGAGTGCCCGTGAAGTAGGCGTGATGTAGCAGCGAGGCGAAAACGCGGGAAGATCAATTTGGCGGAAAATGTCGCGAAAACGAAAAAAAGTCTCAAGTTTTCTCCGCTTGACCGATTTGCGGAGACGAAGCACAATCCGGCCGCGCGTAAAATTTGCATTTAATGACGTCACGCTCACTGCGGGACGAGATCATCCAAGGAAGGAGATCTGTCGATGCATGCCTGGATCGTCGCCGGCTTATTGGTCGCCTGGTCGGGAGCCGCCCCGGCCCCTGTCGGGAATCAACCGCGTCCGCAAATCGCCCAACCGCTCCCCCACGGAGTGATCGGCGTCGTTTATACCTTCCCATCCGACACAGATGACGAATGCGAACAGCGCTTGGAACTCAAGCATCGTGACCTCAACGTCTATCAGTTCTCTCGAGAATCCGACAACGGCTGCGCCGACTCGATCTCAGCAACGGGATTTGAGATTTTATTAGTCAAAGACGAAGACGGCACATTGAACTCAGACGATCTGACGATTTCCGTTCCGCCCGCGCCGTTGCCCGAGCGCGTGGAAGATTGCGTGCAAGTGTTCGCCACTTTGCCCGAGTCGCCTGAATCGTGCCATGATTCCGATGGCCATCCCCCGGCGCCTCCGGCCGAATCAGGGCATTGCGTCCCCGCGGTGATGCCTCCTCATCCGGCGCTGGGAACCCCGGCCGGGCTGTTGACTGGCTACAAAATCCGCTTGTTCCGCAACGAGAACTCCACCGATGCCTTTCCGCCGCCCATCGTGCAAAAACTGGGAGCCGAAGCGCTGCCCGCCGAGCCGACAGAACCTCGTCCGATTCCCGGCGTGTTGACGAAAGACCGACTGAAGCATGTTCAGGCGGCGATTCAACACCTGGAAGCGGCGGGCATGACCGAAGCCGCCCGGCGACTGCGCGAACAATCGCGCGAGGCGATGACTCTGCTGCGCCAGGAACAACGCCGTCATCTGCATGAGAAAGAGGAAGAACTGCTGCGGCTGTCCGAAGAAATCGAACAGCTGAAAACCGAACTGGCCAGCGATGCGGCCATCGAATTCCGCCTGGAACATTTCACCGTGAATTCGGCGCTGTTGTCGCATGTGTCGCGGTCCGGCCATGCAGACCTGCGCGCGGCGGCGAGAATGCTGTCGGCCGGCTTGAACCCGACGCTGCGCGCGGCTTCCAAGTTGCCGCCCCATCCGGACCATCAAGGCATGAAGGATTTGACGCTGGCCCGGGCGCTGCATCTGTTGCAGGAGTCAGGCGTGATTCATCTTCGCTCCGCCCCCCGGCTGCGCACGCGCAGCGGGGAAACGGTGCACCTGGTCGTCGGCAACGGAGCCGAAGCGCAGGACCGCGACGGAGCACGCCACCTGACGCATACGAATTTCGCCGTGCACGAACCGACCATTCTTCCCGACGGCCGGATTCAGGCCGAAGTGAATTATGAGATTGCGACGGAAGACAAGGTCGTGAAGGCCTCCGACAGCAAAGCCCTGCCCCATGCAGAAAACATGAAGGTCGTCCACCAGGTTCAATTGACGTCCGGTCAAACGGCGATTCTCGGAGGAATTTCCGCCAACGGCAGGGCGCGTGGAGTCACCGGAGTTTCTCACGAGCGGCGTGTCGAACTGATTACGATCACGGCGACCTTAACCGAAATTGAAGCCGTTCCCGACGACGCGCACGATGGCGGTCACCCCGATGGAATCAATTCCGCGGAGACCGACGACTGTGAACCGGAGGAGGCGGAAATTCAGCCGTCGTCCAGCACTGAACCGACGCCGGGCCGGAAATCCGCGTCGCGCGAAGACGCCTATACCGCCCCCGCCGCCGCAACCCCTTCGCCGCCCAATTATTATGGGAGGCCTGCGTTCCCGCAGTACGCGCCGGCCGCTCCCGTCATGGAGGAATCGCCTGTGTTTCAGTTGATTCCTTCGCCGACCATTCACGGCCGAGTCAGGCTGATGGTTCCGATGACGCCGGTGTGGGCCCCGTCGTTCGTACCGATTCCTCCTTCGCCTGCGGATCAGGACAGCGGGTCGCCGGAGGAAGCGCCGATTCCTGGTCGTACCAACGCCGAGGAGGACGAGAACCAGCCGCCCGTGGCGTAAACCGTCCTGTCGTCCCAGCTTGCAGTTTCGCAAATCGCGTCAGTTGCCAGTCCCGTCCTGTGCGGGTATGGTTCCTGAAGAGCAAAGACTTGTGAAACGACGGGAAAATCAAGGGGATGACGAACGTGACGGAACGCGTGGTGATTATTGGTTCCGGCCCGGCCGGTTGGGCGGCCGCCGTCTATGCGGCCCGAGCGAACCTTCAACCGCTGGTCTTTGAGGGCGCGGCGACGGAAACCAATCGAATTCAAGGGACGCTCCCCCTCGGACAACTCAATCTGACGACGGAAGTTGAAAACTACCCTGGATTTCCGTCCGGGGATCTAACTGCCTACCTGAAATCGGCCCTTCCCGAAGAATTGGTTCCCTACCGTGGTCCAAACTCGCCGCACGGCGTCACCGGCCCGGAACTGATGGAACTGATGCGGCAACAGGCGAAGAACTTCGGGACGCGGATCATCACCGATGACGTGATCGATGTCGATTTGTCACAACGGCCGTTCCGGTTGAAGACGCTGGAAGGCCCGGAACACATGACGCATGCGCTGATTATCGCAACCGGCGCGCGGGCCAACTATCTCGGCTTGCCGTCGGAAGACAAATATAAAAACCACGGCGTATCGGCGTGTGCCGTGTGCGATGGCGCTCTGCCGCGGTTCCGCAATAAACCGCTCGTCGTGGTCGGCGGCGGCGACAGTGCGATGGAAGAAGCCGGGTACCTGACGAAGTTCGCCTCGAATGTGTATCTGGTCCATCGGCGCGGCGAATTCCGCGCCAGTAAAATCATGGCTCAGCGCACGCTCGAAAATCCCAAAATCAACGTCAAATGGCATTCGACCGTCGAGGAAGTGCTCGGCGATGAAAAAGGGGGCGTCACCGGGGTTCGACTGAAAAACCTGCAAGACAATCGCACGGAAACGCTCGACGCCAGCGGAATGTTCTGCGCGATCGGCCATACCCCAAACACCGATTTCCTCAAAGGTCAGGTGAAGACTGACGACAAAGGCTACATCGTCTATGCGCAGCCCCATCGAACCATAACGAGCGTGGAAGGAGTCTTTGCCGCGGGCGACGTGGCCGACAGCTATTACCGCCAGGCGATCACTTCGGCGGGGACGGGCTGCATGGCGGCGCTCGATGCGGAACGCTGGCTCGCGGACCAAGGGGTGCACTAGAATTGCCGATGGCATTCCTGAAGCTGATCAAGACTTGCCGCAACGGCCCGATCCCCAGGACCAATGCGGCGCCCGGGTCTGGAGGCTTTGCGTTCGGCTTGGCGTTATCGACCTGATTATCGCTCAGTAACGCCATCCTCCTGGCAATCGACTTCGTTGGCTTTCGCACGCTTCATCCACCATTCTCGGACCGTAAACAACATGCTCACGCAACCCGGCTGTCTCGCGCGGCGGAAACGATTGTGGGACGCCCTTCCTGCCGATTTGGAATGGGTGCTGATCGCCGACCCCCGCCACGTCCACTACTTCAGCAACTTCTGGGTCCAGCCGATGAGTTTTTCGGCGGGAGAACGGTGCTGGTTGCTGTTGGAGCGGGACGGCAAAGCGACGCTGCTGGGAGACAATTTCACGCTCCGGTCGCGCGCGGGCGACCCGTTCATTGATGAAGAAGTGATGATCAAATGGTACGACCATCGCCATTCGGTGATGAATCGCGACCATGCGCTGCTGAAGGCGGCGGAACAGATCAGCGACCGGTTGTACGGACGCACCGGCGCCGTGGAAGCGGAATGGCTGCCCGTCGGCGCGTTCGAACTCTTGGGACTGGATCACGAAACGCACTCGGTCCGCCGGGAAGCGAAAGACTCGACGCAGCGCTCTCCGGCCGACCTTGGCACGATCATCCGGGGATTGCGCCGTAAAAAAGAAGCGGACGAAATCGCGCTGATCAAGGAATGCACGCGGGCCTGCGAAGCGGGACACGCCAAGGCGCGCGACATTCTCCAGCCCGGGTTGGGAGAATACGACGTTTTTCGCGCCGTGTATGCCGCGGTGTTGGAAAAAGCCGGCCGGCCCTGCTTGATCTATGGCGATTTCCGTGCCACGACGCCGACGCAAATCAAAGCCGGCGGATTGCCGACCGCATACCACCTGAAGAACGGGGATTTCTTCATTCTGGACTACTCCGTGGTGCTCGACGGCTATCGGTGCGATTTCACCAACACGATGTGCGTCGGCGATCCGACTCCGCAACAGACGCATCTGTTCAACACCGTCCAGGCAGCCATGCACAGCGGCGAAAAAACGCTGAAAGCCGGTGCGCTGGCGAAAGACGTGTTTGACGCCACCAATCGTCCCATCGCCGAGGCCGGATTGGCGGCGAACTTCGCTCATCACGCCGGACACGGCATCGGCCTGGCGCACCCGGAACCGCCGATTCTGGTGCCGGAAAGCGAGGACGTCCTCATCGCGGGTGACGTCGTCACGTTGGAACCTGGCTTGTACGTGGAAGGCATCGGCGGGATTCGAATCGAGCATAACTACCTGATCACCGAGGCCGGGTACGACCGAATCAGCCGGCACGTCATTTCGCTCTACTAAACCCCGAGATTCGTCGTCGACTCGAATCGTTCCTCACGATCGCTGACGGTTTCGAAATGATTTTCCGTAACGAGCGTCACGGTGCGCAAACTTCCCTGGCTGGCCGATGATCTTCAGCAGCGCGCAAACGACGGCCTGTTGCGCCGCAGGCGCGAAACGCGCTGGCTGCCGGACGGCTGGTGCGAAATCGACGGGCGGCGGGTCAGCAATTTTATTGCTAATGACTATCTGAATCTGGCCGGCGACCCGCGCGTCGTCCACGCGGCCGAAACGGCGCTCCGACAATCCGGACTCGGCGCCCGAGCCAGTGCCTTGCTGGGCGGACGGTCTGACTGGCACGTCCGATTGGAACGGCGATTGGCCGATTTTGAAGGTCAAGACGCGGCAATTTTATTTCCCACCGGCCTGGCGGCGAATCTCGGAACAGTGTCGGCGCTCGTCAGCGAACACGACGCGGTCTTCAGCGATCGGTTGAACCATGCCAGCCTGATCGACGGTTGCCGCCTCTCGAAGGCGCGGGTGCAGATCTATCGGCACGATGAACTTGATACTTTGGACCGAATCCTGGGCGAGGCTCACGATCGTCCGCGGCGCTGGATCGTAACGGACGGAGCCTTCAGCATGGATGGCGACCTGGCGCCATTGCCGGACCTGTGCGACCTCGCCGAGCGGCATCGAGCCGAACTGATCGTCGACGAGGCGCATGCCACCGGCGTATTCGGCAACACCGGCCGGGGCACCGCGGAGCATTTCGGTGTCGAAGACCGCATCGCCGTACGGATCGGAACTTTGAGCAAGGCGCTCGGCGCGTTGGGAGGGTTCGTCACCGGATCCCAGACCTTGATTGATTATCTGTGGAATGCCGCTCGGACGCAGGTGTTTTCGACGGCGCTGCCGCCGGCGGTATGCGCCGCGGCGGAAGCGGCGGTGACCATCGTGCAGCAAGAACCGGGTCGAATCGCTCGTTTGCATGAGCTGTCCAACTTTCTGAGAACGAAATTGGCAACCGCGGGAGTTGAAGTCCTGGCGGGGTCGACCGGGCCCATCATCCCGATCGTGCTGAACGATCCGCAGCGAGCCGTGGCCGTTGCCAATCGGCTGGAAGACCGGGGATTTCTCGTGGGCGCGATCCGCCCCCCCACCGTACCGCGAGGGACGTCGCGTCTGCGAATCAGTGTGAGCACGGCCCACGCGGAATCCCGACTCGACGAGCTGGCGACTGCGCTCGCGGGCGAATGGCGACGCTGAGGCGCCTGATCGATGCGGCTGACGACATCGCCCCTTCCACGGGCAGCGAACTCGAATTGCCGCCGGTATGATAGGGCCATCATGCCTGCCGCTCTTGATGAAAAAACAATCCCTCCTGCCTCATCGGCGATTTGGTGCGCATTGATCGTGCTGGGAATCGCGCTCAAGATCGGGCTGCTGTGCACCAGTCAAACGCTGCCCGACGGTGACGAAGCCGTCGAAGGGCTGATGGCCATGCACATTCTCGAGCGAGGAGTGCATCCGGTCTATCCGTATGGCGTGAACTATGGCGCCGGAGCCGGCTGGGAAGCCCATGTCGCCGCCGGGTTGTTCGGGCTGTTTGGCGTTTCAGAAGTCGCACTCAAAAGTGTCGGCCTGATGCATTATTTGGCGACGTTGGGCTTGGTCGGCGCACTGGCCTATTTCTGGCGCGGCGGGAACGGCGCACTGGTCGCCGCGGGTTTATACGCCTTGGCGCCGCAAACTGCACAATGGGCTCTGAAGTGCGCCGGCGGGCATCAAGTTGCGGTGATCCTGGCCCTGGGAGGCTGGCTGTGCGTGCTACGGGGTTGGACGATTCCCGCGCTCGTCGCCTTGCCGCTGGCGGTGCTCGCGCATCCCATTGCGTTGCCGTTCGTCGCCGTCGTGTGTGCCGGCTGGCTCGTACAATCGCCCTCCTGGCGACGCCGCGGCCTCGTATTAATCGGACTGGCAGCCGTCGCCGCGGCGGAATTCTGGCTGCTGCGTCCGCCGGGCGAAACGGTCTGGAACCCGCTGTCGAAGTCGTTCGATTTGCCGGCACGCCTGCTGGCGATCCCACGGCTGGCCGTCGGTCTGTTCACGCCGAATCTCAACAGCCTTCAGTGGCCCGCCGAGTGGGACGGAGTGATTGCCCTGGTCTGGCTGGCGGCTGTCGTCTGGGCTGTCAGGCAGCCAGCGCAACCGTGGTGGAACCGCGCGGTCCTGCTCGCTCCCTGGGGGATCGTCTTCGTGGTGTCCAGCAGCGAACTCGCGCCACGGCATCTGCTGCTCGCCTCGCCGGTGGCGGCCATCGTGCTGGCTTGTGCGCAAGATCGCTCTCGAACTTGGACTCGCACGCTGCCGTTCGTGTTGGCAGGGCTCGGAGGATTGGTTCACGTGGCGGAGATGGCGGACCCGTGCATCTACGGACCGGGGGTGCAGTCAGCGGGAGTTGTCCGAGCGAATGTTTCCTCGGTGATGGAAAACTTGCGCACACAACAGATCAAATTTGTGTACTGCGTCGATCCGATGTTGCAGTGGAACATCGATTTCGCCTCGCGGGAGCAAATCCGTGCGCGCTGGTTATCGGCCCACGATCGTCTTCCGGAATATGTCCGAGCCGTCGACGAGGCCCGACGCCAGGGACAACGTGTCGCGCTGGTGACGCCTGGCGGACCGGGAATTCCCGTTCAATTTCTCGTGACACCCGACCCTCCCGAGCAGGTGATCAATCAGTATTTTCAGCCCGCTCCGGCGATTTCACCGTAAATCCCTGCGCATCCCGAGAAAACGTCAGGCCGAACCGGAAATTTCGCACGAAATTGCTGTCCTAAACACATCGAAATTCGTTATTATGTAGGTGAGTATTTCCGAACAAAATCTCGTGGTTCGCACCGCGCATGCTTCGCTGAGGGATCCCTGTCATGAGCCTGATGCAACACCAATTCGGCCGGCGGACGTTTTTGCGAGGCGTCGGCGTGACGATGGCCTTGCCCTGGCTTGAATCACTCAATGTCTGGGGCGACGTCGTCGCCAAAGCCGAGCCGGCCAGCCAGGCTCCGGTGCGTCTCGCCGTGCTTTTCTCCGGCAACGGCTTTCACAGCCAGGAATGGTGGGCCAAAGGCGAAGGGGCCCAGATGGAACTGGGAAAAGTCCTGGCGCCGCTGACCGACTTCCGCCAGAAAATGGTCTTCATTCGCGGCCTTTATAACGAAGAGGCCCTCAAAGGAAACATTCACAGTTCGATGACGGGCAACATGCTCTCCGGAGCGCCGTTGGCCTCCGGAGGCGACATTCGCTCCGGCACCAGCATCGACCAGATCGTCGCCCAGCGCTACGGACAATCGACCAAGGTGCCCAGCCTGGTTCTCGGGTGCGAAAAATCGAACCCGTCGGTCCACAAGAACTATTCGATGATTTACAGTTCCCATATTTCGTGGAGCTCGCCGACGACGCCGACGCCCCTGGAGTTGTACCCCGCCCTCGCCTTCGATCGTCTGTTCAAGGACGAAGTGCAGAAAGGCGACCAAAGCGTCCTGGACGCCGTGCTGGCCGATGCCAAAGATTTCCGCCGCAACATCAGCGCGAGCGATCAACGCAAGCTCGACGAATATCTGAATTCGGTCCGCGAAGTCGAACAGCGCATCGAGCAGGCCGGCAAGCAGGGAGAACTGCAAGGCTGGCGGCCGACGCTCGACAAACCGAACATGGCCCGGCCGGCCGACGGCATCCCCCAGAACATCGCCGACCACATGCGACTGATGTGCGACATCCTGGTCCTCGGGTTCCAGACCGATACCACGCGCGTGACGACGCTTAAGCTGAACAACGACCATAGCTCGCTCCGGTTCCCGCATCTCGGCGTGGATTACATGATTCACCACCTGCTGTCACACTCCGATACGCCCGACTGGCTCAAGGTGAATCAATTCTTCATCGAACAACTGGCCTATATCGCCGGCAAATTGGAGGCGATTCAGGAAGGCGAACGAACGGCCCTCGACAATTCCATGCTCATGTATTGTTCGAGCATGCTCACCGGCGGGCATGACGCGACGAAATTGCCCGTGGTGCTCGTCGGCGGGGCCGGTGGACAACTGAAAGGCGGACGCGTGCTGGATTACCTCGACAAACCCAATCGCAAAATGTGCAGCCTGTACCTGTCGATGATGGACAAATGCGGCATCCATCTCGACCAGTTCGGCGATTCCACCGAACGCCTGGCCGAGATTTAATCACCCGCTTCGCGACGTTTCGTGGAAACGCCCCCGTTCCGATTGGCCCGAGAATTTGTAGATTGATGTCCATGGATCACGCCGCCGCCCTTCACCAGCAACTCCTCTCGCGACGTCTCGTCATCCAGAGCGGCGCGGCGGGAATGCTGGGACTGGGCCTCAAGTCCGCGTCCGCGAACGAATCGGTCATTCCGGGTTCGTCGAAATCGTGTATTTACATTTTCCTATCGGGCGGCCTGGCGCAACACGAGAGTTTCGATCCAAAACCCGATGCGCCGGACCAGATTCGCGGAGAGTTCTCGCCGATCGCCACGCGAACGCCTGGGCTTCACATCTGCGAACATCTGCCGCTGTTGGCCCAGCGCAGCCATCTCTGGGGATTGTGCCGATCCTTGACGCATCCCTACACGGGACACTCGCAAGGTCATCTGGTGATGCTGGCAGGCCGGACGCCGATGCCCGTCGGCTTCGATGACACCAAGCCGATGCCGGGCGACTGGCCGTCCATCGCCGCGATCGTCAGCCGGCTATTGCCAAAAGGAAAGACGTTGCCCTCGGCGGCGGTGTTGCCAGAAACCCTGGTCCACCGAACAGGCCGCGTCATTCCTGGGCAGTTCGGCGGCACGATGGGCAGTCGCTGGGATCCCTGGTTCATTGAAGCGTCAACCTTCAATCCGGTGAATTACGGAGCCGTTCCGGAGTATGGTTTCCATTTCGAATCTGGCAGCCAGCCGCCTCCCGCGAATTGGACCTTTCAAGCGCCCAGCTTGACGCTGCCCGACGGGCTTTCGGTCGACCGGTTGGAACGACGCCTGGAATTGCTGGGACAAATGGAAGAGCGCCTGCGCAGCGCTCGCGAGCAAGCGGCGGCCATGAGTTTCGATCGCCAGCGGCAGGCGGCGGTATCGCTCTCGTCCGATCCGCAGATTCGCCAGGTGGTCGACGTCGTTCACGCCGATTCGAAGCAACAGGATCGCTACGGTCGCAATTCGTTCGGCTGGTCCCTGCTTATGGCCAGGAACCTGGTGGAGGCGGGTGTGCGGTTCGTGCAGGTGAATCTTGGCAACAACGAAACTTGGGATACGCATCAGAGCGCGTTTCCGGTCCTCAAGGACAATCTTCTGCCGCCGACCGACAAGGCGCTGTCTGCACTGCTTGATGATCTCTCCGCATCGGGCCGATTGAACGACACGCTGATTGTGATGGCCGGGGAATTCGGCCGCACGCCGAGAATTTCCAAACTGGCCGCCAATGCCCTCTCCGGCCGCGATCACTGGGGGCCGGCGCAGTCGGTGCTCCTCGCTGGCGCCGGCATTCAAGGTGGAACCGTCATCGGGTCGACCGACAAATCGGGCGGTTATCCCCAAGCCGACGCTCAGACGCCGGAGAGCCTCGCAGCAACGATCTACCAGACGCTGGGCATTCCCGACGAAGCCGTCTGGCACGACGACATCGGCCGTCCCCACAATGTCTACTACGGCCAGCCAATTCCAGGGCTCCTTTAATGCCGCCTCGTTCCTGCCGTGCATTACGACCACTGTCGCTCTCGCGCCTTCAGGACTCCTGGAAAACGATCACCTGCGCGGCGGTGCTCATGCTAGGGGTCCTGGGAAGCGCCGCCGGGAGTGATGCCGCTCCTCGCAAACCGAACATCGTGATTATCCTCGCCGACGACCTGGGCTACGGCGACGTCGGTTGCTATGGGGCGACCAAAATCCAGACCCCGCGCATGGATCAACTGGCCCGCGAAGGACTGCGGTTTACCGACGCTCACACGCCGTCGGCCGTCTGCACGCCGACGCGATACGGGCTCTTGACCGGGCGCTATGCCTGGCGGAGCCGGTTGAAACAAGGCGTGCTGAACGGCGAATCGCCCGCTTTGATCGAACCCGGCCGCGAAACCATCGCTTCGTTCTTGAAGTCCCACGGATATGTCACGGCCGGCATCGGCAAATGGCATCTGGGATTGGGAACCGCTGAGAAAACCGATTATGCCCAGCCTCTGCGGCCGGGCCCCGTCACCGTCGGATTCGATTCTTATTTCGGCATCCCGGCGTCGCTGGACATGGTCCCGTATGTCTATTTCGAAAATGACCGCGTCGAAGCCCTGCCCACGGTTGAGTCCGAACCCAGTCCGAAGCCGAATTATTTCGACGGCGTCTTCTGGCGAAACGGACCCGCCGCACCCGATTTCCGACACATCGATGTCCTGCCGCGATTGGCTCACAAAGCCGAGGAATTCATCGCTGCACAGTCCACAGACCGCCCTTCTTCGCTACCTCCCCCTGACCTCTCCGCACGCCCTGGCTGCCCACTCAGGAATTTGTCGGCAAGACATCCCTCGGCAAATCGGTGAATGCATAGCCGACTTCGTCGTCCAGAGATCCGGCTGCCGGTCATCGGTCAAGTGATCGATACGCTTGGCCAGACAAGGATTGACCGACCAGACTTTGGTCATCGTCACCAGCGACAACGGCGCGATGTGGCAACCACGGCACATCGAGGCGTCCGGCCATCGCGCCAGGCGGAAACTGGCAGAGCCGACATCTGTAAGGCCGGGCATCACGTCCCTTTCATTGTCCGTTGGCCGGGAACGACTCCGGCAGGCGCGACCTGCGATCAAACCGTGTGCCTGACTGACATCTTTGCCACGGTGGCGGACATCATCGGCGAACGACTCCCCGATCAGACGGCGGAAGACAGCTTCAGCGCTTGTCGCTGCTGCGCGGCGAAACATCCGCACGCGAGACGCGAGAATTCACGGTCATCACAACGCTGAGGCGCATTCGCCGTTCGGCGAGACCCTGGAAGGCCATTTTCACCTGGGTTCCGGCGGTTTTCACTTATCCGGCGGAAGAAGCGGCAGCCGCAGGCGGCCCCAACGGCCAACTCTATCATCTCGGCGACGATCCCCGAAACGGCCAATCTCTGGCAGCAGGGCTTCAGAGATCGTGCAGCGTCTCACGGCTCTCTTCGCACGCGCGCAATCCTCGAATCGCACGCGAAAATGATCGTCGCCGCGCACGATGACAAACAGCGCTCAAACAATTGCTGTTGGGTAAATCCCCGTGATTAGGGGGCCTTGGTACGCATACGTCCGTCATTTCTGCATGGTTGAAATCCCGCCTTTTATCTTGCTTGATCGGCAGGACGGCTTTTTGTTTTTATGACCGCTCCGCTCCTCAAAACCTCATTGACATGTCGGAACCTTCCGATACTATTGAGTAAGGAGACGCCCGCATGACCAACCGGCTGAAATCACCGAAACAGAAACCTCTGACCGATCTCACGGCTCTCGCCGAGGCGGCGGAGTGCCTGAAGGTGCTGGCTCACCCCCACCGGTTGCGGATCGTCCAGATGCTGCTCCGCGGCCGGTACACGGTCGGCGAACTGGCCGATGCCTGCGAAATTCCCAGCGCCATGATGTCTGAACATCTCCGACTCATGCAGCGCTGTGGGTTTTTGACCAGCCAGAAAGACGGCCGCAAGGCGTTTTATGAAATCGCGGAGCCCCATCTGGCGGAAATCATGGGCTGTGTCGAAGAACGCTTCGACACAGCTCGCAGTTAGCGGGCCATCAGATTTTATAGTACGACTTTCACAAGGAGGACCATCATGGCGGTATCGAGCATCCAGCCGAGAGAATTGACCGAACAAATCCAAGCCGGGCACCATCGAATTGGTCGATGTACGCACGCCGGTCGAATTTCGTGAACTCCATGTGGAATTCGCCCGCAATCTTCCGCTCGATCAACTCGATCCGGCGAAGGTGATGCAGGCTCGCAACGGCGCGGCGGGCGAACCGCTGTATGTCATCTGCAAATCAGGCGGTCGCGGCGAGCAGGCTTGCCGAAAAGTTCCGCAAGCCGGGTTTACGAATGTCATCAATGTCGAAGGAGGCACGCTCGCCTGCGGACAGGCCGGCCTGCCCATGGTTCGCGGTCAGAAGGCGATGTCGCTGGAACGTCAAGTAAGAATGTCGCCGCCGGTTCCCTGGTGCTCGTCGGCGTCACGCTGGGCTGGTTCGTGCATCCCGCGTTCTTCGGACATCGGCGTTCGTCGGGCCGGCCTCGTAATCTTCGCGGGAATCACCGACACCTGCGGGATGGGGATGCTCTTGGCGCGGATGCCGTGGAATCAATGCTCCACGTCCGGAGCAACCTGCATACGCACTGAACTCGCTCGTCACTCAGGAAAGGTGTTCTCATGAAACTACTCATCATCGGCGGCGTCGCCGGGGGCGCCTCCCGCGGCCGCGCTTGAACGCGTCGTCTCTCGGAAACAGCGCATTGTCCTCTTTGAGCGCACGGCCCCGACGTCTCGTTTGCGAATTGCGGGATGCCCTATCACATCGGGGCGAAATCACCGAGCACTCAAGCTGCTGATTGTCACACCCCAACCCGATTGAAAGAGCGATTCAACCTCGACGTACGCGTCCGCTCCAACGTGGAGATCCATCGATCGCCAGGCCAAAACGGTTCATGTCCGCAATCTCCGAAACCGGCCGACGAGTACGACGCGAACACCAAAACCATTGATTCTCGCGCTGGCAGGAGCAGCCTTTGCGACCGCCTCTGCCAGGCATCGACTTGCCGGGCATTTATACGCTCCGCAACCTGCAGGACATGGACCGCATCAAATCGAAAGTCGACAGGGGGCATTCGACAGGCGGTCGTCGTCGATTGCTGGATTCATCGGGCTGGAACTGGTGGAAAATCTGGTGCGCGCGGCGTGTCGACCACCGTCGTCGAGTTGCAAGATCAGGTGCTGCCGCCATAACCGACAAAGGAAATGACGACGCCAATCGTGCAAACGCTTGCCAAAAATAGCGTGACACTGCTGCTCGGAGAATCGGCGGAGGGGTTCGAATCGATCGCCAACAGCATCACGGTTAAATTGAAATCCGGCGCCAGCCTGACGACCCAATTGGTGGTGCTGGGGATCGGCGTCCGACCAGAGAACAAACTGGCGGTCGAGGCGGGACTCGACTGCGTCGGCCCGCTGACGGCATTCGCGTCAACGAATTTCTCCAGACCACCGACCCCGATATCTATGCCGTGGGGAACCCAGGTGAAACGCGCGATGCCACCCTCGGGGGCCCGACGCAAGTCCCCCTCGCGGGACCGGCCAATCGGCAGGGACGCATCGCTGCCGACAACCTGTTCGGCCGTACCTCGCGCTATCGTGGAACGCAGGGAACGGCAATCGTCGGCGTCTTCCAGCGCACCGCGGCCATGACAGGCGCTTCCGAAAAAATCCTGACGCAGAAAAAAATCCCTTACCGTAAAATCTACATTCACCCCGCGCATCATGCCGGCTACTATCCCGGTGCGGAACCAATGACGCTCAAGCTGCTGTTCATGCCTCAAACGGGTCTGATCGTGGGAGCGCAAGCCGTCGGCGGAGCCGGTGTCGACAAGAGGATTGACGTCATCGCCGTCGCCATTCAGGCCAAGCTGACGGTGTGTGACCTCGATGATTGCGGCCGCCACCGTATGATCGTGAAAGATCGATCAATGGCCGGGTTTGTCGCCGCCGGGTCTGCTACCGGGGCGATCACCCCGCAGATGGACGTCGCCACGTTGGTAGATAACTTCGAAGTCGAGCGGCCGTTCCTTTGGATGTCCGGACACCGGCTGGAGTTCGCCCAGGGGACGATTCCCGGCTTGCCGAGTCAACGTCCCCGTCGACGATTTACTGACGGCTTTCCGGAACTCCCGTCGATCGTCAAGTCGCCGCGTTCTGCCAGGTCGGCATCGCGGCTATCTCGCCACGCGCATTCTGCTCCAATCCAAGTTCGACGTGGTGAACCTTGGCGGAGGATATCGAGACCTACCTCTATCGCCGGCGCCGAGCATAGGCCAAGGGGGCATCGGCAACGCCTTGTGTCAAAATCAGCAACCATAGACGCCAAGTTCTGAAGTTCGCGGAGAAAAACGGTATGCATTCGTGACAGGGCGTTGAGCCCAATCGCCAAAAACGCCCTCCGATCAAGACCAGTCCTCTGACATCTCGACGCAGCTCAAAACAACGCATTCCACCGCACGATTCGATTTTTCGGCGAGCATGGCGTATGCTCAAACGCGTCTCGCCAAATTGACTTCTTCGGAAAAGACTGCGATGTCGAGCTGCACACGCCGAACCGGGTGGTTCTTGGCATTTTGGCTGTCCGCTAGCTTCCAACATTGATGCCGGCGAGCCATTAGATACTCGGCTGATCGCAATGGCTTCGCCGTCGAAGAACGCCTCCGCCGATCATTGGCCCCAGCCCGGCCCCAAACCCATTTTGGAGCGTTCCGGTGGGCTCGAGGTTGTACCGGGGCCAGCAATGGCCGCAAGACACGGTCGTGGTCTTCCATCGCTTAAAGAACCAGGAAACGTCACCGCTTGAATGCCGAAAAATGGCAGAAAACTCTGGAGCCAGAGCTATCCCTCGTCCTATCGACCCCAGATTGAAGATTCCGACGGCCCGCGTTGCGTGCCGTGATTCACCAGACGCTTGATCACGTTCGGCGGCTCGCGAAATTCTCTCGGCGTGGAACTTTAAGACCGGCGACAGCTTTGGACGCAAACACCGGGCCGATTTCTCCTCCGCAAGCTTATTTCGGCGCTGGAAGCTGCGCTGGTCGAAGGAAAATCTGTGTTGGTGAATGTCGGCGGAAAGAACGCGGGAATCGTCGCATTTGATCTGGAAACGGGAAAAACCGCCTGGCAGAGGCGCTGACGACGGTCCCGTTGTTCATCACCGATCGCCGTGACGCTCGCGGGCGTCCAGCGAGCCCTCGTGGTGACACGACTTAATTTCGTCTCCGTCGACCCGCTCACCGGAAAGGAGTTCTTTCGCACCCGTTGACCCGACGCGGCCCCACCGTCAACGCCGCCAATCCCGTGCCGATCGGAGACGACATTCTGCTCACCGCCAGCTATGGCATCGGGGCGAAGCCCGTTCCGCCCGGACCAAGGGGAGCCACGTTGTCTGGGAAGGGGATGAAATTCTGTCCGGCCAATACACGACGCCGATTGTCCACGGAAAAAGTCGTCTACGGGGTCGATGGCCGGCAAGACGGCGGCCCCGTGACGCTCAAGTGCTTCGATCCGCAGTCGCGCCCCGCGTGCTGTGGAAAAGCCGCTCCCCTCAGTATGCCACACTGATTGCCGCGGACGGAAAACTCCTGATCAACGAACCGACGGCATCCTGCAGATGGCGAAACTGTCATCCGACAAGTACGAAGAGCTCGCCGAAGCGACGCGACCAAGATCCCAGACGCGGGCATCACCTTGAGCAACGGGATCTATTTTCTCCGTCACCCCCGGCTCATGGCGTTCGATCTGCAATAAATCCTTTGCGCGGCGCCGCCTCTCCGCAAGATCGCTTCCTGTCCGCAACAGCCGTTGATCACTCCGTGGCGAGTTCTCCGTGAGAAAAGGGCAATCTGTTTTGAATGTTGGATTCTCACGATTTCCGCCGGTCTATAATGGCGTCAGGAGACAAAGTTATGCCATACGTGATGCATCCGCTTGGCGTTGCCGCACTCGCCTTTCAAACCGGGAGACTTGGGCTGTCGATCAATCGGGAAAGATCTCCGTCTCTCGCCAGACCTATGAAATCTGTCGGCAACTCAACGTCAACACCGCGGAGGGGTTGTTTGGGTCTGGCACACAACCTTCCGTCCAGTGTCGCTCAGGAATTCGGGTGGACGATTCAGGAAGTCGACTTGGCGTCGTCGTTGGCCGGTCAGCAATTGGCAGGGATCGTCGCCCCTGAATATCTGAGCCGCCAAACGTACCCTCCGATGCCCATGGGGGCGTTTCCGCCACCAGACAACGCTGACAAAATCGACTGATCGCCTCAGACGTCTCGGCGGAATTGGCCAGAACTGTCTGAGGAAAATCTGGCGATCGATCCAACCGTCTTAACGCACGAGCGCGTTGTGAGCCCGTTGCGATGAGCGATCAATGCGGCGCGGCTTGCCCGGCAGTGGCCAGTTGTCCTTTGGGCAACGCCGTGCATGCTGCAGAACCGTTCGAAGTGGGGCACGACGGCTTGCAGACGGTCCTTCAGAAACGGCGGGGCTTCCGTCGTCCGCAGATCACCCGCGAGATAGTCCAATAAGACGCCGCGCGTTTCCGGGCCGTCGTGCAACATGAAATGGACCCACGCCCAGGATTCCTGATAGTCGGCCTTCTGCATCTGCTCGACTTTGGTCAGTCGCTCCAGCCGCGACAAGTCAGGTCGCCAGCCGTTTTCGACAGCGGACGTCAATCGCACCGCATAATCGCGATTCATGCCGGTCGGCCCGTCGGTGACTTCAAAATATTCCGCCAGCCCTTCATCCAGCCAGAGCGGAACCGCCTTGAGCGTCGCATGCAGCACCCCGTGCGTATACTCGTGACGCAAGTCTTCCTGCACGCGATCGCCCCAGAACGTGTAGACGGCGAGTTCCTTCGAGGTGCCCACGAAGTACGCCCGCCGGGGCGGCAACTGCGGGTAGGCCGACTGCATGTACTGTGCATAGCGAAGCTGATCGGCGAACAGATACACCGTGACTTGATCTTCCTGCATGGGAAGCTCCAGCGTGCGGGCGATTTCGCCGCGAAGCTTGGCAAGATCATCAATCAGCGGATGGTCTTTCGGCAACTTCACGTCACTGCGGATCAGCAGTTGATCGCCCGCGATGGAATGCCGCGCCGGGGAGACCGACAGTCTGATTGACCGTTCGACAACCGGTGAGAGCCAGCAATAACACCCAGCTGAACAGGCAGCATCGGCCGCCAGCGGCCATGCGCATTAACGGAGACAAGACGATTCCCCACCGGCGTCCCGTTCCATCGCGTAAGCATCGGCGATCGTCAGGGTTGCACAAGCATGGGGATTAAGCGGCACCAGGCTTCGGCATCGGCCGAGGGATCGATGGCGAGATCGCTCGCCAACAGTTTTTCAATGGACGGAAGTGTTCCGGGCAAGACACTGTTTGAGCCAGCGCACCGGTTTTCATCTTCCGAAGGACACTCCGGGACGTCGTGACAAGTCGGCCGCCAGCGGTTGGAGGTCAGCGCATCGCTGCAAAAGCGAAACGGTTCTCGCCTGTTGAATGAAATCAAAGAGCCAAACCGGCACCGCCAGCATACCGTCGGCCTGGCAAACCTCAATCGCGGACAGAGATAAAGCGGCGTGCGTGAATCGAGATTATGGAACCCGCTTCAACAGTCGATCCGCCTCCAGCGCGATCCCGCTCCCACTCCGAAGTTTGGGACGACAGCAGCGTCCAGCCGAGTTCCTGCGCGAACGCGACTTCACCCCAGTCGACTCCAGGGGATCGGCTTTCCAAAACGTAAACTGGCACGGGAGCGGAGATCCACCTGCGTGCTAAAGCATGGCCGATATTCCAACAATGCCGTGCCCACGAAGCTCCCGCCGGAGATGATGATGACGCCGGACGAGTGACAACCCGCAGCGCCGTTTCCTCGGGTCCGACGGTCATTTGTCGACTGGCCATCGGAATCGTTTCGAGAGAGGAACCGTCGGGGTCGGCCAGCCGACATCGGGTTTCCAGTTGATCGCGCCCGAATCGCGCCAGGCCCCGGGCGAGAATTCGTGGGGTCTTGATCACAATTTGCTTGCTGTTGCCACGGTTCCAGGCACGATCCATTTCTTCCCACGCGCAGCGGGCCACCTCGTCACAGCGGTACGACAATTCGCGCCAGGCAAAATGTTGATCGCCATGCCACGGAAGAACTTTCCCGGCGGCATTCCCGGAGAACAGCCTCCAATAGGCGTGAAAAAACGCCGCTTGATCAGCCTGACTTAGTTGTTCCAAGACCGAGTGGCGCAGAAAAACGGCCCAGGTTGCAGGCGAGCACCGCCTCTGCGGGACACTCGCGGAGAAACCGCAGCGGCAGCCCAGATCGACCAACCACAGGCGAAATCCGCCCGCGGCCGGGCGAAGCAGGATGTTGCCTCCATGCAAATCGCGATGAACCACTCCTCGACTGTGCAAGCGTGCGATCAATTCGCCCAACTCCTCGGCCAGCGCTGCGCGCTGGAACACTGTCAATCTCTGCGGCCGTTCCCGGGAGCCATTCGTCGAGCGCGGCGACGCCTGCTCGATTCCTCGTGTCCACCGACGCGCTCTGACTCGACCAGCCCGTCCTGAAAACCGACCGCGACGACTTCCGCGGTGGGGACTTGCCGGCGGACGGCCAACCGGTATCGCGAACTCCCAATCTGCCGCGACGCCTCGCAGCAGTTGCTTCCAGCGAGTTCGCCAGCCTGAGCGATGAAGACTTTGAGAAAATAAGTCCCTCCGCCGGTCAACGCGTCCAATTGCCGCACCGTGCGATGCGGCCCCCGCTTGATGATGGTCCCGGTGGATGACTTCAACGGGTGGAACAAGAGCTGGCGCTGCCATTCGTCCGCGTGATCGGGCCGGATCTTCCAGTTCCAGCCGCCAAGAACGATGTGCCAGCCGGCCAGGTCGTCGCAGCGAAAACCGGCGGTGGCGACAAGGCTGGCCGTCATGGCGTCACATGCTCACCGAAAGCGCGCTCTCGGTCCCCCCTGATGTCTCAATGGCCCCATGGTTCTTTGCGTGAAATCCCCGGCGAGAGCGACTCGCGCCGGCGTATTCCATCATCTCCAGTCGGACGGCGGTTCGTCGCGTTCCGAGACTCGCGGTTCCGGGTCAGTTCATCCAGAATCCGATCCGTCAGTTCCGAACCGATGACTTCAGCCCGGCCGGCTTTCACCAGATCGCGCATCAGTTCAGGATGTTCGCGCCACTCTTTCACGGACCATTGGCGAATGTCCGCATACGCGTCCTTCAGCGTCACCCCGGATCGTGGCACGATGATCCAATTTTCATCCGTCCGCCAGATGACCAGCGGTGCCCCATATGCGGCAGCCATCCAGCAACAGTCTGATGATAGCGTTGATGGGATCGGTTCTGGACGTCATGTCGTCGAGGCGCTTTCGGACATTAGCGTCGCGCGGCCATCTTCGAAACGCCACATTGAGCAAGACTGAGTGCTGGTGGACGAAAAGCGAAATCCACCCCGCTGGCGAGATCTTCAGGGACCGATCCGGCGGTGCGACGAAGAACATACGCTCCGAGCTTGCCGATCAATTTCCACCATAGAGCTGGAAAGACAATCTCGCGGGCATTTCAGCTTTCCCTTTCCCCAATGGGCCTCCTGGGCTATGCTCCGTTCGCGTCGGTGATCCGCTCTGACGAAGGGCCGCCCACTGACGTCGATGTGGGAATTCTTGACTCACTGTTTCCTATTCGCTCAGACTGCCATGTCCACCGCTGCTGCTCGATATACCGCCGATGACATTGAAGTGATTGAAGGCCTGGAGGCCGTCCGGCGGCGGCCGTCGATGTACATCGGCGGCGTCGACGTGCGCGGCCTGCACCACCTGCTCTGGAAATCATCGACAACAGCGTCGACGAATTCCTCGCCGGCGCTTCACGACCGAAATCAAAGTCGCCACTCAAGGACGGCTGCTCGGCGACGGTCGAGGCCAACGGCCGCGGCATTCCCGTCGACATCCACAAAAAGACCCGGAAATCCGCGCTCGAGACGATCCTGACCACGCTCCACTCCGGCGGGAAATTCTCCAACAAGGCGTATGCACGTTCCGGCGGACTGCACGGCGTCGGGTCTTCGGTCGTGAACGCCCTCTCGGTCGAGATGGAAGCCACCATCCACCGGGACGGCTTCGAATGGTCCCAGCGCTACAAACGGGGCAAACCGACCACCGAGGTGAAAAAAGTCCGACCGTTTCGCGGACACGGCACCGCCATCTTCTTCCGGCCCGACGAGCAGATTTTCACCGGGCTTAACAATTTTCATCCTGATACGATCCGCCAGCATCTGGAAGACATTTCCTTCATTCATGGCGGGTTGAAGATTCTTTTCGTCGATGAAGCCAAGAAGGAATCGACCGAGTTCTATCATCCGGAAGGCATCGTCGCCTACCTCGACAAGTTGATCAGCGAAAGCCAGAAACGCGCCACGCACGAGCAGGCCTTCAACATCAGCCGCGACGACGAACGGGTCAAAATCCGAAGCCGTCATCCGCTGGACCGAAGCCACTGACGAACAGATTCGCAGCTACGTCAACGGCATCCGCACGCACGCCGGCGGCGCGCATGAATCCGGACTCCGTTCCCGCGATCGGCAGGCAGTCCGAAACTACATCGACGTACATGACATCAAGATCAAGGAGTGACCATTGAGAACAACGACATCCGCGAAGGGTGATCAGCGTGCTCTCGGTCTTTCTCTCCGATCCGATGTTCAAGGTCAGACCAAAGAGAAACTCAACAACCCGGAAATGACCAGCAGCGCCCGTCGAAAGCCTCATCCGGCCGGCAGCAAAGCTGATTTTGAACAGCAATGCCACCACCGCCGATGCCATTATGGTCGGATCGTCCTGGCGGCGGCCCGACAAGCCCAACCGGGAAGCGGCCTCCGAGGTTCGCCGAAAAACTCCCACGTCGCGGCGGACCAGCTTCCCCGGCAAGCTGCTCGATTGCCGTTCGAGCAATCCGGCGATCAGAACTGTTCATCGTCGAAGGGCTCTCGGCCGGCGGAACCGCAGCGATGGGCCGCGACAGCCGAATTCAGGCCGTGTTGCCGTTGCGCGGAAAAATCCTCAACACCGAATCACTGTCGACAGGCAAAATCCTGGAAAGTCAGGAAATCAAGGACCTGGTCGAAACGCTCGGCACCGGCATCGGACCGAACTTCGACATCCATCGACTCCGCTATGACCGCATCATCTTGATGATGGACGCCGACAGCGACGGCTACCACATCAGCACCCTCTTGCTCACGTTCTTCTTTCGCCACATGCGGGAATTGATCACCGCCGGCAAACTCTATCTCGCGCAGCCCCCGCTCTATCGACTGCAAATCGGCAACGAGACCCGATACGCCAAAGACGACGTCGACAAAGAAGAAATCCTCGCCTCCTTGCCGGCCAATCGCAAACCGGAAATCTTTCGCTTCAAAGGTCTCGGCGAAATGTCGGCGGCGCAATTGAAAGAGACGACGCTCGATCCGAAATCCCGCACGCTGCTCTGCGTGGACGTCGAAAGCTTCGTCGAAGCGGACCAGACCTTCTCGCAACTCCTCGGCAAAGACGCTTCCGAGCGTTACCGGATCATCATGAGCGAGGCGAATCTGGTGGATGATCTGGACGTGTAAGCGGGGTTGGTCAACGCGACAATCCAATTCGCAGTTCGCTGACGAATGCTCGCGACCAGGTTACGTCAGATCGCGATAAGCGCTCCACGCCAAGTAGCCGACGATCGCCGCGCTGAGCAGGAACAAAATGTCGAGCATCATCTTGCCGCCGAACGGGAATTTCCCGATGAGATCGAGCAGGCACAGCAGCACCACGACAAAGACGGCGCCGAAAGAGCCGAACACCAGTTGCTTGTTCAGATTGGATGCCATGTCGGTCGTTGCTTTCAGAAAAATCACTGATGGAGGGAGCTCCCTCCGCAGTATAGCCCCGGCGGAGAGTCCCCGGCCAGTGGAATCAGACCTCATTTCGCCGCTGGCGAACACAATTCGACGAGATGCCCGTCCGGGTCGTGAATAAAGACCTGCACCGCTCCGTCCGGCCGCAATTTCGGCGGGGAGACGATCGCGATGCCATGCTCCAGCAACTGGCGATGCGCCGCTTCGGCGTTTTCGACCAGAAAAGCGAAATGCCGGCCGCGCGAATGGGGCTCCTGGCCCGTTCCCGCTGGTCCGGTGCTTTCCGCTTCCAGAATGATGTGAATCTGCGTGTCCCCCGCCTGATACCAGTCGCCGGCGAATGAAAAGTTCGGCCGAGGCACGTGCCGCATGCCCAGCACGCCGACATAAAATTCGCGCGTCCTCGCCAGGTCCTTGACGACCAGCGTCACGTGATCGAGCGATTTCACTGTCAGCGGCATGATGTCTGTTCCCAATGAAAAACGCCGGTGCAGCGTCGCTAGCCCGCCATGCCCGCCAGCACCGATTCGCCCACGCGCCACTGAGCCCCTTCCCGCAGCACGCGGCGATAGAGCGTGTCGCGCTCCATCGGCACGCGCCCGGCTTCACGAATCAATCGGTGCAACTGGTCCACCGTCAGCCCCTCCGGCGTTTTTGCCCCGGCGTCGTGATAGATCAACTCATGCACCACGGTCCCATCGATGTCGTCGGCGCCGAAGCACAACGCCACCTGGGCGATCTTTTCTCCCAGCATGATCCAATACGCTTTGATGTGGTCAAAGTTGTCCAGCAGAATCCGCGACAATGCCATCACCCGCAGATCCATCGTGCCGGTCGGCTTATGCAGATGATCGAGTTTCGTATTTTCCGGATGGAACGCCAGCGGAATGAACGTCTGAAATCCGCCGGTTTCATCCTGCAGCGCCCGCAACTGGCAAAGATGGTCGATACGATGCCGGGCCTGTTCGACATGGCCGTACAGCATCGTCGCGTTCGACCGCAATCCAAGCCGATGAGCCGCGCGATGAATGCTGATCCACTCCTCCGAGCCCGCTTTGTGTTCGCAAATCTGCTCACGAACTTCGGGATGAAAAATCTCCGCCCCGCCTCCCGGCATGCTGCCGAGCCCCGCATCAATTAACTGCTGCAGCACCCATTCCACCGGTTGCTTGGTGATATGGCTGAACCAGTGGATCTCCACGGGCGTCCACGCTTTGACATGAATCTCGGGGCAGGTCTCATGCAACACGCGCACGACGTTCAGATACCAGTCAAACGGTTTCAGATGATGCAGACCGCCGACGACATGAATTTCCGTCGCCCCGCTCGCACGTCCTTCCAGAACTCGCTCGCGCAGCATGTCATCCGTGAATTCATACGCCTTTTCCGCCCGCAAATCCGCGCGAAATGCGCAGAACCGGCAGCGGTAGACGCAGACGTTCGTCGGATTCAGATGGATGTTGGTATTGTAATAGGCGAACTGGCCGTTTTTCCGTTCCCGCACGATGTTCGCCAGCCGGCCGAGCGTAAACAGATCGGCCTGCTCATCGAGGAAAACGCCTTCTTCAAAGGTGACACGTTCGCCGGCGGCGACTTTGTCGGAAATGCGCTGAAGGTCGGTGTTCATGCGTGCTCTGAAATTCCACGAAACGCCCGGCGGAGGGAGATTACGATTTCGGCGTCGCCGTCAGCGTCAGTTTATCAGCTTTCCCATCGGCGACCACTTCGAGGGGGATTTTCCAGGTGCTGGTTCCGAGCTTGCACAACCCCCCCTTGCCCTCCCGGCAGTAACCGTACGTCAGCGTGAGTTTTAACACCGACTGGCCCGACTTGACGGCCAGCGGCAGCGAGACGACCGCCTTGGAGTCCTGCAACTCCGCCGTCTTGCGCCGCTTGAATTGATCCGCCGCGACCACCGGTTGCCCCTCGACCGTCTCCAGCGAGTATTTCAAAGGGACATCTTCATTCAACTTATAACCCTCTGGCAGTTTGAAGCCGACTTCGATGCGAACCGCCTCGCCGGCGACCACCTGCTGCTGCTTCAACGTCTGCGGGCCGTCCTCAGACTCCGTCGTCGCGGGCGACGATTCCTCCTCAGCCGATCCCGCGGGGGGCGTCAAGCCGCGGATGACGAATTCCTGCGCCTGCTTTGTGATCAGACTGATCTTCAACACTCGATGATTATTCGTATCCGCGACGAACAACGAGTCGCCGGAAATCGTCAGTCCGGACGGTTCACTCAGCTGCAAAGGGCTCAAGTTCGCGCCCGATTTCCCGTTCCCCAGCCAGGTTTCGCAAACGCGCGTGTTCAGATTGACGCGTTTGATCTTGTGGTTGTAGGTGTCGGCGACAAACAGGCCGTGTTCGTGATACACGACGCCCAGCGGATGCTGCAATCGAGCCTCGGGACCGATTCCATCCACATCGCCAAAGGCAAATAAGGACTGTCCTTGCGGCAGGTCGAACGTCCCCACCACCGTTTCCACAAGCCCCTCGGGCTCCAGCAGGTTCCCCCGGCCGATCGCGGAGATTCTGCGGATCGACGAACCTTCGCTATCGGCGACGAACAGATACGAACCGTCGGAGGCGAGTCCTGACGGTTGCGCCAAAGCCGATTCCGCCAGCGTGCCGTCCACGATATTTTCCCGCCCCGATCCGGCGTAAGGCTGAATCGTGCCGCTCCCCAACTGGTGCGACCACAACTGATGCGGACCCGCCATCGCGATATACAGGACATTGTCCAAACTATACAGGTCCCAGGGACTGTTGATCGCCGTTTGCTTCAGCTTCCCGCCCCCGCCGCCGAAATGCCCCTGCTCGCCGGTCCCGGCAAGTGTCGACACGGTTTTCGCCCCCAGATCGACCGTTCGGATCAGGTGGTTTTCCGTATCGGCGACGTACAGCGTCTCGCCCACCAGGCACATGCCTTGCGGATGATCGAATTGAGCCTGCTCAAACGTGCCGTCTTCCTTGCCGATTTGCCCGGACCCGATCACATCCACCAACTGTCCATCCAAGGAGGAGATGATGATCCGGTTATGATTGCTATCGGAAATAAAGAGCCGCTGGCCGGGAACATCCGCCAGGACTTTTCCCGGGAACTTGAGCGGAGTGTCCGGCTGCTTGTTCCGCTCCAGCGCGAATTGGACGGGCGTTTCGTCCAGGGTCCCCTTGTGTTTGTGATATTCGATCAACCGTTCAATCGCCTGTTCTACGGCTTCCCGGTTTCCTTCGCCGCTGGCCATCCCGCACAGGTACCCTTCCGGGTCGATCAAGGCCAACGTCGGCCAGGAATTGACCTGAAACTTTCGCCAGACCGTCATCCGCGCATCGTTGATGACGGGATGGGCGATTTCGTACCGCAAGATCGCTTTGCGGATGTTGCCCGTTTCCTTCTCATTGTCAAACTTGGCCGAATGGACCCCAATTACGACCAGTTCATTCGGAAACTTCTCCTCCAGATAAGCCAAATCCGGCAGGACGTGCATGCAGTTGATGCAGCAGTAGGTCCAGAAATCGAGCAGCACGATCTTCCCGCGCAAATCCTTCAGCGTGATCTCCCCGGACGTGTTCAGCCATTCCACGCCGCCTTCGAGGTTGGGAGCGTGAATCCGTTTGGGGAAGGGATTCGCCACGTGCGGCTTGCGTTCGTCTTTGCCGTTTTCCCCCGCTTTTTTAGTCCCTTTGGGACTTTCGTCATCGGCCCAAGCCGACGACGCCGCGGCCGCGAAACACACGGTGAACGCCAACGTCAAGAATCGCCCGATCGACACAGGCCGAGACACCGGAAACGTCATCATCAAATCTCCTGGCTCGTTACCATAAACTTTGCCGGAAGAGGCCCTGCAAACGCTTTGTACCGGAAATGGCCAGAGCATCATTATGGTAACAGGCAGAGCGTATGACGCCAACAAGCCCGGAATGTTGCAAAGTGGAAAGGGTTCTCGAAAAAAAATGTTGTCAGTCGGCGAACTATCGGCCAAAATGACGGTGAATGATGATGCTGTTGCTCCTGCACGAGTGTGTTGTGGACCGCCAAGGGATCGGCACTGGCAGGGCGAACCCCGAAAGACACCCCATTTCGCCAGAGTGGTCAATTGGTATTGAGTCAATTGGTGTTGAAAGGAACGGTGCGGCCATTCGTGCGCACTGTTTCTGGACCGCGAGGCACGGCATCCGACGTGCAATCGCCTGTGATATCATGATTTCCGTCGCAAACGCGACGAAAGATTGACAATTATTCGATCGGGGATTAACCTCGCGCGGCGGGGTGTCCAACGAGTGCTTCCTCCTCCTCAGGATCAAGCGTTCTCGCCATTTCACCTTCCTAGAGCCAGCGGATGGCGACAGACGAGGCCTGCCCAATGTTACGCTGGACTGTGGTCGGACTGACTTTTTGCTGGGCGTTTGCCGCGACCTCGGTTTTCTCCCAGGATAACTGGGGCGCCAAAATGCTCGATCGCCAGACGATCGATTTTGGCAGCGTCGCGAAAGGGGCCGAAGCGCGCCAACGCCTGAAAATCCGCAATATCTACCAGGAGACGATCCAGATCACCAACGCGCAAACCTCCTGCGCATGCTTCAAGGCGATTCTCCCCGACGCCGCCCGGCAAATTCCCAGCGGGCAGACCGTCGAGCTCGAAATGACGATCAACACCCTGAATTATCAGGGAACTCGCGACGCCACGCTCACCATCAACTTCTTCGAACCCACGAAGCGCATTTCGACCGAAGTCCGCATGCCGCTGCACGGCTACATCCGCACCGACGTTGTCTTCACCCCCGGAGCCGTCAACTTCGGCAATGTCGATGTCGGCGCAGGCATGGAGCAGGTCGTTCACATCGCCTACGCGGGACGACCCGACTGGCGAATCACCGACGTGAAATCGTCTCACCCGCATCTGACCGGCGAAATCAAGGAAATCAGCCGAGGAAACGGCCTGGTCAATTACGATCTTCGCGTGCAACTGAAATCGGATGTGCCGGCCGGCACGCTGCGCGATCAGTTGACGCTGATCACCGACGACGCCCGAAATCCGCAAGTCCCGTTGCTGGTGTTCGGACCGTTGAGTCGGAAATCACGATCACACCGGAAATGACCTACGGCCCGCTGAATCCGGGTGAGACGGAAACGAAATTTTTGATCGTCCGGGCCAAACGCCCCATCGTGATTGAAAGCATCGAACGGGAAAAGGGAGACAACTCCTTCCGGATGAAGAAGCCCGACGACGCCAAGCTCATTCACAAACTGCCCATTACGCTTGTCGCGCCGGATCAGCCGGGCGACTTTAACGAGCTGTTTACGATCACGATAGCCGGGCGGCGCGAACCCCTGACATTCCATGTCCAAAGCCAAATCAAGCCGCCGCCGGCCGCGACCTCGAGCGCAAATTGAACCGCCGCATGAATATGCAGCCAGCCCAGAGGCACGCTCTGGGCTTTTTTTGTTGGCACTCGCCGGCGGATGCGCGGCCCCGAACGAAGCGGTCCCTCTCCCGGGACGAGCAAAAAGCGGAGATCCCAAAAGTCAACCAACTTGAGAAATAATCGTCTCTTGCCTTTTTCTTAAGAATCCGTAATATTCATTGAAGTCCGCCTGTCAGGGCTCGTCGATACTACTCCTATGCTCGCCCATCGATAAGGAGCCACGTCATGATTCCAGGGATGCGACATTTCGAACTGCTGGACGACCTTCGCGAAGGAGAAAGCGCCCCCGCCGCGCTCCTGAAGTGGAACGGTCAGAGATATGTCCGGACAGCGGAAAAAGTTGAGATTTTTGATTTCGTCGGGCAACACGGCGATCGTGGCGACCGAGGCTATGGATTTCTCTCACCGGAATCGGGCAAATGGGAGGTGGCCAGCGGCCTCAACGAGCAATCCCGCTTTGGCGTCGGATTCGTCTGATTCCAGCCGCGGCGATCGCTTGAACCGGATTTCACGACCTGCTACAGTCCTTCGTTCCGAGAATTTCCAGTTGGCATCAGCGACGGAATGAGGCAGGCATGGGCGTCAAGAAAACCGGTAAGGGACGGCGAAAGATCGGGCGGAAAAAGCGCAAAATGCGGAGTCGAATTCGCCATCGCAAGTAAGCGATCAGCACAGATTCATCGTCAACAGCGGCTTCGTCCCTTCGAAGTCGCTGTTTCGTTTTGATGACGAACCGCCACGCGCCAGCACAATCCGTGCTTCCCCATTCTCTTGAATCGGAATGCCTGGCGGTGAATTCTCTCCGCGGAGTTTCTTGACTTCGCTATCGCATCAAGCGATGCTAATTGGATGAGGTGATCCACCTTCGGTCGCCTTCCCCGCCTGCATTCGCTTTCGATCTCGGCCATTGTTGAATTGCCGCCGGTCAAAGCCCCGCGCGATGCCCTGCCAAGGAATTTTCATGAATCGGTCGCTCCGCTCGCTGCCGTGTTTGATTTGTTGGGCCACCTTGCTCGTGCTCGGCGGCGCCGATTTGACTTCAGGTCAGACGGTCGATGAAAAACTCCAAACACTCGAGGCCGCCGCCGCCGAGGCGCAGGCTCGCAAGACGGCGGGTGAACCCGCCATCGCCGCGGCCCGCAGCAAAGCCAAGGAAGTGGCCGAGGCGTTGACCAAGCTGAAAACGGAGTTGTCGAAAGCCCAGGCTGCTCAAAAAGATCTGGAATCCAAGCTCCCCGCCGCTCAGGAAGCCTTGAAGAAAGCTGCCGAGGCCAAAGTCGCCGCGGAGCAGGCGGCTGTGGCGGCCGCGGAAGCAGCTGACGCGGCCAAAGGAAAAGAAAACGAACCGGCCGCAGGAATGGCGGCGCGGGAAACGGCAGACAAGCTGGTGGCCGCGGTTCGAGCCGCGGTTTCCGCACAAAAATCTCTCACGGACATCGAAGCGCCGCTGGCAGCCGCCAAGCAACTGGTGGCGGACCACCCCGCGAAAATCACCGCGGCGGAGCAGGCGCTGGCTGCTTTTCAGCCCGAATTGCAGGCAGCAGAAGAAACGTTCGCGGCGCTTTCGAAAGCGGCGATTGACGGGCGGGTGGCGGTCGAAGATCTGCTGGTCGAAGCGGGCCGATTGATTTCCTTTCGGAAACAGGTGGCGCCGATCTTTGCACAGCGGTGCACGGCGTGCCACAACGCCCGCATGGCCAAGGGCCGATTGAATCTTGAGACGTACGCCAACCTGATGAAAGGCGGCGAATCCGGCGAATCCGTCGTTGCCGGCAAGCCGGCTGAGTCCCTCGCCGTCACCATGATGGAAGACGGATCGATGCCGAAAGACGCTGATCCGGTGCCGCCGGAACAGATCGCCCTCGTCAAGAAATGGATCGAGCTGGGCGCGCCGCTCGACGCCGGCATTGATGCCGCAGCCCAGTTGATTACGATCATGCCGAAGCCCGTTCAGCCCAATCCGCCGGCGACCTACCGCGCCAGCCTGCCCATCCTGGCCATGGCGTTCAACGGCGACGGCAGCCTGCTCGCAACCTCCGGTTATCGCGAAGTGATTTTGTGGAACGCGACGAACGGCCAGCTCGTTCGCCGGATCACCAATCTCGCGGAGCGAATTCACGACATTGAATTCAGCAAAGACGGCACGCAAATGGCGGTCGCGGCGGGAACGCCCAGCCAACTTGGTGAAGTAAAAATCTTCAGTTCAGCCGACGGTTCCCTCGTCGCCGACCTGTTCACGACCGACGATGAAGTCTTCAGCGTGGCGTACAGTCCGGATGGCACGAAAATCGCCGCGGCCTGTGCGGATCGCTCCGTCCGTATCTTCGATCTGGCCACCCGCAAACGAGTCTTGATGATTGAAGATCACGCCGACTGGGTGATGGATGTCGCCTGGTCGCCGGACGGCACAAAAATCGCGACCGCCAGCCGTGACAAGACGTCGAAGATTTTCGACGCGAAGACCGGCGAAGCGCTAGGGACGTTCAACGGGCATGGCCAACCGGTGTCCGGGGTCGCCTTCCTCGCGGACGGCGCACAGGTGGCGAGCAGCGGCCGCGATGCGAAAATTCGCATCTGGAATGTCGCCGACGCGAAGCAGGTTCGAGAATTGGCCGGATTCGGCAACGAAGTCTTTCGTATTGTCCTGACGCCGGAAGGTACCGTGTTCAGCGGCAGCGCTGACAAGCAGGTGCGATTGCACACGCTGGCGGACGGTAAAATCGTCCGGACGTATTCAGGTCACAACGACTGGGTCTACACGGTCGCCTATCATCCGGCCACGAAACGGCTGGCCAGCGGCAGCTTTGACGGCGAAGTAAAACTCTGGAACGCCGATGACGGCAAAGAACTGGTAAAATTCCTGGCCGCGCCGGGACTGGCGACGCCGGTGGTCGCATCGCCCTGACCAACCATTTCAGTTGTTGACGCTAAACACCATCCGCTGGCGGAAATCGCCGGCGGTTTTGCCGTCACCAGATTTCCGCCCACACCGCCAGTTCGACAGCCGCGTCGAGCGGCAGTTCCGAGACGCCGACGGCGATCCGCGTGTGTTTGCCATACTCCCCAAAGGCTTCGACCAGCAAATCGGATGCGCCGTTGATGACGGCGGCTTGACGCGAAAAACCAGACGCCGATTGCACATAGCCTTCCACCCGCACAATGCGGGTAATGCGGTCCAGATTGCCGACCAGGGCCTTGATCTGCGCGAGCGCATTGAGGGCGCACAAGCGGGCCGCGTGCTGCCCCTGCTCTTCCGTCAACGATTGACCGACCTTGCCTTGAAAGACCACTTCCTTGCCGATGGTCGGCAATTGACCGCTGGTCACCACCAGCGAACCAGTCCGCACGGCCGGAACATAATTGCCGACGGCGGCCGGGGCCACGGGAACCTCGTGTCCATGAGCCTTCATTCGGGCTTCCACGCTGCTCATGGGATTTCCTCATAAAAATCGGGCTGGAACAGACTTAATCTCCGCTCCGGCCATTATGACCCGCGATTCCGCGATTGAAAAGATGTCGAAATCGTGTCTGCGCTCGTGCGGAGATTCCTCTTGAGGCGATCGGCAAAACCTGCTACATCCCGCGGCATCACCTCTGAGATTTTTTTTCACACCATTTCGGGCTAAGAGCATCCCGCGGCAAGGAGGCCGGGTCGATGCGATCGTTCTTCTTATTGCTGCTGACGTTCGGCTGCGCGGCCACGGGATGGTGCGCGGACCGGAAGTTTCCGTATGAAGCCGTCGTCGAGGTGGCGGAGGAATTTGTCCGTTCCGGCGGAGGACAGAATTTCTATCCCACCAGCAAGGTTCGACGCGGCGACAAGGTGACTGTTCATCGCCATGACGCGGGGGGATGGGCGATGATTTCCCCTCCTCCAGGCAGCTTCAGCTGGATCGAAGCTCGATATCTGAAACGCCAGGGAAACGTGGGCGTGCTGACGGCGAGCAATGTCATCGTCCGAGTGGGCAGCGAGTTCAACGACGATCACAGCTTTTATCAGGTGGACTTGTCCAAAGGACAAACGGTCGAAATTCTGGGTGAGAAAAACCTGGAAGACGATCGCGGGACGGTGGCGATGCTGAAGATCAAGCCGCCGCCCAATGAATTTCGCTGGATCTCGGGCCGCGCACTCCGATCGTCGGACGCTCCGGTGCTGCAGCCGTTACGGCAGGACGAGATCGCCACCCAGCCCCAGAAAGCAAGCCCCGCTCCCGACTCGGCTCCCACCCTCAGAGACGACGAACAATCCAACGACCCGTTCGCCGACGGTCCGATGCCGACGCCTCTCGTTGAAGACTCTCCCATTTTGCTGAAACAGGAGCCTGTCACCCTGCCAGACACGGTGCGCGGAACCGGCGACGAACAGGCCAGCATCGAAGAGTTCCAGGGACGCCTGAACGCCATCGACGAACAATTCCGGACGATGATTCAGAAAGATCCGTCCGAATGGAATCTCACTGAAATCGACCAGGACTATCAGCGACTCAACGAGTCGACCGATTCCTACGCGCTCAAGTCGAAAGTCAAACTCCGGCTTGATGCCGTGAAGCGTTACTCCAAAACGCGTGACGAATACGACGAGATTGCACGTATTTCGGCCGAAACCAAACAGCGCGATGCGCAATTGGCTTCGCTGTCCGGCGCCTCGTCCGGACCGACCACGCTCCAACCCGCCCCGGCGACACCCAAGCCGTCCCCGGCGTCGCCGAAACGCTTTGACGGAGCCGGCATTGTTCAACGGGCGCCCGGATTCATTCGGGGCGCCCCGTCATTCGCGCTGTTCGCGCCGAACGGCCGCATGCTGGCTTATCTCCAAGCGGCCCCGGGGGTGAATTTGAACTCGTACCTCGGCAAGACGATGGGCGTCCTGGGACAGCGATCGTATCGCCCCGAATTGCAAACCGAACTGATCATCGTCCGCAGTCTTGAACCCGTGCGTCTCAAGGGCGGCTAGGACGGAGGTCACCGTCCCGCGAGTCAACCTGCTACGCTCCTTCGGCGGCCTTCTTCGGCGGATGGAAAAACAGCAACAAGATCACCGCGGCGACCACGGCGGCGCCCGCCGGATAGAGCAACACCTCCCGATAGTTGATCACCCCGTCGACCGTGTATTTCGATTTGAGAAACGGCCACAGATACCGGGAAATGATCGGCCCTAAGCCCAGGATCAGAAAATTGAACAATCCCTGCGCACTGGTCCGGGCGTCCTTCGGAAAAACATCATCCACGAGAATATAGAGCGTCGCAAAAAAGAAGGCATAGCAGACGCCGTGCAGCAAATTGACCGCGACCGCTGCATAAGGGTCTTGAACGAACGCGAAAATGCAGAAGCGGACGGCGTGCCCCAGGATGCCGACGACCATCGTCGTGCGCCAGCCCAGCGTTTTGAGAACGTAGCCGAGAATCGCCATGGTGCCGATTTCCGCCACTTGCCCGACGCTCATGGCCGCCTGAATCCAATTTGGAGGAACTTTGACGTCTTCCAGGTACTTGAAGGCGAAGATGAAAAATCCGTCGTGCACGGTCGCATCAATCAACGTGACAATGAACAGCACGAACAAAAACGGATGCTTGAGCGACTTCATCGCTTCCAGCCACGCGAGCGAATTCTCACCGTGCTGAATCGGTTTCGGCGGAGTATGCGGCAGCGTCAGGCTGAACGCCGCCAGTAACAAGGACGCGATCCCTGACGTGAGAAAAGCCCAGCTCTTGCCCTGATTGAGCGCCTGCCCGGACAGACCGTTGGCGAATGCGGTGCCCAGCCAGTCGATGAACCCTTTCGTCTCGCTCATCGGCGGGACTTTCTGCCAATCGAGCAGAATGAAGATGAACGGCCAGGCCGCCGCGATCCAGCCGATGGTCCCCCACAGCCGGACTTTTCCGAAGTCGCGCTGCGGGTCGGCGATGTTGGCGAAGGCGATGCTGTTGGCCATCGAAATCGTCGGAACGTAAAACAGGCAATGAATCGCCATGCACGCGAAAAACAGCCAATAACTCGGGATGACGGGATCAGTTCCTTGAAATGCCGTCCAGGCGAGATACCCGAACCCCAGCATCGCCAGGCCGCCGATGAAATGGCTGAACGCCAGGAATTTTTCGGCGGCGAAATTCCGATCGACGAACTGGTTCCCGAAGAACATGGCGATGACCGCTGAAATCGGAAAGGCGAGCGTCAGCCCCAGGTCTTGCCACGTCTCGGTAAAACCGAGCGCCCCTTCGCCGAAGAATCCGAAGCTGGGCGGAAACCACGCGCCCCAGATGAAGAATTCCAGAAACATCATCACGGACAGGCGAAACACGGGAGAGCGTTGCATCAGGAGGGCCTTGCCGATGGTCGCGGGGAGCAGCACAAATCAGGCACCGATGATGCCTTCGGTCGTCGGCCCCCGCAAGGGTCGCGAGGGGATTTTGGCAGTCGGCGGATGGTCGCGGATGCGGCCCCGATTCTCCGGCATTTGCCCGCAATCCGCAGCGATCTCGACGAAATTTTCCCTCGGAGATACCATCTCGCGCCGCGAAACGACTGGGGTCGCCGCCCTGCTCCCGTGACCGAGGGACAGGAAATCACCGCCTCCGAGTTCTAATTGCCATCGTTATCGAGGAACCGTCGTGGAGACGACCCTGCATCGACAACTGAAGGCGCTCTACGGACTCGATGAAACCGATCGCGAAGTCTCCGTCGATGGCTATCGAATCGACGCCGTCCGTGCGGGAACTCTGATCGAAGTACAGGCGGCGTCGTTATCGGCGATCCGCCGCAAAGTGGCCGATCTGCTCGACCGACACATGGTCCTGGTGGTCAAGCCCTTGGCCGTGAACACGCTGATCACTCGGCAACAATCGCCGCTGGGTCACGCCTGGGGGTCGCGTCGCAGCCCGACGACGCATCATGTCTGCGAATTTTTTCTGGACTTCGTTCACTTCGCCAAAATCTTCCCGCATCCGAACCTGACGATGGAATTGCTGCTGATCGATCAGGAAGAAGTACGAATCGACCGACGCTGGCGGCGGCGGGGCAGGAATTTCCGTGTGGCCGATCGCCTGCTCGCGCGGGTCCGAGAGCGCCGGGTGTTACGAACTGCCAAGGACCTGTGCCAATTCCTGCCGGAGGGGTTGCCGGCGAAGTTCACCACGGCCGAACTGGCGCAGCAGGCCGGCATTTCACGGTGGTTGGCGCAGAAAGTGGCGTATTCACTGCGCTGGGCAGGCGCGATCTCCACGACGGGGAAGGTGCGCAATTCCGTGGTGTATGAGGTTGCGCGAACCCGCAAACGGGTCGCGTGAATCGCCTCATTTTCCAGCGGCTGGCGGTACGACCAACAGTTCGGGCCGTTTGAAATGGAAGTAGTGGCCGTGGTCGGCGGTGACGATCAACACCGACTCCTGCCAGTTGCTGTTCTGTTCCACCCAGTCGGTGATGACCTTCACCGCGGCATCGCCGCTATTGAGGGCGCCAATGGAGTCGTCAATGTTGTTATTGTGATTGGCCCAATCGACGTCTCCCGCTTCCACCATCAGCCAAAACCCTTTGGGGTTAGCAGACAGGACCGTCAGCGCAGCGCTGGTCATGTCCGCCAGCTGCGGATTTTCCGTCAGGTCGGCGGGTTCGTAGACCTCGGCCTCGCGCTGGCCGTTGGCAGGATGATAATCACCGTCAGCGGTCTGGAACGGCAAATGGCCGCCGTACTTTCCGTTGCCGTAAAAGCCGAGCAATCGCCGGCGCTTCTCGCGCGCTTCGGCCGCGGCCTTCAGCAGTTGCTCTTTGCCGTTCACTCCCGGCGTGCGGACCGCGGTGACATATTTGCCGCCATGACGAAAGTCGACCGCTTTCAGGTCATCTTCGGTGAGCGCCGCGTTGCCGGGAACGAAATTGGCTCCCTGATTCTTATCCGTCGTCCGCAGCACGCCATATCCGCCGCCGATGACGACATCCATCCCTGGGAGCGGTTCCTGAGGGTGGCTGATCGATTTCAATCCCAAGAGATCGCGCGAAATGTCCTGGTAATCGTCGCGATCGACGTTGTGCGCATACGAGCAAGCCGGAGTGGCGTGGCAGATCGGCACACTGCTGACCACTCCCACCGCCAGCCCTTGTTCCTGCACCAGATGAGCGATCGTTGCCACGGGTTGGCCAGCGAAGTCGACGTCAACGGCATTATTGTACGATTTGATCCCCGTGGTCATGCTGCTCATCGAGCAGGACGAATCGGTATAGGCATGTTTTTCCGAGATTGATGCGCTCTTGGAAATCAGATAGAGCGGATCAGCGCCGGGAGTCCAAGGATTGGGACCGCCGAGCGCGGGATTGTAACCGCCGGGAGTCTTTCCTCCGGGGTTCAGCACCGTTTGTAGATCGACATTATTATCCGTGCCGTCGTTGTGCGGGCTGGTGCACATGAAGCCGTACTGCGTGGTCCCGTGGGCGGTGTAGTCCTGAAAATGCGTCCCCGCGCCTCGGCCTGAGTCGTAGTCCACCGCATGTCGATTATAAATCGCCGCGGCGCGCGTGGTCTCCCAGTCCATGCCGTCGAACACGACCAGAAATACATATTTCCGTCCGGCGGCGAACGCCGCTTTTTGCAGATCAAAGACATTCGTCTGATCCAGGTATTCCGCGTCGGGATTCAGCGTGTTCGTCGGCATCCGACCGTAAATCCGCTCCAATTGCGTCTGCTGACGATACGGGCTGTTGGCTCCATCATAGGAACGCAGGTCGATCCCGGGACCGCCGTTCAACGTGCCGAACGTGTAAACCGGAATCAGGCGGTTCGAATGACTCGACCAGGTGATATACGCGTCGGGATTCGTTCCCCAGTATCCCAGATCCGATTTTTTGTCGGCAATCGCCTGATTCTGCAAATCCCGGAGGGGATCGGCCGACAACGCAATTTGCACAGCGAACAGGCCGGCGCACATCGCGCCGACGCTCAAGCCAATCTTTCGAGCGCGCATCACTTCGTCGTCCATTCCACAGGTTGAGGTTGAAGCTCGGGAGTCGGCAGGTTGCCGGGATTCGCACGCCCGCTCCCGGCCATGCGGCTGATACAACGGACCGTCATGTCCCCTTCGCACTCGATCTGACAACTCAGCCGGACGCCCGTCAGTTGTTTGGCCGCGAGCACGTTCTTTTCGGCAACGGTCATTTTTTCGGGCTCACCCGCCACGAACTCGACGCGGCAGGTTGTGCAGCGGGCATTGCCGCCGCAGGCATGCAGCTGATCGATCCCCGCGTCTTCCGTGAGGGCCAATACCAATCGCTTTCCTGTGGGAATCTCGAACGCTCCGACTCCCTCAACGGTCAATTGCGGCATCACGGCGCCTTTCTTGGACGGCACTCTCACTTCCGACGATCCGGCGGCAGTGAGGACGAAAATTGAGACAAATCTGTGGTACCGTGAGACGCTGGAAACTGCAACCGGCAGCAATCACCCCTCACGGAGTTTTCACCATCGTCGCGGTCGTGTTTATGGGGTCATCCAGTGGATGATTCGAGATCACGGGGCCGCCAAAGCCCTTTCAACATCATCGGTTGACGGACCCGCAATTCCGACCACCCGGCAATATCGATCGACAGCGCGGCGAGACCCCCGGTGGGAAATTTCTCTTGATAACCGGCGACGACGGCGAGGAATCCGGCGAACTCGGGATTATGCCCGATGATCAGCACCCGATCGACGTCGGGAGAAATTCCCTGCAGTGCCTCGAACATCCGCTCGACGGTGCTGTGATAGAGTTCGTCCAGATAACGGACGGGAATGGCCGCAGACGAGGCTGTTAACAGGCGATCACAAGTTTCCCGCGTCCGCGCGGCGGACGAGCAGAGAATCAAATCCGGCCAGAGCGATTCTTTCGCCAATAGTCGTCCCATAGCCAGAGCCGCCTCGCGACCGCGGCGATTCAGAGGACGCAATCGGTCCGGCAATTCAGGGCGTTTCCAACTCGATTTCGCATGACGAAGCAGAAACAGCGTCTTCATGAGTTCGATCAGCGGGGACGAGGACGCGAGAATTGTTCCGGGGACGACACCGTATCCACCGCTAGCGGCAAATCTCGCCAGACTTTCCAGACAGCTTTCCAGCGCTGCGCAAAGGCCTTGGGCCGTTCCGCGAAAAGATAACGAGCGGACCTCAGTGCGCGGCGTTCCAGTTGTTTCTGCTGGAAGATCAGGCGGCGCTCCAAGCTTTGCACAGTCCGTGTATTGGCCGACTGTTGAGCGGCCGCCGATTTGCCGAGCAATTCCAGCAACACGGCGAGGTCATGATGGTCGCCCAGGTGATCGGCCAGAACGTCGACAAGTTTTTTCTCCGCGCGGAATCCGCGCGGCCAGAGCGGTTCCAGCATTTCCAGCCAATATAATCGCCGCTTGACCAGCTTTCGCAACGAGTGAATGCCTTCCACGCGCGGGTTCGCTTGAAGATCGCGAATCAACCGGCGGGCGCGACGGGCCAGCTTCCGCAGCGCCGACTCAATTAAATCAAAATCTTTGGCTGACGCCTGCCAGACCGAAAAACCTGCCATCACCCCATCCAGCTCGTCCACCAGCGATTTCCGCCAATCACTCCCGCCGGCCGCGGCACACAACGTCCGCTGATCGGCCAATTCGGCCTGTAACTGATTGATGACGAACTGCCGCGACAACGAGCCAGAGGAACGGAGGTCGGCCAGAATTTTCAGGCAGGCATCGAGATCCCGCACGGACGACAGACGGCGATTCAAAGCGCCCAGTCGATTCATCCAGCTCTTATAGTCGTCACCGAGTTCGTGCTGCAACAGCGACAGCGTTGCGCGCAGCCGCTTGATCGTTTTCCGAGTCTCATGAATGCTCATTGCATCCGGCGGCATGGCGGCGGCAAGCAACGACCGGGCGCGCCGAGCTTGTTCGTGCGCATTCGCTCGAATCAGTCGTTCTAACCGAGCGACCGGTTTCCGATGACTGTCCATGAGATGCTTTGATTTTTTCAAGTGACAAGTTGAACGATACGATCAGCAATTCCGCTCGGTCCCCTCGACGCCATCCTGTGTCGATCTCACGCCGGACCTCGTCGTCGTTTATGAATCGCGCTCCGGTGCACGATGTGGTTCAAACACCATGTTTGGCTGGGACCGCGCCTCTTCCTCCGCATCGCACGCGGATTGATACAGCACGTCCTGGCTCCGGCAAGATTCCGCTTTCGCACCGCATTTTACCCGCTCATACCGGCCGTCGGGAAGCAATCGTCGCGCCTTCACGTTGTCCTGCAAATGGGTCTTCAAAATCCGCAGCAGCTTCTGCTTCGCGGCGGCGTCTTCGACCGGCACCAACAACTCGACACGGCGATCCAGATTCCGCGGCATCCAGTCCGCACTGGAAATGAACATCCGCTCGTCGCCGCCGTGATAGAAATACAGGATGCGGGAATGCTCCAGAAAGCGGTCGACAACGCTGGTGACGGTGATGTTCTCGCTCAGGCCGGGGACGCCGGGCCGCAGACAGCAGATTCCCCGCACGTTGAGGCGGATCTTCACGCCGGCCTGCGACGCGGCATACAGCGCGGAGATCAACTGCTCATCGACAACAGCGTTCAGCTTGGCAAAAATCATCCCCTTCTGATCGAGCTTGCGCTGCGAAATCTCGATGTCGATCATCTCCAGCAACTTGTCACGCAAGCCCAGCGGTGCGACTTCGAGCTTGTGAAATCGCTGCGGCTGCGAGTAGCCGGTCAGCGCATTGAAAAACGACGTGGCGTCGGCGCCGAGTTCTTCGTCGCAAGTCATCAAGCTGGCATCGCTGTAGATCCGAGAGGTGATTTCGTTATAGTTCCCCGTCCCGAAATGGACGTATCGCTGAATGCCGTGCGCTTCCCGGCGGACGATCAGGCAGATTTTGGCGTGAGTTTTCAACCCTTTGACGCCGTAAATCACCTGTACGTCGGCGCGTTCCAGGTCTTTGGCCCATTCGATGTTGCGCGCTTCGTCGAAGCGCGCCTTGAGCTCGACGACGGCTGTCACATATTTGCCGTTCTGCGCCGCGCGCTTCAGCGCCGCGACGATCGGACTGCGGGCGCTGGTGCGATACAACGTCTGCTTGATGGCCAGCACGTCGGGGTCGTCGGCGGCTTCTTCCAACAGCCGCAGCACCGGTTCAAAGCTCTCGTAAGGGTGATACAGCAGCACGTCCTGGCGGGAAATCGTTTCAAACAGCGGCTCCGCCGGGTCGATCAGCGGATTGCTCCTGGGAGGCCAGGATTCGTAGCGCAGCGCATCCAAACCTTGGGAATCGGTCAGCCGCATGAACGCTCCCAGATCGAGCGGCCCGGCGAGCGCCGAGACTTCGTCGTCCGCGACGCCTAACATCGATCCCAGGAATCGCTTCGTGGCGGAACTGGCGCTCGCCGCGACCTCCAACCGCACGCAGGCGCTTTCCTTGCGCGCGGCAAGAATCTCCTGCATGCCGGCCAGCAGGTCGGCGGCATGGTCCTCGCGGATTTCCAAGTCGGCATTGCGCGTAATTCGAAACGGCACGCACTCCAGCACGCCTTCGCCGGGAAAGAATTTCGACACGAGCAGACGGACGGCGTCTTCCAACAACATAAAGCTGTAACCGTCTTCCCCCGGCAGCGTGAGGAACCGGCGCGCACCCCGGCCGAACGGGATGACGGCGAATCGCGACGCCTCTTCCGGCACGAGCCGCACGCAGACGTTCAACGTCTGGTTGGCCAAGAGCGGGAAGTCGGCCTCAGGATCGATCGCCATGGGCGTAAAGATCGGAAAAATATCCTGATCGAACAGCTGTTCGACGACTTTGAGCTGACGCTCCGTCAGTTGCTCCGCATGCAGCCGTTTGAGCCCGGCCGCGGCCAGTGCCGGTTCCAGATCATTCAAAAAGCAGCGATACTGGCAATCCGTGAAGTCGCGGATGCGCTGCCGCAACGTCTGGAGTTGTTCCCGCGGAGTCTGCCCCGCCGCATCGGCTACGGCGCTCCCCTCGGCGACCAGCAGCATCAGACTGCCGACGCGCACGGCGGTGAATTCATCCAGATTGGACGCGGTGATCGCCAGGAATTTCAACCGCTCCAAGAGGGGAATGTTCGGGTCCTGAGCTTCTTCCAAGACGCGCTGATTGAATTCGAGCCAGCTGAGCTCCCGATTGAAGTAGCGGACCGTGGCATCCATAAGTGACTGGCAGCATTCCGTAGAGGACTGAGTAAATCCAAATTTCAGAGACAGCGTCGATCGTCATTCAAGTTCGCAGCCGTCGCAACAACACCGGCATGCCGTACGTCTCCTCAAACAGCGTTCCCGACTGTTTGAGGTTCAATTGCTCCAGCGACAAATCGTCGATTTGCGGTACTGAGATCACCAGCCGCCCCCCTTCCCGGGAAAAACGCAGCTCGTGCAGCCGCTGGCCGTGCGAAGCGTCGAGCGCATCGGCCACCCGCAAGAGCGCGGCCATTTTCATCACGGCGATGCGCATGTCGCGCTCCAGCGTCGTGAAGCCGACATGCGTGGGCTTGGGCGAGGCGCGGCGATGATAACGCGCCGTCAACGCCACCAGCATTTCATCCCGCTTGGACAACCCGAACAGTTCGCTGTTCTGGATCAGATACATGGAATGCTTGTGATATCCGCTCGCGCCGACGTACAGGCCGATCTCATGCAGCAGCGCGGAAACGCACAGCAACAGTTCGAAGCGCGGGTCCAGCTGATGCTCGTCACGCAGGCCTTGAAACAGGATCTTGCAGAGCTTGGCGACGTGCAGACCATGCGGCTCGTCGAAATCGAATTTTCGCCCCAATTCAATCGCGGACCGAAATACCTGGTTGCTGAAATCCTCGTTCCAGCTGCCGCGATGCGACATGTCCTGCAACATGCCGTCGCGCAGATTCACGTTCGAAACGATGATTTGCCGCAGTTGCAGCGCATGCGCCAAATGGACATACGCCAACAGCGCCGCCCCCAGCGTCCCCGCATCCGGAAACGTCACATGATACTTATGGACCAGTTTGTCTTCGTTCAAGGACAGCACGGAATCCGCCAGTTGTTCGAGATCCGCGAGCGGCAGCCGCGCCAATTGCTCCGGTTGCCAATCCGCAATCAATTCCCGAGCCGCAAATCGCATGTCGCCGCCGATCGTGACCAGTTCCGTCGGCCGCTCCTGCGGCAGATGTTGCAGGATCTGCTCTGTGAACCGCTTGATTTGCGATTCCATGATCGTGCGGGACGACGACTGCGAAGCATGAAAACTGTCGAGCTGCGCCCGAATGCGCAGCGAACCGAGACGGTAGCTATGCGAGAACAAGACGTCGGCGTTCTGCACCAGCAACAGCTCCGTGCTGCCCCCGCCGACTTCCGTGACCGCGACGCGGGCCGTGGTGAGGATCGGATCGCGCCGCAGCAGCGGCTGAATGCCCAGATAGGTGATCCGGCTGACTTCCGACTCATCCAACGGCTCAACCTGAAATCCTGTCGCCGTATACACCCGATCCAGAAATGAGAGCCGGTTCTGCGCTTCGCGGACGGCGCTGGTGGCCACCACGCGGATCTGCTCCGGCCGTTCGACGCCGTATTCGGCGAGAATCCGCCGATAGCTTTTGAGCACGCGCACGCACTCTTCCACCGTGCTCCGTTCCAAGGCCCCTTTGATAAAGGTATCGCGTCCGAGATTCACCGCTTGCGTCAGGGTGCTCAACGGCCGCACGCCGCCGCTCTCACTGATCTCCCCGATGGCCATGCGCACCGAAGCCGTGCCGATGTCGATGACTGCCGCCGTCTGAACAGGTTTTCCAGACCGGGCGGGAGCTTCGCTTCCGTCCGCGGCGGACGATTTCTGCCGGGAAATTCGGGGTTTTGCAGGCACTCCGGCACGCGGTGGTTGAAAGGATAGGGATCAGACTCGGCGACGAATTCGGCTGGAATTCGCCCGCCCTCCTCCTGAGATTAACTCGCGACGCCGGCCACCGCCAGACGAGGCTCGGTTTCCGCCTCGTGAGAAACCCAGGCGGCGGCGCCCATGGCCCCGGCGTCGTCTCCCAGCTTGGCCACTGACACCTCCGTGACCTTGACATACGCGGGCATCACGCGATTCTCCATCGCCGACCGAACCTCGGCGAGGTAAATCTGCGGCAAGGCCTCGACCAGTCCTCCGCCCAGCACGATCATGTCAGGCAGCAGAATATTCACGAAGCCCGCTAAAGCCGTCCCTAACTGGCGAGCCCCCGCGCGGACAATCTCTTCGACCACGGTATCGCCCGCCATGATCGCCTCGGCCAGGGCGCCGCTGCGGATATTCGCGAGATCCGTTCCCGCGACCCGCAGCAGGTTGGGAGCCTGTCCGCGATAAGCGGCCTCGGCGATCTGCGACGAGATCGCCAGCCGGCTGGCCACCGTCTCCAGGCATCCA
>JAXMBR010000013.1:0-79887 GCA_046349715.1 Planctomycetaceae bacterium | reverse complement strand
GATCAGACAGGCGGCGGTTCGATACCAAGGGACCCGCAGTTGCAGGAGTCCCGCCACCAGGAGCCCCGTGAGGGCCAGCGTCGCTCCCAGACGAATCCGGTTGATCGGCTGAGCCCGCGGCGCTTTCCAGAGTCGATAACTTTGCATCACGGCCTTTCCCACCAGACTGCCGATTGAAAACCCCGCGACCGTCTGCCCCAGACTTTGTAGGCCATAGGGCTTGAGGACAGCGTAAAGGAACAACAGAATACCGCCCAAGACGAACCAGCCGTACAGATGGGCAGCGACGGCAAACAGCGCAAACCACCCGCGTCCGGACTGCGGTGCGAACGCATCATGCGGCGGCTCAATTCCGAGACAGAGCTTCGCCGCCGTCTGACGCAGAAACTGATCCGCCTGAGGCCGCAGATTCGGGATCTCCAGCCAGTCGCTCAGCATGTAATAGCCGTCCAACCGCATCAACGGATTGGCATTGAACATCACCGTCGTGACGGCCGTCACAAAGAAAAGATTCAGGCTCAGGTAATGCAGGAACCCGGACGACGTCGATTGCCAGATGAAGATCGCCACGGCGGAGAGCAAGACTTCCACAGACATCCCCGCTCCGGCGATGACGATACGCTGCCATTTGCTGGGCAGCTTCCACGAATCTGTGACATCGCAGTAGAGAGACGGACTGAAAACCAACAGCATCACCCCCATCGCGTGGCACTCGCCGCCGAAATAGCGACAGGCGAGTCCATGCCCGAATTGACCTGCCCCCGGGAATGAAACCAGTCGTTACGTTAGTTCTTCGGCATCTTCAGGAGAGGAAGTCCAGCCGAGCGTAGCGAGGTTGGACTTCCTCTCCTGAATCGCTTCTGGCGCCGGGGGTCGATACCCCAATGCACTGTGTGGCCGGATCGTGTTGTACTCCACACGCCAGCGTTCGATCAGCACCTTGGCCTCCAGCAGCGTGTCAAAGATTTCTCCGTCGAGCAGCTCATCACGGAACTTCCCGTTGAACGACTCGACATACCCATTCTCCCAAGGGCTGCCCGGTTCGATGAACAGCGTCTTCACCTCGACTCTTTCCAACCAGGCCTTCACGCACTTCGCCGTAAACTCCGGGCCATTGTCACTGCGGATGTAGTCCGGCACACCCCGTCGAATGAAGAGGTCCGACAGACGCTCCAAGACATCTTCGCTGGTCAGCCGGCGAGCCACGTCGATTGCCAGGCATTCCCGGGTGTGTTCATCGATGATGGTCAGCATGCGAATGACCCGGCCATCGTGTGTTCGTGATTGCACAAAATCGTAGCTCCAGACGTGATTCTGGTGCTGCGGCCGCAGCCGGACGCATGAACCGTCATTCAGCCATAATCGCCGGCGTTTCGGCTGTTTCTGAGGCACTTTCAGCCCTTCCTGTCGCCACAGACGTTCGATTCGCTTGTGATTCACCCGCCAGCCCCTCACCTGCAGCAGCTCGGTGATCCGCCGATAACCGTACCGACCGTATTGCGTCGCTAACTCGACCATCTCACGGATGAGCCTGGGTTCATCGCTGGGAACATGTCGCTGACGGCGTTGTGTCGAGCGGGGTTGTCCCAACACCCGGCACACCCGACGCTCTGAAACCTGCTCGGGCCCCAGCGAATTCCGTACGTGATCGACCGTTCGTCGTCGTTTCGCCGGGCTCAGAAGTTTCCCGAGGCGGCCTCTCGCAAGATGGCCTTATCGAGCTCTGCGTCCGCCAACAGACTCTTCAGGCGGCTGTTCTCCTTCTCCAGATCCTTCAGACGCTTCGCCTGATCCATCCGCAGACCGCCGTATTCCTTCCGCCAGCGGTAGTACGTCTGCTCGGTGACCCCGATCTTCTTGCAGACCTGGCCGACCGTCAGGCCCTTGGCCAGATCCACCTCGGCCTCCCGCAATTTCGGGATGATCTGTTCCGCTCCAAATCGCTTCCTCGGCATCTTGCCCTCTCCTCATTGGCGTCCAAAATGCCGCAGTTTATCACCCAGCATCTGGACTTGGTATGGGGGGCAAGGTCAACCCCGAAATCGTCTAACTTCCAATCGCCCGGCCGATGATGAAGCAAATCCCGCCCAAAAATGCTCCGATGACCACAGCGGCAGCCAGATTGCCCTTTCGGATTTCATCTGCGAAATCGATGCGGGTCTCGACCCAGTCAAACAGTTTGCAACCAATCATCGACATGACGATTCCCACGCCCCCAAAGAGTGCGGCGATGCCCACAAATTCCCACATGAACGTTTCTCCCTTCAGTTTGCTGCAATAGATACTGTTGAATTGGCGTTTCTATCGGTGGATCGGTCCGATGTCGAAACTGGATGGATACCCAAATCCACAATTTACGACTGGTCGTCGCGTGGGCTGCTCAAAGGGTGTTCGCGCCGGGTTGGGAAATGACTCCTGTTCTGGCGACATCGCCTGATTGACAAAGTTTTCAATGAAGGGATCAACGACAGTGAGCAAGTCTAATTTAGAGAAGTTCGTCCCCGTCGGAGATAAGACATCGATCTTTAATCGTGGCGGGACATGGCACGTGAATTACCAGCACGAAGGGCGTCAGATCCGACGGAGCCTCAAGACGAAGAGCAAGAAGGAAGCGCTGATTCAGGCGTCTCGCATCGATCGCGATATAGTTGATGGAGTCGTCGCTGAACGAATCAAGAACGCCACTGTTGACGAAGCCCTTCAAGCCTTCTATGAGTTCAAACAAAGCGAAGACCGGGCGAAAAAAACCTTAAAAAAATATCGTTCGATTATCGAGGAAATCCGCGAACTCGCGCAGGACCGACGGGTCGTGGCCGCAAGCCAGTTGGATCCGCAGTTTGCCGATGCATTCCGTGCCCGGTTGCGGAAAAACGAAAATTCTGCCGAGACCATTAACGATAAACTGGTTCTGTTGCGGTCAGTCGTCCTGTATGCCTACAGCCGTCAGATAATCGACCGCGATTCGCTCAAGGGATACAAGCTGCAGAAGCCGAAACCGACACCGCAACCGTGCTGGAAACCGGATCAAGCCGACGTCATCGTCGAGGCGGCGCCGGAAACGTACCGTCCGTTTCTACTATTTCTTCGCGACACCGGTTGCCGTGTCGGCGAGGCGAAGTTCCTCACCTGGGATGACGTTGACCTCGATGAAAAAGTCGTCCACATCCGGGAGAAAAAAGGCTGGAAGCCAAAGACCGGCGACCAGTGGATCATTCCCCTCAGCGTTCGGCTCCAGAATTTACTTGCTGGCCTGCCGCACGCCAGCGAGTGGGTGTTCACGGCACCGGTGACGGCGCAGCACCCAGCTCCCGACCGTCAAATCTCTGAACGCCGCGCGCTGCAGGGCCTGAAGCGCGTTCTGACTAAGCTCGACTTGCGAGGGCATCTCCATACATTTCGCCACACATTCGTCAGCGAGCTGCTCAGGACGGGCCACACGCCAGAACCCGTCGTCCGTTCCATCGTTGGCCATGTCGACGAAGAAACCTTGAAGCTTTACACGCACGTCAGCCGCGAGCTTCCTAAGGCTTACATTGGAAAGCTTGACCGACTGCGCGACGAAGCAAATGGCGCTGGCAATAATCGGCTGGGGAATGCCGCTGGACTGGAGGACGAGCAACGGGGCGGAAAAGATGGTGAGTCAAGCGACTAAATCAAAGGAATGATGCCCGCCATGTAGGCAGGCAAGCAATCAGTGCGGCGTGCTGTAGCACAGTTTTCAGCAAAAATGAGGACCCTCGAATTATGGCCAAGTCACAACACAAATGGCGACAACAATTTACAAAGAAATCTTGCCGCATGAGCGGAGAGGGAGGGATTCGAACCCTCGGTGAGGTTTCCCCCACACTGGTTTTCGAGACCAGCACAATCGGCCGCTCTGTCACCTCTCCCAAAATTGCTGCGATCAAAGGGGGGCTCTTTGCCCAAACTCTTGATCGGCAATGATCAGAAACACTGCGAACTGCTTTATGATCCGACTCGCTCTCGTTGCTGGTTTCATGCACACCATGATTCGAGGAAACGGCGTAAACCGCGAGTTGAGGGAGTATCTCACGGAATGCGAAAAATGGCAAGCCGCGCCGCTGACTTAAGCACCGCTTGGCGGCCGCTGGCGATGCTGATTCGATGAACAATTTGAGACTGCCGGATCTGGAAGCTCCCTCCAGCGCCGTTTCCCGCCTCCCCGCTAGAAATGCGTCTTCTGAAGTCATTGTGATCAGATGACTTGCGTCGGCCGTCAGAAATCAGACATGGTCACCCTGATCTTCCGAATCGCCTGCCGAGCGACCTGATGTGCGCGGCCGCCAATGCCATAGACCGGCGTTCTGTCAGTTACCTTTCCTCAATTTTTTGCCAGTGATTGAGTTGACTCTTTGTTGCTGGATGCCTAATATTTTGTCTATTCAAAATATTTGTTTTATCATGACAAATCAAGTGGGTCCCAAGATGAAAAATAGCCGCAAGGCTTTTACGCTGATCGAGTTGCTGGTCGTGATCGCAATTATTGCGGTTTTGATTGGCCTGTTACTTCCCGCAGTTCAGCAAGCGCGGGAGGCGGCTCGTCTAGCGCAGTGCAAAAACAACCTCAAGCAAATCGGGCTCGCGCTTTACAACTACGAAGGGACGCATGGTTTGTTTCCGCCGTCGTGCATCCTCAACCCTTACCTCAATGACTCCCTGTACGGGATCAATTCTGGCGACAACTATCGGGTGGGGGCTCCGGGGTTTGGGTGGGGCGTGTGCATTTTGCCCTTCATCGAGCAGAGCAATCTTTACTACCAGTTTAATTTCAACGACGCCGTCTGGTCTCCCGGCAATGCGCCGGCCGCCGCGACAAAGGTCTCCGTCTTCCTCTGCCCTTCAGCCACCGGAGGCAGTGAAGGCTTCAACATTCAGCAGGAAGGGGCCGACAATCGCCACGGCGTCGACATGACCCGATCGGACGGCAGCAAGATTTTTTTTGCACATAGCCACTACGTCACCAATGCCGGAGTCAATCAGCCTTGGGGACGGACCACGGCCTACTGTTATAACTTCGACATCCCGGAGCCGGTTCCGAGCGCACCCGATGCGATCATTAACGGGCCGTTTTATCCAAACTCTCATACGCATGTGCGCGACGTCACCGATGGATTGTCCAACACGATCTTCATCGGCGAGCGAAGTTCACTGCTCAGCAACAATACCTGGGTCGGCGTGGTGCCGAATGCCGTCGTGGTCCCCCGGCTCGACCTGCGCGCGTGGCAATCCGAAAACAACGCGGCAACCGACCTGGTCGGATGCCACAGCGGCCCCGACTCGCATGACCACCCTCAAGTGATCATTCACGCTCCGAACAACCCGTTTGGTCACACCGATGAAATGTGGGGCGAGCACGGCGCCGGCTGCAACGTCTTGTTCGGGGACGGGTCAGTCCGGTATTACACCGCCTTCACCGATGGAAACATCTGGGTCTCGCTGTCGACTCGCAACGGAGGTGAGTCAAATCATGGCGAATAGCCGCGAAGTTCGCCCCGTTCCGCCGTCGGAAGGCTTAGCGAATCGTCGAACGGCCATCATTGCTATCGGCGCTATGGGCGTGCTGGCTGTCTGCCTGGTTCTTTGGAGCCGACTGCCGCCTCCCCTGCTGGGAGATGATGACGACGTCGTTCGGACCGTCGACGCGCTGTTCACCGCTCTGACCAGCCGAAATTCGACCTGGATCGACGATTGCGAACAACGCTTGCACCTGCTGCGCGACGAAAGCCGGCTGCCAGCCGCCTCTGCCAGGTTTCTCGACGATACGATTGCCCAGGCGCGAGAGGGCCGCTGGGAACCGGCCGCAAAACGCTTATATGACTTTATACTTCGCCAGCGTGCCAGGACGTAATTCCGTCGGCGCTTGCGATCGCTCATCCGTTCCTACACGATCAAAGCCGGCGATCTCCGGTCACAACTCGCCAAACGTTCTGGACGATGTCCCAGCGGTCGTTGCGATCTGATCAGTCTTTCCACGGATGTTTGATCTGTTCCCAGTAGGTCTTGAACTCGAAGTTCGGACTGTTTTCGTGATCATGGCACTGGGTACAAACTTGCTTCTCGGCATCGGCGATGTTGCGATGCATCACCTTGCGAACTTTTTGGATCTCGTCGGGTGCCGCGGCTGCGCCGGCATGCTCCAATTCGACGTGCTTGCTCCCGGGACCATGACAGTCCTCACACTGTTGCCCCTTAAGATGGGGCGTCGCTTCCAGCGACCGGAACGCCGACTCGAACGGTTGAAACTGGTGAGGATTCCACCCGGTGGAATGGCAGGTCAGGCATTCCGGATCATGGATCCGCGGGACCCACGTCTGCTCTTCCCCTTTGCGGCCGTGAACCAACGTCTCATACGCCCGCGCATGCCCGGTTTCTTTCCACTTCTCGTATGAGCGGGCGTGACATTCGCCGCAACTTTCCGCACCGACGAATTTCCAACCGCTGGGGTGCGGCAGAGGCTTTATTTTCGCCACCAGATTCTCAGTTTCCAAGCGATGCTGATAGTCGCGCATCAGCTTGACCATGCGCGGATCGAAGCCAAATCGCTTGCTGTCCAATTCCACCAGTTCAAATCGAAACGGGTTGGCCGGATTTTGCGGATAATAGCCCAGGACGCCGACCGAGCGGCCTTTCGCGCCGGTTTCCAGGATCATAGTCTGGCCGACGACGATCGGCTTGCCCGAGGCGTCTTCGGGCCCGCCGGCCGTCAAAATGATGCGGAATTCCGGAAATTTTTCCGCCAATTGTTTGGCTTCGTCGACGGTACCGTGAGACAACAGAACGAGAAACGCCGGATTTTCCGCACGCAACTGTTGAACGACTCGAGGGAGCACGGCGGCAGGGTCCGAGATGCTGATATGCGACATCACGCCTTCCGGCGCAATCTTGTTTTTCAACGACGCTCCCAGGACCGCCGTCACGCCGATCTTGACGCCGCCCACGGTCAGGATTTTTGCGGGGAGCGGCGTCCCCAGATCCGGCGAGTCGAAAAAGACCACATTCGACGCCATCAGGCTGACGGCGTCGGGCGTTTCCTGCTGCTGGGCAAGCAAATAATCGGCGCCCAACAGCAACTCTTCCTGCCCTAATCCCAGGCCCAGATACCGGAGTTGTTTCATGCCGGTCAGAATGGATTCGAATTTGATCACGCTCTGGCGGTTGAAGCGTTTCAAGGTGCCGCCCACGTCCAGACCCGCGTAGGGCCAGCGCCGCTCGTCCAGCTTCTTCAAAAAATTGGCGCGTCGAGCCAATCCGCCCGATTGAGTCGGCGAACACCCGCACGGCTCCATGTAGCCATGAGTTTCTCCAGACAAAATCAGAGTCGCCGAGGGAGGGCTCCAATTCTCGAGATAGGGCCGTGCCGGAGTCTCAGCACGCACGCCGGGCTTAGGAGCCGCTTCGGACGTCTTTCCCAGATTCGGAGCGGCATCACAGCCGGCCAGCATCGGCAACAGATTGGTGGCGCAGCACAAGGCGGCGGACGCCGCCCGACAGAGATGAGAGTTCCCGAAGTCGGTCAATATTGCACGCTCCTCCTTGAAACCGTCGTTCTTGTCGCCGGAACAGGGATATTCACTCGATTCCCGTTCAGAGTGACAAATAATCCACCCGCAATTGCAAGCTGCCGATCTCCGGTCGATCGAACTTCAGGATCAATTTTTCCGACAAACTCCGCTGTCGATTCACTGGGGAACCCGGCGGAATTTGCACGCGCAATTTATAGCGCTGCCGATTGCCCTCCTTGCTCTGGAACCGCTCATCCTTCTCCCAGGTAATGCCGATCCCGCTGTCCGAAGGCTCGACCGACTCTAACCCCAAAGCTCCCTCCAACTGAACATATACGCTGAGCTCGCCGCTTGTTCCTTCTTTCGCCGGAAACTCGCCCAGCGCCAGGCGTCCGTACTCATCGTCCCAATTTCGTCCAATGACCTCGATCGGGCCAGGTTTCTTCAATCGCACGCTGATTTTCGCCAGCAGCAGCGGCTCCCCGTCTTCACCTTTTTCATCCGACCGCAATCGCAACGATTCCGACACCATCCCGACGACACCCTTCGGATCCATCTGAAACGACAGCGCGTACCCTGATTTTGCTTCGTACTGCTGCAATTGTTCTTCGCTCAAGGGTTGCCAGGTGCAATTCAACCGCGGTTCCGAAGCCACCGCGTCCAACAGCCCAAACTGCTCCCGAGTGCGGGAGTAAATCACCGCTTTGCCGCTGACCGGCTGGTCGTCGAGCGCTTCCCCCAACTCGATCAATTGCGACGGCTCAATATGATATTCGCTGTCCACCCGCCCAAAAACTACGAGTTCGATGATCCGATTTTGCGGATCGTTCGTGCGGATTTTGGCCAGGTGGCGGAACTGCGCCGCGTCCGACTTAACCTCCCAATTCACCGTAATCGCGACTTCCCCTCCCGGTGGCACCGGCCCCTCGTCCGATAGGGTCGCTCCCGTGCATTGACAGGTGCGGTCCTCTTTCCGCGCCATCAGTTCCAGCGGCGCTTCCCCGGTATTGCGAATCGTAAACACGTGCTTCCCCGTGGCTCCCTGCATCAGCACGCCGAAATTGTGTTCGCGACTTCCTCCAACCTCCGCATGCGGATAGGGACCCGTCGCGGAAACCGGCGGTCCCACGCTGTCATCGTGGAATCCGCCTGGACTGGTCGCGTCTTTAATTTGCCCAGGCTGATGGCCGCCATACCAAAACGCGGCCGCAATGCCTCCCACACCCAGCGCGACCGCCAGCACCACCGATAAAACTCTCATAGAAAAACACTCCGGCATTCAACTCAAAGCTATTGCTGTCAATGATGTTATGGCGCCAGGCTTATTCTGCTGGGCAGGATGTCGTCACCGCGAAAACGCGTTCCTTCTTGCTCGCTCAGTTTGTGATTCCAGGGCGGATGGAACGCCTCAATCTCGGCGAGGCGCCGAGGCAGTCGCTCACTGTACGCTCATTTTAAGGGATTCGCTTGCGCCTGCAATCGGAACGGACGAATTCCGAGCCTACTCCTTAGGGAATCCTCTCCATCCCGGTTCGACGCCTGGGATCTTACCAGCAGATTCACTTGTTCGTTTGTCGCGGCCGTCACCACGACAAAACCTGCCGCGAACGGCGTCGTTCGAGTTTTTCCGCGCACAGCGAAATTTCTCATCCACAATGTATTGACAGGCGATATATCGCGTGGCAATATATCCCGCGTCAGGAAGATCTTGGGAGACCCCGCTCATGACGCAACGCTTCGGACCCGATCTGCTGCGCGGCAGCCTCGATTTAATGGTCCTGTCGATTCTGTCCCGCGGTTCCACCTATGGGTACGACTTGCAGCAGAAGCTGCGCGACGCCAGTCGCGACCTCGTTCAGGTGCAGGCCGGCACGCTGTATCCCCTGTTGCATCGGCTGGAGTCCGACGGCTACATCCGCAGCAAGTGGGACAACACCGAAGGTCGGAAGCGAAAATGGTACGAGTTGACGCCGCCCGGAAAAAAACGGCTCGTCGCGCAGGCCCGCGAATGGGACCAGTACGTCGCTTGTATCCAAACCGTGCTCGCGCCGCTGCGCATGATGAATCCCGAGTTGGCGTGAGGTTGCAATGTCGAATGCCAAAATCCAAATGTCAAAAAAATTCAGGTTGGTGGAGGTCTTGGTTCGACGCGGCCACTTATTCGGCGAACGTCTGTGTGATCGGCGCAGGTCTCCCGACCTCGCCGGTGGGTGTTCGTTCGGCGCGGGTGTTCGTTCGGCGCAGGTCTTCGTTCGGCGCAGGTCTCCTGACCTCGCCGGAATCGGTTTGCAGTCTCCCGACCGCCGGTATGGATCGTTTGCGCCCAGAAATGACAGCGGTCAGGAGACCGAAGAGACAGTTCGGCGGGGTCGGGAGACCCGCGCCGAACTGAGGGGTCGGTAGACGCGTGCCGAACCGAACGGGGGCGGGCCAAAGTCGAATTTTGACATTGGGGCTTAGTCATTAGGAATTTCCACCATGTCCGAACCTGAATTCGAAATCTACCTGTCGTTGATGTCGAAGTTTCTCAAGCTCACCAGCGGCCAGAAGGCTGACATCGCTGAGGAGCTGCGCGTGCATCTCGAAGATCGGCTCGCCGAACTGACGGCCCAGGGGAAATCGCGCGAAGAGGCGATTCGCTTGGCGCTCGACGAATTCGGCGACGCCGGGGCGCTCGCCTGGCAATTCACTTTACCCCATCACCTTCGTCGTCGGAGATTGATCATGCGGTACTCGCTCGGCTCGTTCGTCGCGGTCGCGGGAATTTTTTCGCTCGTGTCGCTGATGTGGCCCCACCGGCCCGATCATCCGCCGATGCTGGCGCGGGCCGTCGCTCAGGCGCAACCGGATCAACCGGTCGGCGGATTCCCCGGAGGCCAGCGCGTCGACGAGAAATCGGAACTCCGTAAAAAACTGGAGGCGAAGCTCGAAACGCTGATCAAGCAGGACATTAAGATCGCTCACGGCGTCGATGGCACTCCAGGAGACGCGCAGGATTTCTTCGAAGGGAGTTTAAAGGACATCGAACAACTGATTGACGCGGACATTCTGATCGATCGGCTCAACGATTCGATTCCCAATTTCCCGTTCGTCGTCTCCGCCCGCGGCGGCTCACTCACCGGTCGCACGTTGTTGGAACTCATTTTGAGACAGGCCGGCCTGCCGAGCCTGACTTATGTAATCAAAGACGGCGTGATCCTGATCACGGACAGCGCTGCCGACTATGAAGTCCGCGTCTACGATTGCCGCGATCTGATCGCCGAGTCTTCCGGGGAACAGCAAGCCGGCGACATGAACCAGGGGATGATGGGCGGCATGGGTGGCGGTGGCATGGGGGGCGGCGGAATGGGCGGCGGTGGTGCCTTGGGCGGGATGTTCAGCGTTCCCGTCGAATTGAGCGCCGCCGTCATGGGACAGTTCGGCGGAGGCCAAGGTGTGGGCAATTCCAGCCCCCCTCAGGCGAATTCACCGCAGACGCAAGGCATGGGTGGCGGCATGGGTGGAATGGGTGGCGGCATGCTGGGCCGGCCCGGATTCGCAAAAGGGATTGGCGGATTGATGACCGTCATTCGCAGCGCCACGAATGCCACCTGGAAAGTAGGCCAGGGGGATGAAGATGAACCGGGCGGGACGTTGAATGCCTTCGAGGGGTTGCTCGTCGTCCGCCACAATCAGGCGGTTCATCGCAAAATCGAAGAGATCCTGGAAAAGCTGCGGGAAGCCAAACAATCGCAGCAACAACACTCGGAACAGCAGCAAGCCGAAACGCCGTCGTTGGCGATTCCCGAAGGCATGCGACTGATCACGCTGAACGCCAATAATTGGCAAGTTCCTGTGCAAGCCATCAAATCGGGGAGTCGTGTCGATATCTTGCGTTTTCAAGGCACCCAATGGGAAGTCGCCTACTCAGAGATGGAAGTCGTCTGGCCGGATGTCACGCCGCTGACATCGGCTGGTTTTGTGCATCCCACGTCATGGCACGTCAACTCGCTCAGTTTGATTGTGACGCCAGAGCAAGCGCTGGCATTGAAGTCGGCGGAACTCAGCGGAGGCTTGCAATTTCTGCTGTGCGGCGACAAAGCCGCGCCGATTCAACAGCCTGCTTCGACCCGGCAGGGAGCGGGAGTGGCGATTCCTCCGGGAAAACGATTGGTCACTCTGATCCCCCACAGTTGGCAGGTGCCGGCGGGGGCCTTGAAAGTCGGTTCAAAAGTCGATTTGTTTGAAATGGTCTCCGGAGACAACGGTTACAAGCCGCAACTCGCATTTCCCCATCTGGAAGTCGCCGCATTCAGCGCCCGGCGCATCGACCACGACGCTTCGACTGTCGGCAATTCCTCGGAAAATGTGTGGATCAACTCGATCAGCTTCGTGGTCGAGCCGAAACTTGCGGAACAGCTCAAGGAATTCGAGGTGCGAGCCTCTTATTCCAGCATCAACGGAGGAGCCACGCAGTTCATGCTATGCGGCGAATCAATCGGGGCGGATTCGAATTCCGCATTGAGCACGCATGCCGATTTGCCATCGACAGCGCCGATCCTCGTTTCCGAGGCTCCGAGCACCGCGGAGGTTCTCGCCGCACTGCCGGAGCGGAGCCGCCAGAACGTCCAGGTCACGGTGGAACCGCTCCTGCTCCGGTTGGATCAGCCCCGCCATTATCCCTTGGTCGGCGATGCGCAGCGGATGCACTGCCAATACCGGTGCACCGTTCGTTACGACCTTGAGCAGCCGATTCCTCACCGTCAGCAGGAGTCGTTTGCCACTGAAATCGTGTATCTCGATCGCGACAAGCTCGTTCGCGCAGTCGGCTCCGCAGGAATTCACTGACCTATTTCGATATTCGACGCAGCCGCAGCAGCCGTATCGCTTCCTGCCGGACGTGAGAACGCGGGTCGCTTTGCAGCAACCGGAATTCGTGATCACTGACGGCCCCCGCTGTCACGATTGCCTGCAATTCCTGCGATGCTCCCCGCCGGATCTGACGATCTCCTTCGGTGAGGAGTTCGATCAGCACCGGCCAGATCAGATCATGACGGCGGGTCAGGGAACGCCAGCTTTTCGCCGCCGCCAGACGGACCCGCGGCTCGGGGTCACTCAGTAGCCGTTCGATTCTCGGCACGATTTCCATCCGTGCGCCAGTCCACCCGCTGACAATCGTCGCTCCTCGTTCCCGCAGCCCGCCGTCTTCGTCATCCAGCAAAGTTTGCACCCACGGCCACGACGCGTGACCGATTTGCCCCAGCGTTTTTTCAGCGGCTTGGCGCACGAACTCCGATTCGTCGTCGACGAGCAAGTCGAACACCACCGGAATCGCCCCCTCGGCCCGGGACCCAATGCGGCCCAGGCTGGCCAAGGCGGCGTGCCGTAACACGTCATCATCGGCTTGGGCGGCTCGCAACAACACCGGAACAGCGACCGCCGCATCCGGCCCCACATAACCAATCGCCTCCGCCGCCGCGTGGGTCAGCTCCCGTTCGTTGTCCGAATCCAGCGACAATCGGCATTCCAGGTAAGACATCATGGCTTCAATCGTCGCCGGGTCCGCCGAACCGATCTGTGACAAAGCTTCGAGACATCCCAGTTGCGTCAGGATCGAACTCCCGTCGGCCGTCAACAGCCGGATCAAGGAAGGCGTCGCCGATTTTGCCTCGCGGCCAAACAGCGCCAACGCCGACAGAGCCCATCGTTGAGGCGAGGAATCGGGTTCATCCGGATTCATTTCTTCCAAATGGACCAGCAGATGAGGGATGGCAGCCCTGGCCAGCGGCCCCAACCGGCCCAGAGTCATCGCCGCCTGCCGACGGGTCCGCCAAGGCACGCGCGAATCATCCATCAGTTCCATCAGGCCAGGAACATAGCCCAGGCTGGCAGGATCGTCGAAGGGAATTTGACCGATGACCGTGCGCCAATCGGACAAAGTACGTCCGTCGTAGAGAGGATCCCCATCACTGACGATCAGGCTGCACAGCAGAGAAAGAACCGGAAGCAAAACCATCAAAGGTTGTCAATCTGGGGGGAATGAAAGGTGCGGGTCGCAGTCCGGAATTGACACGTTCAGGGCATTTCGAGGATACCATGCGCTGAATTGCGTCGTCTATTGGCAGGGAGGCCCGAGATGCAGCGCCGGCAAACGGTCTTTGCGACCATTGAGCGTCAGCCATCCGATCTTGAGTGTTCGGTTGGCAAATCACCCAGCGTCGGTTTGATCGTCCTTCAGATGGTGCTGTTCGCCGCGGTATGGTTTTTGGCGACAGCGGGCACGCACGCGGAAGAGATTTCAGCTGGCAAGCGCGCCGCGCAATTGAAAGCGGCGATCGTCGCCCGCCAGCAAAAATTTGAAAAAGACGCCGATCTTGATGCGGAGGCGAAGAAGGAAGCCCTCAGCATTCTGGAGACCGCGACCAAGGAACTGGCCGCGGGCAACGAAGCGGCGGAACAGTCTCAAGGGTTGGCCCGTCAGCTCGAAACCGTCACCAAAGACCTCGAGCTGCTGAATCGGAAGCTCGCCGGTCTGCCCGCGAAGTCGTCGCCTCCCGCCGTCTTTGAGCGCGATGTCGAAAAGCTGTCGCGTCGCCATGACGAATTGGAGGCAAAGTTGAACCAGGACGGGACGGGGCTCATGGCCCGGCTGGAAAAATTGGCCGCGGAGATTCGCGACCGGCCCGACCGTCTGGAGAAAGTCGTCGGGGAATTGGCGAAATACTCGGCCCGGCTGGAAGAAGTGCAGGCGGAGTTGAAAACGGCGAAATCGGCGGAACGGACGACGCCGGCCGAGATCGCACAGCTCCTGTTGCTGCACGCGCAGGAACTCCGTTGTCAGCAGGAATTGGCGGCGGCCAACATCGAGCGCGACTGGCTGGAATCGAGCGACGTCGACCATTGGTTGCAGGCCCAGCAACACCTGTTCGAACACGAGGCGGCCGGGGTCGAGGCGGAATTGAAGATCGTCGCCGAGTTGATTGATGAAGTGCGCCGTCGCGAAGCGGCGGATCGGGTAGCGGATGCCAAGCAGGAATCGCTGCGCGTCCATCCTGCGCTGCAGCCTTTGGCGCTGGAGAACGAAGCGCTCGCGGAAGAGAGCCGTCGGCTGGCCGAAAGCCTCGAAGAGACCGGCTCGGATCAAGAAGACGCGGAAGAACTTCTCGAATCGCTGAAGGACGAGACGGACAACATCCAATCCATGATCGAGAAAGTCGACATCACGGATGCCATCGGCCTGATGCTCCGCCAACAGCGATCGCAACTCCCGGATATCTGGAGATTACGGCGTAATATGGCGGCCCGGGCCGAGGAATTGCGAGACTTGAGGCTCCGCTTATTCGAATTGCAACGCATCGAAAAACAGACGCCCGACGTCGATGAACTTGTCCAGCTCGTGCGCCGCCAGACGCAGCCTGACGCCCCGTTGGACGAAAGCCTCGTGGAACAGCAGGCGAAAACGCTGCTGGATCACCGCGAGGAACTGCTGGAACAATTGCAAGACGATAACAACAAGCTGATCAAGGCGCTCGTGGCGCTCGACGAAATCAAGCAGAAAACGCTGCAGCAAGTCAAAGAATTCAACGCCTTGCATGATGAAAACGTGCTCTGGATCCGCAGCGCTAAAATCGTCGGTTGGCACGACATCCGGGAACTGAGCCGTTGGGACGCGAGCTTGTTTCACGCAGCGGCCTGGGAGACCATCGCCGAGTCGCTGTTCAACGATCTCGAGCGGCGGTCACTGCTCTACTGGCTGGCCGGCGGCGCCGCGCTGGCTTACGTCTTGCTGCGCGTCCGCACGCGGCGGGAACTGAATCAATTGGCCGATGACGCTGCTCAGCCGGACTGCGAAACCATGCTGCCAACGCTCGTCGCGGCCGCGCTCACGCTGTGTCGTGCAGCGGCGGTCCCGGCCGCGGTCGCCTTTTTGGCCTGGCGGCTCGATGAATCGACCACCCAGGCGACACTCGGCCGCGCCCTCGCGGGCGGACTGTGGCGGCTGGCCGGCTTTTCCTATCCCCTGCTGGTGATTCGTAGCGCCTGCGGACGCCAGGGACTGGGGCCGGCCCATTTTGGTTGGACCCAGGACTTCGCCCGCAGCGTCAAACGCCAAGTCGGCTGGTTTCTGCCTTGGAGCGGAGCCTGGCTGTTCATCATCGGCGGCGTCGAATCGCTGGGGAATGAAACCTTGTCAGAATCGCTGGGCCGGCTGGCATTTTTCGTCTTCATGGTCAGTTGCGGCCTGTTCGCAATCGCGGTCTTGAAGCTCGACGAGGAAGGCAGCCATTCCGCCGCGTTCGGTAATCGCGGCTGGCGAGCGATCTGCTGGTTCGGACGGGTGATCCCCTGGGCGCTGCTGCTCCTGGCCGCCGCGGGTTATTACTACACCGCCCTGCAGTTAGTCTGGCGAATTCAAGAAACCGTCTGGGCAAGTGTGGCCATTCTGGGCCTGCGGGCCTTCTTCCTCCGCTGGATCGAACTCGCCGAGCGGCGCATCATTCGCTCGCCAAACCTCGCCGCCAGCTCAGAGACGACGCTCGCCAGAAAACGAAAGTCGCTGTTCGGCTGGAATCGCTGGAATCTCACCGATCGAGGCATCGATGTGACGACGATGATCCAGCAGATGCAAGGACTGCTGCGCGCCGCCCTCCTGGTCGGTGTCACTGTCAGCGCCTGGACCATCTGGGCCGATGTGACTCCAGCCCTGGGATTGCTGAATCGGGTGACGCTGTGGCATACGCCGGTCACTCAACAGGAAATCGTCGAGTCCGAGAGCGGCGCGCCAATCGCCCACTCCGCCACGCGATTAAAGCCCGTGACGGCCGCAGATTTAGGCCTGGCCATCCTGGTGTTCATGGTGTCGTTGGCCTCGATCAGGAACATTCCCGGACTGGTCCAGGCCCTGCTCTTGGAACGGCTGCCTCTCGACGTGGGAGCCCGTTTCGCCGTGACCATTATTGTACGCTATGTGCTGCTTGTCGTCGGCATCGTGATTTCGTGCGCGCAGATCAACATCGGCTGGGCCAATGTCCAATGGCTGGTCGCCGCCGCGTCGGTCGGCCTGGGTTTCGGCCTCCAGGAGATTTTCGCCAACTTCGTATCTGGGATCATTCTGCTGCTCGAACGGCCCATCCGCGTCGGCGATGTGATCACGATCGGAGACACCACCGGCAACGTCTCGCAGATCCGCGTCCGATCCACCACCATTGTCGATGGCGATCGCCGCGAGCTGGTCGTGCCCAACAAGGATTTTATCACTGGGAAACTGCTCAACTGGACGCTCACCGACCGGACCAACCGCATCGTGATTCGTGTCGGCGTGAGCTACAACTGCGATGCCGAACGCGTGCGTCGTCTGCTGCAGGAAGTCGCCCAGAATCATCCGGCGGTGTTGAAAGACCCCGCCCCAACCGTGACGCTGGAGGAGTTCGGAGCCACGGCGCTCATCTTTGTCGTCCGCGCGTTTCTGCCGACGCTCGACGACCGCCGCAAATCGATCCATGAAATGCATGCGACAATTTTTGCACGTTTCCAGGCGGAAGGGATCGAGATGCCCGCTCCCTCCGCGCCGAAAAAGCCGGCGCCCCTGGTGGGGACCGCCGCCTAGCGCAACAGAAAAGCCCGGCGCGAGGGGAAGCGCCGGGCAGCAAAGGAGGCCGGGATCGAATGTCAACGAAGGAAGTTACTCTTCGTCCTCGTCTTCATCCTCGTCTTCCTCTTCGACTTCTTCCTCAGCGTCTTCGGCGACTTCCACCTTGGCCGGCTTTTTACGAGGAGCGGCCTTCTCTTCCGCGATGGCAGCCGCGGCGGCCAGCGCCGGCGCCGCCTTGCCATCGCCCAAGAGTTCCTTCACCGGCTGGATGAAATACAACTTCTTGGCCGATTTCAACTTCAGCTGTTCGATTTTTTCTTCGGCAGCCGCGCGCTGATCGTAAGGAAAACGGCCTTCTTCCTTCATGCTGCCGTTGAACACCACCCACACCAGCTTCTTGCGGGCGATCACTTTTTCCTTGGTCCGTTTGGCGCGCGGGGCCGCCGCTTTCTTTGCGGCCGCTTTTTTCTTCGGCTCGGCTCCTTCACGGCCTTCCGCCGCTTCCGCCTGCTTGCGAAGTTCCAACCGACTGGTAGTTTTACGGGCCATGCTCTCAGATTCCGATCAACAAGTGTCTGACTCTGCGCCGAAACCACGGTCGGTTTGCCACCACGACGGCGATCGGCGTCACGAAGGGAAAGAGTATACCCACAGGCTCAAGAAAGTGCCACAATTCGAACAACTGGCAACCCGACACGCCGCGCCGTCCGAATTTCACGCTCCAAACCGCCGTCAATCAATGATCTTATTGATCGGGTACTCGACGATCCCGCAAGCCCCGATCGTTTTCAATTGAGGAATGATCGTCCGGACGTAGGATTCATCCACGATCGTGTTTACGGCGACCCACTCCGGGTCCGACAACGACGAAACCGTCGGCTTCTGCAACGACGGCAGGTTCTGCAGAATGCTCGCGAGATCGGCCCGACGGACATTCATCATCAGCCCGACTTTCGTCTCCGCCGCCAGGCAGGACTGCAACATCAACGAAATGTTCTCACATTTGGTCCGTTTCCAACTGTCGGCAAAGGCCTGTTTATTGGCGATGAATCGCGTGGTGCTTTGGAGCACTTCATCGAGGATCCGCAGATTGTTGGCCCGCAGCGAACTCCCCGTCTCCGTCACTTCGACAATCGCATCGGCCAGCCGCGGCGGCTTCACTTCCGTCGCCCCCCACGAAAATTCGACGGCCGCCGTCACGCCGTGCCGCGCCAGATAGCGCTTCGTTAAACCGACCGCTTCCGTCGCGATCCGTTTCCCCTGCAATTCCTTCACCGATTGAATCGACGAATCGTTCGGCACGCAGAGCACCCAGCGCACCGGCCGGCGGCTGACCTTCGAGAACATCAATTCGCAGATCTGGTGCACGTCGGCTTCGGTTTCCAGGATCCAGTCATACCCCGTGATGCCTGCGTCCAGAATGCCTTGCTCGACGTAACGCGCCATTTCCTGCGCGCGGATCAGCATGCACTCGATTTCCGGATCGTCGATCTCCGGAAAATACGACCGGCTGCTGAACTTGATTGTATAGCCGGCTTTTTTGAACAATTCGGCCGTCGCCTCCTGGAGACTACCGGCCGGAATTCCGAGTTTAAGTACGCGTTCGGTCATGAAAGGAAACTCGTTGAACAAATTGAAACTGAGGTCGTAAAATTTCGATGCGCTCAATCCGCAAGAAATCACAATTTCGCAACGTGACCAAATCGTTTCCGTCGCGATTGAGACTTCGGATTGATAATCTATTTTTTATACACGGCTTTCGGATCGAACACCCGCTCGCCGACGACGCTCACTTCGCCGGTCGCCGCGTCGATTTTCCGAAAAAAGCAGCTGCGATAGCCTTCGTGACACGCGGCCCCCCCGATCTGGTTCACTTTGACCAGCAGTGTGTCGGCGTCGCAGTCGTAGAACACCCCCTTCAACTCCTGGACGTTGCCGCTTTCCTCTCCTTTTCGCCACAACTTCTGGCGGCTGCGGCTGTAATAGCAGACCCGGCCCGTTGCCAGCGTTTCGCGATAGGCCGTTTCATTCATATAGGCCAGCATCAGCACATCGCCCGATGCTTCATCCTGCGCAATCACGGGAATGAGGTCCGACTTCGAAAAATCCGGTCCGTTCGACACGATCCACCAAAAAAGTTGAAGGTTCGAGGCCAAAGGAAACAGGCCGCGCTGCGCGGTCCGCAAACCAGACCTCTAGATTACTGACAATCAGCCTGTTTCGAAAGTCGGCGGCGGCAAAGGATTGACGGTCGTCAACCCGGGTGGGATGATCGGAAATCAGCCCGACAATCATCCACCGGCGCAACCGAAACGATGTTCACATCTCAACTTCGCATCGCCATTCTGCTCCTGGCAGCCTCTCCGCTCTCGGCCGCGAACGCCCCCCCCACGCCCGAACAACTCGAATTCTTCGAGCAGAACATCCGGCCGCTGTTGGTGGATCGGTGCTACGAGTGCCATTCGCACGCCAAGAAAATTAAAGGAAGTCTCGCCCTCGATTCTCGCGTCGGTTGGCAGGCGGGGGGCGATTCCGGCACGGCGATCATCCCCGGCGAGCCTGATGACAGCCTGCTGATCAAAGCGGTGCGCTACCATGATGCGGACCTGAAAATGCCACCGGCGGGAAAACTCAAAGACGCCGAGATTCGGTTGCTGGAGCAATGGGTTAAAGACGGAGCCGCCGACCCGCGCGATGAAGCCCCTGCGGAGAAACCAAAACGAGGTTTCGACGAAGAAGCCGCGGAAAAGCATTGGGCCTATCAACCGTTGCAAACCGTTGCGCCTCCCGCCGTGAAACAAGCCGGCTGGGCGTTCAACGAGATCGACCTCTATGTGCTCGCAGGATTGGAACAGCAAGGTTTCCAGCCCTCAGCCGACGCCGAACGCGCCGCTTGGCTGCGGCGCGTGACGTTCGATCTGACGGGCCTGCCGCCAACGGCTGACGAAACGGCGGCGTTCCTTGCCGATCAATCGGCCGATCCGTACGCGGCTGTCGTGGATCGTCTGCTCGCCTCGCGCCCCTTCGGAGAACGTTGGGCCCGGCCGTGGCTCGACCTCGTCGGCTATGCCGATCAAATCGGGTCCGCCAACGACGTTCCCGCTGAATACGCCTGGCGCTATCGAGATTACGTCATCGACACCTTCGCCGCCGACAAACCGTTCAATCAATTCGTGCGTGAGCAAATCGCGGGCGATCTCCTGACGGCTCAGTCCATTGAAGAGCGCCAGGCTCAACTCACGGCCACCGGATTTCTCGTGCTGGGGAACATCAATATCGTCGAGGGCGACAAACTGGTCATGCGGATGGACATCGTCGACCAACAGATCGAAAAGGTCGGCAAAGCGTTCCTCGGCATGACCCTCAACTGCGTCCGTTGCCACGATCACAAGTTCGACCCGATCTCCGTCCGCGACTATTACGGCCTCGCGGGGATCTTCGCCAGCACCGAATCGACCTACAAAACTGATCGCGGTGTTTGGAGCAGCGTCACCCGACTCACCTTGCCGGAAACCCTTGACGAATTTGCGAAGCGTGAGGCGGCCCAGCGCGACTACGAAAAACAATTGGCGGCATTGACGCAGGAAAAGACTCGCTGCGAACAGCGGCTGGACGTAGTCCGACAGGCATTGCCCACGGCCCCGGACTCGAAGGAGGGCCAGCCGCCCGACACGAAATCCAAGGCCGATCTGGAACAAGAGCAAGCCGAGCTGAACCGCAAGATCGGCGAACTTCAGCAGCAACTATGGCATGCGAATTATCTGGCTCCGCAGGCGCCCATCGCATTTGGCGTCAAAGACAGTGCTGAGATCGCCGATACGCCGATCCAGATTCGTGGGAACCCCCATGCCGTCGGCGAAATCGTGCCGCGCGGCTTCGTTCGCGTCGCCACGCACGGCGAGATTCCTGGCATCCCCACCGATCACAGCGGGCGGTTGCAACTAGCGGATTGGCTCACCGGCGCGGCAAGCCCCCTGGTCGCCCGGGTGACCGTAAACCGCGCCTGGCAAAAACTCTTTGGACGCGGTTTGGCCTCCTCCGTCGATTACCTGGGGCTGCGCAGCGAACCGCCGTCCCATCCGGAACTGCTCGATCATCTCGCCCGGCAATTTCTCGACGACGGCTGGTCGTACAAACGGATGCTGCGCCCCATGGTGCTGAGTCGCACGTATCGCCAGTCGTCCCACAGCGGGCCGTCCTCGCAGGCGGCGCTGGTGGCCGATCCCGGCAACGTCTGGCTCTGGAGAATGAGTCCCCGCCGATTGGACGCCGAGATGATGCGCGATGCGGTTCTCCAGGTGAGCGGGCAACTGCAACCTTTCGCGGGCGGCCCGGCTCTCAATCCCGAATTCCGGGAAAACGTCGGCGGACTCAATCCGAAAGACGTCAATCCGATCAGTTTTTCGCTGCGAAAATTCCGCGACGAACAATCCCGCATCCGTACGATTTATTTGCCAGTCGTCCGCTCCTCGGGGCAGCGCGGCCCGGCCGATGTGCTGAACTTTTTTGACTTCGCCCAACCGGCGCAGCTCACCGGCAGCCGTCCCACCACCGCCGTGAGTTCACAGGCGTTATTCCTGTTGAACGGCCCGCTCTTTAAAGAAGCCGCGCAGAAAATCGCCGGCGACGTTCTGTCGAATCCTTCCTTCACTGACGATCATCAGCGACTCGCCACGTTGTTCCTGAATGTCTGGAATCGACCGCTGACTGCCCATGACGAAACGGTCGCAATGGAATTTTTGAACTCAGGCGAACCGCGCGACGTCGCTTGGCAGCAACTCGTCCACGCACTGCTCGTTTCCAACGAATTCCTCTTCCGTTTGTAGATGCATCGGGCTCACGCCGCCTCGCCGAACCGCGCTGACGCGGCATGGCAACTCGTGTGCCATTTCGTTGACAATTTCATGCTCGACCACGAAAATGCGGCAGTGATTTACTGTGTTGCTGCGGTCGAATATTCGTTCGGCAGGAAGTTCACCATGAACATGTTTCTAAAAATTAGAACTCCCGCCGCGATCTACAAGGAACATGGTTTTTACGGAATCATCTCAAAGCTGAGATCTCGATATCGATTGCCACTCCCACGAAGTGCAAAAGCGAGATGGAAGTCCGGAATCGAAAGCGAGATACAATTCTGGGATGATTATTTCCGCACCGGAGGATTGCAGTGGGCTGATAGTTACGGGCTGCGTCTGGACCCTGACCTCTCTTTGCAGCCAAGACCCGCCGCCCTGCTACCGCCTCTTCAAAAGGATGTTCACGTTCTTGACGTGGGGGCAGGACCCCTGACGCATCTGGGGAAGAAATGCGAGGGAAAAGTGGTGAGCATAACGGCAATAGATCCTCTGGCTCATGAATACGACAGAATACTCGACAAATACCAGATTCAACCTCTCGTTCGGACGAAATGTCTAGCTGCTGAGGAGATCGCCAAGGAGTTTCCGTCGGACACGTTTGACCTAGTGTTTGCACGCAACTGCATTGATCACGCCTATCATCCGGAAACTGCAATTCGCAATATGATTGATGTTGTCAAGGTTGGTAGTTTTGTCTTGCTGGAGCACAGGCCTAACGAAGCAGAAAACGAGAATTGGAAGGGATTGCATCAATGGAATTTTTCTCTCTCTGAGAAGGGTGACTTTCTGATCCGTTCCAAGCGCAAAGAAATCAATATGACTGCGAAGTACGCAGCAATTTGCACCATTACTAGCGAAATCTTGAGTGAAGATGCAGATGGTGAGTGGTTGATAACACGCATACAAAAACGGTGAATGTCGAACGCAGCATGCTCGTGCGTGAGCATGTCGTTACGCTTTGTCCCAGCAGCTGATGGCCGCGTTCAGGCTTGATTCTCGACATGCCAAACAGTCTGGCCGGGTACCTAGAGGACCCTTCAGCGCCGAATGATTCCGGCGGAATTCGATCAGGAATCAACCGCACAGCCCGCTGATCAATAAGGCCGCCGGCAATTGATCATTTCCAATTACAAGCTCTGGCGACCAGTCTTTTCCTCGGTTTTACCTTAAGCGGGATATCACGGGCGGCGCGACGTCACTTCACCACAAGTTCGTCGCGAGTCATTTTCGCGGGGGACCCGGTCAGTATCCGGGTTTTCTGCTCCGCTCTGGCTGTCGCCAACATCCCTCGGTATAGTGGCAGGACAGGGTTTCCGCGTCCGTTCAAGTCGAGATCGAGGAGCGGCGGTGGTGATGGGCAGTTTTCGGCGTCATTCACAAACGCATCGGCAACGTCGATTTGCCCAGAGATCCGCCACGATTTTGACCCTGGTCGTTCTCTCGTTGTTTTGCGCAGGTCCCCTCCTCGCCGCCGTACCGCTCGAAGAATTGCGGCAGAAATTTCAGACGGGCGATTACGAGGGCTGCATCGCAGGGGCTCAGGAAGGAATCGAACAGCGTCAATTCGGCGAAGACTGGTTTCTGTTGAAGATCCAGTCCGAATTGGCCTTAGGACGATTACGCCGCCGCCTGGGACACCCTGCAAGCCGGGCTGGTGCGTTACAACTGGAGCGTCCGGCTGCGCTGGATCGGCGTCTCCGCCGCGCGCCTGTCGGGAAATGCCGACAAAGGAGCCCAGTTCCTGATCGAGATTCAAGACTTGGTCGGTCGTTCGGCATGGCGCATACCCATTCCGATAACCTTGTCACGTTGGGAAAAGCGTCGTTGGCGGCAGGATCCGATGCGCGCCGGTGCTCGAAACATTCTTTGATCCCGTGCTGCAACAGTTTCCGACGCATCGCGAAGCGTTGCTTGCCAGCGGGGAGCTGGCGCTGTCCAAACACGACGCGGAATTGGCCGCCGAACTGTTTTCCACCGGCGTGAAAGCCATCCCGGACGATGCTGATTTTCAATTCGGCCTGGCCCGCGCTGGCCGCGTCATCGCCACAGCGGAGCAATATTGCGCTGGAGGCGGCCGTCAAGGCCAACAAGCGGCATGTCCCGGCCATGCTCTTGCGGGTGGAGTCGTTGATCGATCAGGAACGGTATGAACAGGCGGGATTTCTGCTCGAACAGATTGACGGCGTGAACGCCATCATCCCCTCGCCTGGGCCTATCGCGCGGTGCTGGCTGAGATCAGGAACGACACGGCTGAAGCGACTCGCTGCCGGGAACAGGCGTTGTCCTCGTGGAAAGAAAATCCGGACGTCGATCATCTCCTCGGCCGGATGTTGTCGCGCAAGTATCGGTTCGCCGAAGGGGCCGCGGCGCAGCAGCGGGCGCTGGAGTTCGATCCGAAACATCTCGCCGCCCGCATGCAGCTGGCACAAGACCTGCTGCGCCTCGGTCGTGAAGAAGACGGCTGGAAGCTCGCCGCGGAAGCGCACTGAAGCCGACGGCTACGACGTGCAGATGTTCAACCTGCTGCAATTGAAGAAGGAACTCGCGAAGTACGCCACGTTGGAAGCGACTCCGTTTCTGGTTCGCATGGAGTCCCAGGAAGCGAAAGTCTACGGCCAGGACGTGCTTGCGCTCCTGCGGCGGGCGCATGATCGGCTCGCCGAAAAATACGATTGGAAACCGGCATCGCCCATCATCGTCGAGATCTTTCCGCGCCAGAACGACTTCGCCGTCCGCACCTTTGGCTTGCCGGGGGCCTCCGGCTATCTCGGCGTCTGTTTCGGGACGGTGATCACCGCCAACAGCCCGGCTTCACGGCGTGAAGATCCGGCGAACTGGCAGGCGGTGTTGTGGCATGAATACTGTCACGTCGTGACGCTGGAACTGACGCGGCACCGCATCCCGCGCTGGCTCAGCGAGGGAATTTCCGTGTACGAAGAACGGCAGGCCGATCCGGCATGGGGCCAGAAAATGAACCCCGAATACCGCCAACGGATCCTCGCCGGCCGACTCGTGCCCATCGCGCAACTCAGCGGAGCGTTCCTGCAACCGGAGACTCCGCTTGATCTCCAATTCGCGTATTATCAGTCCTCATTGGTTGTCGAGTTTCTCGTCCAGCGGTTCGGATTTCCGACACTCCGGAAGATTCTGGATGATTTGGGCAATGGTATCGAAATCGGCCCGGCGCTGGAGCGAAACGCGGCCGATCTGAATCAGCTTGACGCGGAATTCCGCGCCGATGCCGCCGAGCAGGCGCGACAACTCGGATACGGTCTGGATTGGGAAGAATACGATCTCTCCGGGATCATTGATGACGACGATCCTGATCGACTCGCCGGCTGGGTGAAAGACCATCCCACGAGCCTGCGCGGATTATTGGCGCTGGCAAAGCAGTCGGTTCAATCGCACGAGTGGGACCGGGCCGTGGCGCCCCTGCAAAAGTTGGTCGAGTTGTATCCTGAGCAAATTGGCGGTGACAGTGCGTCGTTGCTGCTGGCGGCGGTTCATCGCCGTCGGAAAGACGCCGCCTCGGAACGTAAGCTCCTCGAAGACTATGTGCTAAAAGACGATGCCCCGGCGGAGTCGTTGTTTCGCTTGCTGGAATTGCAGCAAGCGGCCCGGGATTGGCCGGCGGTGATGGCGACGGCACAGCGGCTGCGCGGAATACAACCCTTGTCGCCCGCCCTGCACCGATCGCAGGCGATGGCTGCGGAAGAATTGAGCCGCTGGTCGGACGCCGTCACGTCCCTGGAGTCGCTGCGGCTGCTGGCGCCCGACGACCCGGCCGACCTGAATTACCGGCTCGCCCGAGGCTATCGCGCATTAGGCGATCCCCGCGCCAAACGCCACGTACTGCTCGCCTTGGAAGCCGCCCCGCGATTTCGCGCGGCTCAAGAATTGCTCCTGGAGCTGGTGGATGGCCAGGAAGCCGCATCGCCGGAAACGACGAATCCCGAGAGACGAAAATAGGACCTATGATCCAGCCTGAATGTCAAAAGAATGTCGTTCACATCCCCTACCTTTCGACATTTTTCGCAGCTCACCTGGCCGAAAGCGGCCACCGGCTCCCTCCAGGGGAGCAGGAATGAGTTCTTGATCAGCGCGACCAGAATTCTCAAGGATTAAAACTCTCCCGCCCAGAACCATCGTCAAAATGCGTCATTATCGAGCACTGTTGTTCGCCGTCGTGATTGTGTGCCTTGCCTTGTTGCCGGCTTGGGCCCAGCGAGCGCTGCGTCCGGTGGGGGACGACTCGATGCCGAGGCGTCGGCACGGGCGGACGTCGACGATCCCGGCGGATCGCAACGGAGTGCCGACGTGGGAGAACGATCCCGCATTCGAAGACGATGTGTTCACGTTCGTGCGCGTCAAGTATCAGTCGTATCATTCCTGGGACCGTTGGAACACCGACTTCCCGGACAGCGATTTGAATTTCTCCTACCGATTGCAGCAATTGACCTCGCTCAAAGTCGATCCCGAAGGAAAGATTCTCGAGCTGACTGATCCGGAACTGCCGCGCTATCCGTTTCTGTACATGATCGAACCGGGCGATCTCGTTTTCAGCGAAGAAGAAGTTCGCGCGCTGCGGACATATCTCTTGAATGGCGGATTTCTGATGGTGGACGATTTCTGGGGAGAAGCGGAATGGGCCAATTTTTATCGGGAGATCAAACGCGTCTTTCCCGATCGTGAGCCGTTGGAGTTGCCGCTCGAGCACCCGATTTTTCACTGCGTGTATGATCTGAAGGAAAAGCCGCAGATTCCCAGCATCGGGGCGGCTCAATGGGGACGGGGGCAGGGCATCACCTGGGAACGGCCGGACGCCAAGGAAGTCCATTACAAAGGGATTTTCGACGATCAGCACCGATTGATCGTCATCATCTGCCACAACACCGATCTCGGCGACGGCTGGGAACGGGAAGGGGAAGACCCGTGGTATTTTCAGGAGTTTTCGGAAAAGAAAGCGTACCCGATGGGGATCAACATTGTGTTTTATGCCATGACGCATTGAAAAAACATTCGCATCGCGAAATTTGAAATTTCAAACGAGAGAAACCGGCTGATGCGGGGTTGGTTATGAGCGAGGGATCGGGGACTTCGGTGCATTGAAAATGACGAAGTCTTTTGTCGAAGGAGGTGGCTCGGTCAGGAGACCGGCCACAGCGGACGACCGACCACAGCGGGAGTTGCGGAGTTGTTTCTGATTTCGAGAGTGAAGTTTTCTGCGAGTTTCGGATTTCGAATTTGAGATTTCACCACAGAGGGAGTCGTCTTTGTCTGCCATGATCACCGATGACCAGACCGCACAGCGGCTGCTGGACGTCCTCGAAACCGGCCGCGATCGTATTCGCCAGGAACTCGCCAAGACGATCGTCGGTCAGTCGGAAGCGGTCGAGCAATTGCTGTTGGCGCTCCTCGCCAACGGACATTGCCTGATCACCGGCGCGCCGGGGCTGGCGAAAACGCTGCTCGTCAAATCGATCGCCCAGGCGTTTCATCTCAGCTTCCAGCGGATCCAGTTCACGCCCGACCTGATGCCGGCCGACATCACCGGGACGGAGATCCTCCAAGAAGACGAAGCGGGCCGGCGGCAGATGACGTTCGTCAAAGGGCCGATCTTCGCCAAGTTCTGCTGGCGGACGAAGAAATCAACCGGACCCCGCCGAAAACGCCGGAGCCGCTTTGCTGGAAGCGATGCAGGAACATCAGGTGACCGCCGCTGGCATGCGGTTTCCGCTGGAAGAACCGTTCTTCGTGTTGGCGACGCAAAACCCGATCGAGATGGAAGGGACTTATCCGCTGCCGGAAGCGCAGCTCGACCGGTTTTGTTCAATGTCGTCGTCGATTACCTGCCCGAAGATGATGAAGTGACGGTGGTCCAACGGACAACGGCGGCGAAACCGCACAGCCAATCGCGGCCGTGTTCACGGGCGAAGAAGTGTTGGGATTACAGGAACTCGTGCGGCAGGTGCCGATCGCTTGCGGAGGACGTGGTCCATATGCCGTCTGGCTGGCTTCCCGGCTTCTCGTCCCGGGAAATCACGAACTCCGAGTTCGTCAGCAACTGGGTGTCGTGGGGGGCCGGGCTGCGGGCCGCACGCGTCCCATGGTCATCGGCAGGAAAGCCCGCGCGCAGCCGGCAAGGCCGCAGCCATGTGACGCCGGAGGACATCCGCCAGCTCGCACTTCCCCGTACTGAGGCATCGAGTGTTGATCAATTATCGTGCGGAAGCAGAAGGAATCACCGTGGAACACATCGTCGGCCGGCTGTTGAGAGCGTCGCCCGTGTGGAATGCGACGCTGCATCGTTAGGTCTTCGCCTCCCCCTGAATCTCGACGCCATGTCGGCAATCCCCGACCGCCGCATTGATCCCGCGACGCTGATGCAGATCCGGTCGCTGGGCCTGCGCGCCCCGGCGTCGTGCAGGGGTTCTGGGCCGGGCTCAATCGCAGTCCTTACCATCGGATTTTCGGTCGAATTTACGGAATATCGCCCGTATGTCAGGGCGACGATCCGCGATATCTCGATTGGCTTCTGCCGCGCTGACCGTTGTTACCTCAAGCGGTTTGAAGACGAGACGAATCTGCGCGTGATGTTGCTGGTCGATTACAGCCGGTCGATGGACTACGGCTCGCTGGGCTATACGAAATTGGATTATGCCAAGACCCTGGCGGCGACGCTGGGCTATTTTCTGTTGCAACAGCGTGACGCCGTCGGGTTGGCGCCGTTCACCGACGTGATCGAGGAATACGTGCCGCCCGCGTATCGCGCCGGGCATTTACGTCGGCTGCTGGTGCAGTTGGAACGCCCGCCGCGCCCATCCGTGACGCGATTGGCGGGGTGCCTGGAGGAGCTCGGCCGGCGACTGCTGCGGCGGGGGATGGTGGTGCTGATTTCCGATTTCTCCGCGCGCTGGCAGGGTTGAACTCGCCCTGGAAACGCTGACTCGCGGCGGGCAGGAAGTGCTGAAATTATTTCATCTCTCGGACCCGCAGGAAGTCCGGTTCGATTTCACCGCGCCCGGAGCTGTTTGAAGACCTGGAAACCGGCCAGCGGGTGTATGTCGACCCGGCCTGGCTGCGCGAGGAATATCGCCGGAAGATGGATGCGCTCTCGCGGTCCGCGTGCTGCGAAGGGCGAGGGTGAGCTATCATCATCTGACGCTCGATACGCCGCTGGAATCCGTGCTCCCGGACGTGTTGCGTCTCCGCGGGACTCGACAGGAGGCGGGCGCGGACGCCGGCGAAAGGGGAACGGTATGACGTGGATTACGCCCCTGTTCCTCGTGGCGGGTGTCGCCGTCGCCGCGGCGGTCTGTTTCACATGTGGCGGCAACGGACGCCGCGTGGTCGGCGGTTGTTTTCCTCGGTCATGTTTTAGCGGTTTTCTCCGCCGCGGATCTGGCTGGAGCAGGATCGAGCACTGGCTGCTGTTGATGTTGCGGGCGGCAGCGTACGCGGTGCGCTCGGATTCGCCCGACCTGTCTGGAGAACGGTACGCCGTGGCGATCGGCGGCCTTGCCGGAGATCGAGCTTGGTGGCGATTCTGGTGGACGTCCTTGCCGAGCTTTGCAGCGGGCCGGACCTGGGAATCCGTGCGATTCAGGCGGCGCGAAAACTCAAATCGCTGCCTGCCGACGTGCATCTGGGCCTGTTCACGACATTGAGCGGCACGGCGACCGGTCACGGTTTCCACGACGAAGCTAATCGGCTCGAACCGGCCGCGCGGCGGCAGGTGATTCTGGATCAGCTAGCGAATTTGAAGCCGAGTTGGGGAGCGACTCGGCTGGGAGCGGGATTGGCCCAAACGGTGCAGGCGGCAAGAATTACGAGGCGGAACAGAATCTGTCATTCTGGCGAACTCTGGCTGATTTTCGGACTTCTCGCAGGATCCGATCTTGCCGGGTTGGCCGGGATCGATTGGCCCGAGTCGATGCGAAACCATGGTGATGACTCTGAGGTGGCCGCCGGTACGAATGCGGGCATGCAATGGGTGGAATCTCCGACGGAATCGAGCTGACGTCCGATTACCCATGCCGGGTGACGAATGCCAAACATTCCACGCGGGACCGGACGAGATCGCCTGGGAAGGTGACGAGCGTTCCGCCATTGAGATTTACGTGCCGGCGGGACAAGAGCCGGACAGTGCTTGTTTCCCCGCGCTGACCGGTGCCGGTCACGCCACTCCGCCTTTCGGGCGATGATCATGACTTCGACAATCGTCTCTGGGCGGCGAAACGGCAGACGCCGTCGTGTTGGGTATTGTACCTCGGTCATGATGCCGCGAACGATCCTGCCGGGGCGAGGTTTTCTGGAACAGGCCATGTCCGGGGTGTCTGATCCGAAAATTTCCGTGCAGGCGGCGAACGACGTAAAGGACGGTGAAGCGGAAATCGATCCGCCGGCGTTCGCGGTCTGGACCGATGCGGCGATCGAGCATCCGGGTTGGCTGCGCGGCGTGATCGAGCAAAGAGGACGCGCGCATCCGGAACATGCGGATGATACCATTTCCATGCCGCGTGGCGGATGCTGGCGGCGGAGACCTCCGGTAAATCAACGATTTTCGTAACCGGCGTTTATCGATTTTGAGGACCCGCCTGTACGCGATACCCGCGGTGGGTTCGCCGATGCGGCATCCGTTTACAAGAACATCGCCGCATGCGCGCGGCATCATTTCCGGTAGTGCTGGCGCAGTTCGACAACAAAGATCCGTTCCGGTTCGGCAACCGCTCGGTGAAGGACGGATGTGGACATTGACTTCGAGTTGGCAGCCCAGCGACGGCCAGTTGGCGATCGTCGAAATTCGCGCTGTTATTCCGCTGGCTGGAGCAATCGACCGCTCGTCAAGAATTACCGGAGTTTCGTCGGGAGCACGATTCGCTGGCCGTTTTCCGTGAAGAGCCTGGCGCCGTCGTGGTGCAGGGACCCGACGGACAATCGACAGAATTGACCGATGCCGCCGCGCCGTTCGCGGAAACGAGCCAGCCGGGTCTGTACCGCGCGAAATGCGGTACAGACGCGTCGGAGTGGGCGATCAACCTGGCGCCGGAAGAGTCGAAGACGGACCCGCTGCCGATCGAGACCTTGGAGCGTTTTGGCGTGTCGATGGCGTCGCCTCAGACGGCGGCGGTGCAGGAAGTCTCGCCTTCACTGCAACGGCAAATTCAACTGGAAGAACTGGAGCGTCGTCAATCATTATGGCGGTGGTGCCTGTTGGCGGGCTGCTTGCTGCTCCTGGCGGAAACAGCGTGGGCAGGGATGACATCGCGAGTTCCGATGGGCCGGAGCGAACCATGAACCTGATCTCGATGGCGAGCTTTCCATGATGGTGCGAGATCTCGATCACAATTTAACGCAGGTGGCGCAGCGCATTGAAGTGGCGCGGCGGCGGCGGACTTTCGCACACGCCTGCGGAGTCGCCGCGGGGGTAGGATGCGCGGTTTATTTGTTGGCGCGCTGGTGGCCGATGCTGACCTGGCCGGCGCAACTGGTGTTCTCGATGACGGTCGCCGGACTGTTGATTCGCGCCTGCGCCGCATCGTGGCGCCGGGCGGTTGATCTGCGGGGAGCGGCGCGTCGATTGGAGGCGGATTTCCCGGAATTGCAGACCCGGTTGCTGGCCGCGTTGGAGCAAGAGCCTGATTCGCAGACCGGCCGGTTCAATCTGCTGCAATCGCGGCTATTTAACGAAGTGGGCGAGCATGCGAAAACGCATGATTGGGAACGCGTGATTTCGCCGCAGGCGTTGGCCCGTTCCTGGCGGCGGCAATCGGCCTCCGTGTTGGCGCTGGTGGCCGTCACTCTGGCGCTGGGGATGCTGCCGAAACCGTCGGCGGCGCTGGCTCCGAGCGATCGGGCGTCAGTCGCGCAGGATCTGAAAACTTCGTGGACCGATTTTTCAGTGGATCCGGGGGATGCGGAAGTGGAGCGTCATGCTCCTCTGCTGGTGCTATTGCGTTGCCGAAACGAGGTTCCGCGGGATGTCACGCTGCGCTGGACGCCAAGCGAGGGGCACGTCGAGTCGATCGTGATGACGAAAAGTCTGGACGATCCGATATTCGCCGGTCGGCTGGCGCGAATCGCCACGGACGGCGTTTATCAACTGGAGATGGACGGCGTCGTTTCGCCGGAATTTCGCGTGACGGTGTACGACCTGCCGGCGCTGCTTCATTCGTCGCTGACGGTTTCGCCACCGAGTTATACAGAGCGGGAGCCCTTGGAACTGGAGAGTGCGCTCTCCGCGACGGTGATTGAAGGCTCACAGGTGGCGCTGACGTGCGATCTGAACAAGCTGGACGTTCAGGCGGAACTGCGCGACGCCGAGGACGGAACAGTGGTTCCGTTGATTTCCGACGTGGAGCAACCGCGACGCTATCGGGCGAATTGGCTGCCGGATCGGAGCCGGAAATGGCAGTTGCATTTGACGGACGGTGACGGCCGGAAGAACCGGGATCCGGAGGAATTCGTGATCGACGTCGTGCCGAATCGGCGGCCGGAACTGAAGCTGGTGTTTCCGGGTCAGGACCAGCGAATCTCGCCGCTGCAGGAACTGACGCTGGAGGCTCGGGTGTCGGACGACTTCGGGATTCTGGCGGCGGGGGTGCTGGTTGATCTGGCCGGCCGCGAGCAGGAGACATTTCCAATCACCTCGGCATTGCCGGCGGGCGAGATGCATCCGTTGGAATACGCGCTGGGGCTGGAAGGTTCCGGCGTCGAACCGGGAGAAGTCGTCGCCTATTCGTTCTTCGCGGATGATTACGGACCGGACGGGAACGTGCGGCGGACGCTGAGCGAACTCTTTTTCCTGGAGGTCCGGCCGTTTGAGGAATCGTTCCGCCAGATGGAAGCAGCCGGAGGGCAGAGCGGCATGGAAGGCGCCAGCGGGGCGCAAAACCAGACGCTGGACAAGCTGATCGACTTGCAGAAACAAATCGTCACCGCCACCTGGAATCTGCAGCGTCGCGATCCCGACCTGCAACGACAGCAAGAACTCGACGCGGTGGAAACATTGAATGACTCGCAGAAGGAAGCCCGCGAGCAGTTTTCGAAAGTCTCGGAATCCTTGGGGGGGGCGGCTCCTCAAGAACGAATCGAGGCGGTGGCAGAGGCGATGGAGACGACGATCGTCGAATTCACCACGGTGCAGGAGTCGAAAACGGCGGACCGACTCGCGGCGGCAGGCAAAGCGGCTCAAGCGGCGTTTCAGGGGCTGACGCGATTGCGCCCCAAAGATCACCGCATCATGCAGGGAGGGCAGGCGGGTGGAGGTGCGGGCGGCGGGGGAAGCATGTCGCAGCAACAGCTTCAGCAACTGGAATTGAACGACCAGGCGAACCGGTATGAGACGGAAAAGCAGGCGCGCGAGCCGGGGGATTCGTCGGCACAGAAAGAGAGCCTGGCGATTTTGAATCGGCTGAAGGAATTGGCGCAGCGTCAGCTGGGAGTGAACCAGAAGCTCAAAGAAATCAAGGCGGAACTGCGGACCGCGCAAAGCGAAGCTGAGCGCGAGGAGATGGAACGCCAGCTCAAGCAACTGCGGGACGAACAACAGGAGTTGTTGCAGGATGCCGACGCGGTGCGCAACCGGATGCAGCAAACAGCCGATCCCGCGCAGACGGCGGACGCCCGGCGGCAATTGGAAGAGACTCGCAAACAATTGGTTGATGCGTCGGAATCGTTGCAGGAAGGGAAACTGGCGCAGGCGCTGTCGTCCGGCACGCGGGCGGAGCGCGAACTGGAGAAGCTGCAGGACGATTTCCGCAAAAAGACATCGGCTCAGTTGGCGGAATCATTGCAGGGCTTGCGGACCCAGTCGCGAGAGATGAGCGAGACCGAGGAAAAGATCGCGGAAGACCTGGCCAAACTGGGGGATCCGCAGGATAAATCGCTGCGCCAGCGGCAAGAGCGCGAAAAACTGGCCGAGACGCTGCACGAACAGCGTGAACGCCTGGAGGAGTTGTTGAAGTCGCTGCGAAAGACGGTGCAGGAGGCGGAGTCGTCGGAGCCGCTGGCGGCGAAGAAACTGTACGAAGCGGTGCGGGATGCGCAGCAGCAAAAGACCGAGCAGGCGTTGCAGGCGACGGAGCAGATGGTCGAACGGGGCTTCCTTCCTGAAGCGGCCCAGGCGGAGGAGTTGGCGCGGAAGGGAATTGGCCAATTGCGGGAAAGAATCGAAGAGGCGGCGGAATCGATTCTGGGTGACGAGGTGGCGGATTTGAAGCGGGCCAAGCGTGAACTGGCCGAGCTCGCGGCGGCTTTGCAATCAGAAATGTCGCAAGCGCAGGAAGCAGGGAATTCAGCAGAACCCGGCGGAGAGCAGCAGGGTTCGCAGCCGGGAGAGGGCAATCCCGCGGCGGATCAACCGGCAAACGCAGAGACTTCAGCAGAAGGGGGCGGAACCTCAGATACGGGATCGGGAGGCGGTTCTTCGAATCCGACTCCTGAAAAAACTCCGTCTGCTCCCGATGATAAAGGCGGGTTGCGGCGCAATCGGTCCTCGAAATCCTCTTCGTCGCAACCGGGGCAGGGCTCGGGGCAGCCGAGCGATGCGTCAGGAGGGCAGCGAGGCGGGCCCGGGGGACAGGGAGGGCCGATCACCGGCGGTGGATACGGCGAATGGACTGATCGGTTGCGCGACGTCGAGTCGCTGGTGAACGATCCCGAATTGCAGGCCGAGGTGGCCAAGGTTCGAGAAGAGGCGCGGAGCATGCGGGCGGAGTTCAAACGGCATTCCAAACTTCCGAACTGGGACGTGGTGGAAGAGGACGTAAGGCAGCCGCTGGTTGAGTTGCAACGGCGGTTGGCGGAGGAAATCGCCCGGCGGGAGTCGCCGGAGTCGCTGGTTCCGACCGATCGCGACCCAGTGCCGCAGCAGTATCGGGAAATGGTGCGCAAATACTATGAGCGGCTGGGAGGAGGAGGCGAACCATGATTCTCGCCGGACTCGTCTTTGGCGGCTCTCAGTGGCAGTGGGTGGCCGCGACGATTGTGGCCGTGGCGGCGCTGTTGGTGTGGCGGGGGGCGGCGGTCTATCGAAATGGCCCGCGGGGGAGCTATCTGCCGCTGGTTTTCAAGCTGGCTGCGATGCTGCTTCTGGCGTTTTGCCTGACCGAACCGCTGTGGAGCAGCATGCGGACCCGGCCCGGCGAGAATTTGTTTGTGGTCCTCGCCGACAACAGCGCGAGCCTGCAAATTCGGGATGCCGACGCTGCGACGCCGCGCAGCGAAGCGCTGCGAACGCTGCTGACGGATCGGGGATTGGGCTGGCAGCCGCTCCTGGAACAGGAATTCGACGTTCGGCGGTTTGCAGCGTCGTCCCGGCTGGAATCGATGACTGATTTTCAGTCGCTGGAGTTCACGGAGCCTGAGACTTCCTTACATCATGCGCTGGGGCAATTGAGTCAGCGATTCCTGCAGCGGCCGGTCGCGGGGGTGTTGCTGTTCACCGACGGGATTTTCACCGACCAGCGAAACTCGAGCTGGAATCAGGATTCGTTGCCACCGGTTTATCCCGTGGTGATCGGCAGGCCGGAGCGGCTGATTGACATCGCCCTCGGTGCGCCGGCCGTCAGCACGACGGCGTTTGAAGATGCGCCGGTGACGATCACAGCGGAAGTGCATCACACCGGCTGCGCGGGGCGGGCGGTGACGGCGCAGATCATGGATGATCAACAGCAGGTCGTCAAAGAGGAAACGCTGCGGTTGCCGGAGGAGGGACGCGGCACGTCGCTGAGGTTTCAAATTCGGCCGGTACAACCAGGCCTGAGTTTTTACACGCTGCGCGTGCAACCCGACGTCGCCGCTGACGCGCCGCCGCTCGAGGAGGCGACCTTGGCGAACAATGAGCGGAAGATTGTGGTTGATCGGGGGGGCGGTCCTTATCGGATTCTGTATGTGTCGGGACGGCCGAACTGGGAATTCAAGTTTTTGAATCGGGCGCTGGAAACGGATGAGCAGGTCAAACTGACGGGATTGATTCGCATTGCGAAGCGGGAGCCGAAATTTGACTGGCGCGGGCGCGCGGGAGAGACCAGCAATCCGCTGTTTCGCGGGTTTGACGGCGTCGACGCGGAGACCGAGCACTTCGATCAACCGGTGATCGTGCGTCTTAACACGCAGGACGCGCAGGAATTGCGAAGCGGCTTCCCGAAGACGGCGGAAGAGCTGTTTCCCTTTCATGCCGTCGTGATTGACGATCTCGAAGCGGAATTTTTCACGACGGTGCAGTTTGAACTCCTGGAACGTTTCGTGAGCGAGCGCGGAGGCAGCCTGCTCATGCTGGGGGGAATGGAGTCGTTCGCGCAGGGGGGGTACCGGCGCACGCCGCTGGCACGGGTGCTGCCGGTGTCGCTGGAAGAATCTTCGCCTTCCCCGGTGCGACGCTGGCGTCTCGACCTGACGCGCGACGGGTGGTTGCAACCGTGGGCGCGGTTGCGCTCAACGGAAGCGGATGAACAGACGAGACTGAAAGCCTGGCCGACGTTTCACACGCTCAATCGCGTGGGGCGGGAAAAGCCAGGGGCCAGCGTGATTGCCGAAGTGCAGGATCCGCAGGGAAACAAGCTGCCGGCGGTGGTCGCGCAGCGGTTTGGCGAAGGTCGATGCGCCGCGGTGCTGGTGGGGGACTTCTGGCGCGCCCAATTGGAGCGGACGGACGACGAACGAAAACAGGACGACTTGGGAAAGGCGTGGCGGCAGTTGGTTCGATGGCTGATCGCCGACGTGCCGGAGCGGACCTCCATCAAACTGGAACCAGTGCAGGACGATCGTGCCGTGGTCCGGCTGGAGATCCGGCCGAAAACTCTCGATTTTCAACCGCAGGACAATGCCAGCATCGAAGTGACGGCGACCATGCCCGACGGGTTGCCGTTACGACTTTCCGCGGAACCGTCGCTGGCAGAGGCAGGTCTGTATGAGGCTCTGCTGGCGGTGAAGAAGCCGGGGCCGTATCGCGTCGCGGTCAAAGTGACGGACAGCGAGGGAAAAGTCGCCGGTGAAGGAGCGACGGGTTGGGTGCATGATCCGCTGGCGGAGGAATTCCGGCGAGTGACGCCTGATCGGGAGTGGTTGACGGAACTCGCCCAGCAGACGGGAGGCCGCGTGGTTGCGGCGGACGATCTACGTTCGTTCGTGAGCGAGCTGACACGCCGGCCGGATCTGGTGACGGAGACGACGACCTCGCCGTTGTGGCAACACCCGTTAATGCTGACGCTGATCGCCCTCGGGTTGTGCGGCGAATGGGGCCTGCGGCGATGGAGGGGGTTGCCGTGAGCGAGCAGCGTGTGTCGGCCGTGACATTATGCACCATCTTGCTGGCGATGGTCGCAGCTCCAGCGGGTTTGTATGGCGAGGATGCAAAATCGTCGGCGAACGACGTCATCATCGTGATCGGTGCGGCGGGAACGGAGGAGTATGGCAGTCTGTTTCAGTCTTGGGGAGCTCGGTGGACGGCGGCGGCGCAACGCGGGAACGCAGCGGTCACGTTCATCGGCCGAGACCAGACTGGGGAACAACCTGACCGCGAACGAATGCAGCAAGCGTTGAGCGACGCGGCGGGTGAGATGGAAAAACCGCTTTGGCTGGTGCTGATTGGTCATGGCACATTCGACCGCAAAACGGCGCGGTTCAATCTGCGCGGACCGGATTTCTCGGCCAGCGACCTGGCTGAGTGGCTGCGCCCCCTGGCGCGGCCGGTGGCGGTGATCGATTGCTCGGCTTCGAGCGCGCCGTTTTTGACCGCGCTGTCCGCTCCGGGGCGGATCGTCATCACGGCGACGAAGACCGGCGGAGAGGAGAATTTCACTCGCTTCGGCGAGTTCCTGGCCACGGCGGTAGGAGACCCGGAGGCCGATCTGGACAAGGACGATCAGACGTCGTTGTGGGAGGCGTATCTGGGGGCTGCGCGGCGAACGGCCGAATTTTATGCCGCTGACGGCCGCTTGCAGACGGAACATGCGCTGCTGGACGACAATGGGGACAAACAGGGAACACGCGGGGACATTTTTCAGGGATTGAAACTGAAGGACGACGTGGAAACGGCGGATGCGGTGGATGGGAACCTGGCGCATCAATGGCATCTCATCCCCAGCGCGCGGGATGCGCAGGTTCCGCCGGACGTTCGGCGTCGGCGGGACGAACTGGAATTGAAGATTCTGGAGCTTCGGCAACGAAAATCAGGTCTGGAAGAAGACGATTATTTTCATCAGTTGGAAATGCTGCTGTTAGAGTTGTCGCGGTTGAATCAGCAGGCGTCGATTCCATCAACGTGAATCATTGCCGAAGTGTTGTCAGTCTTCCGGCGGTGGTGGTACAACGGGAAGGCTGGCGACCGGAGCGATGACTCCGGCGGCGCGATCGCCGGGCCTGGGGATGAACAGCGATCGCGGGTTTGATATTTCTCCCCGGTCACTGATTCGCCATGCCACGCACACTTCGCGTTCATCTGCTGCCCGCGCTCTTTGAACCGGAGGAGCTGCGCGGGGGGATCGCGGTGGTGCTGGATATTCTTCGGGCCTCGACGACGATGACGCACGCGCTCGCGAACAGGGCGAAATGCGTTATTCCCACGGCGGAAATCGACGAAGCGCTGGCGGTCAAAGCGACGTTGCCGGCCGATCAGGTGCTGCTGGGAGGCGAGCGGGAGGGGGTGGCGATTCCCGGTTTTGACCTCGACAATAATCCCTTCGCGTACTCGGAAGAGACCGTCCGGGGCAAGACGATCGTGTTCACGACAACGAACGGGACGAAGGCGATCGAGCGGTCGAAGCGGGCGGATCGGGTGCTCATCGGTTCGTTCGTGAACCTGGCGGCGACGGTGGAGGTCTTATTGGCAGACGGCCGGCCGATTCATCTCGTCTGCGCGGGCACGAAGGGGAAAATCACGCAGGAGGACGCGCTGTGTGCCGGGGCGATTGCGGACGGCGTGCTCGCGGGTTGGAATCAGCGCGATGACGATCTCTCGGATGACCAAGCGCAGTTGGCGCTCTTTCGCTATGCACAGGCGGCAGAAACCGAACAGGGACTGTTGCGGGCGATGCGTAACAGCTACGGAGGTCGAAATTGTCGGCGGCTGGGGTTTGACGACCAGATCGCCCGCGCGGCCAGTATTGACTTGTTTCGCCTGGTCCCCGAGTATGATGCGGCGACCGGGACGATTGCGGTTGCGAAATGACATTCACCGGGGAGCGTAGCTCTTCGGTTTTGGTTGTGCAGAGATCGACACATCTATCTTCAAACGAAATTCTCATGCCTGAAAATCGGATGGACAAGATCGTCTCTCTCGCCAAGCGGCGGGGGTTCATGTTTCAGTCTTCGGAAATCTACGGGGGCCTGAACGGGTTCTGGGATTACGGCCCGCTGGGAGTCGAACTGAAGCGGAACGTGCGGCAGGCGTGGTGGTCGGACATGATCACCAACCACGACGAACTGTTTGCTCCGCCGGGGGCGCCGTCGAGTTTCGACATGGTCGGCGTGGAGACGTCGATCATCATGCACCCGCAAGTGTGGAAGTGCTCGGGGCATTACGACATGTTTGTCGACAAAATGGTCGACTGCAAATCGTGCAAATCGCGGTTTCGGTTCGATCATGTGGCGATCGCAGTACTCGTTGCGAACAGCGATCCGCCGGAGTGGCTGGCGTGCGAAACCTTCGAGCGCGACGACGTCACGGGGACAGGGTTGTCGGCGTCAAAAGCCAAATCCTTGGATCAGACGCTGCAACAATACAACAAAGCGCACGGCACGAATGTCACCGGCACCGTCGAACAGACAACCTTGAGCAATTGCTGGAACGACTTGAAGGAGAAGTCGGCCAGCAATCCCAAGCTGGTGCCCAAGTGCCCCAAATGCAGCGGCGAGCTGACAGACCCGCGCGACTTCAATTTGATGTTCAAAACGATCATCGGAGCGCTCGGGGGCGAGGAGGACGCGGCGTTTTTGCGGCCGGAAACGGCGCAGGGGATGTTCGTCAACTTTAAGAACGTGTGCGATTCGAGCCGGGTGAAGATTCCGTTCGGGATTGCGCAGATCGGCAAGAGTTTTCGCAATGAAATCACGCCGCGGAACTTCACGTTCCGGTCGCGCGAGTTCGAGCAGATGGAAATGGAGTTCTTCTGCCATCCATCGCAATCGCTGGACTGGTACAAGTACTGGCGCGACCGCCGATATCAGTGGTATGTGCGTCACGGCATCGCCTCGGGCAATTTGATTCTGCGCGAGCATACGGCGGATGAACTGTCGCATTATTCGGTCGGGACGGCGGACGTGGAATACGCGTTTCCGTTCCTAGGGCCCGGTGAATACGGCGAACTGGAGGGAATCGCCCATCGCGGAGACTTCGATCTGCGGTCGCACAGTGAAGGGAAGTTGTGCAAGCAGGATGGGCAACTGGTCGTGGAAAAGACGGCGGACGGGAAGCCGAGGTACCAGGGGAGCGGCAAGGATTTGTCGTATTTCGACGATCAGACGCGCGAGCGGTTCGTGCCTCACGTCATCGAACCGGCCGCCGGTTGCGATCGAGCGACGCTGGCGTTCTTGTGCGAGGCTTATCATGAAGACGAAGCGCCGGATGACAAGGGCGTGATGCAGACGCGTGTGGTGTTGAAACTTCACCCGCAATTGGCGCCGATCAAAGTGGCGGTCTTCCCGCTGGTGAAGAAGGACGGCCAACCCGAGAAGGCCGCCGAGATTTATCGGGAGTTCAAACGGGCGGGGGTCGCCGTCACGTATGACCAGCAGGCGGCGATCGGCCGACGCTATCGCCGGATGGACGAAATCGGCACGCCCTTCTGTTTGACGGTGGATAACCAGACGCTGGCGGATGACACGGTGACGATCCGCGACCGGGACACGCTGGTTCAAGAGCGGATTCCCGTGAAAGGGCTCGTCGAGGCGGTTCGTGGTCGGCTGAACCGATAAAGTCTTCCGTCGCTTCGCGCAATTTCGCCGAGACTGCTCGCGGGCTCTGCAAACGGTCACCCGGTTCCGTTGTTCGGAATGGATCGCTTGTGACGATTCTGCAAACGACTGGCAGAGTCGGCAGTTTCGAATCGTCCGGCGCGTCCGGCAGCATGCGCAGGGAGCGTGTCAGGGAAAACGGCAATCCCTGCCGGAGTCGTTTTCGGGGCAAAATTGCAACCTGCGACTGGGCGATGTTTCCGTGGTACGCGCAGTCCTCGGGGAGCAGCTGGATGATCGTCATTCTTGGGTGCATCGTGGTCATCGGGGCCGTCTTGGGCGGCTTTTCCATGGCTGGCGGGCATGTCCACGCGCTGATCCATCCGTCGGAGCTCGTGACCATCGGCGGTGCGACGTTGGGGGCGATGATCGTGATGTCCCCGAAGAAAGTCCTGTTCGATCTGGTGCACGCCATGATCGCCTGCGTGAAGGGGTCTCCTTTCAGCAAGGTGATGTATCAGGACACGTTCCAGCTGATGTATGAACTCTTGCGGACGGCGCAGCGCGACGGGCTCTTGGCGCTGGAGCCGCATGTTTCCGATCCGCATCAGAGCGCCATCTTCAACAAATACCCGCGGGTGGCCAAAAACCACCATGTAACGGCCTTCATCTGCGACGGGTTCACCCCGTTGATTGAAGGCAGCATCAACAATGGCCCAGCGCTGCAGCAGTTATTCGATTCCGAGCTACAGGTCCTCGACGAGGAGCATCATGCGGCTTGCGGCGTCTTGCAGAAGGCCGCTGACGCGCTGCCCGGCTTCGGCATTGTGGCGGCGGTGCTGGGCATCGTGATTACGATGGGCGCCATCGACGGCCCCGTGGAAGAGATCGGGCATAAAGTCGGTACGGCGCTGGTGGGAACCTTCCTTGGCATTTTGCTGTCGTACGGATTCCTTGGGCCGTTGGCGTCCCGAATGGAATTTCTGGGGGCTGCCGAGTCGGCCTATTTCCGCACGGTGGCTTATATGATCGCGTCCAGTTGCGATGGCCCGCCTCCCAAAATCCTGGTCGAGCAGGCCCGCCGGCGCGTGGGAACCGAAGCGCGGCCGCGCCGTGCCGAACTGGAAGCCCTGCTCAAGGGCGCCGAAGGCGCATCGACCACGGCGGCCTGATCGCAGCCTGAAACGGCTTGATTCACCACGACGGACTGAAAGGAACGCGGGAACATGGCGGGCAAAGGGGGCGGCGCCTGGAAAGTCGCGTATGCCGACTTCGCCACGGCCATGATGGCGTTTTTTCTGGTGATGTGGATCACGTCCCAGAACAAGGCCGTCAAAGAATCTGTCGCGCAATATTTTGAGAATCCGTTGGGAACGGTGAGCGAAGCGCGGGCCTCGTCCGTGCATGGCATCCCGGGCGCGAGCGCCGATGCGGCGCTGGTGGGGGAACAAGCCGGCCCGCACGGTTCGTCGACGCGCGAACAGGGAACTTACGCGCAAAGCGGGAATTCTGACACACATGTGGAAGGCGCCCGGCCGCCGATCCACATTTTCGATCGTCTGGACAAGTCGCGGTCGCTGGGAACGATGGTGCTGTTCAAGGCCGAGTCCACGGAACTTGCCCCGGAAGCCCAGCGGCAACTCTCGGAATTCGCGATTGAAGTTCGCGGCAAGTCGAACAAAGTGGAAGTCCGCGGGCATGCCATTCAGCGGCGAAACAACAACGGCGCTGGCGATCGCGATGCCTGGACGATCAGCAGCGAACGGGCGGTCAACACGATGAAGTTTTTGATTTCCTGCGGAATCGAACCGCAGCGATTTCGATTGAGCCAGGACGGTTCTTATGAACCTTACAGCAACCAGGGAAATAAACTGGAAGACCCCCGGAACGATCGCGTGGAAGTCTGGGCGATTGATGAATTGACGCATGGACTCAAACCGACCATCAATCGCCGGGCCGGCAACTTCGTTCCCGCGACCGCCGAGCATGCCCCTGCTCCGCCGCCGGCTGCCAAAGAAAAAGAGCATGCGGCGCCGAAGAAGCATGGTCACGGGCATTGAGATTGACGCCTGGCCGAGCGGAAGCGGCCTGATTCGCTCAGGACGCTGCCGTCGAGAACAGAATCCGCTAATCTCCACGTGAGTGGTTGAGCACGGCGAGCGTGGCCGCTGGGTGATTTGAAGCAGGCCATCCGCCGGCCGGTCGTCGATCCGTGCTCTTCGTCAGGATGATGTACGGGTTCGGAGCGCCCCATGAACCGAAACGGACAAGATGCTGGCGGGTGAGTTGTATGATCCGCATGACCCTGAGCTGGCCGCAGCGCGGGTCCGGGCGAGGGACCTTTGCCGGTTGTTGAACAGCGGCGAGGAATCCGACCAGGACTTGCGGCGGGGAATTCTCGTGAAGCTGTTCGGACGCGGCGGCGAGTCGGTCTGGATGCAGCCCCCGTTTTACTGCGATTACGGGTCGAATATCGTCCTCGGGGAACGCGTCTTTTTCAACTTCAATTGCGTGGTGTTGGATGTGTGTCAGGTCAGCATCGGAGACTTCACGCTGTTCGGCCCCGCCGTGCAGATCTACACGGCGACCCATCCGCTTGACGCCGGCTTGCGTCGACAACAGGAGTTCGGCCAGCCCGTGGAGATCGGTTCGGACGTCTGGGTGGGAGGAGGGGCGGTCATCTGCCCCGGGGTCAAAATCGGCTCGAAATCCGTGATCGGCGCGGGCAGCGTCGTGACGAAAGACATTCCAGAGGGAGTCGTCGCCGCGGGCAATCCGTGCCGGGTTCTTCGGAAAATCGCGAGCGACGATCAACAATAAGCCGGCTGGATGCGGGCCATGCCGTCAACAGACCCCGTCGCCGCACTGTTGTTCCAACTGGAGATAATGCTCAATCAACTCTTCGGCGATGCGGCGATTGTGGGCGTCCCAGGCGAATCCCGGCAGACGCAATTGGTCCGTGACGAAAATTCCCTTGCGCACCAATAACAATTTAAAAAACGCAATCGACGTGACGAGTTCCTGATTCGCGAATGAAAGAATTGGCAACAACTCTCGAAAGAGCCGCAAGGCGTTGGCCCGATCGCCGGATTGGTGCCGTCGATAGATCGATTGATAGACGCGAACCATCGAGCTTTCGGGGATCATGGCGTCCACGCCCCGATCCAGGGCTTCAATCATCTGCGGGACGGCCCAACCGCCGGCAATGTAAAACGCGGAGCCGCACCGGTCGCGAATCGCCGTGTATTTCGGGCCGGCCGGAACGGTTTCAATTTTTACGCCTTGGATCAACGGGATTTCGCGACGGAGGCGATCAATTTCTTCCACTGGCAATCCCGGCCCGCCGAACTGCAAGTCTTGAACAATGAGCGGCAGCCGGCGATCCGCGGCGACCTGATGGAAAAAGTGAGCCACGGTTTCAGGTCGCCGGTAACCGTGTTCGGGAACAGACACCAACCAGCCTGACGCGTCAATTTCCTCGGCCAATTGTCCCAGGTCCTGGCAACGCTGGGGATCGTCAGATGATGCGCCGACAATCAGCGGCACGCGTCCGCGGATTTGCGCAGTCAGCAGATGAAGCAGCGATTCTCGCTCGTTCATGGACAGCGCCGCGACCTCGCTAGCGACCGCCGGAGCCAGGAATCCCGCAACACCGGCATCGATGGCGTCATCCACCAACCGCTGAAGGCTCTCGGGATCGATCCGGCCTTGAGCGTCAAAGGGGGTTTGAACGACAGAGACGATGCCGCGGGGCAAAGAATGTCGGGGCTCTCGAAGATTCGATACCATGGAAGCTCACTGAGACGGTACTGGCCGACGGAAACGATTTTGTCGGAGCGTCCGGCTCCCTCTTCCGGCGTCACGTCGTTCGCCGCCGCGTCAGACTTCGCATCGCAAACATGCTCATTCCCGCCAAACTGGCTTTTTCCGGATCGGCTGCGACAATGACTGACGAGGTTGCGACGGCGCTCAGTTGGACGCCATGCAACAGTATCGAACCACGTGACGGAAGGCAATTTGATGCATAAGCCCGCAGAATCTCAATACCCGCTGCAACCGCTGATTCGCGACAGGTGGAGCCCGGTCTGCTTTACATCGAAAAAAATCGAACCGGCGGTGCTGGGCAGCCTGTTTGAAGCCGCGCGCTGGGCTCCTTCCTCCTATAACGAACAACCCTGGGGATTCTGCCTGGCCACACAGGATCAACCGACGGAATTCGCGGCGATGCTGGGATGCCTGGCCGAAGCCAATCAGGAGTGGGTCAAAAACGCCTATGGATTGGTCATTTCCGTGGCCAAGCTGGCTTTTGACCGCAACGGCAAGCCGAACCGTCATGCGTTTCACGATGTCGGCCTGGCGACAGCAGAATCTATTCATCGAAGCGTTGTCGCAGGGGGTTTCCTGTCATCCCATGGCCGGTTTCGATCCTGAGAAAGCCCGTTCGGTGCTTTCCATTCCCGCCACGCATGAAGCCGTGGCCGCCATGACGCAGCTAGGGTACTCCGCAGAGGATCTCTCGGGTTTCCCGGCGGGTCTGCGGCAGCGCGATGAAGCGGGGCGACAGCAAAAACCGTTGAATCAGGTCGTGTTCACCGGCAGCTTCCGGAAAGCCCGACCCGCGAATCTGACGCCGGAAATCACGGATCGAACTCTATGCGATTCCACGGGCTTCATTCGTCGTCTTCACGCTCGGCCAGATACTTTTGCGCCTTGTCGGAAATGTCCTTTCGACACCACGCGCCATCCCAGCGAACGCATTTCACCGCCTGATACGCCCGCAGTTTCGCCTGGGACAGATCGTCGCCGAGGGCCGTCACGCCCAGCACGCGTCCGCCGTCGTTGACAATCTGATCGCCCATTTTGATTGTTCCGGCGTGAAACACCTTGGCGTCGGCGATCTTGGCCGCTTCTTCGAGGCCACGGATCGGCCGCCCTTTTTCATAGTCGCCTGGATACCCTTCCGACGCCATCACGACGCACACTGCCGGACGCGGGTCCCACTCCAGCGGCGGAATGTCTTCCAGTTTGCCTTCGGCCGCGGCGTACAAAATCTGCCCCAGGTCCGATTTCAACCGCATCAAGATCGCTTGCGTCTCGGGGTCGCCGAATCGCACATTGAATTCCAGCACTTTCGGCCCCTGATGCGTCAGCATCAGTCCCGCATAGAGCACGCCGCGAAAAGGCCGGCCTTCCTTGCGCAGCTCGTGCACCGTCGGCACCAGGATTTTTTCGACCGCCAGGTCGATCAGGTCGGAAGTCATCACGGGAGTCGGCGAGTAAGAGCCCATGCCGCCGGTGTTCGGTCCCGTGTCGCCGTCATGCGCCGCCTTGTGATCCTGCGCCGCCTCCAGCGGCAGAATCGTTTGGCCATCGACGATCGCCAACAGGCTGGCTTCCTGGCCTTCCAGCTTTTCTTCGATCAGGATGCGATTCGAGGCTTCGCCGAATTCTTTCTGCAACAGCATGCGTCTGATGGCCTCGTTCGCCTCCTCCTTGGATGAGCAGACGACCACGCCTTTGCCCGCGCAGAGTCCGTCCGCTTTCACGACAAAGCCTTCTGTTTCGCGTTCGGCGACGTAACTCATCGCTTCGGCGGCGTTGGTGAAGACCCGAAAGTCGGCGGATGGGACGTTCGCTTTTTTCATCAGCTCCTTGCAGAATTTCTTGCTGCCTTCCAGCTCCGCCGCTTTCTTCGACGGCCCGAAGACCCGCAATCCCGCCTTCAGAAATTCATCGACAATTCCCAAGACCAGCGGGGCCTCAGGGCCGACCACCGTCAGATCAATTTTTTCCGTTTGTGCGAACTTGAGAAGTCGCGGAATATCGGTGGCGCTGATGTCCACATTCTTGCAATCGAGCCCGGTCCCGGCGTTTCCGGGCGCGCAATAGACCTCCGTCACCGACGGCGACTGTTTGAGCTTCCAGACAAGGGTATGTTCGCGGCCGCCTTGGCCGATGACGAGAACTTTCATGGGGCATCCTGGAGGGAACAATATCTCAGGGGAGGGGCTTTGCACGGCGGATCATCCGGACGTCGCGCACCCGTCAATCCGCCACGATACCCCATTCCGATTTCCGAGTGTAGGGTACGCGCTCGGTCCGCTGAAATCCGCGGCGCACCGACCATTCGACAAACGCGGAATCCGCCGCGGCCGTTGATCATGTCCAAAGCCACCAGGCATCGCCCGCGAGAACCGCCCCGGCGATCAGTCCGTTGGTCAAGCCATGAGCCAGGATCGGCGCCGTCACGCCGGCCGTCCTTCGTGCCAGCCAGCCGTAAGCGAATCCCGCCAGAACTCCGGGCAGAAAGCGATCGTGCATCAGTCCGAACAGGAGCGAGGAAACTCCCAGGCTCAGCCAGCCGCAGTCCGCCCAGGGGACGCGTTCGAAATCTCGATCAATGATGCGCCGCATGAGATAGCCGCGAAACGCCAATTCTTCGGCAATCGGCACCGTGACGACCGTACCGATGACGCGGGTCAACAACCAGAGTCGCCGTTCGCCGGGGGATAATCCCTGCACGAATTGGGCCAGGCGATGACCGGCTTCGGCATCCGGTTGCTCCATGATGAACCAGAGCAGGAACACAATCACGCCGCAGATCGCCGCCGGCCAGACCGGGATTTGCTTCGGAACCGCATAGGCGGAGCGGCACCCCCAGAGCGCGGCGGCAACGACGACCACTTTGACTGCGTAAGCGCGCTCGACGTCCACGGTGACGACGGCCAGCACCATCGAGCTGAGCATCAAGGCGAAAAATGGCAACAGGTATGCCACGCTCGGCGAACGGTTGTTGGAAACTTCGTGAGCCGTTGCTGTCGCCGAGGAATCTGCCGCCGATCGCGCCAGCCACGGCATTTTGAGGGCGAGCCCGGCGGAACCCAGCGTCACCAGCAAAAACGCCAACCAGCCTGCCTGAGAATGAAAGCCTCCTTCGGCGAGGGCCGGAGAAATGCGATCTCCGATCACGAACAGGGTCGCGATCCGGACGGAGTTCAGCAGCCAGATGATCGCCACGCCACAGGGGATGATCGCCAGCGCTTGCGGAAACCGCAGCTGATCTCGAAAACTCCAGATGAACAACGCCAGAAACACGAAGGCCAGTCCCATCCCCTCGTAACCCGAACAGACGGGAGCGATGGTCACCTCGAAGCGGGGACTGCGAATGAGGCGCGCGCCGGCATCCATTTCGATGTCGTTAAACCAAGGGGCGAGCAACCAACCGGTGCTCTGAAACGTCAGAAACGAGAGGGGCTGCCACAACAATTGGGCGGCCCAACCGAGCGTAATCGCCGTGATCCCCGCTGCCGCTGCCGCGATGAGTATCCAGCGTTGTTCGCGTACGGCCTGGCTCCAGGCGGAAAGGGGAGAGATCGCCGCCAGCCAGGTCAATCCCGTGATCGCCACGAACGTCCACCAGGCCCCCATGGCCCAGGTGGAGACTTCGGCACGTTCCACGAAAATCTGCCGCGACAACGCCCACAGCGCGGCAAACGCCAGACCGTGCGCCAGGAGGGCGGTTGGCCAGCGCTCATGGTGCGAAACTGCGGATTGCCATGCAGTCCAGGCGGGATGAACGCGAATCTGGCGCTGAATCAACACGGCACCCACGAGCACCGCCGCCCACTGAGGCGCCAGGCGGCTGTAAGACAGCAGATAATTGCCGAGATCGGACCGACTGATCACGTTGGCGTCAAATGCCAGCGTCAGACACAGGACTTCTCCGACCAGCAACAGGCTCAACAGGCCCAGCCGAACCATCGCCGCCGCCGTCATGGCCCGTTCTCATTCGCAGGGTACAGAGACAAAAAAACCGCCGGGAGATGTGATCTCTCGGCGGCGCCTGAAATCGACCGACCTTATTTCTTCAGGCGATCCCGCAGCATCAACCATCCTGCGCCCAGTACGCTCAACGCCGTGACGGCCGAACCGGCATCAATTTCCGGAGCCGGCACTGCCAGCACGACATTTTCCAAACTGAGCACCACGCACGCCAGGCCTGCTGCGCTGCAGACCGCCGACAAGACATTCCGAACCATCGTAGCCCTCCGTAAGTGGCCAAGCCGAGACATCCCAGGCACTCTAATTTGCCATCTCGGCCGGATTTGCACAATCTGAAGCGATTGTCGGAAAATTGCAACCATCCATCAACAAAATTTTATCGATTGAACAAAAACGCCGGGCTGTTGATCAGCGCCCACATCAAATCCTGGGCACCTTCCTGGAGGCCATATTCGCCCAGATACTTCTGGCTTTGAGCCATCTCGGTGTCGGTTGGCAGCCGGCAGAAGGTTGCCAAATAGAGTTCGTTCACCACCTTGGGGGGATCCGCCTGTTCCTGGATCAAACGAGCAATCAGGCCCTGGGGATGCACGATGGCATCGGAAATCGTCGGACCGTTGATCAGCGTCAGCGTCTGAGCCAGACTGACTTCCGATGATCGTTCGCATTCGCAAGGCGACTCCCGAGGCGCCCGGCCGAACATATCCAGGAATGGATTCTGCACGGAGGAATCGGGCAATTGGGACGCCCGGAATCCGGCCGGAACCCCCGGCAGATTTTCCGGCGCCCCCGTCGCGACCATGATCGCGTCCAGGAGAGTTTCGGCGGTCAACCGTCGCGGCGTGGCATGGGAGTAATGCAGATCATCATCTTCGTTGAACGAATTGGATTCGAACGTGCGTTGATAGGTCGCCGACGAAACGATCGTGCGGATCAGGTGCTTCGTCCGGAATTCGTGCGCGACGAAATCGTCGGTCAGCGCCGTCAACAGTTCGGGATTCGTCGCCGGATTGCTCAGCCGAATGTCGTCAACCGGGTCGATGATGCCTTTGCCGAAGAAGTAACTCCAATACCGGTTGGCCATGCTCTTGGCGAAATAAGGATTGTCTTTCGACGTCAGCCATTTCGCCAGTTGCGTTCGAGGGGAATCCTGGGCCGCATCCAAACCTGTCACTTCAAACGGGAACTTCGCCGGGGTTGCCTGGCCGGTGCCGGCATGAATGACAGGCTGCGGAGAACGCAGGTCGTAGATGACTTCTTCTTCACCGGTTTTTCCGCCGCGTCGGCCAACACCGCCGAAGTAAGCGGACAATTGGAAGTAGTTCTGCTGCGTCCAGCGCTCGAAGGGATGATCATGACATTGGGCGCATACAAATCGCGTCCCCAGGAAGACCTGCGTCATATTTTCCATGACTTCGCGCGGTTCGCGGGCGATGCGATAGTAATTCGCCGCCGGATTCTCGAGCGTGCTGCCGGAGGCCGTCATCAATTCATAAACAAACTGATCGTAGGGCACGTCCTCGGCGATCGCCTGTCGAATCCAGTTGCGAAACGCCCAGACCCCTTTTTCATTGATGAATTTGCGATTTGAAAGCAGCAAATCGCTCCATTTATGCGTCCAATGATCGACATACCCCGGTGACTCGAGGTATTCATCGATTTTCGCTTGCCGCTTTGTCTGAGAATCGCGAGGATCGCTGAGAAACGCCCGCGCCTCGGCGGCCGATGGCGGCAATCCCGTCAGGTCGATCGCCACGCGGCGCAGGAATTCCGCGTCGGTGCACGAACCCGACGGCAAAATCTTCAGTCGTTTCAGCTTTTGATTGACATGCGTATCGATGAAGTTGTTTTCCGGGGAGTCTTTCCAGGCATAACCTTCCCGCACGCCGAGCACGGTGACCGGCGTGTTGGCAAACACACCTTCATACTTCACCAGCACCGCCGCTTCGCCCCGGCGGACCGCCTTCACCAGACCCGCGCCGGAGACGGTGTTTACTTCAAAATTGCTCGTTTCGAAAATGGCTTCGCGCGTCACGTCGCGATTGGACCCGTCCGCAAAATAGGCAATGACCTGCAACTGCTGCGTCTGGCCCGCGCGATCCATCAGCGGACTCTCTGGACGAATCTCCAACCGCTCCGGCCGGGTCGCCTCGCTCCACCGGCAGCCTTCCGCAATCCATTGCTCCAGGATCTTGTACGCTCGCGAATCCTCGTCGAACAAAAAACCGCCTTCGTGCGGCACCGCCTGCGTCGGCTTCTGCAACATCAGGCTTTCCGAGGGCTTGGCGCGGTTGCACCGGCGACCCGATACGTCGTCCACGAGCGCCCGGTAGTCATAAATCGGGTCATATCCTCGCAGCGACAGCTTGAATCCCTTTTTTCCTTGCTGCCCGCCATGGCAGGTTCCCTGGCTGCAACCGGTCTTGCTCAAGAACGGCTCTACGTCCCGAATGAAATCGACCGGTTTCATGGCGACGTCCTGCACCTCTACGGGCACGCGAATCTCCAATCCCCGCGCCTGAATCAGCACCTGGGCGGCCCCCGTCGCGACGGGAGCGACATATCCGTCCTGATCAATCGTGATCTGAGCCCCTTCGGCAATGCGCTGGGCTTCCGATGTCAGATCAATTACGTCGCCCTGCGCGGTCACTCCCTGGACGAGGATGCTCCGCGCGTCCCGCAACTGACTGAGAACCAGCTTCTCAGGAATCGTTTGCAGCTTGGCAATCGCCGGTGCGCCGGATTCGTCTCCTGGCGCCGAAACCGACCATCCCAGGATGCCGGCCATCATCAACATCGCTATCACAGCTCGCATGGATAACATCCTCTGAATCTCAAATGCGAAATCTGAAATTCCAAAAGTTACTTTGCCGCCACCGCTGGCGAGATCGTCACCGGCAGAAATTGTTTCACGAGCGCACCGGTGGAAACGTCGAACAGTCGGACCTCGCCATCCATCCCGCCGGTCGCCACTTGTTTTCCATCCGGCCGAAACGCCACCGCGAAGACGCCCCCTGGATGGCCATTCAACTCGTGCAACAATTTCCCGTCGTCTGTTTGGTATATGCGAGCCGAACCGCTCGTCGCGTTGCTGGCGCCCACGACAAACTGGCTCCCGTCGGCATTGAATTGCAGGCTGAAAATCCGCCCTGGCAGCGCCTGAAAGCCGCGAATCTTGTTGAAATCGTCGCCGATCTGGCGGGCCTGCGTACGGAAGATTTTGTAGAGCTTCGGTTCGCCGTCCGATCCCCCTGCCAGCACTTGCTCCTCTTTCGGATGCCGCTGAATCGCCATCAGGCCCCCTTTGAGCGCCCCCGGCGTGATGCTGGTGATGTTGTCGATGAACTGCGATGTCTTGATTTCCGTCAGTTTCATCGACATGTCGCGGCTGACGCTGATGAGGTGGTCGTTCTTGAGCGAAAACGTCGTCGCGAACACCATGTCGGAATGGGCGTCCATCTGCGACACCGGCTTCAAATCGGACGATTGCACGACGCGGGCCTTGTTGTCAAAACTGCCGAACGCCACCAGTTGACTGTCATCGCTGATCGAGATTCCAAACAGCGTGTCGAAGGAAATGGTGGCGGAACGCAACAGTTCGTGCTTGGCGGCGTCCCAGATTTGCAGTTCACCAAAGAGGGCCGGCGCGCCGCCCGTCGCCGCCAGGAATTGACCGTTGGGAGCGAAGCTGAGCGACGTGATCTTCGGCGCACGGCCGACCAACCGGGCAATCAGGCCGCTGCCATCCGCATGGTGCAACAGAATTTCATGATAGCCCGTGACGGCAAGCTGCCGGCTTTCGGGAGAGTACGCCAGCGACGTAATCACCGGTGGCGCGCGGTACACCGGCGGATTCGAGGGAGAGATGTCGTCGCGTGCCGACGCGGGGGAATCGTCCTGGGCGCCTTGCTCAATCCACTTTGAGATCAGCGCGACCTGCTCGGGTTTCAGCGGTTCGCTGTTGAGCGGCATCTCCGGCTTCTCGCCGGAAATGTACTGCACGATCAGACTTTCCGCGGGCTTCGTGGCGACAAACCCCGGCCCGTTTTCGCCTCCCTTTTGAAATTCAGCAAATCCCGTGAGTAGCAGATTTCCGCCGGCCTTGGCCGGTTGATGACAACCGGAACAGTGCCGCTGTAGAATGGGCCGGATCTGGCGGTAGTAGCTGACCGGTTTTTCCTCCTCGGCGGCGAGCGCGGAATTGGCGAACGCCACGCTCAACAGACAACCGCAAATCCGCAAATAACGGAGAGCAAACATGGCAGGCTCGCAGGGCGGGAGAGATACGCGGAGAACGCCGCAACGCATCAACGTCCGCTTTTAGGATACCAACCCCGAGAGGGAACCGTAAAGTGCCTGCCCGATTTTAGTCCGCGCGACGGTCCAGTTGTATCAACTTTGCGGAATCTCCGGGCCACGAGGAATGGCCCTGAACCGCAGAGTCCCTTGGCGTTTCACCATCGACGGTGCGCGTCCAAAACCTCAGCCCTTCGATCCACGACTTCAAGACGAAGTCGACTCCCATCGAGCGGCCGCGAGGCTCTTGGTTCGCAACCTTACATTTGACAAGAATTTGGAACGAAAACTTCGTCAACCTGACATGTTCAGATAGAGCATCTCTTCTACATCGTAAATCGGCCTGCCGCCTTCCATTGCTGCCAATTCCTCCGCGTGCGGCGTGTCGGCAACAGAGGGAATTCCGAGCTTAGTTCCGGTGAATTTTTCCAGAATCTATGATCTTCACTTGGAACAAACTCTGTTCCTCGTCCGACAGCGAACTCGCTTCTTCAGCATGCAGTCGATCTACGGGTTCCAGCATATCTTCCTGGCTGACGACAAACGCCTTGGCACGCAGCAGGTCTTCTTGGCAATCGGTGATCAGCTGGAAAAAAGCTTTGGACTCAGGACGCTGCTGAACCGGAGGATTTTTTTGCGCACGCCATTCAACGGCAGTCGCAATTTGCCGTCAGGGCCCACCTTGCTTGCCGGGCCGTTGAATACAGGGGTCAAACATTTGGTTTTCCCGCCACGATCTCGATTCATGCGGCCACCGGAGAATTGGCCGTGATTTGTGTCAATGATGTCCGGCCAATCCGATGTGCTCGACGATTCAAAGGCTGTGGAAAACGAGCGGCAGGCCACTCCTGTTGCAGATACTCGAGCAGCTTACTGATGCACACGCTTTCGTTAGCAATCCATTTGACTTCCTGAGCTCCCGCTTGCTATTTTTTGGTAAGAGGTATGCTGTTCTCATCACCTGACAGTTGCGCGAAGTCACGTGGTATCTGCGCTACAGACTTCCAAAAGCCTGATTGCTGCGCCCACGCCAGATCGTTGAAAAAGAGGATCGCAAAAACGGCCACGACGGCGAGGCGTTTCATGCTCATCTCCTGACCTCGAGTTTCAACGTCCGTACAAATCCGCTCAGCACATTGGAAAAATCTGACTCACCAGCCCGAGCGCACATATCTTATAATTCCGAACCCGCCGCCGTCGGAGACTGATTCACCTCTTGTAAAGCTGGGATTCGTCGAATTCATCATCCCTGCCGACCGACTCCAAGGCTTCCAGCGACGACGCCGCGTCTGGACCACGAGGCTGCTTGGGCCAGCCCAAATCGCTTCCTCGGCATCTTGCCCTCTCCTCGATAACGCCCAAAGTGCCGCAGTTTATCACTCAGCACCTGGACTCGGTATGAGGGGGCAGGTCAGGGATGAAGATTTCGTCGTCGACGATTACCAGCAGCCCGACATCAAGTGGACGTTAGCCGATCTTTCCGGCGTGAACGACCCTGACACGGGCGACATCTACTCCGGCTGGGATCGGTTTGATCGGATCAAAGACAACCGCTGGTACAATTACGGCAATAGCACGGATGCCGATCGGATCCAGTACGGCTATGACCGCGCGGGAAGTCGCCTGTGGCGAAACAACACCGTGGCCACGGCGGCCGGCGCGAAGTTCGACGAGCTTTACAATTACGACGCCATCGAGCGCCTGAAAAACATGGCTCGCGGAACGCTGAATGGTTCCAACACTGGTCTGACCTCGGAAACCTTCGCCCAGTGCTGGACGCTGGACGCGACCGGCAACTGGCAAGGGTTCCGGGAAGACGACAACGGCGACGGGAATTGGGACCTGGTCCAATCCCGCACGGCGAACCCGGTCAATGAGATCACCGGCATCGCGAATTCGGTCGGCTCGGCCTGGGCGCAGCCAGTCTATTATCCCAACGGCAACATGACGACGCTGCTCCAGCCGGCCGATCCTGGTTCGTCCTACACCGCCACCTACGACGCCTGGAACCGGCTGGTGACGCTGGCGGATGGATCCGACCGCTGTGCGTAGGATTGGCCGCCGCGCCGCTCTCGGCTAGCATCCGACCAGAGGCTGCTGTTTCGTGTGAAATCTGCCATGGTATCATTGAGGCGTCGCGGCCGAGTCGACTTTTGCCTCGTGGCTGGTGGTGCGTTTCTCGCCTCAATCGACGAGCGATAACCCGAACAGCAACCAATGCTTTCGTGATTTGGGAATTCATGACACCGAGACCTCTGATCAGCAGCGCCATTCCGTCAAGACTTTTGGTGGCGGCAACTTGGCTGATGACGATTGGGTCAGCGAGTCGAATTTCTGCCGATGACGAATTTCATTCTTCCGGCCTGTCGGCGCAATCTCGTGGAGGCATGGTTGTTTCCGTGTCCGCTCCCGCGACGGAAATTGGCACGCGTGTTCTGGAACAAGGAGGGAACGCCGTGGACGCTGCCGTGGCGACGGCCTTCGCGCTCGCGGTGACGTGGCCAGAAGCCGGCAACATCGGCGGTGGCGGTTTCATGCTGGTTCATCCTGCCGACGGCGAGCCGCCTACGGTATTCGACTATCGCGAAATGGCGCCAGCGGGAGCGACCGTCGACATGTTCGCGAGCGGACCCGTGAATCCGTACCGCATGATCGGCGTGCCCGGAACGGTGCGCGGGTTGGAACTGGCTCATCGCAAGTTCGGGAAGCTGGCTTGGCAAGACGTGGTCGCTCCGGCGGCGACCCTGGCCGACGAGGGGTTTGAAATCGACGAATCGCTTGCAGCTTCGCTGAATCGAGGTGTCCAGCAATTTCACCACCGACCGGGATTTCTCGCAGCATTTGGCAAGCATCAAGCGATGGCTGAATGGATCGCCGGCGACCGGCTGGTGCAGCAGGATTTGGCGCAGACGTTAAGGGAGATCGTCTCGCAGGGCGCGGACGCCTTTTACCGGGGCGCGACGGCTGACTTGCTGGTGGCCGAAATGAGACGTGGCGGCGGCTTGATCACCCGGGAGGATCTGGCCGCCTATCTCGCAAAAGAACGTGTTCCCATTCATGGCAAATTTCGCGGCTACGATGTGTTTGCGCCGCCCCCGCCCAGTTCAGGCGGGATCACGTTGATTCAATTGTTGAATCTGGCCGAGCATTTTGATTTAAGCCAACAACCGCGTTGGTCCCCGCGCACGTTACATCTGATGACCGAGTCGATGAAGCTGGCCTATTTGCAGCGAGCGAAATATCTCGGTGATCCCGATTTCATTGAGATCCCCCTGCGCCTTACAGCGAGAGAGTTCACCGACGAACTCGCCAAAAAGATCTCGCTGACGGCGGCGACCTCCTCCGCAGCGCTCGGCGCTGAGGTTCTGACGCCGGGCGAGGGATCGCAAACAACACATTTCAGCGTGATCGATCGCCAGGGCATGGCCGTCTCCAACACATACACCCTGGAGAACGCCTTTGGCTCGGGAATCGTCGTTCGCGATGCCGGCTTTTTGTTGAATGACGAGATGGGTGATTTCAACCCGGTTGCGGGAGTCACCACGGTCGATGGCCGCATCGGCACCAAGCCGAACCTCGTCGCTCCGCGTAAACGGATGCTGAGTTCGATGTGCCCGGTGATTGTGAGTCAGAATGGTCGTGTGGTCGTGATCACGGGCAGCCCCGGCGGTCGTACCATCATCAACACCGTATTCTGCATCTTGATCAACGTGCTGGAATATGGCATGCCGCTGCGGGACGCGGTGGATGCCCCTCGCCATCATCACCAATGGATGCCGGATCGCGTGCGAGTGGAAGCGGGATTGCTGACCGATCACCAAGACGCGTTGGTTCAGTTGCGCGCCATGGGGCACCAAATCGGCGAGCCCGCAGTCGAGCAAGGTGATGCGCATTCGATTGCCGTAAATCCCGTCACGGGGATTCGATACGGAGAGGCGGATCGCCGACGTCATGGCTGGGCGGCCAGCGCTGCGCCGAATCCTCGCCAATGAACCGATGTCGATTCGCCCCAGAGAATCCTTCCCGATTGAATTGACGCCGCGCTTGCCGGATCATGTTCATTTCACCGGAGCAATGACTCGGGTTCGGGAGCGATTGTCACAACTTACAGTGATTCAGCTGGCGACAGCGGTTCTGAGCAGGACAAGGCTAAATCGCATGAAAACCTTGAGGTTCATTCCAAGTTCCATCGTCAGGTTGCTGTCAGGATGGACGATCTTGCTCTTGGTGGCTGACGCGTTGGCGGACGAGCCGCTGACTGCGGATGTGGTTTTGAAAGGAGGCACGATCATCGACGGCACCGGCCACCTCGGGGTCGTGGGTGACGTGGCCCTTCGCGGCGATAAAATCGTGGGAGTCGGCGCACTGGCGTTGGGGCGTGTTGACAGAATTGTCGATTGCTCCGGCTTGTACGTCGTTCCCGGGTTCATCGATCTCCATACGCACAGCGACGAGCAGGTCGTCTCCGTGACGATGCGGGGATGCGTGAATTACGTGCTCCAGGGCTGCACCACTTCCGTCACGGGAAATTGCGGTTCCGGTGCGGTGGATGTCGGCAAGTTTTATTCGCGGATCGACGAGGCGGGCGCAGGAACCAACGTCGCGCACCTGATTCCCCAGGGATCGCTGCGTGCGCAAGTCATGGGAGTGTTGGATCGCCGCGCAACGGAAGACGAGCGAAAGACGATGCGCGAACTGACGGACCAGGGGCTGCGTGAGGGCGCCTGGGGAATGTCGACCGGATTGATTTATGTCCCCAGCGTGTATGCCGACACCGAGGAATTGATCGATCTTGCCAAAGTCGTAGGAGCTCACGGCGGCCTGTATGCGAGCCACATTCGCGGCGAAGGACGCGAACTGCTGGCGGCTGTCGACGAAGCGTTGCGGATTGGCGAAGCCGCCGCATGTCCCGTGCACATTTCCCACTTCAAAGCCAGCGGGTCCGAAAATTGGGGCCTGATCCGCCAGGCGGCCGCCCAAATCGAAGCGGCTCGGGCTGCGGGACGACGCGTCACGGCCGACCAATATCCCTACACCGCCTCCAGCACCTCCCTCGAAGCCACCCTGTTTCCGACATGGGCCCGGTCGGGCGGCACCAAGGGTTTGGTCGAACGACTGGACAACCCTCAAATTGCTCCGCGGGTGAGAGCTGACGTGCAAAAAGCGATTGAAGGCACACACGATGGCGCCGATGTGGTGATTTCCCGTTTTCAGCCTATGCCGCACTGGATTGGCAAGAGCGTTAAACAGATTGCAGCCGAGGAAGCCAAATCGGCTGTCGATCTGGCCTGTGAGATCGTCCGCCTGGGCGAGGCCGGCGTCGTCAATTTCTCGATGAGCGAGGAAGACGTCCGATTCGCCATGCAGTTGCCATGGATCGCCACGGCTTCCGACGGCCGTTCGTACCTGCCTGGCCCCGAACGTCCCCATCCGCGCAGCTACGGGACATTTGCGAGAAAGATTGGTCGTTATGCCATCGCCGAACATGTGATCTCGTTGGAGCAGGCGATCCGCAGCGCCAGCGGGCTCCCAGCCGATATCATCGGCTTGACCGACCGCGGCTATCTGAAGCCGGGCTATGCCGCGGACGTGGTGGCGCTTGATCCAGCCCAGTACCTCGACACCGCCACATTCGACAATCCGCATCAATATGCGACTGGCGTGAAATATGTGTTTATCAACGGGGTTCCCGCAGTCCATGCCGGAGTCCCCACGGGAGCCCTGGCAGGCAAAGCGCTGCGTCGAGCCAGCCCTTTGGGGAAATCGTCCCCTTAAGAGACCCCCGATCTGAATTCACGGCTTCGCCGATCAGCGGCGACTGGCGAAATTCCAAGTGAGAGACAATCGAAGTCGCCACAAGGGACGTGAGAGTTGAAATCTCATCCGCAACGTGTGCTGATGCCCATCCGGGACAGGAGTTTAAAGTTGGTCAACCGGTTTTCACACTGACTGTCGTCAACCCACCTGGCGCTGTGATGAAGGTAGACCGACACGCGCCGGATGCGGTATCGCGTGCACCGCGAACGTCGGCGCGCTTGCTTTTTTTGCCGAACCATCGCCACTTCCCGTGCAGGGAGTGTGCACCAAATGTGCATCAGGAAAGGCTGTTGGCAGCCGAAGAAAAAACGCAAGTAATTGCTATACAATCACTTGCGGCACTGGCCAGATTCAAAACACGGAGAGGGCGGGATTCGAACCCGCGGTGGGCTTTTGGCCCACGCCGCATTAGCAATGCGGTGCATTCGGCCACTCTGCCACCTCTCCCGACCCTGAAAAACAGGGGTTTCTTGAATCTTCCTCCAGGGCTGACAGCATACGACCGCAGGTGACGACATTGCCGCTGCAAACAACCGCGGCCGACAGTACGGCAGCTTACCCCATTCAGCGACGCCGAAAGAGCCAACAGCGTCCGGCAGAACGACCGCGTCTCCGCCTGTTATGCCCGGTATAGCTCTGATGAACAAAACGAGTCGAGCATCGACGACCAGTTGCGCGAATGCCGACGATTCGCCGAACAACTCAATCAGAAGATCCGCGACGAATTTCTCTATAAAGATGAAGCCGTCTCGGGTACGAAGGCTCGTCGTGAAGGGCTCGACAAGCTGCTAGGCGATGCGAAACTCCGGCAAGTTCAGCACACTCTATTTCTGGCAGGTCGGCTGGAACGGGAATCCTTGATCAGCATGGCCTTGCTCAAAAGAATTGGTCTATGTCCATCGGGTGCGCGTCATCTCGGTGAAAGAGGGAGTGGATTCCGCCGTCGGCGACTGGAAAACAATTGCGGCGATTCTTCAGCATCCAGCACGAAGAGCGGCTTCTTGGACGATCTCAGCGACAATGTTCGCAAAGGCCAGCAAGGAACCGTGCTCGCCCGCTTCAGCGTCGGGGACTTCCGCTTTGGCTACAACTCGATCCCCTCTCCGGGCAAGTGAAATGATCGCCGCGCTGGGCAAATGGCAGCGCGCAAAAGATTATGCGATTAAAGAAGACGAAGCCTATTGGGTCCGCCAAGCGTTTATGTGGTTCGTCAAAGAACGGCAAGGTCTTCCGCTGGATCACACGGCAATTTAATATCAACAATGTCCCGAAAGATCATCGAGCGTCGGCGAAATCCTGAAACCGGAGCTCATCGTCGGCATGCTCCGGTCACCGAAATACATCGGATTATGGCCGTGGGGCTTACTGAAAAATATTCGCCATCCAGCGACAGGCCAAGTGACGCAGGAGCCGCGTGAAGAACACGAATTTCTCAATTGGCTGCGCGAAATTCCCGAGTTGCGGATCATCGACGACGAGAGCTTCGAGCGCGAGAGATGTGGACGCCAACGTCGAACTTTGCGGACAATTTCGCAATCCGGATGGCGGTCTGCGGGGCTCTGACGGCAGCCAGCGACGGCAATCGCTGACGGGACTGTTTCAGTGTCCGTTTTGCAATGGCATGTTTATGTCGCGGGCGCACAGGGACTGGCTGCGGTGCCGCAACGCCCGCAACGGAATCTGCGACTTGCAAAATCCGGTACCTCGTCGCCTCGCAGAACGACCTGATTCTCGACTCGATCAGGCAATTGATCACAGACGATGCCGACTGGCTCGCCGCTGTCAAAGAGGCTTGTCATAAGAAATGGCATGAGTCACGGAGCCAACAACCGCAGTCGTTAGACGTCTTGCGGCAGCAGCTGCGCGAAGTGGAACGGCAAATCAAGAAGCTTGTCGATCAACTGGAGGCCGACGAAGAGTTGGGAGAAAGTCTGATCCCGCGGATCAGGGAACGGCAACGGGAACGAAGCGATTTGCAGCGTCGAATCCATCAATTGGAGGCCACTGAGCAGCAGTTACCGGCGCCGACGTCGGACTGGATCCGGCAGCATTTGCAGGAACTGCATCACGTGTTGAAAAACTCGGGGCCGGCGGCGAATGAGGCCTTGCGGCAATTGCTGGGTGGTCCATAGCCTTGGAATTGATCACTGAGCCAGGCCGTAAACGGAAATACTGGCGCGTCAGCACAAATTCAGACGTTGTCGCTTCCGAACTTGTCCGTGCCGATCGGGTCCGGGGAAGTCAGACTGGGAACGGCGAATCCACGGATCGTGCTCAATTTTGCCGCGTTCCCGTAGTCGAAGCGCAAATCGAAAGAGTTGAAGCTCATCAGCAAGGCATCGTTCAAGGAGATTGGCGAGGCGGCTCGGCGTGGGAAAGCGCCCGGATGACCGCTATCATGAAATTGGTTGCCGAACGATACGGTGCCAGCGGCAATGCGCGAAAGCCCTCAAGAGCCAGTTTGCAGGTCAACGTGTTCGGCAGGAACCGCATCAGCCCTACATCGAGCCGGCCATGCACCTGTTTCGGCAAGGTCTGTTGATTCAAGAAATCGCGGCAACGGTACCCACCGCAGGCAGCCAGTTCGCGCAGCCATCAAAAGCCTGGCATGAAGACCGAGGACTTCAATACCCGATGGTCGAACACGCCGCAAAGCCTTGGAATTGAAGCAGCAACCACGGCGGACGAATGCGAACGATCAGGTTGCTGATCTCGGCCGCCTGATTCTGCTCATAATCCAGTTGGTCACACCGGTGACCACGAACTTTCCCAGCCGCAAGAGCTTTCTTCTTGCGGCTCTTTGTATGGCACTCCCTTTAGCAATGGAACGCAGATGTCGCATGGCACTGGCCCGCCGAGTTGGTGGGCAGAGATGGATCGAGAATTACAGTCCGGCGGCTGGTGGCCGAATGCTGGAACAGTTCCGACGGCACGGTACCCCATTCGCCGCCGCGAAGTTTTCCCGGCCCGCACCACCAATAGCCGGCATCGCCGCCGCTATCGACGGCGTGTGATCCTCATCGACGAGACCCTGGAGGAGGACCACGCTGGCCCATCATCGCAAACTCCACCGTCCTCTTCGTCGCTGTCAGCCTGATCGGCAGGTTCCTCCCCATCGGCTTCTCAGCCCGCCCGCATCATCTTCCGCCCCGTCAGCCCGCAGGCTCCCCAGGTGTATCTGGTGGCTGATCATCCTGTCCGCTCTCGTCGGCTGGCCGCAAGTGTTCTTCTGGCTGTACTGGATCTGGGGAATGATCGTCGCCGGCCGGTTGATCTGGCACCTCTATCACGCCCTGGAAGCACTCCGCCGTGAGCGGTAATCACTCATCGCGAACCAAGTCGGGCTCATTTCATTGAAAGGAACAACTCATGTCGCACATTGTCACCATCCGTACGCAGATCCAGGGATCCCTTGGCGATTACTGCCGCTTGTCATCGCTTACCGTGGCCGGCCCCTGTGCAGCGTACCGTTCAGCTCTTCTCCGCCGTAGCCACCGGCCTGGCGATCGAACTCCAGGCTGGCGCTATCCGGTCGTCTGCCAGACCGCCACCGGCGAACTGAAATACGACAATTTTGAAGGCCGCTGGGGGCGTATCAGCAAGCTCGACCGGTTTCAGCAGGCGTATGCCGTGGAACTGACCAAGCTCCAGTTGCGCCCGCCAGGGGCCGGACGCCGTCGAGCAGGTCCTGACCGACGGCTGGATCCGAGTGCGCTTGTGGCGCTGCCTGAACCGGAACTTCTCAACCTGTTCCTCACTGGAGACCGCTATGCTGATCCCGATGTCCTGATCTCGCCCCAGAAACCCGGATCGAAACGCATGGCTTTGTGGGGCCTGCCTGTCGGCAGGCCACGCGGAACCTGGAAGCCGCCCTCGGCCTGAAACAGTCCGAAACCTAACCGCCGAATATCACCAAACGTCCATGGAGGAGAACGGTCTTGTTGCGCGTCCCGACAACTCCTGCTGAACTGTTGGTCAATCCGGTTAGCGACCGGCCGCTGCTCGTCGTTACCGAAGGCGTTCTCGACATCGCCTGCTTGGCCCGATTGTCGCCCATTGTGCGGCTCACTCGATGGGGGTTCTGATCTTCCGGGGCTCGTGGAAGCAGGACGCTTGATCTTTCTGCCGGCTGGCGGGGGTGATCTGGCTGCCTGGACTCGCCGCTTGGCACCACTCGGTTGCGGCTTGACTGCATATCTACGTCGCGAACAATCGCCGAGACCGAGCTACGCCGGCGAATGGTCGCCGAAATCAACCACCGTCCGCATTGCCAGGCGTTTCTGACCCGCAAGCGGTCGCTGGAGAAATTATCCACCCCCGCGCGGTGGCCGCGGCCTGCGGAGTGGCGTCGCAATCGCGGACGATACCCCGGTCGCAGGGCGTGGTTCAGGCGCGAGGTCCCGACCTCCTGGCCGCTGTCGTATCGGGCCCGGCGAGACTGATCTTCCGGATGAAGCGGCGAGCTCAACACACTGGCGGTCGACCAAATGACGCCCGATCTCTTAGCCGAGCGCGATCCGGCCGGCGAGTGCGGGGCTGGTTCCAAGCCATCCAAGCACTTCTGACCTCTCTCCCTCGCCCCCTCTAACCCTCCCTCTTTACCTTAAGGAAATTGACCATGAGCTGATGGCCCAACTGGCCGACTACATTCATGCCGCCTTCACCGGCCTGTACCTGGAAACCCAGGAACCGGACGAAGCGGCTCCGCGAAATCCAAGACCTCTGTCGGCAACACGAGTGGTCGCTGGCCACCTGGGACATCGACCGCGAGATTGACGATTCCCGGTCAGCCCGCCCCTGCCTCTCCGGCTGCCGATCCCTTGGCCGCGATCCGGAGTCTGCCGGCGTTGGCCAATCCCCAAGGGACGGCCACTCCTGGTGCTGAAGAACTTTCCAGCGGTTTTTGAACGGCGAGATCGTGCAGGCGGCGCGCTCCAGTTACAGGCCGGCAAGGAGTCGCGGACGTTCGTCGTGATCTGGCATCGGTCGTGCAGATCCCTCTGGAACTGGAGCGGCAGTTTGTGATCTTGGAACACGAACTCCCTCGACAGGGAACAACCCCGAGCGATCGCTCGCGAGATGCTGGCCGATGATGCGGCCTCCTGCCGACCAGGCGTGACTGGGAGTCACTGCTGGATGCCGCCGCCAGTTGACACGCCAGGAGGCGGAAGGAACGTTGCAACTGTCGCTGGCCCGGCATGACGCCTTGCGGCCGGAGGCGATCTGGGAGATCAAAGGCCAGTCGCTGAAGAAGCAGAACCTACTATCGCTCTACCGCGGCGGCGAGACGTTTCGCAACTGGAAAGCCTGGAGGCGCTGAAAGACTTTTGCCGGCGTGCAGCTTGCAGCCTGGCCGGTCGGTGAAAGCCCGGGGGGCTTTGCTCCTCTCGCCCCGGTACTGCGGGAAGTCGGCGTTCTGTCGCGCGCTGGGCAACGAAGTCGGCCGACCGGTCCTGTCGCTCGAGATTGGCGGCTCATGGGTTCCCTGGTTGGTGAGTCGAAGAAAAATGTCCGACAGGCCTTGCAGATCGCCGAAGCCATGGCGCCCCCGTCCATCCTCTTCGTGGATGAAATCGAGAAGGGTTTATCCGGGCGTGAACGGCACGGGCGACTCCGGCGTCTCGACGCACTCTTTGGTTCTCTCCTGAGTTGGTTGGCCGACCACGATTCCGAAGTCTTCTTCATCGCCACCGCGAATGACATCCGCCGGCTCCGCCGGTTCACACGGGCCGAGCGACCTGGACAGGATTTTCTTCGTGGATTTGCCGCAGCGGAGACGGCGGCGGGCTATCTGCGCTGCACCCTCGCCTCGAACGCGCTGTACGACATCGGCCCATCCGAGCCGATTCCTGCCGATGACGGATGGACCGGAGCCGAGATCAAATCGTGCTGCCGCTTGTCGGCAACCAACCCGGATGTCTCGCGACGAAGCCGCCCGCAACGTCGTGCCGGTGTCTACTACTTCGGCGAAGCACGTCGAACAGTTGCGAAATTGGGCCAGTGGCCGCTGCCTGTCAGCGGATCGGCCGGGATCCTATCAAAAACCCACTTCCACTTCGTCCCGCCGCAGGCTGGTCAAGCCGTCGGCGAATTGACCTGAGTATTCCGGGGCCAACCCGCGGAGCGCTGGGCAGTCGGACTTCAATCGTGCTGCCTCTGTCGGGTCCCGCGCGGTCCTCCTCGATGGAGCGGAGCGAAGTCGTATGCCGTCGGAGCGCTCGAGACCTCGGGCAAGGTGACCGATGCAGCGGACGATCTGCTCGCGAATGCTCGAAGGGTTATACCGACACGAAGAAGCATCAGCAGGCTTCGTCGTTATCTGCGTCGTCGGCCTGAATCGGTCTGAAGCTCGCTCATCGTCATTCCCAAGGATGGTGGTCGCACTTTACGTTTTGCCGCCCGCGAATTGCAAAAGAGTACGTCAAGCAGATGGCAGATGCCGAATTGCCGCGTTGCTTGTTCAGGCTCCAGGCGCAGTGCGCGTTCTCGCGGATGACACCCTGGTTTCGCGTCGATCACTGTCGACCGGATCGGAACCAGATCCGGCCAGGGCAACGGCGGATTTCTTTTCGCAGCCGCAATAACCGAGTTCCATGAATAAAGAATGTGACCGTGCGGTTGGCCATTGACGGTGTTAATCGATTCGTTGAATGCGGGGTTGTGCGCGATCTCTCTCGCGATACGCTCGATCAGCAGGGGTTCGATCTCGGCGGCCGGCACACCATGGACTTCGGCCAGAAGGTGATTCGCGCAGCTCGTTGAGGAACCGCTGAAGGCCGCCGTAGCCACACACCGCTGTGGCCGGAAACGGGTCCCGTTGGCGAAAATCACGCAGGCCATAAGGACTTTTTACTTTCTCGCTGGTCCGGTAATGCGTCGGCACCTGTTCGTCAGTCAGCAATTTCTTGCCGAACACCGCATACGTCAGCGTTGCGCGTAAAGTGTCCCAGCGTATCGCTCTGTTTGCGACTGGTGGGCATAAGCCGGACTTCGTGTTGAATAACAGCGATAGGCTTGAATCGCTCGTTCAATCTCATCGTCACTCACTTCAAGCCCAGTTCCTTGGCGGCGAGCAGGGCCGCACGGTAAAACCCTGATTACTCGCGGGAGAATCGTCGTCGTACAACAGCACGTCATGATAGGTCTTCCAGCCGCGAGGATTGGGCAGGCCAGGCAATGGAGGCGGCACGTACAACCCGTCGTTTTCATGTTGCCGGATAAAATCATAGGCCTTCTTAACCAGAGCGTGATTGGCCGTGCCACCTTCCCCGCTTCATCAACGTTGACCAGATCAGGTAGTACTGGGCGTTGTCCTCGTAGTCCATTCGAGTCCAGAACACGGCGCGTTCGCCTCGATCGTTTTCTCCGGATCATCCAGCCAGGCGGTGTAAAGCAAATCGCTGACCATTGCTTCCAGCCGTAATAAGGTCAGGAAATGAAGATATAGCGGCCGTCCCGCAATTGGTTGTCGGCGTCGCGTGCCAGGTTCCGGCGGAGCAGATAAGAGCGATGTGTTGCGCAGATTGCCTCAAGCGTCGATGAGTTCAACCTTTGCTATTGGCCTGCGGTGTGCGGCGACGAGCGTCGTAGTGATCTTGAGCCGGACTGGCAAATACCCAAGTGGTGTACCGCCGGGTTTCCCCAGCCGCCGGTGATTGCTGACCGTCCATCTGATACTGGTACGTGTCTCGAGCATCCTCCGGTGGTTTCAGCATCATTGTGTGGGGCTCAGACCCGTCTCCTGTGGAAACGGCCAACTGTTTCTGGGATGGATCGAGCAGCACCTGGCAACGATTTTCCCAAAGGCCGGGCGAGTCGGCCAGAAGACCGAAGACCTTGTTTGACCGCGTACCATCGCGACGGGAAAGGTCTGGGTGTTTCCGCTTTCTGTCTCAGGTCATAAACCACCTGCAACTTCTCTGGTCCGGAAAACGAAGCAAACTCGCCGTCCGGCACCACGTTTAATGGAAAAGAGACCGAGAATTTCTGAAGCGGCGTCTGCTGTCACTTCGAAGAGTTCGTTCCACCAGCGAGGGATTCTTTTGAGAGAGATCCGCCACAACACCGTCAGCGTACCGATTTTGGTGGGGGCCGAGTTGGATGCCGTCATGATCGACCTTCGCGCGAAAACAAAACAGGGACTGCCTTGGCTCCCGGCAGCAGCAATTCCACGCCGGCATGAGTTGAGTTAGTTGATCGTCCCGCAAGGTCTCGCCAGGTGATATTCCACCCGAACACGCCGTCGTGCTCGACCACGACAGGCTGTAGTTCGATGACATCCGCACCGAGCGGGGGACATGCCATTGTCAGCACCAGAAACGCGATGACCCCACACCAGCATCGCATTGCGGCGGCGACGACCCTCACGAATTTTCTCGTAGAATCGGCGACCAAAAGCCTTTGCCGAAGCCAGCGTCGCGTCACTGAAGCGACAGTCTTCACGAACGTAGAAACTGCTCTGACAGAGTGGCCGGTCATCCAGGGGATCTGCCGCGTTCATTCTAACTCTCAGGGGCGTCTCGAATTCAACGTCAGGCGACACGGTACTCAAATTGTGATTCGCGACAAAGTAAGAGAGCGCACGACGGGTTTTATTTCAGGATTCCCGGAGCCAGTTCCCCCTACGTCGATCAATCGTTAAGCGAGGTCCATGCCTCTTACGAATTGGCCCTCCACCGCATCAGTAAGATCGCCTGAGAGTGATTCATGGATTGCCCGGCTACGCCATTTCGCAATCGTGCTTCTGATCTGGATTATCACGTAGCTGACTTTTAGCCGCGATTCGTGTCGGCGGTTTGCTGGTTGAATTGCCTTCTTCGGCCACCTCTGAAATTCCCCGTCCGCTGGACGATCTCCGCGTGACTTGGTCTGCACTTACCGAGCCGTCCCTTCTCGCTTTGTAAGCGTTCACAGTTCTATTTTTGCTCACTAGAAAGGAACCCCATGCCTCCACTCCTCGCTGATGCTGCGCTTCGAAACTGTCCCAGACGCCGACGGCAGCGGCGACCGACTGCGGACCACGATGGCCGCGACCAAGGTCTCGTTCACCTGGTTCGGCGTCCGGAAGAGCCTCTCCGCGGCTCAGAAAGAACAGGCCGCCGATTCGTTCGCTGCCGAAGCCAGTTCTGTCGGCCGCCAAAAAACTCCTCGACACCCGGCATGCCGCCTATCAAGCCGTGACCACGGTGCGAGGGCAGGCCGTCCAATTCTGGCGTCGTTGACGCTGCCTTATCCGGAACCAGGTCTCCGGCTGATTCGCCAGGATGATCTCAGCCTCTTCGATCGCCAGATGAGCCGGTTCAGGACGAAAGCTGCAGGAGGCCGTGGCGCAGCTCGACCGGCAGTTCGCGGCACTGAAAGACTCGGCCCGCCAGCGGTTGGGAGACCTCTATCATCCCGCCGATTATCCCGCCTCCCTCCGAGACGAATTCGCCATGACGTGGGAGTTTCCCACGATCGAGCCACCCGATTACCTGCGGCAACTCAACCCCCGGCTCTATGAACAGGAATGCCAGCGGGTCCAAGCCCGGTTTAACGAAGCCATCGAATTGGCCGAACAGGCGTTTCTCGACGAACTGGCAAAGTTGGTCAGTCATCTCACCGACCGGTTGTCCGGCAGTGAGGACGGCAAGCCCAAAGTCTTTCGAGACTCCGCCGTCGACAACCTGACCGGGTTCTTTGAGCGGTTCCGGCGACTGAATATCCGCTCGAATGCGCAACTTGAGGAACTGGTAAACCAGACCCAGCGAATCGTGCAGGGGATTGGCCCCAAGCAACTGCGGGAAAGCGCGTCTCTGCGTCAGCAGGTGGCCGGACAGATGTCGGGCGTCCAAGCGGCACTCGATGGGCTGTTGGTGGACCGGCCGCGCCGGAAGATTATCCGCCCTCAGTTATCGGAGAATGCCTGATGGACCTGCTCATCGGCCCGTCCGGCGAGATCACCACGCTCTATACCGAAGTCCTCGATCTGGCCGCGCTCGGCACTGTGAATATCCAGCGAGCCAGCCACGTGGAACCCGATCCTCATGGCCAGTGGTGGGCTCAGCTCATCGACGGCCCGAAGCTGGGTCCGTTCCCGCGCCGCAGCGACGCACTCGCTGCGGAAGTCGCCTGGCTCATTGAGCACCGATTGAATGGCAAGGCGGAAGTCGGAAGGGGGACGGCGGAAAGATAAGCCCCCTAAAACGCCGTTCGATTGCCGGTCATGGATTTCTCTTCCGATTGAATTCCGCCTTCCGACTTCGCACTTCCCGCTTTGTCGGCCACACCCCGCCCCGCACTTGTGGGGCGTGTTCGTTTCTCCATTTCCTGAAAGGACCACGCATGACGACAGCACAACTGCATCGGGCCGTCTCTCGGGCCACCGGCGAACCGATCGACGTGATCGCCCGGCACGGCTTCAGCCTGATCGACGAGGAGGCTCCGCTCGACCAGGACGATTGGGAAGCGTTGGCCCTCGATTGGGACCAGCTCAACGCCGAACGGCGCGGGGAAGCCCCCCGAGCGGCGGCCTGACGACCAGGTCGCCAATGGATTCCCTCCCGACCACCGTGGTCGGGAGGTTTTTTCTCTCCTCTGATGAAAGACGCCGATGCAAATTTCAACAGCCAACACGTGCGAGTGGACGAAATTGTTTTGGCTCTGCCTGTGCCTGGGACTCAGCGGCTGCTTCGGCGCTCGGTCGATCGACCCTCAAAAACTCCCCGGCACTTGGCGCGCCTCCGCCGAGGGAATGGAAGTCGTCTGGACGTTTTCATCGGACGGCCAAGTCCGGATCGAATTCGGACCGGACCAGGGCTGGTGGAAACACATCGCGCGGATGGAGACCCGCGGCTGTTGGCGGCTGGAGGGGAACCAACTCACGATCGAACTCCAAGAAACCCCGGCCAGCCTGGCGCTGTTGGGCGAGAATTGGCAAGGGCAGCAACAGACGCTGCAAATCATGCGTCTGACCGATCAGGAATTGGCAATCGCCGGGATGGAATTTCGGTTCCGAAGATCGCTGGAACCGGCCCAGTAGCGGCAGAAAAACAGTCCCTTCGAAATCAAATTGTCATTCTTGAAAGTCTCTCCCTGGTCACGCTCCCGCAGGGTGATTGCCCCGCCGTTCAGCGAACGGTCGGGCCAGCTGGATCACTCAGCCGTTCGCGGTGACGTCCGATTCCGGGGGCTGACGCTGCAATCCGTCAATCAAGAATCTCTGTTGCGGATTCGCTGCCTGGGCCACGAGGGGATGGCTCTACTTTTGAAGAACGATCCAAGAATTCCTCACGAATGGACGAGGCACTGTCCGTCGGCACCAAATTTCACGACCGGCCAAGCCAGCTGTGATCGCTTCAGAAATTCATTTGGGGTTGGTGAACCATCGCGCGACCAATTCACCGCGTGTGGACACCCCCAGGGCCCGATAGATCGCCTTGGTGTGAACGTGCACTGTATGTACGGAAACGCCGAGTTGACGCGCCACTTCTTTTTCGACGAAACCTTGCACGAGCAATTCGCAAACACGGTTCTGTGCCGGAGTCAACTCGCGCGACAGGGCGAGGGGAAACGTGTCCACGTCACTGGATTTATCGACATGAGGAATCGTTGATTGATCAGCAAGCAACCTTGCCTGAATCACGTCCGCATAATGGAAGTACAGGGTGAGCGAATAAGGGTTGATGCGAAACTCATCCTTGTCGCCGAGAGTGATCTCCGAAGTGATTCGGGCATTGGCATAGTAAGTTCCATTCTGGCTGCCGAGGTCACATAGAGTGCATTTGTCTTCACCGACGTTCAACGCAGCATGGCGACGAGAAACAAGGGCATCTGACAGTCGCACCGGACAGTCTTCCGATCGTCCGATGTCTGTCTTTGAAACATGGAGTTCATGAACACCGGTGATTTCGATTTCTCGCCGCACGACCAAGTACACCAGCCGCATCTCTCTCGCCCTTCAGCAACCAACTACCCTGAATAGGTTATTTCCCCGGCATTGCAAACCCACGCGGGGTCAACAAAATATCAAACTCTCGCTGAAATCCACAATCCTCTAAAAAGAAGGCTGCAACTTGTCGCCAGAGCTTTCAAGTCTGCGTTTGCGGGGGTTGAAGTCGGATCGCGCGAAGGTGACGATGCGATTCTCGTCGCAGCGTTGTTCCCGTCGACTGACCGTCACTCATGACATTGCTGGCGGGGGCCCTTTCTTCAGGATTCCCACTCCACCGACCTACAACGTGATTACTTTCGGAAAATCGTCGCGAATCTTGGCTAGTGATCTCAGCTGGGAACAGGCCGTGGAGCAAGCCAGTCGTTGGAACAGGCGGCAGGGCGATGGGGAGACATGGGCCTGGGTTGTCCCTGCCGACGAATACTAAAACACCTTGGTTCCGTCGTCATTTCTTTGTCAAACCGGTTCCTGAGAGATTCAAAAGCTCTGCACGCATCCGGGAGATCTCTATAACCGGCCCGCAGCTTTGAATGTTGATCACTTCTCCACCAAATTCTCATTCGCACGGATTTTTGACCTGCCCCCGGGAATGGAACCGGACGTTATGTTCGTTCTTCGGCATCTTCACGAGAGGAAGTCCAGCCGAGCGTAGCGAGGTGGGATTTCCTCTCCGGAAGCGTTTCCGGCGCCGGCGGCCGATGCCCCAACGCACTGTGCGGTCGGATCGTGTTGTACTCCACGCGCCCCTGCTCGATCAGCACCCTGGCTTCCACCATCGTGTCGAAGATCTCTCCATCGAGCAGTTCTTCCCGGTGGTTTACTAACTAGCCATTCGTCCCGGTCATGGCGCACCCCCTGACCGGGGCGGTGGCTCTCCTTTTTAGCCATCAGCAGCTCATTTTCCTGCCACAACTCCCAGGCAATCCGTGCCGAGCTCTCCGTCAATATGGCTCCATTTGCCCTGTATTTAACGTCTGTCGGAAAAATCGACAGAATCGACTTATTCATCCTATAGTACGTGCATTAACATAATCACCTGTTTAGGCTTTCACTGGTTCTCCGGATTCTCGTCCAATGCAATCTATCTCAGTTCACTGGATTTCCAGGACTTCCTGCTCATTCGCGCAGGAAAGCAACAACAGAGCGCTTCGACATTCTCAGCGAAACCTTCCTCCAGGAGCCGAAGAATGGCTTTAACGGATTGGTTGGCGGATTTGCGGTAGCGGCTTGGTGTGCCCCGTCAGCGGGTGCGCCGCCGCTCTTTCCGGCAGATGGGCTCACGTGTGCCAGCGATCTGCCAAACTCTGGAGCCGCGGATCTATCTTAGTGCCACGGCGTTCGCCACCGACGTTTCGGTGCCGACCCAGAGCCTGTCGGGTTGGGATGTCGCCGAGCACGGCGGGAGCGGCACGCAACGCCGTGAACGATTTTCAATAAGTCTTTTCAAGGATTAGAGAAAAAGCCAGACTCCCTTTGCGTTAATTTGGTGACAAGACCAGAAGGGAGTCTGGCATGAAGCCGTGCAGGAAGCACGATGGCCAATCGCTCGCGCGGGCCATCGACTGGTTGATCGACGACCATATGGTGGCAGGACTGTTGCAGCATGGCAATACGAGTTGGAAGCTCGTGCCGCTGATCACAATGGCTTTGTGTTGGGCCTGGGGGGAAGACGAGGGCCTGACGGAGCGATTTCGCAGCGGTCTCAAGATTCTCCCCGGGCTGTTCCCGCGTCGCGAATGGGGCCAAACGTATCAGGGCTTTCTGAAGATTCTCCACACGTGGTCGGACCGGTTGCAGGCGCTGCTCGTCGCCCGGTTGCGGCAGCGGATGCAGCAACTGGCGGATCACGGAGGACGCATTCATGGCTGGATCGTGATGGCGGTCGACGGCACGCGGGTGGAAGCGCCGCGGAGCGAGGCGAACCTGGCCCACTTTGAGCGGTCCGTGACGCGACGCCAGTCCGCGCGGCGCAAACCGGTTTCGCGCTGTGCGAAACGTCAGCCTCCCGCACCGCAAGTCTGGCTGACCGTGGTGTGGCACGTCGGGTGGGGACTGCTCTGGGACTGGCGTCAGGGGCCGACCGGCTCCAGCGAGCGGGCTCATCTACGCGAGATGATTCCCGCGTTGCCGGCCGGTTCGCTGGTCGTGGCGGACGCCGGCTTTCAAGGTTACGACTATTGGAAAACCCTCTTGAATCAGGGGCATTCATTCCTGATCCGCGTGGCCGGCCAGGTCCGGCTCATCGAAGGTCTGGGTTGGACGCAGCGGCAGAAAAACATCGTCTACCTCTGGCCGGAAAAAGTCCGCCGCCGCTGTGAACCGCCGCTCGTGCTGCGGCTGCTGGAATTCCACGACGCCCGTGGGTCGCTGTGGCTCGTCACCAATGTGCTTGACCCGGAGCGATTGTCAGTCCGTGCGGTGCAGGAAATCTACCGCCGGCGGTGGGGCGTGGAGGTCTTCATCCGGGGCTTCAAGCAGACGTTTGGTCGCGGCAAACTGCGCAGCCACGCGCCGCAAAATGTGGAACTGGAACTCGACTGGTCGCTCGTGGCGCTCTGGAGTCTGGAACTGCTTGCCGTGCGGGAACTGGTAGCCCGCGGCCTGAGCCCCGATCACTTGAGCACGGCCCGTGCGCTGCGGGCGCTACGCGACACGCTGCATGCTGCCGCGTTCGGAGGTCACCTCGACCTGCAGGCCCGATTAGCTGCTGTCCGTCACGATGGTTATCGCCGCCGAAAGAAAGCGATCCGCACTTGGCCGAGAAAGCGGTCCGCCGACGTCACCGGCGGCCCTCTGATTCGCTTCGCCACGCTCGACGAACTCCAAACCGCCCAGGCACTTCGACAGCATGCCGCCTAAAATCGTTCACGGCGTTGGGTGCCACGGGCGGCTTGTCCGCCCGTGCGGTTAATCACGGGATCTCCTCTGTCTCGGACTTGATTTCCGACGGAACGAAATTCCGAAGAACGTCAGGCCGTCATGCAGGCCGCACAACCTATCGCACGGGCGGACAAGCCGCCCGTGGCACCCAGCGCAGATATCGGGGGATTCTCATCGGCCATCCTCCAACTCGGAGTTGCTTCGAGATCAGTGTATTGAATCACGGTCGAGTACCGCTTTTTGAACAGGCACCATTGAAGCGGCATATATTCTTTATTTTTATCAACAGAGGGACCTCGATCGCCAAAGCTGGCTCTTGGAAATGCCCAATGGCAGAACAAAAACATCGCAATGAAAAAAGTGGCAACGAATGCAACTGCTCTTCTCGAGATAGTGACCAATAAACGGCGGCTTTGCATTTTTGCATCACTTTCGTCATTTGCGTAGAGCGCGTTGCGACTCACTGTATTGAAAGGCGAGGCCTCGTCTTCGTTCTAGGCATCACCCTGCGTATGATTCGTTTCTCAGCGCTGGTTGCGGATTTGTTTCTTTCACAGAACCAAAAGGGCCAAAACAAAGAAAGAAGCATTAAAACAGAAAAACCACCGACAAGTTGAAACGCATCGGATGGCCAATAGGATGCTGGCACTGAAGAAGGATCTTGCAGTCCCGGATAACGAAAAACAGCTGCTTCGATTGCCATTCCAAGCTCAGCAATGATCCGAAAAATGAGGCTACGGAACCCAGGATGATTCCAGTCGAGTCTCGAGTTCTCGATTCCGGTTGACTTAGGTCAATTTTCGGATTACCGGGATTCATCGAGAGAAAACCTCGCCCGTGGTACACACCTTAATAGGCATCGAAGGTCCGCGCTTGCGGTCCATTGTCTGCGATCTTATCTCCGCGATCTTCTAACCCGCGTTGCGCTTGCCGAGGGCGATATCGAACTCGCTGATAGCCGGGATCAGCATGGCCAATGCGGTGAAGCCGTATGCCGCCGTGATGAACAGGCAGACGCCGAGCGTCTGTCCTAAGAGGAAACTGGTGATGGCGTAGAACGTGCAAAAAGGCAGCACCCATGCCGAGAGCCAGAGCGCAGGGGCCGGGGTGCGGTTATTCAGCGACGCCCCCAGCGCCAAGCTGCCGCCGACGATGAAGACCAGAAAGCTCGGCAACTGAAGCGCGTACGACGAGCGGGCTTGCAGGATCAGCACCATGCACAGAATGATGCCGACGAACAGGAAAAACATCGTTCCCAGGCTGTTGGCGATCGCCGTGCGCGAGCTACCGTAGTTGAGGCCCGCATGGAGGCCGAGCATCGCCGAAAAGACGGCGAGCATGAAAAACGCGATCGAGATGTAAATGAAATGCTCGACGGTGCACGCGCCGGTCGCCGTGAGATAGACGAGAAACAACCACGGGGCGAGGACCAATTCCTTGCTGTTGTACAGCACCCCGCCGAGTTTGCCGTACACGAACTCCTTGGCGGTGATTTCCGTGACCAGCAACAATTCCAGCGTCGCGGCATCGCGTTCGCTCGTCACCGACGTGACGGCCTGGGCATTGACCAGCATCAGCGACAACAGGCACAGTCCGACGAACGCCCCCCCCGCCGCAGGCAGGATTCCCAGGCTCGACGGGCCGCCGGCCGGCGCTTGCAGCGAGGACCAGATCAGAAAACCGGCAAGCAGCAGATAGGCCAGCTTGATCAACAGCACTTTTCTGCCGTAGGCCCGGGTCCGCATTTCGCGCCAGATGACTGGTGCGTTCCACACGGCGCGAGGCTGCCGCACACGGCCGGCCGCTTCATCGTCCTGCGCCGCGTTTTCCGTCACGCTCCGCGAGGGATTCCAAATTCGCAGTCGCATGATCGTCGCGATCGTGATTCCCAGCCCGACCAGCGTCAATTCCAGCACCGATTGGATTGCCGGTTGAAACTGATCACGCCAGTTCCAAGGGTCCAGCACGCCGAACAGGGCCCGGAACGGATCGAGCAACCGGAAGACGTTCGAGACGGACGGCGCCGAGCCCAAGAGCACCCCGAGTCCTTCCACGACGGCGAAATACACGACGACACCGATCAGCGAGATGGACAGGGTTTGAAACGTCTTTTCCCGCCAGAAGGCGACCAGCGTGCCCCAGGCCCCGGCGACGAACATGGCAGCGAAACTGATCGCCAGCGCAGCGCCGATCTGCCCGAGCGAGACGCCCCCCAACAGATAAATCAGCAGAAACACCGGGATCGAAGCCGCCCAAAGCACGGCGGGCAACAACAGACTTGCGCACAGCTTGCCCAGCACCAGTTCCCGGTCGCGCAGATCGGTGGTGAGCAGCAATAACAAGGTGCGCCGATCCTTTTCATTCGCCACGTTCCCGGCGGCGAACAAGACGGAAAAAAAGACCAGCAGGACCAATTGCACCAGCGCGACGATCTGGAAAATCAGACTGCCGAAGCGGGCGATCTGGCTGATATTGCGAATCGCCTGGAACCCGAATGTCGTCTGAATGGCGGTGTAAATCAGCACCGCCAGTGCGCCGACATACCCGGCCCGCGTGAGATAGTGCGACAACTGCCGCGGCGCGGTGAGGGCTTCGCGGCGAAACAACGGTCCGACCAGAGACATGGAAAGTACTCGTGAAATTCAGCAACGACGATTGAAAATTGCCAAAGGAACAGGCGAGTATATCCGCAATTCATCGAGGCGTCACGCAAAGTCTTAGCCCCCCACGAGCCGTGGGGGGCCGATCAAAATCGGGGCCGCGATGAAAAATCGTCCCCGGCCATTGGGCGGGGGCTAAGACCAATCCAACGGAAATCCATCATGCCGCACAACTTGACTTCAGCGTTTCCTCGTCGCGATCTGCTGGGAACCGCTCTCGCCGCGGCCGGGGCGTCCGCCGTCATGCATGGTCCGTTCGGACTGCCGTGGGCCGCGGCCGCGGAAACGAAACCCGCCGGAGAGAAATATCCCTTCAAGAAATCGATTAACCTCTGGGCATTTCCTTACCCGCAGAAAATGTCGTTGGAACAGTGCCTGCAACTGGCGAAAGACGCGGGGTTCGACGGGATCGAACTCAACTACGATCTGGACAGCGACCTTTCGCCGAAATCGGGCACGACCGAATTTACCGCCATTCGCAAGACGGCTGAGAAAATCGGCATCGCCATCAGCGGACTTTGTTCCTTTCTCTTCTGGCCGTATCCATTGTCGAGCAACGACCCGGCCAAACGGTCGCGAGGGCTGGAGCTCGCCGGAAAAATGACGCAAGCCGCGCACGACCTCGGCACGGAAAATCTGCTCGTCGTGCCGGGGGCAGTTTGCATCCCCTGGCGGACCGATCACGAACCGGTTCGCAACGACGTCTGCGAACAACGGGCGAAAGAAGCCGTGAAGCAGATGATCCCCGTCGCCGAGAAACTGAAGGTGAATCTCAACATGGAGAACATCTTCTTCAATGGGTTTCTGATGACGCCGATGGAGATGAACGCCTTCGTGGACTCGTTCGGCAGCGAGCGCGTGCACGTTCATTTCGACACGGGCAATATCTCGGAATATCAGTATCCCGAGCACTGGATCCCGCTATTGGGGAAACGGATTCGCAACGTCCACTTGAAGGAATTCACCAAGAAGGGAACGGACCATTCGCTGGAGGCGTTCCGTCCGCTGCTGGACGGCACCACGGACTGGCCCGCCGTCTTGGCGGCTTTTGACACCAGCGGCTACCAGGGTTATCTGACCTTTGAGTATTTTCACCCCTATCTGCATTGGCCCGAAGCGCTGATTTATCAGACCAGCGATTCGCTGGACCGCATGTTAGGGCGGATCGCCTCGTGACACCCGGCGGCAGCTGAATTTTGGGTCCATCCATGAGTTATTACATCGCCCATGCCGAACGCCGACCGCAACTCGCGATTGCTTTGGGCGGTGGCGGCGCGCGGGCCGCTTACCAGGTCGGGGTGCTCAAAGGAATCGCCGATCGGTTTCCCAATTTAATGACGCCGCTCCTCACGGGCGTGTCCGCGGGGGCAATCAACGTCGCACACCTCGCCAATCATACCGGCACGTTTCAACAGAAGTGCGCGGATCTGAAGGAGCTTTGGGAAAACCTCACGTTCGAAAACGTCTTCACGGTTGAGCCTCTCAAACTGCTGTCGCGCATCGCTCGCGTCGGTTTGCGATTGACCGTCGGGCTCCCCCCTGGCGTCCCTCAGGCTCACGGCATGGTCGATACGTCGCCGCTTCGCGAGTTTTTGCACCGCGCGTTGCATACGGAGACCGGTTCGCTGCCGGGCATCGCCGAAAACATCCGGCGGGGCGAGCTGGCCGCCGTGGCGATCACCGCCCTCAACTACCGGACGGGGGAAACGATCACGTTCGTCGAAGGGAAGCAGATTGAAGGCTGGGAACGCCCGCTCCGCAAGAGTGTGCATGAATCTTTGACGGTCGAACATGTGATGGGATCCGCCGCGCTGCCGCTCTTCTTTCCGGCCGTGCAGATCGACGATGACTGGTTCGGCGACGGCGGCATCCGGCAAGTCGCCCCGTTGTCCCCCGCAATTCATCTGGGGGCCGAACGGTTGCTGGTGCTCTCGACCCATTACGAGGTTCCCCACGCCGGCCCCGGACTGGAAAAGATCGTCGGCCCGCCGTCTCCCGCAGTCGTACTGGGAGCGCTCTACAACGCGGTCTTTCTCGACCAGCTTGATCAGGACGTATTGCAGATGGAACGGATCAACGAACTGATTCGCTTCACCGATCCTCAGCGCCGCAACGGATTTCGCGATGTGAAGACGACGGTGATCCGGCCTCACACCGATATCGGCGCGATCGCCAATCGCTACGAGCACAAGCTGCCGAAAACGTTTCGGTACTTCATGCGCCGCTTCGGTTCAGGCGAAACGAAGCAGCAGGATTTCATCAGCACGGTGATGTTTCACCCGGAATTTCTTCGAGAACTGATCACCGTCGGCGAGCAAGACGCCGTCCAATACGCCGTTGAAATCGCCGAGTTCCTGCAAACCTGAGCACGGCGCCGGATTCGCCGGTGCGGCTGGAAACTCGGCAGCCGGCGGAGGAACGGTGCTCATGCTCGTCAGAAATCTCCGGGCTCTCTATGATGGGCGCGGTTCGTGGTCATTGAAAAAGGAATTTGTGCGTGATCACCCGCATCACCGGCAAGCTGGTTCAACTTGGCGAATCTGAGGCCCGGCTCGAAATCGGCCCGCTGGAATACGAAGTCTACATTCCCGAATTCGTCCGCCGGCAGTTACAAGCCCGCTTGGGCGAGGAGATTTCGCTTAAGACCATCGACTATATCGAGGGAAACCCACAGCAAGGCCGGCTGACCCCGCGCCTCGTCGGTTTTCTGTCCGACGTCGAACTCGAATTCTTCGAACTCGTCGGCTCGGTCGATGGGATGGGAGTGAAGAAAACGCTACGGGCGATGGTCCGCCCGGTCCGTGACATTGCCGACGCCATCGAGCAACAAAATGTCAAAGAATTGAGCCTGCTGCCTGGCATCGGCCCGGCAATGAGCGAGCGAATCATCGCCAAATTGCGCCGCAAGATGGCCAAATTCGCCCTGATGGTTGCGAAAGAGTTTCCGGATGCCGCCAGCGCAGACCGGGGTGTCTTGGTCGAAGCCTATGACGCCTTGCTCAGTCTTGGTTACAACGCACAGGAGGCGCGAGAAAAGCTCGATGCCGTTGCCGGCGGCAAGAAAACCTTCAAGTCGGTCGAAGACGTGATCCTGGCCATTTATCAACAACAGCGCGGATGACGCCGAATACACTTTGCCAGGAAATCAGCGGATGGTTAGCGTTTGATCGTCGTTGAAAGCGCTCCCGGCATCGTCGATGCCGTTGCCGCCCAGGCTGATCAACCGCACGAGATGAGGGTTCTCTCGAACGTACGTGATCGGACAATCCGGAGTCGCATCAGCCGGTTCCGACGGAGCCAGATTGGCGAGTGACGCAGGAAATTCACCGTGGTCGCCGCGGTAAGCCGCCAGCTTTAAGCCGGTGACGAGCATCTCCCGTCGAATTCTCATGCGGTTATCGGACATGTGGCGCTGCCGATACCAAGGCCGCAGCGATCGCGCCATGTTTTCGCCGATCCAACGGCTGACGACTTTGACATCCTGTTGTTCGGGAACCGCGAATTTCCGGGCCAGGGCGTCCACGGATGAGTTCCAGGCCTCATACTCGCGATCCAATTCAGCAAATAAAGGCTCTTGCTCGCTCCGAGCGTCGGTTCGCAAGGCACGAACGACCTGGTCCTGAATTTCATCGGCGCGTTGGAAGACGAGAGTCCAATCGATCTTCGGCGCCGGCGT
>JAXMBR010000012.1:0-80783 GCA_046349715.1 Planctomycetaceae bacterium | reverse complement strand
AGTAACCAGCCTTATTCTAGCAGACGCGGCAAAACGCAGAAAGTTCGGTCTGACAGAATCGCGGACGGGGGATCGCGGATCGCGGATGGGTCAGAGTCCGGCAGGTTGCGATGGGGATTTTTTCGGCGAGCATGTCTGATCCCGAATCCCGGCTTCTGAAATCGGGCCTTTTTCAGTACAGTTCCGATCGCTTTGAGGGACGAGACGATCTGCACCTCCGGGAGCGAGCCATGGAAGGCCGCTGGGTTTGTTTGTTGATCATGGTGAGCTGGTGTGGAGCGGCTTGGTCCGCGCCGCCGATCGACCTCGAGCGCACTTGGCGCGATGACGCCGCGTTGTATGACGTCCAGTTCGTCGATTCCAAACACGGCTGGGCCGTCGGGGAACATGGAGCCGTCTGGCAGACCAGCGACGGCGGCCGACAATGGTCGCTGCGTGATGCGGGGACGACGGCGACGCTGCGCAGCGTTTGTCTATTAACGGACCAAGTCGGCTGGATTGCCGGTTGGCAAACCCACGGTTCGCGCGCGCTGGCCGAGGGGATGCTCCTCGCGACAAAAGACGGCGGCCAAAGCTGGCAATCGCTCGACGTCTCGAAGCTTTCGCCCTTGAAGTCGGTCCGATTCTTCGGCCTGGACGAAGGCGTCTTAATCGGCGAACCGACCGAGGAAAACCCCACCGGAGTGTGGAACACCACCGATGGAGGCCAGAACTGGCAACCCTTGGGCGGTCGGGCGTCTTCCGGTTGGAATTGCACCGCGATCGTCGCGCCGGAGATGGGGTTGCTGGCTGGTCGAGACGGCGGGGTCGCCTTGCTGGCCGGACCGCAGTTGTTGCCATCGCGAATGCCGCCGCTCCAAGGGCGAGCCGTGCGCGCGTTGGCGCTCGTCGCGGATGCTCCCAGTTGGCTGGTAGGAGATGGCGGCCTGGTGATGCGCAGCGAATCCGAAGGAGTCGTCTGGGAAGCGCTGAGCGAAGGGCTGCCGAACGAAGTCCGGTTCGTCAGCGATTTTCGCGCGGTCGCAGCCCACGGACAAAGCGTCTGGATTGCCGGCAACCCGGGCGGAGTGATCTGGCACAGTCGCGACGGCGGCCGCAACTGGACTCGGCAGCTCACGGGATGCCCCATTCCGATCAATCAGCTGCGTTTCGTGACGCCCCAACATGGTTGCGCGGTCGGCGAACTGGGCGTGATCCATGTGACGAGCGACGGGGGAAGCACTTGGACGACGAACCGGGGAAGCGCCCGTCATGCCGCCCTGCTCTCGATTCATGCTCGCTTACGCGATGTCACGCCGGAGACAATGGCGAGAATTTCCGGGGATTTGGGATTTCGTAGCGTCTCCTGGCTGCCGATCCATCCGAGCGAATCACCTGGCCAGTTGAATCTCGCCGAGCGCTTGCAGGAAGCGGCCTCGCGCACCGGCGGAGCGAGCGCCGCCGCCGATTGGCAGTTGCCGTTAGAAACGCCAGGTCTGGAGCATGATGCCGAGAAACTGCTGGAAAGCTGGCGCATCCGGACCGAAAACAAACTGCCGCAGGTGCTCTTGGGGCAACTGGTCCGGCAGCTTCGCGTCTGGCGGCCGCATGTGGTGTTGATCGATCAACCTGCCAAGGATGATGCCGCCGGACAACTGCTCCTCGATGCGACCTTGAAGGCGATTGAGCAAGCGGAAGACAGTACGCGTTTCATCAGTCAGCGCGATCTGGGGGGCCTTAAGCCGTGGGCGGTCGACCGAATCTACTTGAGATTGCCGCCCGGCAGCAACGGGGAAATTGCGATCGATCCCTTTGACGTTCTGCCGCGCTGGAAATCGGCGGTGCGCATTGCCGCCACCGAATCTCGGGCATTGCTCGATGACGAGCCCAAACCGGCGGAGCGGATTGCGTACCGCGCGATCGACAAGTCGGGGCAGCCCTTTCCCGAATCGGGAGGCAGTGATTTTTTCGCCGGGCTCAAGTTATCGCCCTCGGGGGACATTCGTCGAGACGTGTTGCCGGTTTCCACGGATGATCGGCGGCTCGATCAGGTTCTCAAGGCGGCACAACGGCAACGGAACATTTCCGCTTATGTGGAGCGTTCGCTAGCCGACCCGCGTGTGGCGGGGCAAATGATTGCTCAATTGAAAGATGTCACCACGGGCATGGCGGCGGAACAGGCGGCGGCCACGCTCTGGGAATTGGCCGGCGATTATCGCCGCAGCGGTCAACTCGATTTGGCCGATGCGGTTTGTGTGGAACTGACGGGACGATTTCCCGACCAGCCGCTATCCGCGGAAGCGGCGCGCTGGATGTTGCATTATCTCGTGAGTGAGGAAGTGACCTGGCAACGAATTCGCACCGCGCGCGAGGATGATCAACCGCAGGCGAAACCGCTCAAGCCGCTTCCCGGCCAACCGATCCGACAGACGTCGTACGAAACTCGCGGGGCCAATTTGGACGAATTGAAAGAACGCTACCCCCGCGCGCAACGGCTGGTCCGCCAGTTCGAGGAGCGCTGGCCGAAGTTGGCCGGCGCGAGCGAAGTCCAATTTCCGTTGGCGGCGCTCAATCGGTCGCATGCCAATCAGCAGCAGGCGGAGAATATCTTTCGCGTCCGGTACAAAGACCCGGAACACGGCGCGCGCGGGGTGTGGGACGACGTCGTCCGGCGGGAAGTCTGGCTGGCTCACCAGGAGACCGATTTTCCCGAAGGCATTTCGCGCTGTTTCATGACTTCCGCCAAACCGGTCCTGGATGGCATGCTCTCCGACGAGTGCTGGCAACGCGCCGACGAAATGTTGCTGACGACGCGATCTCCCGCAACGATGCCCGGTTCGGAATCGCCGATGGTGCTGATGGCGCGGGACTCGGAATACCTTTATCTCGCCGCCTCCGTGCCGCGGTTGGACGGCCTGCCCGCCGATCTTCCTCAGACGAAAAATCGCACGCATGATGCTGACCTGAGAAAATACGATCGCTTGACGATCCGGCTGGATGTCGATCGCGATTACGCCACCTGGTATGAATTTCAAATCGACCAGCGGGGCTGGACGGCGGAAACATGCTGGGAAGATCCCCGTTGGAACCCCTCGTGGTTCGTCGCCGTCGAGGGGGACGCGGCCCAATGGAGCGTGGAAATTGCGATTCCTTGGTCGGTGCTCGTGGCCAAGGTTCCGGGGACGGGGACTGCGTGGGGAGTAAGTTTGGAACGGACGGCCCCGGCGATTGGACGGCAGAGCTGGACGCAACCGGCGACGGAACGATCTCCAGGGACTTCGCTGGGGTTGCTGCGGTTTGAGTGATGCCGTGGAAAGGGTGACGCATCAAGCAACCCATGGGATGGTCGGAAGCCACGCGAGCAACTCAGGTTTGGCGTTCCGACATATTCGGCCCGAAGAGGAAACAACGGGCCGCGAAACTTCCTTGGTCGATGTGACTGGCGCGCACGCCAGGCCCACGTCGTGACCGACGTCGGTTCCTTCCGAACGCATAACGAAGGCCTGGGTTTTGGTACAATGACCGGATAATCAGCGACATCATCGGGCAATGGAATCGACAGTCGGATTAGGTTGTTTCGTTCGGTTTGAGATTACGGATCATCGACTCCGGATCGTTCGCCGGATTAGCCTGCGACGCCGCGATCGCCAGCTGCCACTCGGGACGCTTGTCGTCGTCTGCTGCGATGCCAGCGCCTTCCGACAAGAACGAATACCGATTCACCAGCTCATAGAGCTCGTCGGTCAGTTGACGATACTGCCGTTCGGAGAGTCGCAACCGTTTGAGCAGTGAGTAGTCGCCGTCGTGGCGATTGGTCGCGGCGACAACTCGATCCACGACCGACGTGAGAAACGCGGCCGACAGGCGAGCCAGCGTGGTGCTGCCGGGAGAAAATCCGACGGGCGGTTGCACGAGCAACTCGACCGCGATTGATTTGCCGGAACCACTCACCCGCACCAGCCCGACACCGGCGAGCGCGTCGAGATATCGCGTCGTCGACACGGATGTCAGATGAAACTGCTTGGCGATGTCGGCAGGCGACTGACCCGATTGCAAAGCCAGAAAGTACGTCAGCATCGGTGGGCAACGGGTGAATAACGCATCCTGCTCCGCATCGAAAAACGTATGATCGGATTTTTTCACGGCCGCCCGTTCGACCACTTCGGAGAAGTCGATTTTCGCAATGCGACAGATATCGAGCAGGCGATCCAGAGGGACGGCCGCCTTGTTCAGCGTCCGTTTCACCGTCAACAGCGACACATCAAGTTCGGCAGCGAGAACGGCATAGCTGATTCGGCGCTCTTTCAGCATCGACTTCAGGGCGGCCAGCAAGAATTCGGGTTCATGCATGCAAGAACGCAGTCTGACAAAAGCACGGGAAGCTCACCAATCAGATGTTGACACCGATTGTAGATTAAGTATCGTTTATTGAACATCCTCGTTCAAGGACAACTGATGACATTTTCGCCATTGCCTTTTTCTTTCCTCACTCCAACGGCCATTGCAGAGGCATGCCAGGCGATCTTCACCGCGAGGTGGTGGTGTGCGCTACTGCGTTTCGGTGCGCCAATTCTTGCCATGTCTGCAACGCCTGCCGCCGGTAGCGAACTTGAAGAGCAACTTGCCGCGGTTTGCAAATCGCAGGATGTGCCGGGAATCATCGCAGCCTCCGTTGGTCCCGACGGTGTGATTGAGTCAGCCGCCGTCGGCATGCGAAAGCGCGGATCGGATGACGCCATCACAACGGACGACCAGTTTGCGCTCGGGTCGAACAGCAAGTCGTTTACGGCGACGCTGGCGGCCGTACTGGTAGACGATGGCTTGATTGACTGGTCCACGACGATCTCAGAAGTCTGGCCCGACCAACCGGTTCACGTCGGATTCAAAAATGTCACGCTCGAGCAACTGCTGGCGCATACCGGAGGACTCCAGATCGACCTTCCGACAACGGGCCGGGAATGGTCCAGCTTCTTCGACGAGCGCTTCAAACCGGAACAGGAGCGCGCTCGCATGTGTCACTTGCTGCTCACCAAGCCACCTGAAGGCACCGTCGGTAAACATCAGTACTCAAACCTTGGCTACGTCATTGCGGCGGCAATGCTCGAGGAGCGTGGCAAGAAGCCCTTTGAACAGTTGATGAAAGACCTCGTTTTCAAGCCGCTCGATATGACAAAGACTGAGTTCTACTCGGCGAAGAAGTTGAAACTCGCAAAAGTTCCATTGCTCTGGGGACATGCGATTGACAGCGGTAAGCCGATCAAACCAGGGGAGTTGGGCTCGGAAAATCCCACTGTTTACGCCGGCTGCGGCACCATTCGCACCACGATCAGCGACTGGGCCAAATACATCGGTTGGCATATGAACGAGTCAGCCCGCCCCGTCCTCAAAACTGACGAGCCGCTCCGTCATCTCCACGAAAGCGGAGCCGATCGCGGTGTTCCCGGACAGTCGTATGGCTTCGGTTGGATTCAGTTTCAGTCCCCCTTCGGTCGTACGCTGCAGCACGCAGGCAACAACACAAACCAGTTTTCGCTCGTCTGGGTGATGCCGGAAACGAAACGGGCGACGCTCGTCATCACGAACACCGGTCAGAAACAAGCGTTCGCCGCCTGCGATGCCGCGACCGCGATATTGATGAAGAGTCCGGTGTTTAAATGACAATTCACTTCACAGACTTTTGCTTCCTCCTCACTTCTCGCCGAACGCTCGCTCCGCGCCGAGCCGGATTGCAACTCTCCATTCGCTTTGGATGATTCTGTGTCGTAGAATACTTTGTCACGAATCATTCTTGAATGCAGCAGTTGAAGACTTCAAATGCACTGCCAAGCATCCCGCCGAGATGTCCTTCAAGCCGGTTCGCTGGGCTTATTCGGCCTGTCGCTGCCGCAGCTTTTGGCCGGTCGTGCGCTGGCGGAACCAACGGGACGGCCGCCCGCCAAGTCGTGCATTCTGCTGTTCATGTGGGGTGGGCCGGCTCATCAGGATACCTGGGATTTGAAGCCCGCGGCGCCGGTCGAGATCCGCGGCGAGTTTCAGCCGATTGCCACGGCGACGCCCGGCATCCAAATTTGCGAGCATTTCCCCCGATTGGCAAAACAGACCGAACGGCTGGCCATCATCCGCTCGATGACGCATGACAATGTCGATCATACGAAAGCGACGCACTATCTGTTGACCGGCCAGAAGCCGCCGATCAGCACGGACCCTCGCAAGGATTGGCCCTCGATGGGGGCCGTGTTGTCGAAATTGGGGTACGGCCAACCCCCACTCCCTCCGTTCATCCAGATGCGGCCTAAACTGGATAACGACGTCCCCCGGTTCGTGGAGCAGAGCCAGGGGCAATTCGCCGGCTGGCTGGGGCCGAATTACGATCCGCTGACGATCGACGCCAACCCGGCGGATCAGCGCTATCGCGTCGGCGATTTCGAGAAACTCGACGGCATCAACTCCGCGCGGCTCCATCATCGGCAATCGCTGCTTTCGGGACTGGACCGCGATTGGGGGCAGCTTGACCGGGATGTCAAGTTTCGCGTCATGGCGGACCATTATTCCCGGGCATTCGATCTGCTCGACTCGGCTCAAGCGCAGGGAGCGTTCGATCTCGGGCAAGAACCGGCTGAAATCCGCGAAAAATACGGGCGGAATCCGCACGGTCAGTCGGTATTGCAAGCGCGACGGCTGATTGAACGAGGCGTGTCGCTGGTGACCGTCTTCTGGCCGAGCGATGGCATTAAGAACGTCAGCATTCTTTGGGACACGCATTCCCGGAATTTCGTCGACTTGAAAGATCGGCTGATGCCCCCCGCGGATCAGGCGTTTTCCGCCCTGCTCGATGATCTGGCCGAGCGGGGATTATTGGACGAGACGTTGGTCGTGTGGACCGGGGAATTCGGCCGGACGCCCCGGGTCGGTCAGCGGAATAGCGATGCCGGAGCCGGCCGCGACGGCCGCGATCATTGGCCGGGGTGCTTCACGAGCGTGCTTGCCGGCGGCGGAGTGCGTGGGGGCCAGGTTTACGGAAGTTCCGACCGGCAAGCGGCCTATCCTGCTTCGAATCCCGTCGCCCCGCTCGATTTAGCAGCCACCATTTATCAGCAAATGGGCGTCCCACTGGATCTGGAGCTGCACGATGAACAGGGACGGCCTATGGCTAATTGTGCAGGTAATCCCGTCTCGTCTCTGGTGAGTTGAATTCGTCCGGCGAACACTCCCATCCCCAAATTCTTGTGCGGGGAATTTGTCCGGGTGTCGACGTCACAGCCACTACATTCCGTAAATCCATGACAATCAGACAGTTGTGAACAATCACTCGGCATTGGTTGCTTTTTTACCGTCGATACTTGCCTCCCGTGCGTATAACTGATTAGCCTAGCTAACTGTTCTCTTGGTCGACAATCAGCGAGGAATATCAAAAACAGATCTTGATGTGTTGATTTGTTTCTGTCGGTCTTGAGCACAGAGAATGCTCATGTTTGGGTAGGCAGGGTAAATCAGGGGAGACTCGTTCATGTCCCGCAAACAGGCACTGCTTCGACTGCACCAACGGTTAATCGCCCAGCGGGATGAGCTCCGTCGCAAAATCGCGGAGGACCTGGGAATTGCCTTCTCCCCGGACGATGGAATCAACGATCTGGGCGAAACCGCCCATCATGTGGAGCAAACCGAACTCCACACGCAACTTGCGGCGCTGGAAAGCCGGGAATTGAGAAGCATCGATCATGCCATCACCATGATTCGTGCCGGGCGATATGGCCTCTGCGACGCCTGCCAGAAAGCGATTCCGATTGCCCGTCTTCAAGCGCTGCCCTTCACGCTGTATTGCATTGACTGTCAGCGGAAAGCGGAAACCGACGATGAGTTCGCAGCCGAGTTGAGTGCGAATTGGGCGTCGGCGATGGAATTCGAGCGGCGCTCGTCGGATCACGAGTTATCGCTCAGCGACCTTGATCAGGGCGGCAAGCCAGAATTCTAACGGTATCATTCCGCCTCGGCTGATCAGCATTCCGGTTGCGACTGTCCACCACTGATTCGGCAATAACGACCGCTCAAAGCGGAACCACCGGGATTTTCTCGAGGGTTTCCTGGGGAAATCCCCATTTGGGGAACGACAGAACCTTCTGTGGCTGGTATTTCCCTGAGAACCGGATTTTTCGGCAGATTTGCCGCGTTCTCCGCGATAAAATCGTTAGGGAAATCGCTTGATTTCCGCTCGCCGGGACGTCGAGAGGAGATATGTCGGTGTGCGCCCGCGCGCACTGGTGGAATGCTTTGATTCCCGGTTCAGCTCCGGATGACGTATGTCGAAGCGGTCACTCCTCTTATTCTTCAGCGGCACGCTCTTAATCGGGATCGCGCTGGGGGCCGGGCTGCTGTCCCTGCCCTGGAATAATGGCTTGCACGCCTTGGAGTTGCGTCAAGCCGCTTCCTCAGAACCCAATGGGAATGGCGAAGTTTCGGCGCTGCTGCAAAGCAGCGCCTGGCTGGCGAAGATCACCAATGTGATCAATCCGAGCGTCGTCCATATCGAAAGTAAGCGTCGTACGGAGAACCGAGGTCTCGTCGAAGAGACGGGTTCCGGGGTCTTGATGACCAGCACCAAAGCGGCCGGCATCTACGTCGTCACCAATCGTCATGTGATCGATCAGGCCGATCTGAGTGCGATTTCGATCGCACTGCATGATGGGCGGTATTTGAATCCGGAACAAATCTGGACCGACGCCGCCACCGATGTGGCGGTGATGAAAGTCAGCGGTCCCGATCTGACGGCAGCCCGCTGGGGCGACAGCAATCGTCTGGAGATCGGCCATTTGGTGTTGGCGATGGGCAGCCCGTTCGGGCTGCGGCGGTCGGCCACGCTGGGGATTATCAGCGCCCGCGGGCGGCGTTCCCTGAAACTGGGTGCGGGTCGGGAAGTTCTCAACCAGGATTTCTTGCAGACGGATGCGGCGATCAATCCGGGCAACAGCGGGGGACCGCTGATCGATATGAACGGTCGGGTGATCGGCATCAATACCGCGATTGCGTCGCAAGGCGGGGGCAACGAAGGTATCGGCTTCATTACCGAGCAATCTGGTGCAGGGTCATGGACCAATTGCCCGTGGAGCACGCGGCGCCGCGGGCCTATCTGGGTGTGCGGCTCGATCCGGCGTTTGACGCGAAGACAGCGCGGCGGTTGCGGTTGGATCGAGTGCAAGGAACGCGGGTGGTCGAGGTCTATCCTCGAACGGCGGCCGCCTCGGCGAATCTTCAACTGGACGACGTCGTGCTCAACTTCAACGGCCTGGATGTCGAAGATGAGGCGCATTTGATCAACCTGGTCAGTCTGACGCCGATCGGCAAAACGGTTCGCGTCATTATCTGGCGAGACGGCAAGAAAATCACGCTGAACGTGACGCTGATCAACCGCACTGAGCTGCAATAATCCCTTGTCGTCCGTCATCGGGCGATGAAATCGTCTTTTGCAAACGGCGAACGCCGTTACAAATCGCGGATGCGCTGTAAGGAATGTGGTTCCACGATCGGGCCGTACATTTCCGGGCGGCGGTCGGCGATGCGGTTGACTTCATTCTTCCCGGCGACGCGCACATGCCGTTTGTTGCGCGCCCGCTCGACATCGACCTCGCCGTAGAGGATTGACTCGCTGGCGGCATCGGCCGAGGCGACGGTCTTGCCGAGCGGATCGCAAAAACTGCTCTGGCCGATGAACGTCACGCCCTGTTCGACGCCGACGCGGTTGACGGCGAGGTAATAGACCACGTTCTCGAGCGCACGCACGTTGATCGTGTGCTGCGCGGCGCATTCACCGCCCGGAGGCCAGTTGGTCGGGAGTAAAATCAGATCGGCCCCGAGCAGTGACAGGCACCGTGACGATTCCGGGAACCCACCGTCATAGCAAATGTTGAGACCGATGCGGACTCCCTGGTACTCATGCACGGCAAACGGGCGATTCTTTCAGTCGGTGAATGGCGTTTGATGCCCAGATAGGGCAAGTGAATTTTGCGATACGAGCCGATCACCCCGTCCGCGCTGACGAACGCCAGCGCGTTGAAGAGACGGTCTCCATCGCGTTCCAGCATGCCGAAGACGACGGCGCCGCCGACGTCGCGACACGCTTGTTGAAAACGCTCGGTCGCCGGGCCGGGAATCGTCTGGCTGTGTGCGAAGCCCTCGGCCCGGTTGTCGAAGCAGTACCCGGAGAGCGCGTATTCCGGGAAGACGGTCAAGTCCGCCCCTGCTCGCCGCGTTTCTCGATGAAACTCGATCATGCGCTGCAGATTATGTTCGAGATCGCCCAGTTTGATGTCGCATTGCACGCCGGCAATTTTCATCGTGGTCAGACTTTGAAAGAGAAAATGCTCCGCAGGCGCGTCGCGACTAACGAAGCAGTTGAATCACATCGTGTTTCAAGGCGGCGCTGACAGAGAATCCGTTGCTGCCGTAAATCGACGGTTCGCCGTTCCAATCGAGGAAATGGCCGCTGGCTTCCTGAGACCGGCAATACGGCGGGCGCAGTCCCACGGGTTGAGGCGGATCGTACATCACTTCCGCCCTGCCGGTCGCCACCAGGATGTGCCCGTAGCAATCTCCCCACCCGCGGGCGAGTCCGCTGGCGGCCAGCACCTTTTCGTACGTGGCTTGCCGGTTAATGGCATGCCAGCCATCCAGGTCGGTTGTGCAGATGGTGGCTTGCTTCAAATTCGCAATCGCCGAGACGCGGGCCGGGCGCCGCGGGTGCGAACTGATCTGCCACCAGGCCCCTTCCCCTTTGGCCGCATAGACAACTTCGTTGAGCGGCGCGAATACGATAAACGTCCGCGACGCATTCGGTCCCCTGTTCCAGGCCGATCAGCGTCCCGAACAACGGCACGCCGTGAATGAACGACTTCGTGCCGTCGACTGGATCCAGGATCCACCGATATCCGCTGCTTCCGGGGCTTTCGCCGAATTCTTCTCCGAGAATCGCGTCGTTCGGAAACGATTCGGCAATCCGGCGGCGGATGAGTTGTTCCGCGCCGCGGTCCGCTTCGGTGACGGGAGTGCATCTCGTTTGCTTTCGACAACCAGATCGGACCGCTGATAGAAGCTCAAAATGAATTCACTGGCTTCCGCCGCGGCGGAGAGGGCGAATTCGAGGCGATTGGTTAGTTCGGACATGAATGATCGTTCCTCTAATTCTATAACCAAAGCTGGAATCCGGCCGGATGCGATCCCGCGGCTTCATGTCAGCCGATAAAGGTACTCGCCGGCTTTTCGCACCAGCAGCACGCCTTCGTGTTCGCGATTGGCGAACGCTTCGACGTCGATTGACTCGGGATCACGATACCCGAGGTTGATTCGTTCGCACATGTCGCGAGGAATCTGCGAAGCGAGCGTCACCTGGACTCGCGGTTTTTCCACGCCGTCTTCGAAGGTTCCCCCGCCGCGGACATGCGTGGAATGAGCCAGAATTCCCCAGGGATAGTGCTGAAATTTGTCCCATTGGCGGGTGATGTAATCGCGCACGTGATAGCCGACCTGCTCGATGAGCTTGCCATGCGTGATCGAGATTTCGCGCAGGTGCGGCGCGTAGATGATCAACTCCCCGCCGTCAGCGACGACGGGTTCGAGCTTGTACATGCACTTGCCGGCGGTCCAGAGTTCGTCATACATCGGCGGGCAACACGACAAGACCTGGCGAAAGGGTTTCGGATAACGGCGGATGTGGACCTGGTCTGATAAATCAGCCGATTGCGACCAGCGGCTTCCGGAACGCCGTAAGCGAGTCCGTGCAAATTGCCGTCCGAGGCGACGACAAACGTGATGGCCCGGCGAGCGACAGGAATCATCGCAGCGGCGGCATCGACAACCTGGCGGACGGGCGTTTCTTTCACACCGATGATTTCGGCATTGGAGATCAATGCGCCCAGCCAATGGAAGAAGTTGAGAATTTCGGGGCCGGCGATGCCAGGGAAGAAGTATTTGTTGCCACCGGAAAACCCGACGACTTCATGCGGAAAGACCGGGCCGAGCACGAGCAGCAAATCGTAGTCGGTGATGCGGGAATTGATCTGCACTGGAACATCGAGGGATAGCAGGCCGTTCGAAATCTCCGCGGTTTGCTGTTTCGTCAGCGTGCCGAGCGTGAGGAGACGTTCCGGTCGGTCCCATTCATGATTAAAAAAGCGGACGGCGAAAAAGAGCCGTTCGCGCTCCTCGTGTGAAATGCCCAGCAGCTTGCAGATTTGAGTTTCGGACATCGGGGGGTGCGTGCCCAGCGCGACCAAAACGTCCAGTTGCGCCGCCGCTGGCTGCAACTGACGAAAGAGCGCGTCAAATAGCAAAGGTAAAGGCGCCGTCCGCGTGGAATCGGGAATGATCAGCAGGACTTTCTTGTTTTGAAAGTCGTGTGCCGGGACGTTCGCGGCGATCCATTGTCGGACGGCGTCCTCGGAGAGAATGGGCGGAGTTTCGGGCATAGGGAACGATCGAGTGACAACGAGGGTGAATGAGTTGGCAGAGTCCGATTGTATCGTCGGAAATTCGCGTGTCCCAGTATCACGACAGACTCGCGATAAACAGGCCCAGGCGATCAGACCGTCGAATTTGCGCTGCGTCAGGCGGGTTTCATCGCCATGCGACAGAGGCGAACTTGATTGTCGAAGTGGGGCGTCGCGAATTGAATGGCATCGGGGTGCAGCGAAAGATCGCGGGCCGGACTTTTCAGATTGATCGAATGGAACTCATCTTTCTGGTCAGGCTTCCAGAAAAAAACGTGACCGCCCGCCTGTCCGCCGATGGCCGCCATGATAAATCCGTCGGGATGAAACACGGCTCCCCAGGCGACGCCGTTCAGACCGGCTTTGGTGAGATGCGTGACGACGTCTTTCCCGGTCTCCCAATCAATCTGGACGACGATGGGGTTGCCGATCCCGGCAAAGGCGTTGGAGACATTCGTAATGCCGCCGGCCAGCAGGCGTTTGCCGTCCGGACTGAAACTCAAGCAGTAAGCGCCGCCGTAGTCGGCTTGAAAGCCGGCGTCGTATTTTGACAGGCTGGCGATGGAGAATTCGCGCGTCATCTGGCCGGTGGCAACGTCCCAGTGGAGGAATCGTCCGACGAGATCGGCGGAAACGAGTTGCTGTCCGTCGGGATGAAAAGCGACGTTGTACACGTGCCGCTGGTGGCCGCTGAATTCTTTCAGGAGAGTTCCGTCATCCAGCTTCCAGAGTTTGACTTTGAGATCGTTGCCGCATGTCGCCAGGGTTTGCCCGTCGGGGCTCACCACGGCGGCGCGGACCCAGCCTTGATGCGCCTGAAGCATACGCACCGGGGCTGGCTGCTCGGCAAACGTCGGCCACCAGATGAGCCGGCCGTCGTAACCGAACGACACCATGGCCGCGCCGTCCGGTGAAAAGGCGAAGCCGCGCACCCAACTGTCGTGGGCAGCGAGTTCCGTCTTGGCGTCCGTGGCGAGATCCCAACGCACAATTTTATTGTCTTGCGCACCGGCGAAGACGAATTTCGCCGTGGGATCGATCCGGCAGCCGACCATCGGCGACGGATGCGAGAACGATTTGACGACGTAGGTTTGCGCCGGTTCTGCTGGCATACGGGAACTTCCTCAACGAAACAAGTATCGCCGATGTATCATCGGGGATCGATGGGCGGAGGGCAACGGCAAACCAGGAGACGTTGGGTCGCCAGGTCTGGCTCGGTCAGGAGACCGGCCACGACGAAGCCGCCGCTCTGTTCTTTGGCTGTTCGCCTGCATTACCCCCGGCCGAGATAGACCTGATCGCGCGGCAGAACGATCGCTTCCAGGAAGTTGACATCCGGGGGCATGGTGAGCATGGCGAGTGCTGCCTGGGCGATGGTGTCCATTTCCATCATCGGCTCGTTGTTCGTGGGAACCGACATGTCCTGCCGACGCTCGATGCGGACGTTCCCAGGGTGCAGGCAACTGCAGGTGATGTTGTACGGACGGCCGTCGAGCGCGACCGATTGGGTCAGACCCCACACGCCGAACTTGGCGGCGGCGTAGGGGGCGGCATGCTCGCGCGGCCGCTGAGCCGAGATGGAGCCGATATTCAGGATACGGCCGCCGCCCTGCCCCTTCATGCGTCCGAATGCGGCCCGGCTGCACAGAAAGGCGCCGGTGAGACACGCGCCGATGACATTGTTCCAGGCGGCCAAAGGGAGTGTATCGAGGGGGCCTCCATCGAACGCGCCGGCATTGTTCACCAGGATGTCAACGCGTCCAAATTTCTGATCAATGGCCTGAAAAAATGCGTCGACGGCGGATTCCGAGGAAACATCGGTCGGCAGCGAGATCACCTCGGCGCCGGCTTGCTGCAATTCCGTGGTCACCGCGGAGAGTTTCTCGGCGTTGCGAGCGCAGAGAGCCAATCGGCACCCTTCCTTCGCCAACGCCTGGGCAATGGCTTTGCCGATCCCCTGGTTGGCGCCGGTGATCGCCGCCACCTGGCCGGTCAGTCGTGAAGACATGAGGGAGCGTCTTTCGTCAACGAGGAACATCAATGAGGCCGAGCCAGCGGCCCAGCAGAAATTCCAGTCGCACCGTGAGCAAGGTAATTCGCCCCATCACGGTGAAGGCGAAGGAGGAACCGAAGGAAATCATCAGTACCCAGATGCCGAACCGGGCCACATGGCGGACGACGCCGACGTGCTGCACCGAGAAATAGAAATAGGTCAGGCTGGCCAGCACGCCGAGCACCAGCAGCGTGTTCTTCAGCGATTGATTGAACGTCGCCGCCCAGTTGATCGGGCCGCCGGGTTGTTCGGTGACGAAGACCACGAGGGGGACGCAGGTGTTGCGGATCTGGGTCAGGAAATCGGCTTCGAGAAACACGATCAGTTTGAGGCCCGCCGTCATGCCGACGACGAAAGCCAGCGGCCAGACGGCGACCCATTCGAGTTTCGGCACGAAGCGGAAAAACAACATGACTCCCAAGGCGAGCGGCGCCAGATACCACCATTCCGCAGCCGGGCTGGGCTCTCCCTCCGCCAGAGGCGCGGCCCAGGAGGTAATCAGCGAAGGAGTGAGCTTCAAGAACAGCTTCGCGACCAGGTTGTCCCAAAAGCCGACATTGAACCAATAGCCGGCCGAAACGCCGACCACGATCGCTTCCACCAGTTTGTAACACGGGTTGTCGCGATAGAGATAGGACATCGCCCCGAGCGTGAGCAATGCGGCGACCCACAGGCCGATCGTTCGCAAGGGACTGAAACGAGCGTTCGGGGCATCCCGGCCCACTTCCTGATAACGAACTGTCTGAGCGGAATCGGCGGCGGCTCCTGCGGGGGGCTGCTGAGCCGCGACGTAGACGATTCCCACGCCTTGAGGCGCCGTGAAGGCACGCCACGCGAGTCCCCCTGCCCCCAGGGCCAATAGCAACAGCCAGACGGCGGTTTCCCGGTTCACGACGGGCCTCCCGGTTTGCGCGTCGTCCATTGAATGACATTGCCCCAGATGATCAGCGAAATGATCAACAGGTGGGCCCACAATTGCGGTCCCATCCGGCGCTGGCCGATGTTACTCAATCCGCGGACGACTTCATAATTCATGGTCATGAGCGTTTCATACTCCACGGCCCCCCGCAGCGCGCCGACCAGACCGATCAAGGGCGACGGCAGGTACGGCAAAAGTTGGGGGACCTGCACGCCGACCGAGCCCGCGGCCACGGGGAGGCCGCTGGTCGCCCCGGCATATTGCGCCCATTCTTTGGCTCCTGGAGAACCCGCGGACACGTTAATCAACAGGTTCAGGTCCTTGAGACCACGCAAGTCCTTGGTCAGCGGCAAGGCGTCCAGCGACTGATTGCTGTCATCGCGCGACTTGCTTTTGCGAATGTCGCTGACCAGCACGGGAATGGCCACCTGTTCGCCGGGATGGAACCCCAGCGAGACGTAATCGACGCCGTATTTCAGTTGGCGATCGGCGAATTCTTTTTCAATGACTTGCCGGACGACGCGGTCGATCACCGGCAACGCGGCGGGCCACAGCGTCAGGAAAATCATCTTGTGGCGTTTCAGCACGCAGTGGCGGACAAAGGCGACCGCCATCGGCTGAAGTTCGGCTTCCGAAGCGGGGTCGTAGTCCATGGCCAGGCCGATCAATGATCCGTCCGGCAGGTTTTCAATGGCGTCGAAGACGGCCTTGGTTTCAGGCGACGGTGCGCCGGGCGAGGTGAAGCCGAGCAGCAACGGGACCATGACCGCCAGTAACATCGCCAGAAAAATCCAGCGGCGGTCGAGTTGGTTGAAGGATTGCCACATGGGATGACTGCAAATCGCGTTTAGCTGTGAGGATTAATCGCAGGCCGGCAACTGATGATCGTGACCGCTGGTTTCCGCATGGCTCAGGCTTCTCCCAGATACGAGCGATCGCGGCCGAGCAGCACGCGCAGGGATGTTGCGGCGACGCCCATGGCGATGCCGATGATGATGGCCCGCTGGCCCGCCGTGTTGAAGACGCCGCGGATCCACAATGAGACCGCGGGAAGAATCAGTTCGCTGCGCTCCGGCGGCGTCCCGGTGATGACGGCCCGCAGCGGTTCCTCCGCCTGACCGAGCAGCACGATAAACGCCGTGGCCAGCAGGACGATCGCTTCGGCATTTTTCGCACGGAACGCCCGAAAAGCGGCCGAGGCGACATAAAACGCGAGCAAGGCGAAAAGTGTCGACGTGATCGGCTGCAGGACGAACTCATACAGCCACCACAGTCCCCCGCCTTCTTCCAGGTAACGTCCCGACCAGGCGTAGTTCGGAAACCGGTCGACCGGAGGGACACCGACCTTCAAAATGCCGACGACGACTGTCACCGCGAAAGCGGCCACGGTGATCGCCGAGTATCCCCAACCGGCTTCCCGATTGGAGATCTTTTTCAGCTGATGAATCACCAGGTTGGCGCCGCCGATGAACAGGGAGATCGCCCAGACGATCATGTACCATTCCTGGGCCATCTCCTGCAGAAACGTGATCGGCGGGACAAAGGAGCCGGCGATCATCAACAGGCCGAAGCCGCTGGCGATGACGAGAGGAATCACCTGTTTCATGGAACATCCGTTTCCAGTTCATCCGTGAGCGTGCGTGCCAGTGTAGCCGTCGCCCGGACAAATGCCTACCGGCATGACGACGCCTGCGTCAAAAAAAATGCCCGAGGGAAAATCCCTCGGGCCCGGTGACCGTCAATGACGGCTCTGCCTATTTGGTTTCGACGAGCCAGATGTTGCGGAATCGCACGGGGTCCCCGTGATTCTGCAGGAACAGCGCGCCCGGCTTCTGATCGTTTTGACCGCCGCCGGGAGTGACTTTCAGCGAGACGTTGTTGTGGATGACGACGCCGTTGTGCTTGATCGTCGCTTTAACCGGTTCGACGACTTTGCCCTGATCATCGAACTTGGCGGCGGTGAGTTCAACGTCGTACGTTTGCCACGCGAGCGGCGGGAAGCACATGTTGACTTTCGGCTTGGAGACGCTGTAGAGGCCGCCGCATTCGTTGTCGGCCCCGTCGAGTCCGAACGAATCGAGGATCTGGCACTCGTACTGATCGTGCAGGTACATGCCGCTGTTGCCGCGCGCCTGTCCCGTCGCCAAGGGCATATACGGAGTGCGAAACTCCAGATGCAGGCGGAAGCTGCCGAATTTCTGCTTGGTCCGCGTGCCGACGCCCATCAGCATGTCCTCGGTCAGGACGGCGGGATCCCAGGCGTCCGCGTTGGAACCATCGAACAGCACGAGCGCGCCGGCGGGCGGTTTCTCTCCGAGCGTGGGACTCTTGCGAGAGACTTTGGGGCAAGTCCCGAGCAGATTTCCCTCGTCATCGGTCACGGACAGTTTGCCGTCCTTGATGGAAATAGAGAAATTCGGTCCTTGAAATTTGGTCTCGCCGTTTTCCGACTTGCCTTCGAGTTTGATCCGCTCATCGCCGTTCCAACCGTCTCCGGGCAGGCCGCCCTGGTAGCCCGCCAGAAAGAATTTTCCGTCTCCCCGCGCCACCACTTGCGCGGCAACTTTCCGAGCGTCTCCCTCGACCGTGATTTCGCCGGCATATTCTCCTTGCACGGCGAAATCGGCGCCGGCGTCTTTCTCGTCGAGGTACGATTTCTTCGTTTCCGCGGCGCTGACCACGCCAAGCGACAACATCAATCCGCAACACAACCACCCGCGCATGAATCATTCTCCTGGTTGAAACGAGCTGTCCGACAATCGAGACGCAGAACCGTGCTTTACAGGGCATTCGTCGGTCAACTTACCAACCTTGGCTGACGGATTGCAACAAACTCGCGGGAACGGCCGCCAGCGAAGCGACCCGTCTCATTTCCGCAGTCGGTTCAACCAGTCGCCGTCGCAAGCCAGTCGCCGGCGCTCCAGCCATGGATGACGCAATGCCCATCCGTGGTATTCCGCCACGGCGGAACCATCGCCGCAGGTGAGATACCTGATGGCCGAAGGACGCGGTTGAAACTCGGACAGTTTCCCGCCGCGAAACGTCTGCCGAAGATTCTCCCAAAGCACCGCAGCCTGAGCTTCTGCCGGAGCGCGAATCCTCGCTCCGCCCGCGGTCTCCGTGGTACGACCGACCGCGAAGACCGGCAAGTCGGAAGTGGTCTGCAATGTCCGGCGGACCGCCAACCATCCTCGGGGAGTCGTCGGCAACGGCAGATTTTTGATGACCGCCGGCGGCGCACCGCCCGCGGCCCAGATCACCAGGTCGGCAGGAACCTGCTCGCCGTTTTCCAGCATCAACCGCGCCGGGCCGACATCATCGCAATCGGTGACCAGAGCGTTTCCCCGCCATCGAATGCGGCGCTGCTGAAAGAGGCGGGTGATTAATCGCGCCGTGCGCGGCGACCAGCCGCCGAGCAGCTCCGGTCGGGCTTCGAGCAATTCCACCTGAGCCGGCCATCGCTCGCGCCAGACACGCTCATTGAGAGCCAGAGCCAATTCCACCCCTGTCGGCCCTCCGCCGACGATCACCAGGTTGAGACGTTCCGTTTCCGCGGAGAGCTGCCATTGCGATTCCAGCTCGCGCCAGCGATGAAAGAATCGAGACAAAAACGACGCACGAGGTCTGATCGGAACGAATAGCCGATGTTGCCGGCAGAGATCGTCACGGCGATTCGCTGAACCAAGATTGAACGAGGCGACGTCGAACGGCAGATCGTCGTGCAGCGCCAGTTGCAAGGTGCGAGTCTCAGCGTCCAACCCGATCACTTTGTCGACCAGCAGCGTCGCCCCGGAGCGATTGACCGCCCGCGACAGGTCGATCCGCACCTGACTGTCCGGCACGGACCCGGCCAGGGCCAGCGGCAAGCGGCTGCCGATCACGGCTTCAGATTCCGCCGTCAGCAGCGTCAGTTCGACGCCCCGAATCGGCCGTTCACGCCACCAATCCAACAGACGCAAATGAATCTGCCCCGCCCCGACCAGGACCAGGCGTTGCTTTCGATTCTTTCGCCGCAGGGCGGGCAGTTCTTCGAGCAGTTCAACGGCATCGGTCGCCGGCGCACCGGCATCATCCGCAGCGGAACCGCGAACAGGAAGATGAGACATGACTCAGGCGGATTTCGACAACTGCTGGAATTTCCGCTCAATGAATTCCGCATGGTGCGGCAGATGGCCGCCGATGCGGGCCAGCAGCTGCTGGAGCGTCAGCGGGCCGGCTTCGGAATGAATGCCTACCCTGCGAAAATCGTCCGCGTTGAGCGATCGCAGCAATTGAGCCACCTGGCGGCGAATCAACGCGATCAGTTCCAACTCGTCGGAGATTTGCCGGTTTTCATAATGGAGTCGCGCGCTGAATCGATTCTCGTCGCGAACGGGTAGCTGCGGGCCGTCCTCCGCCACGACGGCTTTCAAGCGGTCGGCAAACACCAGTTCAAAATCCGAGAGGTGACAAACGATTTGCAGCACGCTCCATTCACCCGGAGGCAACGGATCGGCCAACCGGTTCGCTGGAAACTTTCGCACCGCGGCCTTCAGCAATTCCGGACCGCGTTCGTAGGCCTCGATCAGGGACGCAATCTCGGCCGGTAATTGACTCATCTTGGGTGAATCCTTCAGGGCGACGGCAAATCGTGACGCATGACCGGCAGAACAGACGCCGGGAAGCCGGTTCAAGTCGAGGAGTTTTCCTTGTCGTCCGCCGGTGCTGTTCGCCGCTTCACCATGACGACTTCATTGCCCCGGTCGTTGTAACGGACTTCATCCATGAACGTCTGCATGAGCAACAGGCCCCGTCCGCACGGCCGTTCCAGGTTTTCCGGATCGGTGGGATCGGGCAATTTCGCGGGATCGAACCCGGGGCCTTCATCGCGAATGGCATATTCCGCCAACTCAGGGGTAAACCGGGCCGACACGAAGATACGGCGTTCCGCATAAGGGGACTGCTGTGTTCGTTCTTGAGCCAAATCGTAAAAGGCCCGGTGATCAATTTCCCGCAGTTCCGAACTGACTTCCAGATTCCCGTGATAACAGGCGTTGGTCAGCGCTTCCTGCAAGGCGACGCCGACGCGGATCCGCGTCGTCTCGTCACAGATTCCCTGGCTGGCGGCGCCGTTCTGCAGAAACCGCACCAGAGACGCCATCAGGTCAACGTCGTTCTCGATGGCGAATTCGACTTCTTGACGGATCATGCGTCGCTGGAGGCGAACCTGGCCGCGATCCTCCTTGGCGACGTTCAAAACCTGGCGGACGGTCTCCACGAGTTTGTGGTTCAGCAACCGCTTGGGGACGTAGCTGGCAGCGCCCTTTTGCAACGCGGCGACGGCGATGTCTTCGCTCCCCCGGGCCGTCATCAGAATCACAGGCACGAAGGGATAGGTCTGGCGAATCACCGTGGTCAGTTGGAGTCCATCGATTTCCGGCATGTTCAAATCGGTGACGACCAGTTCCGGAACGTGCAGTTCCATCTGCGTCAGCGCGTCGCCGCCGTCGACGGCATAGCAGACCTCGAATTCCCCGCCCTGCTCCAACAAACCGCCCGCCAAGCGTCGGTCGGTCGCCGAATCGTCTACAATCAGTACGGTCGCCATGGCAGTGTCTCGAGTCAGCCCGTGCTGACCTGGTTACGAGTCCCCGTTCGAAGTTGGATAGTTCGACGCCGTCATGTTGCCGCCGTTTGGCGGCAAGTTCAAGTAGCGGCGTAGTTCGGCAAAGACCGATTCCGACTGCCGGGTCAGGTTCCCGAGGGCGTCAGGATCGGTGACAGGCGCGGATTGCCGCGCGGACAACTCCAGGGATTGGGCCGTTTCCCCGGCGGCGGCGGCTCCAAACGTCTGAAAACTCCCCTTGAGAGTGTGCGCCAGCCGGCGCGCCTCGGGCCACTGCTGTTCCTGCCACGCCGATCGCAACCGGCTCAGGAGCGTCGGCCCCTCCTCCAGAAAAGCTTCCATGATTTGTTGCAGCAGGCGGCGATCACCGTTCACGGCGGCATTCGCCGCGGACAGGTCGATCACCGTCGAGGTCGGGGACGCAAACACTTCGGCATGCGGGGGCGCCGCGGGCGTCTCCTCGATCGCTCGAAACAGCAGATCGGCCCGGATCGGCTTCATCACGTAACCGTCCATTCCCGCGGCAACGCAGCGGTCGCGATCTCCGGGCATCGCGTGCGCGGTCATGGCGATGATCGGAACCCGCCCCCGACGGAAGGCGGCTTCTTCCTTGCGAATGACCTGCGTCGCTTCCAATCCGTCCATCTCGGGCATCTGCACGTCCATCAGCACCAGATCGAAGGTGTTGTCTCGGAGCTGCTTCACGGCTTCCAGGCCGTTGCCGGCCACCACGACCGTGTGCCCCCAGCGCTCCAGCAGGCCCACCGCCAGCTTCTGGTTCACGTGGCTGTCCTCGACCAGCAGCACGCGCAGCTCCCGTTGCGGGCTCCGCGTGGCGGGCAGCGGAGTCGGGTGAGATTCGAATTCCACGTTCGTCGAGACCAACGCTTCCAGCAGTTCGGATTGCTTGACCGGCTTGATCACGTATCCGGAAACACCCAGCAATTGACAACGGGCGATGTCGTCGGAACGATCTCCCGAAGTCAGCATCATCAGCGTGCTCGGGCATAGATTGGGTTGCTGTCTCAAACGAGCCGCCAGCTGAAAACCGTCTTCGCCCGGCATGCCGGCATCGGCCAAGACCACGTCGCACGGCTTCCCTTGATCCGAGAGCGCCTGCAGCGCGACGAGGGCTTCCGCCGTCCCGGATGCGACCAGCGGCTCCAATCCCCAGGTGGTCAACATCTCGACGAGAATCCGCCGGCTCGTGGCGTTGTCGTCCACCACCAGCACGCGCAAACCGTCGAGGATGGACGGGCTCGGGGGAGCCGGCGAGTCGCTCATGCCCCCCAGGCCAAAGCGGGCGGTGAAGTGAAAATGACTGCCGAGGCCTTCCAGGCTTTCGACCCAGATGCGCCCTTGCATCATGTTGATCAGGCGCGACGCGATCCCTAAGCCGAGTCCGGTTCCTCCGTAACGCCGGGTGGTGGACGAATCCGCCTGTTCAAACGGTTGAAAAATCGCCTGGATCTTTTCTCCAGAGATGCCGATGCCCGTGTCGCGAACGACGAAATGAAGTTGGACGCCGTCGGCGGTCGAGTCTTCCAGCGTGACCTCGAGCACGATTTCGCCGTGCTCGGTGAATTTGACGGCATTGCCCGCGAGATTGAACAACACCTGCCGCAGGCGGTGCGGATCGCCCATCAGCGCATCGGGGACGTCGCGGGCGATGTGGCACGCCAGTTCCAGTTGTTTGCGATGCGCGCGCAGCGCCAGCGATTTCATGGTGTTGCCCACCAGATCGCGAAGTGAAAACCCCGTCTGTTCCAACCGAAGTTTGCCGGCCTCGATTTTGGAGAAATCGAGGACGTCGTCGACGATGGCCAGGAGCGCTTCGCCCGATTCGCGCACCATGCGCAGATACTCGCGCTCGGCCGGTCGTTGTTCGGAATCGTGGAGCAGTTCGGTGATGCCGATCACGGCGTTGAGCGGCGTGCGAATTTCATGGCTCATGTTTGCCAGAAAGTCGCTTTTGGCGCGGCTGGCGGTCTCGGCCGCTTCTTTGGCGACATGCAGCGCCGCCTGGGCTTGTTTCATCTGCGCGATATTGCGCGCCACGCCGAACGTGCCGATCACGCGGTCGTCCCGGTCGGTCAACGGCAAACGCGTGGTCGACATCCACATCATGCGGCCGTCGCGAAAGGTCATCCGCTCTTCCTGCGCGACCAAAGGAAGTCCGCCCGACAACACCTGCAAGTCGTCGTCGGCCGCCTGACGCGCGTAATCGTCGTCGTAGAGTTGCGCATCCGTTTTGCCGATCGCGTCCTGTGGATCCATCAGGCCGCACGCCCTGGCCATAGCGGGATTCACGCGCAGGTAATGGCCTTGCGCATCTTTGAACCAGATGAAATCGGGGAGATTCTGCATCAGGCTGTCGAGACGCGAACGCTCCTGCTCCAGCGCTTCCTCGGCGCGGCGCTGGACGGTCACGTCCGAAAAAATCCCTTGAATCCCGACCAGTTGGCCGGACGCGTCATACACCGGCGTTTTGATGACGTGCATCACGCGCCGCTCGCCGGTCGGCGTCAGGAACTCCTCGCTGGTTTCCAGGTCCTGCTGGGTTTCCATCACGCGGCGATCGTCCGCCCGGTATTTGTTCGCGAGTTCCACCGGGAAAAACTCGTAATCGGTGCGGCCGATGATCTGAGACGCCGGCCGGCGCATCGCTTCACACATCAGTTTGTTGGCGAAGGTGATGCGCCCCTGCTGGTCTTTACGGAACATGGCCAGCGGCAGCGTTTCCACCAGCGATTGATAAAACGCCTCGGACTCCAGCAGCGCCTGCTCCACGCGGCGGCGTTCGGCCAATTCTCCGGCAAAACCACGCTGCAAACCCGCGAGTTCGTGGCACATGCCCCGTAATACGTTGAACACGGCAATCGGCAGTTCCGCGACCGACGGCGTTTCGCCATTCCAGGCGGTGCAGGCGGACTGGAATTCTTCCGCTAGTCGATCGGCTGTCCGGGAGCCCGACAACAGGGTCCGCGCGAGTTCCGCCGTCTGCGGCGCCGGCCGATCAATCGAAACGACGCGGATCACTCGCAAGGTGACGGCCCGCCAGACTGCCATCGGGTTAGCGATGTCGACGATTCCCAGCACCTTGACCGGCGGTCTTTCGCCGGCGGCCAACCAGGTCGTCACGAATTCGTCATCCGGATCAATCACCACCAGCAGATCGATGTCCGAACCAGACTCGACCGACACCAGATCGCGAACGTCGTCGGTCAATCGCGGATGATCATCGACAATCGACAGCGCGCGCGCGAACGTTTCTCGCCGTACGTGGTGCCGATCCCAAATGACGATGCGCCACATCAGAATAGACCGTTCGACAATCGAAGGAAACCGGGGTGTTGATTTCATTATGCCGAGATTCCCCACGAAATGCACGGAATTCGTTCACCCGGTAAAACGATCGTCTTTCACGCACGTAATCCGCTTCGTCAGGAGTCCGCTGAAGCCGGGGCCAGCGCTGCGGCTAAGCGTCTTCACGACGAATTGCAACCCCGAATTGTTCCAAACTCGAATTCTCCCGGTAATCAACGCTTCAGGGTTGTGACGGCGTCTGCGGCGGGTTAGGCTGGAACATGAGAATCCCGTCGAGATAGACGATTCTTTCGATCTACTGACATTTCCTGGGCCCAATCGGCCGGTTCTTGATGTGATCGTGCTGACTGGTGGAATGACTCGTTCCGAGGAGTAAACGATGGCGTCATTGCGTGCGGAACTCTTGGCAGAGGTGTTGTGGGAGTTGAAGAAAATCAACAAGGTTGCCACCTATACCGAGGTTTCGTTGCGGGCCGGTTTCAAACCGGGAGCCGGATTCAAGACCGTCTTGACGAGTCTGGAAGCTGTCAAACGCGATTGGCCGCATTTGCAATGGTGGCGGGCGCTGCCCGACGATGGTTGCGTGGAACGGGAATCCGATCATGCCGGACAATTGCAAGCGGCTGGATATTCCTTCGAAGATGTGAAAGGCCGCAAAACGGCCGTGACGCTGGCGGATCTCAAGTCGGTCCTGTACTCCTGGGAAGAGGAACCGGTCGTCGCGGAAACGGTGGCCTGATCCGCTGCCGGACTCCGTGACCGTTGTTTCGCGGTCTCGCGCGTGAGGTCGTCGCCATCATGACCGCAGTGATCCCCGCGCGGTTTCTGTTCAACTGGTCGTGGCCCGTGCGCCGCGACCCTGACCTCCCGCGCTCGGGAGGCCAGTTATTGGCGTTGGGCGACCGGCACCGTGCGGTCACGGCCGCCCTCGGGGACGCCATCGACGATTTTGCCGTATTGCGGTGCGGCTGGAACCCCGCCGGATTCGGCGTGTCGGTGGAGGTTCGCTCCAAGCAGGCAGCGGTGCAGTGCCATCCGCAGTCGCCGCTGACTTCTGACGGGTTCACCGTCTGGATCGACACCCGGCATACGCAAACCGTGCATCGCGTCACGCGGTTCTGCCATCAGTTCAGCGTCATGCCCGCCGGCGGAGGCCCGAAAAAACTGCGGCCCGTCGTCACCCGCGTCTCGATGAATCGAGCGGACGAGCGTCCGTTGGTCTCCGCCAAAGGAGAGGACGCGCTCGGCGTCTGGTCCGAGATTTACGACGACGGGTATTTGCTCGAACTCTGGATTCCCGCGGAAGCGCTCACCGGTTTCGATCCCGAGACCAGCCGGCAATTGGGATTCTACGCCCTCGTACGCGATGCCGAATTGGGAGAGCAATACTTGACCGTCGGCCGCGAGTTCCCGTTTGAGCATGATCCCAGCTTATGGCAAAATCTGGATCTCAGTGACGAATAAGCTTTCTTTGCGACGCGTTGCAGGAGCGTCGTTCAAAATTTCGGAACTACGTTTTATGCTCACTTCCGAGGTTTGTTGGTCCCGCACCAGCCTCCTGGTCGCAACTGTTTCCTTGGCGATGACGATCGGGTGCAATCCCCAGCCGGCGACTCGACCCTCTCCAGAATTGCCGTTTGCCGGCCAAACGGTTGAGATCGCCGTCCCACGAGACCTCGAATTGCACGAACTTTGGCAGCCGATTTTGCAGGAATGGCAAGCCGCCACCGGCGCCACCGTGTCGTGGTCGGAATTCGATCTGTCCGCGCCCCCCTGGCAGTCCGGAGCAGAAATTCCGGCCGCGGGGCGGGTGCTGGTGGTGCCCTTGTCGGACCTGGCTTCAGCCGACGCCGCGGGTGGCCTCCAACCGCTCCCCGCGACGACGCAGGAGCGAATCGACGATAAGGACATCTTCATCGGACTCAAAGAATCGACGTTGTGCCGTGATAAAAAATTAATTGCCGTGCCGATTTCTGCGCCGACGCTGCTTTGCTATTACCGGGCTGATCTGCTCTCCGCCGCCGGCGGGGAACCGCCGCGGACATGGGACGATTATCAGCAACTCATTGATGAAATCGACCAATGGGCGCCGCAACTCTCGGCCTGGGAGCCGTGCGGCCCGGAATTTCGTGCCTCCTTGTTTCTGGCGCGGGCGACGGCGTTTTGTAAACACTCCCAGAATTACTCGTTATGGTTCGATATTCAGACCGGCGAGCCCTTGTTCGATACTCCGGGCTTTGAGCGAGCATTAGAAACAGCTCAAGCAGCCTGGAAAAAAATGCCGGCCGAGGTCTGGACCGCCACCCCCGAAGACTGCCGGCAGGCGCTGCTGGCTGGCCGCGCCGCGCTGGCGCTGACCTGGGAACCCTCAGCAAGCTATCCACGATCGGTCCAGCAGTCGCAGGTCGTTGCCGAGCAACCCGGCCCGGTGTTGATCGGCGCTGTTCGTCTGCCCGGCGCCGATTCCGTATATCAGCGAGATGCGAAGCGCTGGGAATCGCCGTCCGAAGGTGAGCCCAATCAACCCGGTTTTGTCGGATTCACCGGATTGGCGCTGGGCGTCACCGGAGCGAATGATACGGCGGCGGCTTGGAGTCTGTTCGAATCCCTGGTTGGGCAATTGTCACAGGCCTTCGCCGAGCGACCTCGCAGCCCGTGTCGGGAATCGGAAATGGGGCTGGCGTGGTTTGGCGCAGACGGAACGCTGTCTCCGGAAACAGCCGCCTCAATTACGGAAGCCACTGCAGCGAGCCTCCGGCACGGAAACGTCGTGTGCGATCTCGCCCTTCCCCACGCGCACGCGATCCGGGAAATCCTGACCACAGAGCTCGCGAGAGTGAAGGACGGCTCAGCCAAACCGCAAGACGTTCTCGCCGCGATCAACTCTCAAATTGCCGCCGCGACACAGGCCGATCGCACCGCGCTGCGCGCGGCCTACCGGCGCAGCTTGGGTTTGTCACCCATCAAATGACATCGGCGTTTCTCAGCGATTAATTCGTTTCCGCGGCGGCTTCGTTCGGCTGCACGTTGATACGGCGGCCTTCCTGATCGAAGTAAACGTGGCCGTCGACGAGGGCGAAAATCGTGTAATCGCGGCCCAGGCCCGTATTCCGGCCCGGACGCCACTTGGTGCCGTTCTGCCGAGCGAGAATATTCCCCGCGAGGACGGCTTCGCCGCCGAACTTCTTGATGCCTAAGCGTTTGGCAAGCGAGTCACGCCCGTTTCGGCTGGACCCCTGCCCCTTCTTATGAGCCATGTCACCACCTGCAAAATCTCGGTTTCCCGGAAAATGTGAGTCCCTCAGGATGGCAGAATTGCCCCAACATTGCAAGCGAGGAAAAAGGGCGTTTCGTACTGCGTCTCCCCGTCCCGGGGTCTTGATTCTCAGCCGCATCGACTTCGCGCCTCTCCAGGGCGACCGTAAACTGAATTGGCAAAGATGCCGTCCTCAGACAGAGGCGTCCCCGCCAGAATGTTCCGAAAACCCGTCTTCTTTCAAGTACGGTTTCAGTTTCGCCAACTTGCAGCTCGGGGAGTGTGCACGGACGCTGACGAGGCAGCGTGCAAACTCTTCGCGAAGATTCGCAGGAGACTATCCCGAGCCGGCTTTCAATTTCATGTCCCACTCGTGACTCGACCACATTGATCCGGGAGAGCCCAGCATGTTGAAAGGGATACCTGCCGCGATTTCGCCGGAACTGATGTCGGTCCTCATGCGCATGGGGCACGGGGATGATCTCGTGCTGGCCGACGGCAATTTTCCCGCGGATTCCCACGCCCGGCGGATCGTACGTGCCGACGGTCAACCGGCGACGATTATGCTCGATGCGATCTTGCGGGTTTTCCCCGTCGATACCTTCGTGGAATACCCCGCCCGCGTGATGTTGCCGACGGCGCCGCATGCCCCTGAACCGGCGATCTGGTCAGATTTTCGATCGTTGCTCCAGAAACACGAAGGACGGTTCATCCCGCTGGATCCCGTCGAGCGGTTTCAGTTCTACGATCTGGCGAAGTCCGCGTACGCGATCGTCGCCACGGGAGAAACGGCCCTGTTTGCCAATGTCATCTTAAGAAAAGGCGTCGTGACGGAGTGAAGACGCCGCCCGTGGTACTCTGCCTGCCGTTTGCGAAATTGGATCAATGTTCATTCCCCTCCGCGTGATCGCCCCATGTCTACCGAACGAGTGCTGAACGAGTTGCAGTCGCGCATTGCCAGCGGTTATCCCCTGTTCTTTCTGCGCAGCTGGGAAGAGGATCGTTGGGAGCAGGTGTTTGCCGACCTCGCGCTCGAATTGGAACGCGGGCTGGTCACCTGGACGGCTCATCAAGGCTGGCGCCCGCCTCCGACCGCCGACGAATCCGTCGAGCCAGTCGCGGCCGATCTACCTCAAGACCTTGCGCGCTTTCCCTCGGATCATCTGTTTCTGGTCAAGGATTTTCATCCCTACCTGACCGATCCACTCGTTGTCAGAGAAATTCGCGACGCGTTGCCCGAACTGGTCGCCCAGCGGAAAACGCTGTTGTTCCTCGATCCTGTCGGCCAGGTTCCCGTCGAACTCTGCAAGGATGCCGTTCGCATCGAATTGCCCTTGCCGGCCTATGACGATTTACGCGAGCAATTCAAGCTGTTGCTGGCGGACTTGAGATCGCAGCAGGCCTGTCGAGCGGACTTTTCCCCCGAAGAGGAAGACAAATTGATCAAGTCGGCTCTGGGGCTGTCATCGCAGGAAGCTCACCGCGCCTGGCGTCGCGCGCTCGCCGGCCGCGAGGCGATGACGGAGGACGTGTTGTGGGACATCATTGCGGAAAAGCGCAGCCTGGCGGCAGAATCCGATCGGCTGACATTCTATGAACTGGAAGACGGCGCGGCCGATGTCGGAGGTCTCGACCAATTGAAAGACTGGCTGCGTCGCCGTTCCGAAGCTTACAGCCTGCGCGCCCGTGAGCAAGGGGTGCCGCTTCCCAAGGGGGTGTTGTTGCTGGGTGTTCAAGGCTGCGGCAAGAGCCTGACGGCGCGCGTGGCGGCCCGGATGTTGAGCTTCCCGCTGGTCCGACTGGATATGGCCCATCTGCTCAGCAGCGAGCGCGGCGGCTCGGAGAAGAACCTGCGTGACGTGCTCCGGCTTTGTGAGTCGATGGCGCCGGTCGTGCTCTGGCTGGACGAACTTGAGAAAGGATTCGCAGGCGTCGAGGATGGACCGACAACCGATGCCACGATGAATCGTCTCGTCGGCAGCTTTCTGACCTGGATGATGGAACTTCAAGCCCCGGTCTTTGTCGTCGCCACCGCGAATTCCGTCCGGCAATTGCCTCCTGAACTGCTTCGGCGCGGTCGATTCGACGAACTCTTCTTTCTCGACCTGCCCAATTTCTATGAACGCCGCGAGATCCTGGAAATTCATCTGCGGAAACGCGGCTGGAAGCCCGAACTGTTCGACCTGGAGGCACTGTCCGAACGGACCGAAGGCTATAGCGGCGCCGAACTGGAGCAAATCGTCGCGGCCGCGTTGATCGACGCCTTCGGTGACGGGCGCCTGGTGAACAACGACGATTTGGAACGCAGCCGCCTGCAAACGGTTCCACTTTCGATCACCATGGAAGAAAAAATCTTTCAACTTCGGCAATGGGCCGAATCACGCTGCCGGCGAGCGACCTCCGACAGCCGGGTGACCCAGATGCTGGAGGACGAACGTCGCCACGGCCTCTGCGCCGACCCTGACGTCGTGGTTCCTGAAACCCCATTGGCTCGCTGGGCCACTCTGGCGAAACACGGCCAACTCAAGGCGGCAGTCACGGAATTTGTCCGGGATCGCGGCGAGGCGATGTTCCCCGAATTGCAAGCCGCGCTCGAAGAATATCTCCCCACCAGCGGCGACCACGGGCTGGCCTCTCGACTGAATCCCAACCTCGTCATCTGGTCGGGCGTCAGCCAGGAGTTCTGCGCCCTCATCACGGATTTGGTGGCCTCCAAAAGGCTGTACCTGCATCCGACGCCGCTGGAGAAATACCAGAAACTATCCCGGGGGCTGAAACTGCCGACGGTCAGTGAACCGCCGGACGAACGATTGCCGCGCCCCACCTGGCTCCCCACGTCGTTAAGAACGGCCCCGCATCCGATTCATCAAGCGCGGCTGTCACGCATCGCGTGTATGCGTTTAAAACCGGCCTGACGCGATGCCGCGGTTTTGAGGCGTCCCTCATTTCAGAATGATGGTCTGCTCACGATCAGGGCCGACCGAAATATACGCCACCGGCGCACCGACGAGTTCGCTGATGGCATCGACGTATCGGCGCGCGCCGACGGGCAGATCGCTCAATTTGCGCGCGCCGGTGATGTCCTGCTTCCATCCCGGAATTTTTCGGAAGATCGGTTTGGCCGCCGCCAGATCGTCGACGTGGCTGGGAAAATCCGTCGTCCGCTCGCCATGGATTTCATAAGCTTCGCACACGCACAATTCATCCAGTTGCGCCAGCACATCGAGCAGCATCACTGCAATACAGTCCACGCCGCAGATCCGTGCTCCGTATCCGGTGGCCACGGCATCGAACCAACCGCAACGCCGCGGCCGGCCCGTCACCGTGCCGTATTCCCGGCCCACGTCACGAATGTGCTGGCCCGTCGCGTCGTGCAATTCCGTCGGAAACGGTCCGCCACCCACGCGCGTGGTGTAGGCCTTGACGATGCCGATCATCCGGCCAATCGTCCGTTCCGACACGCCGCTGCCTGAGTGAATGCCGGCGGCGCTGCTGTTTGACGACGTGACGTACGGAAATGTGCCGTGATCGACGTCCAGCAGGCTCCCCTGGGCCCCCTCGAACAGCAGTTTTCGACCCGATTGAATGGCGCGATGCAGCCACGCCGTCGTGTTCGTGACATGCGGTTTGAGCTTGGCGGCGAATCCCATATAGGCCGAGAAAACGTCGCCGGCGTCGAGCGGCATGCGGTCGGGATCAATCGCCCGCAGCAGCGTGTTCTTCTGCGCGATGATGTCTTCCAGCCGCGATTTCAGCGATTCGGTGTGATACAGGTCTCCGACGCGGATGGCGTGCGTGCGGCCGGCCTTGTCGCGGTAGCAAGTCCCGATGCCGCGCATCGTGGTGCCGATCGCCTGTTCTTTGCGACTTTGCTCCAGCACCGCCTCTTCCGCCATGTGATGCGGGAAAATCACATGCGCGCGATCGCTGACCAGCAGATTCGTGCCGTCAATCTTGATCCCCCGGTCGGTCAGCGATTGAATCTCGCTTAACAGGGCCTCCGGATTCACGACCAGCCCGTTGCCGATCACCGCCGTCACCCCCGGCCGCAAGACGCCGGTCGGCAACAGCGACAATTTATACGTCTGTCCGTCGAAGCGGACGGTATGACCGGCGTTGTTGCCTCCCTGATAGCGCACGACGACGTCGTGTTCATCAGTCAGCAGGTCGACGATTTTTCCCTTGGCTTCATCACCCCATTGCAGGCCGACGACGGCGGTCGCAGTCACAATCGCACTTTCTCAAAGCAAGGCCTGGGAAAGAGTCGCTCCGCCAGGGAGCCCTCCGGACAAAAAATCAGACGGTTCCCCGCACCGGGAAACCGCCGTTGGTCGAGTCTACTCGATCGGCCGTCAAAACGGGAGCAACTCCGGGAAAATCCTCGGCGTCTCCTCATTGGAAAGCCGAATCTGGGTGGCACGTCCCGGAGTCTGCGACGGGTGTGGCCGATCGAGGGAAAACCACGCCCTTCTCCAAGCGTCAGGGCGTGCCACTCCGAAATGAGGACGCCACCAAAATCTTCGAAGCCGCGAGACCACGATCCGTGCTCAAATCTCTCCCGGCAGTGCCGTCGATGGTTGCCTCGTCTTCGAGGCCTCATACAGCGGCATCGCCTCGGGGATCCACTCTTGCAACTGCCGGACGCGCGTCTCATGCCCGGGGTGCGTCGACAGGAATTCCGGCGGACGCGGGCCGTTGTTGAATTCCTGCATCCGCTCCCAGAACTTCACCGATTCTCGCGGATCGTACCCGGCCGCCGCCATGAGCAAGAGCCCCATGTGATCGGCTTCCGATTCATGCTGACGGCTGTAGGCCAGAATCCCGAACTTGGCTCCGGCGTTGAGCGCCGCCATGATCTGCTGTTGCTGCCGGGGATCATCGCCGCCGATGGCCGCTCCCAGAGCCGTCGAACCGATCTGCGCCACTTGCGTCTGGGCCATGCGTTCCGCTCCATGGTGGGCCAGTGCATGGGAAATTTCGTGGCCGATCACCGTCGCCAGCCCCGCGTCCGTTTCCGCCACCGGCAAGATTCCCGTGTACACGACGATTTTGCCGCCCGGCAGGCAGAACGCGTTGCATTCGTCGCTGCGAACGACGCTCAATTGCCAATCCATTTCTTGCACAGGTTGCTGCACCAGTTGCAGAAATTCCGGATTCTTCGCCGCCTGGGCCAGTCGCACCGTGATTTCCTTCACCGCCTCGACAATTTGTCCTCCGTTCACCACCTGCGCATCGCTCAGAACCTCCTGAAAGGCCTGAGCCCCCAGCGCCGCCTCTTCCTGAGGTTGAATCGCGACTAATTGATTCCGGCCAAACGGCCCCTGTTGGCAACCGCGGGCGAACAGCGCCCCGATGGCGACCAGACCGATGATGATCGGCAATAATCGCAGGCCAGGACTGCGACGAGGTCCGTCGCCAGCTGCATAGGACATGATTCAGGTTCCGCAAAGAAGTTTCTGGAAGGGCCACGGCCCGCCGACTATCAATCTATCACTCCGCAGGCCAATCACAAGCGCCGGCGGCGGAACGCTTATTTCGCGGCGGAGAATTTCACCGGCAATGGCGCATCCAACGTGTCTTTGTTCGGCTGAAATCCGTCTCCCCCCACATCGACGAAGATCGGATTGGACACGGCGGCCGGTTCGCTGTTGCCCATCTCCGGTCCCATGACGCTCACCAGATTTCCACCGTCATCGCCGGCCGCCACGATCAAATGGGCGTCGCCCGTCAGCGTCACCGTCAGTTCCTGTTCGAATTTCACGACTCCGCCGTGAAACACTTCGGGGGTTTTCTCGCGGCTGAATTGATGCTGCGGCGAAGCACGGCCGTTCACCAGGAGAAAGACCCGATCCACGTCGAGCCAGTTGGGGCATTGCACCCGGACTTTCAACGACACCTGCTGGCTGGGGGCGGCCAGATCCTGCCCCATCGCCACCCAGTTCGCCGACCCGGTTTCGGCCGCGGCAACCTGCAAAAACGGACCGTTGGACATGACAAGCCGACCCTCCTTGGCGGCCAACTGCATTTCCTGCGGGTCAATTTTGGCAGGGTCGTCGGTGGACGATTGAATCCAATTGCGCAGCGAACCGGAACCATGATAGTTGTAATGCGCGTCGGTATTGACGACACCGTAAATTCGAAACCCCTGGTTCAGCAGCTGCAGCCAGTTAAAGACCGTGTTGTGGGCGACCTTCCCGTTGACGTGAGTAAATTGCGGTCCGAGGTGCAGCACCTGTTGGATCGGATGAATCTCGATCACATTGATGAACGGAAACGCCCGTTCGAAACCGCCGTCCGGCTTGCCATCGCCGTTGCGATCATAAAACATCCAGCCGATGTCGGGATGGTTCACCTGCACGAGCTTTTCGCTGCGGTCGTCCCACAATGCCAATTGTTCGATCTGATCATCCATGCTTTCCAGCGCCCGCGGCGCCCCGTTGTCCTGGGTGTGAGGCGTCAGCATCATCGGAAACGCATTCTGATGATTGAGAGGCAGCGGCGTTCCCGTCATCTCAATCCCCGACACCGTCGCCAGAAACGATTCGATTCCCAGCTGCTTGATCTGCGCGTTGTAGGTGTCGACGCGATTGTGCTCGGTGCACGGTGCGAATTCGATGTGTTCACAAACCAGGTTCAATACCCGCCCCAGCTGACTCGAGGTGTTGTCCCCCGATGCGGAACTATGGCTGTGGAAGTCGGCGCTGACCCAGCCCGTGGTGTTCACCACACGCGGCAAGCGGGCGTTGACGATCGTTGTCTTGCCGGGGCGAACCAGGGTTTCCAATCGGTTGAAGTCGTATTCCGGACCGTGGCTGACTCCCACTTCATAAATTCCCGCGGGAAGATCCTGGGTGAATTTTCCGTTCGGTGAGTATCGCAGATTTTTCACTCCGAAATCCGAAGTCTCCGGGCCGAACACCATCGCCAGCTCGCGATCGACGCGGCGAATGGAAGTTTTGCCTGGAATCGGCAGGCCCGCCTCATCCGTAATTAGGACTTCCAACTTTCCCTGTCGATAGTCGGAAAACGTCAATGGAAAATGATTGCCCTCCGGCCGGACGTCGATTGTCAGCGAATCGTCATCGAGCCGATTCCCTAGGCACGAGACATGGACCGCATAATTTCCCTCCGGCACGGCGGTCTCCAAGGTCCCCTCGGGATTGACGCACGCCGACCCATAAAACACGCCGTCAGGTTGAATCAGTTCGACCAAGGCGCGAGAAATCGGCTGTCCGCCGCCGTCTTTGATCACGAATCTGGCGGAATGCACCGGCTTGCCGTTTGTTCTCGCCGCGGCCGCGCGCAGTTGCAGGAGATCGCCGGCCGGGAATAATCGGCGGGTGAGCGTCAACGATTCACCGGTGGCGAGGGTCGCCGACGATTTGCCGTCCGCGGTGAGATATTTGAGCGTCGACAACTTCGCATCGCTGTTCATCAGCAATTGACCTGGAACGTGTTCTGAGCCGTCCAGCGCCAGGCCGTACGCCTGATTCCAATGGCGGTCATATGTCCAGAAAAACTCCCCTGCTCCGTTCGGCGAACGAACGAGGTCTTCTTTCCCGGCGTCCTGCCGCCAGTCATCTTCCAGTTCCATCGTCACGGGCGAGTTGTGCGGGTTGGTGAACGTCGTGACAACTTCCAGATACTCCTGATTCGCAGCTAGACGATAGCTCGTAACGACTTGCGGTTTCATCTCGACGGCCGGCGCTGTCACTTCGACCGTCAACATCGGTCCCTGCAACAGGCCGCCGTTCGGTTCGGGAGCGGACAAGGTGCGAATGAGATTTCCCGCAGCATCTCTGATGGTCACGGCGGCCTGGTCGTAAGCAGCACCTCGCTTGCCGGGATAAAACGCGCTCAACTGATCCGACGGCTGTCTCCGCGTCGTGAAATCAATCAATCCGCCCCCCACTTCCCGGACAGTCATGTTGGCATGACGCCCGTCGACCGGCTGAGCGATCACCGCGGTCAAATGTTCGTTCCGGAGCACGATGTCGCCGAAAATCGCGTCGACTTCTTTTCCTTCCGGCGCGTATTCCTTCCAGTTTTCCGCATCCAGCCAGACCGCCTCGACGGGATGCGAATTCGCTTGGCGGAGTGCCGGAACGGCTACGACCAGACTCAGCAGCCCGATGGTCAAGGCCGTGGCCAAGTGCTTCGGTTTCATCGACAGATGCCTTTAACGCGTTGAAATTGCGAAGAAACGGATCCCCCGGTTGGCGAACGGAATCGGCCCGTCGAACAGCATTCACGTCTCGTCAGTTTCCGGTCGGCGGATCCCCGGCTGAGGCTTTGCGTCCCGGCAACAGTTTGATGCGCAGGTTGTGCGCTTTCAATTCCACGCTGGGTTCCGTGAAGGAAACCCCCACGCCGTGAAAGCTGTTGTGCATTGTCGGCACGGCTGACTCATGCACGATTTTCCCCGACGACTTGTGGAGCACCAGCAGATTCAACAGCGAAAAATTGGCGTTCCCACGTTGTTTCCATTCCCGGGTGCAGAACACCATCAGCGGGCAACTGCGGAAATGGTCCAGGATGAGATGTTGCTTGGTGATCGACTGCTTCCACAGCAAGCGACCCGTGCCTCGTTGCCACGCGAACACCATCCCATGAACGGGCATGGAGGGCAAGCTTTCGCCGAAATTGTGAAACCCGCCGGAATCCTGACGATTGACGATCAGATACAGCAACTCGTCATCGACGACGGCAAAACGCTCTCCCGCCGTTGGCATGTCTTTCGCCGCCAGCGGCTCCAACCCGCGCTTGCCCCCGGTCCAGGTGTCGATCAGTTCGACGGCTCCGTTCGACTGGACCACCAGCAGCTCGTTTTCATTCAACAGCGTGAACGTCGACTTCGGTCCGAATTCGAGTTTCCAGGCGGTGATATCATTCACCGGATCATAGCGGCGGACGACCGTTTGAAGAGAATCGAGCGAGAAGAACTTGATCCCCGGGCCAGGTTCGACCAGCAAGAGATCGTTGCCCACGAAGCTGAGGGCTTTCGCCAACAACCGCGCCGGGTCTTTGATCTTAAGCGGCGCGCCGTCCGCAGCGCGGTACACTTGCCCTGCCCCGGCATCGGGCGGAAAGATCCACAAGGAATCCGGCCCGCCGACGACTTTCGTCTGCGACGCCACATGTTCCCGCCGCCAGAGCTCTGTTCCGGTCAACGGATCGAAAATGTCGATAGATCTCCGTCCGTGCACCGCCAGGTAACGCGCCTGGACTGCCGCCAAACGTCCCGTCTGGCTGGCTTGCTGCATTAACGACCATTCCGAGTGATCATCTTGCGACAGACTCCACAGAGCGCAGGTTTGCGGGGACGCCTGCCAGGACAGCGACCCTTCGCCGACGCTCGGCAAGACCTGCCGCCAGAGAACTTTCTTTTCCACCGGTGACAGGACATGCAGCACGTCTTGATGAATCACCGCAACGGTCTGTCCGATCGAGGCCGCGGAAATCAACGGCGCGTGCTGTTCCCGGGAACTGATGCGCAGCGGCGCCAACCACTCGAATTCGCGCCCCGCCCGTCCATGAAATTGGAGACGCTGCTCCTGGGGCAATAATTCCATGTCCAGCGATGCCAGAAACGGCGGCGGCGAAGCCAGCGACACTTCGTGTTCCGGCTGCCCCAACGTTTGCACGGCCGATCGGACGACGCGAATCGGCCCGTCGCTCCACCCGCTCGCTGTCGCCGGTCGCTCGAACGGCAGTCGGTTTTGACCGCGCAGTTCTTGGACCGTCTCGGCGCCGGTCCGGCCCGACGGCAACTGATCAGGCCCATAAGCGGATTCCAGGCGGCGATACCAATGGACCGCATCGTCCGGCAAGTGCGCGGCCTCCATCACATCGGCGAGTTTCCAAGTCGCCCACGCCGCCGCGCCACGATCGGCCGACATCGATAATCGAATCAGTTCCAATTCCGTCGCGGCGAAATCACCCTGGTTCCAAAGCGTTTCGATCCGTTGTTGCCGGAGCGGCAAGGCGTCCGGATGGAATCCGATCTGATTCACCAAACCGGCGGGTGCGGTTTCGCGCTCGGCGCTCGCGCGGTGCACCACGTCACGAATCAGCACATCGATCCGTTCGCGGTCCTCCTCGCTCGCCGTGAGCCAAATGTCATGCAATCGGCCGCCCAGCCAGACGGAACGATCCACCCGCACGTGAGCCACGTCTTTCCGTTCCAGCCAGCCTCCGGCCGTCTCTTGAGTCAACGGCCAGTACAGCAAAAACGCGTCATGATGACGATTGAGCGCCAACAATCGCTCGGCCGACAGATCCAACTGCAACAGTCGGTCGTCCGGCGACGTGACGAGCCGCCCCAATTCCGCCAGTTCCGCTTCGCTCCCCGCGGGATTCCGGCGAATGGTTGCGGCCAAAGCCTGTACGAACGCCTGCCGGACACGCGATTGAAGTTCGGCTGGCAACGATTCCATCGAGATCTGACGCAGTGCCTCGAGCGCAAGGTCATCGCGGCGATTGGCCAGATGAATTTCCCCTTCGCCGAGCAGCGCCTCAGTGTCCCGGGGGTTTTCCGCTTTTCGCCGTTGCAGGTCTGCCCAGAGTGCCGCTTCCTGGCGGAACGCCGTTAAACCGTTCGCGCTCAAGGAGGCGACCAGACCGCGATGCATCAATAAGTTCCCCAGCGGCGCACCGCTGAGCGGGGATGTCAGCCGGCGCGACTCGCCGTTGGCCAGCACAGCGATCAACAGCTCCCCGTTGTCGAGCGGAACGTACGCACAATCGCCCGTCAAGATTCCTCGGCCGGAGGCGTGCGCGCCGCCCCGAAACGCGCACGACCACAACGGGCTCCCGTTCCGGAGCGAATAGGCGGCGATATCGCTTTGGGAGACGATGACGACGCGCCCCTCGTCAACTCCCAGCAGATACTGCCCCGCTGCGCGGTCCAACCGCCAGCGCTGCCTGCCGGTCATCAGATCGACGCAGAATAAGTGGTCGTCTTCCGGCGGCGTGAACACCACCGACTGGCCGGCAATGATCGGCGCCGAAGGCCCCCATTGATCGCCCAATTCCTGCTGGGGGACGAAATTCGAGCCGGGAGCCGTTTCCGTGTCCGGGTTCACCGGCGCATACCTCCTTGCCCAGAGCACTCCGTGGCGCAGGCGGTCGATCGCCACCAGCCAGCCCAACGTCGTGGGGCAAACCACCACGCCGTCCGAGACGGAAGGCAATGCCGCCATCCACCGCCGACCGATGTCTTGATCGACCTTGGAGTCCGCGAACGCGATCAACTGGGACCAGTTCAGCCCGCCGGTTCGGCGATCCAATGACCACAGCCTGACCTCGTCGCCCCGACTGCCGATCGCAAACAACTCGTCTCCGTCCGGAGTCGGCGCTCCGTGAAAAAAAACTCCCTCCAGAGGCAGCCGGAACGTTTCCCCCGACTCCGCTCCTCCCACCGTCCACAACAGCCGTCCGGTTTCCAAGTCATAGGAAGACAGCCGGTTGGTCGTCCACGAAAGCCCGGAGGGTTCCTCGGGCTCGCCGTCCCAACCCCATTGAAACCCTGGTTGCTGTCGAGAGAGGATGCCGTGGTCTTCCAAGAGGAACACTTGCCGGCCGTCGCTGGAAAGCGATTGGTAGGCCGCATCCCGAAACAGCAGGCTGGTCAACGGATGAAATTCCGATTGGTGTCCGTCAAACGGGTCTTGGGAATCGCGGTCAAACGTCGTCGATTCCGTGCCGTCAAACGGGCTGTTTCCCGCGGTCCCAGTGAGAATTCGTTCGGCCGAAACGCCTTCGATGCTCTCCCACAGTCCCTTGCCGGTGTGCAGGTCAACGGCCCGAACGCCCCGCAGATCGCGGTAAATCAACTTGCCGCTGACCGCCAGGGGCTGGCACACGAGCACGGCCGGCCGGCTCTGGTCCGCCAGATCTTGCGTCAACTCTTCAATTTGCTGGCATAACTGGTGATTCGCCGAGTACGGCATGTTCCAAATCGGCCGCAGGAACGGGGCCGATCCGGACTGGATCCCCTGACGGCTCGACGTGCCGCCGAGCATCCGCCAATCCTCCGGAGTTTCCGCCATCGGCATTTCCGGCGAGCCGAGCGATTTCATCCATTCCGAAAACGCCACTTTTCGACCGGCCGCCAGCACGAAGCCCGTCTCTTCCACGGGACCTGCGGTCAATCGGCGTACCAGCTCGGTTCGCCCGGCTCGTTGCGCCACGGAGAGGGCTCTCAATCGCCAGGAGACGGTTTTCGTCAGCGGTGCATCGATGGCCAACAATTGCTCAAGCCACAGGGCTGCCAGGTGGAACTCACCGTGATCCTGATGCACGCTGGCCAGCCAATCGGCCGCTTCTTGACCCGCCGCGGTGTGAAAATAACGCAGCGCGACATGAACGATCTCCTGCAAGTCCCCCTCTTTGAATGCCAGGGTCAACAGTTGCCGGGAAAGCCCGCCGTGCTGCTGCTGATACTCGTCCAGCACTTCGCGCGGCGCTGTGCCCAATAACCGGTTCGCCGTCACGCGCACCGATTGCCAGCGGCGATCGGGCAGGCGATGCAGCGAATCCTCGGGCAGTTCGAGCAATTTCTGGAGCAGCGGCGCCGCCTGCTTCCAATCCCCGTTGCGAATCAAAGTCTCCGCGGTGCGCAGCTGATGCTCGATCTTGGCATCATGCGGCGCGCGGGCGTCGACCGCATCCCGGTCAGTCGAGCCTCCGTCTCGCTCATCGCCATCCGCGTCGCCGCGCGCTGCCGATCCCGTTTCTCCGTCATCGAAGATCCAGCGAATCAATCGTTCCAGCGGACTGCCGGAAACCTCTCGGGCGCCCTCGGACGATTCATCGGCTTCTTTTGCCGCCTCCGCAGCATCCTCGGAACTTCCCGCGGGTTCTGCGGCGAACCCTGGAGCAAGGCCGGCGCATGGCTGGAGTAACAGGAACGCGACGAGGATCACCGCGGTCAGACAGCGCGGGTAACGAATCGTTCCCGTCCTGGGGTCATTGAGCCCGATTTCGCTGGTGCCTGATCGCGACATCGCAATTCCCGATCCATGTTCCGCTGGAGAATTCTAGCATGAACGGGGGCCGGCTGGATATGATCCAACTTCGAAGAAGTGTTTGCTGTCACAGCATTTCCAACGTCCGCCAGGAACAGGGAATGAGTCGATACCAGCCCGGAGCCTCCGACGTCCTTCCTGCGTCGCGCGACCCGCTGGCAGGGGGATCTTTTCTTCTTGGTTTTTTTGAACCGGATTCCCGAACAGGCGGCCCGTGCTGCAAAAGGCCTGACCGCCCGTAAAATCTTCATCGCAACCTCTTGACGGGGCGCAGGTTCCGCGATAACACTATTCAGATTGTTGGGCTTCCGGAGCGAGAGGACCTTCCGGAAATCAGTGTCGACTCTGTGATTCAACGCTCGGATTTTATGTCGCAACTTTAACGCCACGCCGCATCTTGGGAGCCCGGTTTTTCCCTGGAGGCGGCGTGTGTTCGTTTTTCGGCCTCTCTTTTTGACTTGCAGGAGAACAAAGCAATCGAAATCTCGCATCGCATCAATGATCAAATTCGGCTTTCGCCGATTCGAGTCGTCGATCAGAACGGGCAAATGCTGGGAGTGATTCCCACCTCCGAAGCCCAACGCCTCTCCTATGAGGCTGGTTTAGACTTGGTGGAAGTTGCGCCCAACGAGCGGCCCCCGGTCTGCCGGATCATGGATTACGGCAAATTCAAATACGAGCAGAAGAAGAAACACTCCAACGCCTCCAAGCAGCACCAGGTTCAGCTGAAGGAAGTGCGGTTGCGCCCCAAAACCGGTGACCACGACATCGATTTCAAAATCAAACAGGCCCGGGAATTTCTGACCCATAAAGATAAGGTGAAATTCACGGTCATTTTCCGCGGTCGGGAAAACGCCCACCACGAACGAGGCCGGGAAATGCTCGACGAAATCATCGAGCAATTGCAGGATGTCGCCAAAGTGGAAAAGAACCCCTCCATGGAAGGCGGAAAGAGCATGACCGCCGTGCTCACGCCGAAAGCCTGATGTTGCAACGGCTTAGCGACGCTGTCTGAAAGCGAATGTCTCCCCGCGGATTTCCGTGCGGATCGCTGGATATTTTCAGGACGTTTCGACTATACTTGCCGTTTCCGAAATTCGATGTTTCCTGAGCGGGACCAGTTTTCCTCCCGCAGACCAAGAGCGAGCATCATGCCGAAACAGAAGACGCACAAAGGGATTGCGAAGCGGTTCAAGGTCACGGCCAATGGCAAAGTCAAATGCCGTTCCGCCGGCCGCGGCCATATCCTCAGCAGCAAATCGGGCAAGCGCAAACGACAACTGCGCAAAGATACGGTCCTCACCAAGTGGGAACCGCGCATGATCATCGAAGGTCTGCGCCCGATTTCCTGACCGACGGACGCCCTCTTTTGAATCTGTCATCTTCCTGATCGAACGGTTGAGTCATGAGAATCAGTTACAGCGTCGCCCGTCGTCGGGCTCATAATCGCTTGTTCCAAGAGGCCAAAGGCCGCGTGATGGGACGGCGCAAACTGTTGCGCGTCGTCAAAGAAACCGTCGTCCGCGCCCGCTGCACCGCCTATCGCGATCGTCGCAACCGCAAACGCGATTTCCGGTCGCTCTGGATTATCCGCATCAAGGCGGCCGCCGAAATGCGCGGCATCTCCTATTCCCGGTTCATTTACGGGTTGGATCTGGCGGGCATCACGCTCAATCGCAAGATGCTGAGCGAACTTGCCTTCCATGAACCGCAGGTGTTCGACGAAATCGCCGCCCAGGTGCGCCAGGCCTTGCAGCAGACGGCGAAGGCTTCTTGAACGGTTCGCGTTGGAAACAACGACGACTTTCCCAGCCCGGCCTTCCCGCCGGGTTGTTTTTTTGACCCCGGATCAACGACCCTCGGAGCGATCACGGATGTCGGCGGATTTCGACGCGGCGTTTTCCCAGTTCGAAACCGAAGCGATGGCTGCACTTCAGGCAGCGCGCTCCCCGGCCGATCTTGAGCAGGCTCGCATCCAATTTCTGGGCAAGAAACAAGGCAAACTCAAGGTTGCAGGCCGTCGTCGGCAAAGCCACCCCGGACGAAACGACCCGCCATCGAGCAGCAGCTTCAACGACGTTCGCGACCGTGTCACCGCGGAGCTGGAGCGCCGCCAGGTCGAACTGGCCAGGCCGAAGATCGCCGCCACCGCCATCGATCTGACGTTGCCGAGGAGTTCTCCTGGCCTGGGGCGACTCCACCCGCTCACGCAGACCATCGAAGAATTCAAAGACATCGCGGGCGCTTCGGCTTCGAAGTCGTCGACGGCCCGGAAGTCGAGGACGAACCACAATTTCGACGCGCTCGAACATCCCTGCCGAACACCCGGCCCGCGATCCGCTCGACAACTTTTATCTCGCGGCGGCTCACACCGCGTCGGGCGGACCGCTGATGCTCCGCAGCCAGACGTCGACCGTGCAGATCCGCACGATGGAGCATCGCCAACCGCCGATCGGATTGTCTCAGTCGGGCGGGTCTATCGGCCCGATGACGTCGACGACACGCATCATTTCATGTTCCATCAAATGGAAGGATTGATGATCGGTCCCGATGTGACGATGGCCTCGCTGAAAACCGTCCTCAATCTGTTCGCCACCTCGTACCTCGGCGAAGAAACCGACATCCGCTTCCGTCCGTCGTTCTTCCCCTTCACCGAACCGTCCGTCGAGGTTGACGTCCGATGGCGAAACGGCTGGCTGGAACTCGGCGGCGCCGGCATGGTCGACCCGAATGTGTTGCGATCCGTTGGTTACGATCCCGAACAGGTATCCGGATTCGCCTTTGGATTGGGGATCGCTCGCTTCTGCATGTTACGGCACGAGATCCACAACATCCGCCTGTTCTACGAAAACGACGTCCGATTCCTGCGGCAGTTCTAAACGTCATTTGCTGAGACGCGCGACGCCCGTTGGGCCTCAGCTCTTCCCGCCAAACTCGCCATTGGCGAAATTCAGCTTCGACCGGAAATCCACGACCCTCGTGCGAGGGATTCGACCGATTTTCGGAGCGGAACATGTGGCGATTGATCGCCTTCTGAATATAAAAGACGATGCGCTGCCTGGCTGGCTGCCGCCGGCGTTGCGGTCACCGTCTGCTCAGGCTGCGTCAGTCGGCGAATGATGGTCTATTCCAATCCCCCGACGCCTTGGCGGTGCTGCTGGAAGGGAAGGAAGTCGGCTACCTCCGTCGCTGTCGATTTCACCTTCTACGGAACGCGAGATCACGCTGATAAAGGACGGCTACGAGGCCGAAGAGGTAGCGGGTGCCGGCTCCGTGGTATCAGTGGCCCGTGATTGAATTTAACCTCCGACAACCTGCTGTTCGGACATGTGACCGACCACCAGCGGTTCGTCCTATTCGCTGGAGCCGCGGGTCATGCCCATCCAACGAATACGCTCGACCGGGGGAATCAGCTCCGGTCTGGAGTCGATCTCAGCCCGTGACACGCGGAATGAACAGCAGGCTTATCGCGCTTACGCCGAATGAGGTGACGCATCGGTCAGCGGGCGGGATCGACGGCCGGAAAGCCCTGCACGATCGCCGCGGCCATTCAGCAGATCACTGCCGGTTCTGACCGCGAACCGACTTCTGCGATTGTTTCGGTTGTTGATTTTGCAGCAGTTCCTGGTCTTTCAGGCCGGTGCCTGGCCGGAGCGCCCCGCCCACGCCGAGCACTTCCGGATTCCGCGCGATCTTGTCGCTGAATTCCTTGTAGATCACGCAGAATCGGCTCCAGGTTTTCAACAAGACCGCCATGGATTGCGATGAGTTGTCGAGGTTGTTGTACAACGATGGGTCCGACGTGAATTTCTGCAGCGTGCCGTCTTCCTGGTTCACTTTCTTGGCAAAGTGATTGAGTTCGGCCAGCAGCGAATCGAAGGAGCTGCCCAGGCTGCTGTCGAGTTTGGCGACCATTTGATCGCCCCGCTGGAAATCGGCTCGGTGACCTGGGCCAGGTTCACCAGGTTGCGGTTGATGTTGTCCACAGCGGTGCGCGTCGCGGTGATCGTCTTGCGGGTCTCTTCGACCAGTTGCGGCATCGAGGTCAACGTTTCCTGCGGCGCTGCAGGCGAGACGACGATTTTATTCGCTTCCGACATCATCTTTGCGTTGTGTTGAGCGTGACCGTCAATTGATGCGGCGACCAGGCGCCGTTCCACGACCACGTCGAAGTTGCCCCAGTTTTGGCATCCATCAGATTGTTCATTCTTCGCGACCGGCGCCATTCCTTACTGGTGTCGCCCAGCAGGCGCCAGCGTTTCACCAGCCCGGTGCTCCAATCGCTGCACGGCGATCATCGGGTCTGGCGCCCACTTCCCTTCAATCTCGCTGCCCGGTTCGGAATAGCTCTTCGGTAATGCCGCGGGTGAATTCAATCGCCGTTTCGCCCAGCAGCGACCGGGTGACCATCGGCAGGCTGTCCGTCCGGAGTCGCACGTCCTCGCGAACCTCGACGAGCACTCCCCTTCTCCGCCATCGAGCATCACCTGCTTGACTGCGCTGACCACCGCCGTTCAGCGGCACCGGCCGAGGGATAAACTCCCGCCTTGCCGGAATCCGACGAATCGTCAGATCGTATTGCTTTCAACACGAATTCTGCAATTCGCCGAACCGGATCACCATCCAGGATCCGGCAGAGGGCGACCGCCACCATCAGCCCGACGCGCGGAATTGAAAGTTGCGGTCATCATGAAAAATCGTCCCGAAAATGAGCCTGTTCGCGGTCAACTACGTCCCGGTTGTCCGCAGCACCGCTGCGAATGTCTCTGCGATCCTCGATCCTCTGTCTTATGCCGCCGCCAATTCTCGAATGCGGGCTCCCTTCGCCTCTCACGAACGAACGCACGCGCGTCTTCGCAGGCGAAGAGTTCATCGGCTGTCCTCGAAAAACGGTCATGAGGGCTTTTCGACGTCACCGGGCCAGCGGGAACAGCATTACCACCCGATCCGGCAACGCGGCGGACGGTGTGCATATCGTGCGTGACGACAATGCTGGTCACCGACCGCTGCTGCTGCGTCTGCAAAATCAACTCGTTGATCACGTCGCTCATAACCGGGTCGAGGCCGGTCGTCGGCTCGTCGTAGAAGATGATGTCGGGCGACATCGCCAGCGCTCTCGCTAACGCAACGCGTTTCCGCATTCCGCCGGACAGATCGGCTGGCCGCTGGCTGGCTGTTTCCGCCGGCAAGCCGACCTCGCGCAGCCGTTCCACGACAATCGTGCGGATTTCGGCCTCTTTCAGCCGGGTGTTCTCCCGCAGCCCGAAGGCCACGTTTTCCAGGACGCTCAAGCTGTCGAACAGGGCTCCTCCCTGGAACAGATATCCCAGTCGCAATCGGTCCTGGTGGAGTTCCCGCCGGGTCCGCTGTTGCAGGCTGCGTCCGTCCCACAGCACCTCGCCCGCCGAAGGTTGTAAAAGTCCGGCCATCACCTTGGTCGTCACGCTCTTGCCGCACCCGCTCTCGCCGATGATCACCAGCGTCTCCCCCCGCGGCGCCGCGAGCGAGACGTCCTGCAAGATGCGGCGACGACCGAACTCACGCACGACCCCGCACAACTCCATGGCGGGTTGATCAATCGGCGGTGTCAAGGTTTCAGTCATGGAAAAAGTACGCTTCGCTTGCAGGCTTTGCGACTGGCAATTAGACGACAGTGACGGGCACGAACCACCACCAGCGATAAATATGCATCAGCAGGATGCCCAGGATGAAATCCAGCGCCAAGATCGACATGAAGGTAAAGACGAACGCTTCCGTGGCCGCGCGACCGACGCCTTCCGCCCCGGCCGTGCAGTGAAATCCGCGATGGCAGGCGATGATCGCGATGGCCGCGCCGAAGAAAATGCTTTTCAGCACTCCGCTGACGACGTCATACGCTGTCAAAAAACTGTCGGAATAGATCCAGTAGTAATAACTGCTGACCCCGAGCGCCTGCGTGCTCACGAACCAACCGCCGAACATGCCCATTCCATCCGCCACCAGCGTCAGAATCGGAACCAGAAAGAAGCACGCCAGAAACCGCGGCACGACGAGATAGGCAATCGGGTCGGCTCCCAGCGCTCTCAGCGCGTCAACCTGTTCCGTCACCTGCATCGTGCCAATTTCCGCGGCAATCGCGCTTCCCACGCGGCCGGCCAGCATCGTTGCCACCAACACGGGCCCCAGTTCCTTTACCAGCGAGGCGTTGATCACCGAACCGATTCGCGATTCAAAGTGCATCAATCGCAGCGTATCGTAAGACTGCACGGCGAGGACCATGCCGATGAACAGGCCTGTCACCAGCACGACCGGCGCACTGAGCACGCCGACTTCATGCAGCGTGGGCCATAACACCTGGCTGCGCGGCATTTTCCAGACCAGCCAGCCCGCCAATCTCAGGCTGAACACGGCCAGATCCCCCAAGGCCGTGACGATGGCAATCACCGACCGGCCCAGGAGATGGATCGGAGTCGGGTCAACGTGTGAAACAGCAGACGACATCTCGGTTTTCCCAGCGATTTTCCGGCACTTTTCAGATTCCACGCGAGAGATAGCGAATTTCGGAAAATTGGGCGAGATCAGTTTTTGGGGAGGTAAAAAGAGGCCTGAGATTCGCAGTTCACAGGAGGTTCACCCTCCCCGATTCCCCTCACAATCTGGTAAACTACGTGGGTTGACTAGAACATGACGGCCTTGGTGGGAGATAGCATCCATGCAACGACGACATTTCGGATGGGCGATCCTGGGGTTGAGCTTAATGGCGCACGGCCTGAGCGCGGAAGACAAACCGCAGCCGACGGAGGCCGAGAAGCAAGCCATCGCCGCGATCAAGAAACTTGGCGGCAACGTCATGGAGATTGCTCAGAACGACGCCCGACTCGATGTCGCGTTTCATCTGGCCGATTCCAAAATCGGCGATGAGCAACTCGCCCTGGTGAAGAACCTGCCGCGCACGACGATTTTAAATCTCCGCGGCACCGACATCACCGACGCCGGTTTGGCGAACCTCAAGGACCTGAAGGGGCTCACCAAACTCCACCTGGAAAAGACGAAAATCACGGATGCCGGGTTGGAACATCTCAAGGGGCTGGAAAACCTGGAGTATCTCAATCTGTACGGCACGCAAGTGACCGATGCCGGACTGAAGCAACTCGAAGGCTTGAAGAAGCTCAAAAAGCTTTATCCTTATGGCAAACGCCCGTCACCGACGCCGGCGTCGCCGGCGCTGAAAGCCACGCTGCCTCGGGCGCTCGAGCTGCCGAAGCCCGAGCCCAAGCCGGAAGAAAAGAAACCGGAAGAGAAGAAATAGCCGGGAATGCCCAAGGTCAAAATCCCCATGACAACGCGAATCGTTGCCCCCAGCGCTTCGCGACTCGGGATTTTTGCCCGATTTGACACTTGAGCTTGGACATTAGGCCTTCGCGCCTAATACCGCATGCGGCGTTCGGCGTGGACGACTTTGTCCATCGAATCCTGGCTGCCGTATGTCTTGACCGCGATGGCGCCCAGATAGGGCTGTTGCAGTACCGCGTCGTCGAACGGCAGCGTGCCGCCCGTCTTGGACACGCCGGATTGCACGAACGCCAGAATTTTGTAGCCCAGGTGGTCGACCGGCTTGGCGGGGTCGATGGTCTGCGCTCCGGACCGGTTGAACATCCGCCAATAGCCGGCCGTCTCGCCGGTTTGCCGCGTCCAGCCATGGGAATCGTGCGATGAAACAAACATCGTCACCACCGTTCGTCCTTGCTGCTCGCCCCACAGGACTTCCAGGGCCATCTCGCGTGAGGAACCGGCGGCGAGTTTCGACGGCATGCAGACAGCGTCGTCGACGAGCTTTCCCTCGCGGAAATTCAGCACGTGAAACGAAAAGTAGTCTTCGCCCGCGGGAAGCTGAAATTTCGTATTGAGCGATTTGACGCCGAGAAAGACGCGCAGGCTGTCATCGGCGCGGGGGTCGGGGGCCCGTTTGGACCAGCAGCCGGGGGCGGCAGTCATGGCGACTCCTGCCACCAGCCAGGCCAACGAGATGCGCCGCAGCGTCCAAGCTGCAGAGGCGGACATCACGGTTCTCCTCATTCCCTTCAGGGGACCGTCTGCAATTCTTTAAATTCCCGAAGGTAACGCCTCACTCCGTCCGGAGTGGCCTGGCTACCCGAGAGATCGATTCGTCGGAGGTGTTCGGGCTTTCGTTTCAGTTTTCCCAGGGCCGCCAGACTGGCGTCGGTCACTTGAGTATTTTGCAGGCGAATTTCCGCCAGTTCCGGGAAAAAACTGAGCTTTGAAACCAGAGTTCTCCATTGGTCATCGGTCACCGGCGTGTCATTTAATGAGACGATAATTCCCTGGTCATTGCGGCTTACCTCGCCCCCCCAGCTTCGAATCAGTTTTAAGGCCGCAGACCGCTCCCACCGCGCAAAACCGACATCGGCTGCCAGCAGTGAACCGACCAATAAGACTCCCCACGCGATTCCCCACCGCCGGCGAGCGTCGGCGGACATTTCCTGACGAACCAGCAACAATCCCGCCAAGGCGCCGCCCGCCGCCCAGAGCGTCAACTGCCACGTTTCCAGCCGGGTCTTGTCTCCGATCAGCCGCACCCCGATCAGGGCCATCAGGGCCGCCGCCGTCAGCGTCAGATTCAAAATCGTCACCCAACCCAACGCGCCCTTCAGCAATCGCCGCGGCGCACCGGCCAGTTCTCCGGTCTTTGTCAGCGTGACGGCACAAACGACCAGCACGCCGACGATCAACCCTTCATACACGTCCGCCTGGGTTTTGATGACGTTCGCCACTCCATCAATCACCACCCGCAAAAACAGCGCTCCCAATAGCGTTCCGGGGACCGTGCCGATGCCTCCTTGCAGACTGCATCCCCCGACGACCGCCGCCGCGATCGCGTTCAAGTCATAACCTCGGGCCAGCGTCTCGGGCTGGGCGGTGCTGACTTCCCAAATTGTCAGCACGCCCGCGAGTGACGACAGCATCGCGCTCAGCACATACGCCAGCCATTTGAGCCGGTCGGTATCAACGCCGCTGATGCGCGCCGCCTGTTCGTTCCCGCCGAGCGCATACAGATGCCGGCCCGTCACCGTACGGCTCAGCATCAGCCAGACTACGGCCGAAAGCCCCAGCACCAGCACCACGGGAATCCAAACCGAAGTCGCCAGATATCGGAATCGCAAATCCGGCACCCCGATTTGCGTACTCGCCCCGCCCAGAAACACCGAAGTCACGTTCTCGCATAACGCCCGCGCCAGACTGCGCAGGCCGACCAGCGTTCCCAGCGTCGCCACAAACGGTGGTAACCCGACCGACGTGATCAGCCAGCCATGCAGACTCCCCACCAGAAAACCGCTGGCCAGCGCTCCGGCGACAGCCGCCGCCATCACCGGCCAACTGAGCGGTTGATTTTTGAGCATGGCCTCGGGGGCCAGCCACAACAGGATGATCGCGCACATCGTGCCGCTGAACGCCATCACCGAACCGGTCGATAAGTCGATGCCCCCGGCGATGATCACCACCGCCGCCCCGAGCGCAATCAGCGCCAATCGGCTGGTGGTGCGCGTCAGATTGACCGCGCTTTCCTGGGGTTTGCTCAGGTAATTGTGATTCGCATCCAGCCAGGTGGTGAGCAGCAGCACCACCACGATCGCCACCAGCAGGCTGAATTCAGCCGCAACATCCAACTCGGCCAGCTCGATGAGGAATGTGACTCGGACGCCATGTTTTCCAGGAGGCAAAACGAGAGACTGGGAAAATGAAAATCGTCTCGAGGAGAGACCTTCAGGGCTTCAAGGCCTCACGATCCCGCGAGGCCGTACTTGTTGAGCCAAGCCTGGAATTCCTCCGCGGTGCCGTAATCGCCAGCTATTCGGGAAGAGCGATTTTTTGAGTGGAGAATCGCCGCCCGGGACGACCACTTTCGCCGGTGTCAAAAATGTCCCCATCGGTCTCCCCGAATTTGGGCAGGATCAATTTCACCGTGCCCTCATCATTCGTTGCCAGCCGCCTTGAGCAGCTTGATGCCGTCATAACCCATGGCATACGGATTCTGCACCACCATGGCGTCGATCTTCCCCCGCCCCATCGCGGCAATTGCCAAGGGCTCGGCGTCAAACGTCACAATGGTGAAATCGGCCCGGCGATTCAATTCCGCCACGACGTCGACGATCGCCGGCGCGTTGTACGACCAGATGCCGACCAGCGTTTTGATGTTCGGATGATTCCGGATCGCATTGCGGACATTGTCGCGGAGCGCGGAAGAATCATAGTCGTCTGCCATCGAGTCTTTCGAAACAAACGCGTCCCCGGCCCCTTCGCCAAACCCGCCGATTCGTTCAATGGCGTTCTGCGCGCACCCGCTGTCCGGCCGACAAAACACATATTCCCCTCCGGTCGCAATCCTTGCCGCATTGCCCCAGCCGCGCGGCCCCCCGCCAGGTTGTCCGTGCCAACGAACGCTGATCGCGCATCGCGAAACAGTTCTCGATCCACGTCCGAATCGATCGTAATGACCTGAATCCCCTTCTTGCGCAGTGCCCGCATCTCTTCGGCGATCGCCACGTTCTTCGCGTCCAGAGCGGACAACCCCACCCCGGCGACGTCTGATTGGCTGCCATACAGCTTCAATTTGTCCAATTGACCTTCCGGCGTGGCGTTATTGACTTCAAACACCGCTGTCAGCCCCGCATCCGCCAATTGCAGCTCTTTTTCGGCGTCTTGCAGGCCAGCCCGGCAGGCGTCCCAGAAGGGCGAGTTGCCGTTTGTCAACAAGATCAACCGTTTCAGCTTCACGTCAGACGACGACGTCGGCGCGGGTTTGTCCGCAGGCTCTTTTGAGGTCGGGGAACCCAATGAGGGACTGGAATTTGACGGCTCCTGGGCGATTTTTTCGTCGCAGCCCGTGATCATCAGGCAACACCACAAGGGCAGAAATCGCCAGAAACCGCGAACGGTCCGAAGAGAAGCCAATATCATGATGGCGAGACCTTAGAGAGAGACCGAGACGGCGGAACACGTTGTGTCGCTCAACTTACCCTTGCGCGCCACCCCCGGCAAGGAACAGCCGTTTGGGCCGGCATTTTCCCCAGGTCGGCCGGCTGCCGCGCAACGACCGAGGCCGAAACCTGCCAACATTTAAGGTTTGCCGGCCCTCCCGAATCCGTTACGCTGAATCTTGAAATCAAGCCGATTGGAATCCTCCGTCCATGAGCGGGGCGCGTCATGTCCCAAACCGTTCAGTTCTTCAAGGCCTCCTGGTTCTGCCTGGCGGTGATCTTCGGGGGGTTCCCCTTTGGCATCGCGGTCTCGCACGTGATCGCCGGCGAAGAGCCGGCGAAGCCCGACGTGATCTCACCGCCGGTCATTGATGACCTGCTGGTGGATTTCGACCTCGAACACGCCAATCAAATGTCGCCCGTCGATTTTCTGCCAGACGGCGATTGGTTGCAATCGGCTCCCGCGCGCGACCGGACGCGCTACCTCAGCGCCGTGAAACGCATCCTGAAAGCAATTCTCGCGGGAAAATCCTCGGATCGAGAGCACTTGGCCAAGACGTTTGACGAGGCGCAAAGGCTGTGTGATTCCGATCCCCGGCTGCCGCTCGCCTATGGACTCTCGTTGCAGAGGATGGGCGAATCAGGGCTGGCTCAGAGTGTGTTCGAACAGGCTGCCGAAGGCTCGGGGCGGAATTATCTGCCCCTCCTGCAAGCGGCTGCCATGAGTCAACTGATGAACCACGATTACCGGAAGGCACGCACCGCGTTGCAGTCAATCGCCACGGTTCTCTCCCAGCGAGAAGCGTCCCGATTGCCGTCTCAGGCCTTTCGGGCTCATCTAGTCGATTGGCTGGGGGCCACGGCGAATTGGCTGGCCGCCGTTCCTGAGGCGACGGAAAGTTCCCCCGGAATGGATCTGGCGTCGTTGCGATCCACGTTGCCCCAATCCTGGCGGGATGCGTTCGACAACGGGCAAGCGCGCTCGGAACGTCAATTGTCCGAGTTGCGGGCATTCTCGGCCGAAACCGCCGGTGACTCCACTCAAAAACTGAAAGCGGCTCGAACCAAGATTTCGGAAAAACTGCAAGCCGACCAGGCTGCCGTGAAAACCCTGCAGGAAGAACTGCGCCGACGATCCACGGAACTCCACGCCGCTCACCAAGTTGAAAAAAGCCTGCGCAGCGAACTCCATCGGTTGAACGAACAGCGCCAGCAACATGCCGAGGAAGTCGCCGAACTCTCGCAGCCGCGAGTGTATACCGAAGTCAAAATGCAGACGCGCAGGGTGCGCCGCGCTCGCATGCAGGTCCCGGTGGAAGTCCAGCGTCAGGAAAACGCTACGGAACGGACCGACCGCTTGTCCAAACTCCAAGTGGCCTCAACCGCCCTCACGAATGCCGAATCGCGCATCGACTCGGTCAAGGAACGCCTCGAACACGCGAAAAACGATCGGCAGACGCTCTCCGTTCAGGTCCGTCAACAAACGACCGAGGAGCAAAAACAACTCGCTCAATTACAAAGCGAGACTCGTGCGCTGGAACGGCTGCGCGATCGCCTGAACCGATTGGCCGCCGAACCGGACAAACTGGCCGAACGTCTCCGGTCTCCGGAAATCTTACTCGACTGGGACATCGACGAACTGGCCGGTGCACTCCAAGCGAGCTTCGAGCGTGCGTCGAAAGAAAAATCCGCGGCACGCTGAATCAGTCGTCAGCGCTTACTACTGATCTTTGGACTCGTCCGCCGGCTCAGGCTTTTCGATCAGCCCCCACAGATGTCCGCCGTGCTCGCCGTGCTGCCAGGTGCCGGCGTAACGGTCTTCATAGAACATCACGCGCGACGTGAACGTTCCCAGCCCCGGTATTGTCAAATTCGTGAGCGAGATCATCGGCGTGTCGTCCGCCCAAAAAACTTTCACCACCATCGGCAGCTTGACGTCATGTTCCCCGTACTTGATCCGCGCGGTCACGATCCAGTCGTCGCCTTGATGCTTTTTGACGCTGTCAATCTCATATCGTTCCGGCTTGGCTCCCGCCCTTCCCTCAACGGAAAACGTACCGACCAGCGCCGCCCCCGACAGCTTGTCAATAAAGGCTTTCTCCAAGGCCGCGCGGTCCGCCGGGGCCTGGTCGGCAGAGGCTGCAAGGCCGAAAATCGTGACAAACATGATCCCGGAGAGGATGGTGATGGATCGCATCTGGGTTTCCCTTTCTTGAATCGGCCGGACGTCAGCACGGGTGCCGTCCTCCATGATCTCAAAATGCTATCTCGTGCGGCGTTTCTCGAACAGCGAATCGACATGACGTTTCTTCGGAAGTCGGCAACGGCTACCATGTCGCGCTGCTGAATTTTCCTACCGTTGTTTGCGAGATGACGATGCCCCCCGCCGATTTATCCGACTCCGGTCGCCCTCCGGATTTTGAACGCCTGAATCCAGCGTTTCGAGAACTCTGCGAAGTCGTCGCCCGTCTCCGTTCGCCCACCGGCTGCCCTTGGGATCGCGAACAGACGCTCGCCAGCATCAAACCGTTCACGCTCGAAGAAACTTACGAACTGCTCGAAGCAATCGACTCCGGAAGCGATACGGCCATCGTCGAGGAACTGGGCGACGTCCTGCTGCAAGTGCTCCTCGACAGCCAGATCGGTTCCGACGAACGGCGATTTGATCTCAACGACGTGGTCGACGTGTTGACCCGCAAGCTTATCAGCCGGCATCCCCATGTGTTCGGCGATGAACGTGCGCAATCGGCCCAGGATGTCATGCGGCACTGGGACCGGGTCAAGCAGGCGGAAAAACAGCGAGACTCGATTTTCGACGGCTTGCCGGCCGCCCTTCCCGCCCTGGCCCGCGCCGCCCGGTTGTCCGACAAGGCGGCCCGTAGCGGTTACGATTTTCCCCAGCGGGAAATGCTGTTCGACAAATTGCGGGAAGAAGTCGCGGAACTCGCCGAGGAACTTTTTCCTCAGGGAACAATTCCCCAGGTCGCCGCCGGAGTCGATGCCCCACTTGTTCCCGATCCGCCCGCGAGGGATCCCGCGGTTCAAACTCGCATCGCCGCGGAAATCGGTGACGTGCTGTTCGTCGTCGCCAATATCGCCCGCCGCTGGCATGTGAACCCCGAAGAGGCGCTGCGCGCCAGCAACGCCAAATTCGAACGCCGCGTCCGCTACATCGAACAGCGACTCAAAGAACAAGGCCGGGAACTGAAGTCGGCTTCGCTCGCTGAACAAGAAGCCCTCTACCAGGACGGCAAACGTCGGGAACGCCAGGCGTGATGCGAAAGCCGTATAGCACCCCGTGGCCAACTCTCGCCGGGCTTCGCCTCGAAGTCTTACCCACCCTGGCTCGGCCCCCAAGGCTCGATCTGGCCAAGCCCCTTCTCCTCCAGCACGCGGTAACAATCCGGCAAGTCGCACTGTCCCAGAATTCCTGGCACGAATGACGACAGCGGCCAACGGTATTCCTCCGTCTCCGCGATCTCCGCATACGACGTCAACGCATGCTTCAAAGTCACACGCGTGACGTGCGGTGAAAGCACTGCGGCAAACGTCGCGGGAATCGTGCCCCAGCCTTGCGCGACCAGATGGATTTCCGCGCTGCCCAGATCTTTCAGCCAATCGAGCACCGTCAGCAGATCATGAGTCCGCATGCCAGGATAGGGGCGATCGAGCATGATGGCGTGCGCCGCGTAAAAATAATCGCTGCCGTACGGTTTCAGGAACGTATCCGCCCCGCACGTGTCGGGTTGCGAGTCGCCGATGCCGCGCAGATCGACGGCATAGAAGGTGGATTCCGGTTCTGCCTGGATCAATTCACGCAACCAAAGATCGCTGCGCATTTCCGCGTCCGCGGAATGATGCGACACATACAGCAGACATTTTTTCGTATCCCGCGCCGGCCGAGAGAGATGCGGTCGATCGCTCAAACGTGTCACCAAAGCCAGGATTCCCGGTTCTGTTTCGATTCCGTACTGCGTGACGTGCATTCGAGGATAAGCCCGGCCCGCAAGCGGCCGAAAGATTCGGTATCGCGGCGGCCCATTCCGGGGCGGCAGTTTCAACAGTCCGGTCAATATCGCGGACAGGGCTTCGGTCGACAGGGTTGGGCGGGCGGTTTTCAAAGCTTCCGACTTGGACTTGGTGAAGCCGAAGATCGTTTGTGACGGAATGTCAGCGACTTGCCCGCGCGGCAGGCACTCCAGAGTCTTGTCGTTTTCCACAACGAGTTCGGGTTCGACCTCGGGGATGAGGCCTCCCACGGCGTGCTGAAAGAATCGATACATCGCGGTCCGGTTCTCAACCGAGTAGCCGTGCTCTTGCGGGCCGACGAACAATCGTACGTTGTCCGGCGCACCCAGCAGCGTGTAGAGCGCTTTCAGCCGGGCAAACGCCTCTTCACTACCGCGAACATCAAAGTAATCGCGTTCTTGCGCGAGAATGATCACGGGTTTGGGCGCCAGCGCCGCCAGAAAATCGGCATGATCCAAACCGAGCGACAACACTTTCGGCGGGCATTGCTCGGTATCAGCGGGAAGCTCGTTTTCCAGATTCCGGCGAAATGTGGTGACGAAACAACTCGGCGCCGCCATGGTCCAGCGCGGTTCCACCCCCGCCAACCACGTCGTCATCGTTCCCCCGCCGGAATTCCCGGTGATGCCGACGTGTCGCGGATCGACTTCCGGTCGGGTGAGCAGATAATCCAGAGCGCGAATTCCATCCCAGGCGCGCCAGGAACCAAAAAATTCGCCGACCAGAAACTGTTGATTTCCCCCCAGCAGATGTTCGCCCACGCCCGCTCCCACGCGCGATTGTTGGTGGTCGTCCGGGTATTGCAGCCGCTCCCCTTGGCCGATCGGGTCAAAAATCAGCACGACAAATCCCTGCCGGGCGAGCCCCTGCGCGAATGATTGATAAGTCGGCGCCGCTTTCCCATTGCTGGAATGACCGCAGGACCCGACCACGCCGGGCCGCGGGAAGTTTCTCCCCCGCGGGACATACAGATTCGCTGTGACGTAGAACTGCGGCCGGCTCTCGAACACCACTTTTTCGATGTGATACGTTTCGCGATCGATGATGCCCGTGATCCGGGGATTGAGCGGCGTTTTGGCCGGCCAAGGCCCGATCGATTCTTGAATGCGCCCCCGGATCCATTCGACATACCGCTGGGCATCGCCTCGGGTCTTCAGCGCCGCTCGCCGCTCGAGGCCCACGCGTTCGGCTTGCGCCGCCTGCTGGACGAAAAACTCTTGCACCATCCGCGGAAAACGGTGCAGCGCTTCCCGCGCCGCAGGCTGCTTCGCGCCTTCCTGGGCAGGCACCCTACGGCTCAGCAGGCAGGCGGCCCCCGCCGCCAGGCTCCAATCAAACAGTTCTCGCCGCGTAATTTCTGCCGACTGTCGCATGGTCAAAAGCTCCGTGCGCCGCGATCAGAATTCGCAGCGCGATTTTACCCGTGCGCCTCCCGGAACGTCGATTCTTGATTTCGGCTAAGCGGCGTCTGCGCGCCTCGCCTCCGCCTGGATTTGGGCGCCAAGGTTCGTCGTTGGCTGACGACGTGTCTTGACACGTCCCTGAGGTCGGGGACAATAAAGGTGAACCATTTCTTGCCATTCAGAATATCGTAGTATGCGTGCCAGTTTGAATCCTGTAAAAGGCGGACGATCCATCCCGATCATCCGCGATATTACCATTGTCGGCCGTCAGGAAGGCCTTCTGCGACGTTCCGCATCGATAAGACCAGCATTTCCAAGCTGCACTGCATCATCAGCGCACGGATGGATTGCTCTTCATTCGCGACCTGGGCAGCACCAACGGCACCAAAGTCAACGGGCAGCGGGTCATCCGCGGCGCGCTCCTGCCGGGTGATGAGCTGGCCTTTGCCAGCGAAAAATTTCTGGTGGAAATGGGGCCCGGGCAGCACGAAGACGAGGTGGACCCGAAGTTCATGCCGCTCGCACCGAGATGTTGAGCGCGCTGGAACCCCGGAAGAGCCACCGCGCCGCGTCCTGAACCGCGGCGCATCGCGCTCAATGCAGCCGATGGGCCTGGGGACGGCAGCCACAGCGATGTCCGCCTGCTCCGCGACGATGAAGCCTGAACGTCGCCCGCGCGCCGCTCTCAGGCCGCTTTGGGTTGGGCAACCTCTTCCGCCTTCACTGCGACAATCGCAATTCCCAGCCGGTCCGCCAGCTCCACCACTTCGGGTTCGTCCAGAATAATCGTCTGGCTTGCTTCCACCGCGAGCACGCGTCCCCCGCCTCGTGCAGAGATTGAACGTTTGCGTGCCGACGCCGGCACGTCAAATCGCCGGTCCTGCTGAGGCTTGGCCACTTTCACCACTGTGAAACCGCCGCGGCGGCACAATTCTCCTGCCCGGACGATGGCCTTATCGGTCCCTTCAATCGCTTCCACGGCGATCACCGCCAGATCGTTGACGATGATCGACTGGCCGATGTCCAGCCGGCCCATTTCTTTCGCCACGTCCCAGCCGAACCGAATGTCTTTCCACTGGGCGTCCGTCGGACGGCGTCGAGTGAGGAATCCGTGTTTCACGAGCAACTCCGGACAATAATCGAGGGCCGATTCAAAATAAATCTGGTCGTGTTCAAATTCGCGAATCACGGCCAGCAACAGCGTGTCGTCTTTCCGGTTCTGCACCGCATATCGAAACCACATATGCAGCGTGCGGAAATCCGGCAGCAAGCGGAACATTCGCCAAGGCTGGAACAACACCGTCTTTTCGATCTTTCCCGCCATCACCACGCGATGAACATGGTCTCGCTTGAACAACCGAATGGCACGTCCCAACCGGGCCACCGGCGTCGTATGGTAGGTGTGGCAGATGTCCGCCAGTTCTGGAGGCGCCATCCCCAGCACGCCGACGCAACACACTTTCAGCCCTTGGCGACGGGCTTCTTCCGCAAAAATCAGCGGAAAGCGGCCCGCTCCGGCCAAGAGGCCGACGCGAGTCGAAGGACGCGTTGTTGAAAGAGAGTGTCTATTCATCTTTGATCAGGATCCGGCGTGCAGACCGTCATCCGGCCGCCCGCAACGGTGAGTCAGTGTTCGAAGCCGCCGCCGACAACCGGGCAACCGTCGCAGTCAGTTCCGCGACTTGCTTCTCGAGATCTTTGACCTGCTGTCGCATTTCCGGCACGCGCTTCAGCGAAAACAACAGCCGCTTCTGTTCATGCTCGGGCGTCGCCGGATACCCGATCCAGGTTTCCCCCGCCGGGATGTCCTTGTGCACGCCGCCTTTGGCGCCGATCGAACAACCCGAATTCAACCGGACATGATCCTTGATGCCGACCTGTCCTCCCAACCGGACGTAATCGCCCGTCGTGCAGGAACCCGCCAGGCCGACTTGCGACGCGAAAATGTTGTGTTGTCCGAGTTCGCAGTTGTGCGCGATCATGACCAGGTTGTCGATCTTGGTCCCCTCGCCGACGATCGTCGGTCCGATGGCGCCCCGGTCAATCGTCGTGCACGCGCCGATTTCCGCATCGGCTTCGATCTCCACCCAGCCCAGCTGCGGAATTTTGTGAAATCGCCCGCCCTCGAACTTGTAGCCGAATCCGTCCGCGCCGATCACGGCCCCAGCATGAATGATGACACGATCTCCGACGCGCACATCGTGGTACAGCACCACCTGCGGATAGAGCGTCACGTCCGCGCCGATCTGGCAATGCGGTCCGACATAGGCGCCCGGATACAGGTCGCAACCCGAACCGATCACCGTGTCGTCGCCGACGTACGCTCCAGGCCCGATCGAGCAATCCCAGCCGATTTTCGCACTCGGGCTGATCCATGCGGACGGGGAAATTCCCCGCGGCGGACGCGCCTGTACGCGGCGAAACAACGGCAGAATGGTTTGAAACGCCGTCTGCGGCTCGGCCACGATGATCAGACTGTACGGAAACTCCGCCGGCAGCGAATCCGCCAGGCGCGCCGTGATGAACATCGCCCCCGAGCGGCAATTCTTCAAGCGGCTGAGGTGTTTCTCTTCCTGAACAAACGAAACGTCGGACGGTCCCGCGGTTTCGAGCGCCGTCGCGCCGCTGATGGTCCGGTCCGCTGCGCCGCGGACTTCTCCTGCGACAATTTCCGCCAACGAGGCCACCGTCTGTGTCATCTCGGCATCCTTTCCGTTCCCTGCCAACCGGCGTCTTGCCGGCGCGGCGGTCGATCGCTTCTCAGCGACCAAGACACGCCAAAAAACCTGGGTGTGATTCCCTGTCTGCGCGGTTGTAGCAAATTCATCCAGATTCGAAAAGAGGGATTCCTTCGTCTCAGATCATTGCGACGACAGGTGTTACGGCTGTCCATCGGAGCGGAGAATTTCCTGATTGATCTGCGGAACCGCCCGACGAAGGACTTGGCCGGGAAAATTTACGCCGCTGCCCCGGCTGGCATCTGCCGCGAGAATCGGGTATTTGAATGGACGAGACTCGTCCGTTAGTCCGATTCCAGTCCCGAACGATAAAAAACATTCCCCATGACCGTCCGCGGCATCCGTGGTGCGACTTCCGTCGCCTCTGATCATCCGGAACTGATCCTGGCAGCCACCCGGGAACTCCTGCAGGAAATGTTGCGCGCCAACAAGATCGAATCGTTTGACGACATCGTTTCCGTCATTTTCACGACCACACCCGATCTCGTCTCGACGTTTCCCGCGGAGGCTGCCCGGGCCATCGGCATGCGGCAGGTCCCCTTGCTCTGCGCCTCGGAAATCGCCGTGCCAGGTAGCTTGGGGCGTTGCATTCGCGTCTTGCTGCATGTGAATACGGAAACGTCCCAGGCCGAGATCAGCCACATTTATCTCAACGACGCCAAACGCCTGCGCCCGGACGTCACCAGCGCGCAATGAGGCGGGTGCAGGAACGATCTTCGATTCGCTCTTGCCGGAGCGGCCCGAATCTCAGAGAATCCCCCGCTTCAGGGAAGCCAATGACTCGGAGTCAGGGACACGCTGATGAATATTTCGCAGCTGCTGAGAAGTGGGCTCTTGATGGGACTGCTGGCGGGATGCAGCCAGTCGATGCCCGGCGATTCGTCAATCTCGAATGTCGAGACTCAGCCGGAGCCGGAATGGGCCCGGGACGTGTCGCCGACCTCCGCCGCGGCCGTTTCCATCGAGTCGCAGCCTTTCCCGGACGTGGATGAAGTCGCCGCCACTGCGGAGAATTCCGCGGAAATCAAACCGATTCCGGAAGACGGCAACTGAGCGATTCGGGGTCTATTCCTCGGTGTTTCCGTTTTTTGCTGTGTCCTGCCCTTCGTCGGGATTCGCTTTTTTCCGCTTGGCATCTGCCAGACTATTCAATTTTTCTCGTTGGGAATCCGACAAAACGCCTGCGATTTCCGCATCGCGCTGCTCCTTCAACTGCCGGATCTGTTCCTCCAGCGTGTTGATTTGGCCGTTGTGGCGGGCCTGGATGCTGTAAATCGCGTTCTTCTGCTCAGCCGTCAGTCCGAGTTTGCCGTAATTGTTCGGCAACCGGTAGGTGATCTTTTTGGCGGGGGCCGGCGGATCCGGCTCCGTTTGCGTCGCCGCGACTTTCGCCGGCTTATTCTTCGGTTTGGCCCCTTCGGCCGAAACTGCGACCAGGCACCCCAACCCCAACAGGCAAACTACTGGCAAGCGACGACGTGGCATGATCGATGTTCCTATCAGCCGACGAAACACGAACATTATGAAACATGCGTACATATTGCCGGCTCTTTCACAAAGTGCAAGTCCTAACCGTGTCGACGGGCTGATTTTTCAGCCTCAGTTCAACACACCGCTTGGAATCATCGACAATCGCTGATACGATCGTGCCATGCGTCCTCAACCGAGTCCATTCTTCTACAACCTTTGTCATGGACCGGCTTCGCGCCGCGACTTCCTGCGCGCCGGCACCCTGGCCCTCGGCGGACTCACGCTGCCGCAACTGGCCGCCGCCAACCATCAACAACCGACGGGTTCCGACACGTCGGTCATCCTCTTTTGGATGTGGGGCGGTCCGAGCCAGCTCGAAACTTTTGATCCCAAGCCCGACGCGCCCAGCGAATATCGCGGGCCATTTCAGCCGATCGCGACCAACGTCCCCGGCATCAACATCTGTGAGATTTTTCCTCAACTCGCCACCGTCGCCGACAAATACACGTTGATCCGGTCGGTCCATCATGAAATGGCCGCGCACAACGACGGCTCGATCGAAATGCTCACCGGGAAAACTCCCACCCGACCTGATCCCACTTCGACCGCCTTTTCCGAACATCCCGACATCGGCATGATCACCAGCCGTCTGCGCGGTCCCGGCCCGGGAGGCATTCCCAGCTACGTCGGCATCCCCCGCAAGCCGTTCATGACCCGGCCGCAATACCTCGGCGTCAGTCACACGGCGTATGAACCGGGTGATCCGTCGGTCGAACACTTCCGCCCGGCCAATCTCCGGCTCGATGCCGGTTTGAACGGCTCCCGGCTCGACGATCGACGCAACTTGCGACTGCAATTCGACCGATTTCGGCAAGCGGCTGACCACGCCGACGGACTGGATCAATTTCACGCACAAGCCTTCGAGCTTCTGAGCAGTTCTCGCGTCGCCGAGGCGTTTGACCTGGAACGCGAACCGCCGCAATTGCGTGACCGCTACGGCCGGACGTTATGGGGGCAGAGCTGTCTGCTCGCGCGCCGTCTGGCGGAAGCCGGCGTCAGTCTGATCACCATTGATGCCATGGCCCCCAAGGACGGCATGAGCCGATACTTCAGTTGGGACGACCACGTCATTCCGATGTACGACTGGGACCTTGGTCCGGCGATGAAATGCCGGGCGACGGATATGGACCCCGCGCTGACCGCATTGATCGAAGACATTCATGCGCGCCATTTGAATCGCCGGATCGTCGTCATCGCGATGGGAGAATTCGGTCGCACGCCTCGCTTGAGTCAGGCTTCCGGACTCCAGGGACGTGACCATTGGCCGCAATCCATGTCCGTGCTGGTCTCCGGCGGCGGTTGGAACATGGGCCAGGTGATCGGCGCCACGAATTCCAAGGCCGAATACCCCGCCGAACGGCCCCTCACGCCGCAAGACTTGTTAGCGACCGTCTATCGGCATCTCGGCATCGATCCGAGCCATGAGTTCCTCGACTTCGCCGGCCGGCCGCAGCGCATTCTGTATCACGGCACGCCAATCAGCGAGTTGATCTGACGCTTCGTCTATGACTATTTCGCGCCGCGCGGATCGTCTTTGAATCGAAACGCCGGTTTGCCCGTGAAAACCGTGCTCGTGATCGTCGGGCACCAGTATTTCTCCACGTGAGCCACGACCAGGTCGGTCCCTTCGAAGTGGCTGACTTGCGGCGACTTTTTTGGGTTGTACATCGTGTCGGTCATGTCGCGCATCAGCACGACCTCCTTGCCGAGATACATCAGTTGCCGGATACCGAACGGCCGGCCCAATACGCACATATTGAGATGGACGCCCATCAGGATCACCTGCTTGATTCCGCGCTCTTCGAGCAGGTTCCACGTCTCCTGGCCGTCGTCGGTGATTGCATCGTCCTCGGCAATTTCCAGCGTGGCGATCTGCCGCGTCCAGGGATCGTGCGGTTCGTATTTCTCTTCGCAATCACAACCCATGTCGGAATCATCAATCGGTAATTCCGCTTCTCGTTTTTTGTCAGGGTAGCACCAGGCCGTTCCCCAGCGCTGGTCCGTCGCCAGCAGGACGGGGGTCTTGGCATACGGCGCGGCTTTGGCTCGCTTGCGCTGCGGCGTCCCTTCATAAAACTGGGTCACGCTGCTCGGCGCATGAATAATGAAGACACCTAACGATCGGGCTTTTTTCAACAGTTCATTCATCGGCCCGGCGAGTTCCTCGACGCGCTTCGCTGCATTGGGACACCAATGTTCGTCCCACATATCGCAGACAATGATCGCCGTCTCGCGCGGCTTCCAGGAAACGTCTTCCTCGACGACGGCCCAGTCCTTGTTTTCGTTTTTCTCAAACGAGGTTTGCCGACGAATGGTCAATTTCAAAGCGGTCGACTCCTCGGCACTCAAATTCCCCCGAACACAGCGCTTGCCAAAAGAGCGATCGACCATGAGCCGGTTCGCAATGAATGGAGGCTGCGGCAGTTGAGTGTTGTCATTGGTTGTTCCCCACGATTTCAATCCACACGCTGGCCTTCCCCTCGCCGACCGTGACGAGTTTCGCCTGCTCGGGCGAATCGGTTCCGCGAGTGAGCGTATGCGCCAGCGTTTCGTTACGAATGGATTCGGACCAGGCGACGATTGCCGCCGCCACGGCTTCGTCGTCTGTCGTGTAGAACACCCGAATCCGCTGTTGGATTTCCAGGTTTTCATCCTTGCGCAGTTGCTGCACGTGACGGATAAAATCGCGGCCCATCCCCTCGGCGATCAGTTCCAGCGTGAGATGCGACGACAAGGCCACCTGTACGCCGCGGTCGTCGGCGCAATGCCATTCCGCCGCCTGCTCGGTCCCGACCGCCACGTCGTCCGGCGCCAGCGTCACTTCCTGTCCGCCGAGCGACACCGTGACCGATTCCCCGCGTCGCAACGGCTCCAGCTGCGCCGCCGGCAGCTTCGGCAGGCCTTCCTTGATCGCATTCAGTAACTTGCCATACTTCGGGCCGAGCGTTTTCAAGTTCGCCTTGTAAACGTATTTGACAATGTCGTCGAGCCGGTGGCAGGGGTTAATTTGCTTGATGTTCAATTCTTCTGCAATCACTTCATTGAGCTGGTCCAGTTCGATTAAAAACATGGTGTCGTCCATGAGTGCGAGGCCTCCGGCTGGGATGCATTCCGCTCCTTGAGAATTCGGATGAATTAATGCAGCTCGACTAATCACATACCTGAGCTCAGGTAATGGTTGTCGCACTCGTTGATCGGCTTGTTCACGTAGTTTGTGCCCAAGTTTCACAATTTGTTGCGCGATTGCCATACGTTGATTGAGTACAGGATCAAGTGCATTTTCATCGGCAACAGGGTACTCACACAAATGAACAGAATCAGGTCGTGTCGCCTGCTGGCCCTCGACTCTCGACTCTCGACCCTCGACCAAATTCTGGTACATCCGCTCCGCCAGAAAAGGCACGAACGGCGCCAAAAGTTTCGTCAGCGTCAACAACACTTCATACAGCGTCTGATAAGCGGCCAGCTTGTCCTGATCGCCCGCGTCACGACTCCGCCAGAACCGCCGCCGATTTCTGCGGATGTACCAGTTCGACAGATCATCAATGAACGCCGCCGCTGCGTTGCACGCTCCGGCGAAGTTGTAGCCCTCGACACCGGCACGCATCGACGTAATCAGCGACTGCAAGTTCGACAATATCCACCGATCAATCTCGGGCCGCTCGGAAACGGGAATCTGCGGCAGCGAGGGGTCGAATTCATCCAACCGCGCATAGTTCACGAAAAATGCGTACGAATTCCACAGCGGCAACAACACTTGCCGACGGACCTCATCGGCCGGCCCGCTCGTCACGAGGCAGGTTTCCACTCCGTCAATCGTTTTGTGCGAGGGACCGTTCGGCGTTTGCAGCATCACTTTCTGATCCGGATGCCGCGTCCCGAACCGCAGATCCTGGGCCGGGTTCTGCTGCAAATACATCCACCGCATGCTGTCGACGCCCAACTGCTCCGCCGCTTCTTCGAACCAGATCGCAGTGCCGTCCGATTTGTGCATCGGCTTCCCTTCCTCGTTCATCACGAGGCGGTAGCCGAACAGCGTCTTGAACGGCGGCGTCCCATCCATCATCGTCGCCATCGACAACAGCGAATAAAACCAGTTGCGGAACTGGCCGGGGAAACATTCCGAAACCAGGTCCGCCGGATACCACTTCTTCCACAAATCCGGATGCGTGTTGTAACCAACAGTGGAAAACGGCACGATCCCCGCGTCCAGCCACGGGTTCCCCACGTCCGGCACGCGCTGCAGGATGGCTCCTGTTTTCTGACTCTTGATTTTGACGCCGTCGATCCACGGTTTATGCGGCGTATGACCCTGGAAGTCGTTCCAGCCTTCGACGGCGCGTTCTTTCAGTTCCTTCAGCGAACCGATCACTTCGAAATCACTCGGGTCGTTCGGATTTTCCCAGATCGGCAGCGCCAGGCCCCAATACCGCTTCTTGGAAATCATCCAGTCGCGCATGTTGGCGAGCCATTCCAGTTCGCGCTCCCGCCCCTGGATCTCCGGCGGCAACCAGTCAATCTGTTTCGTGACGTTCTGAATCTCCTCCCGCCAATCCATGTTGATGAACCACTCATCGACGAGCCGGAACACCAATTCATCGCCCGTCCGCCAGCAGAACGGGTAGATGTGCGGATACCGCTCGACCGCGACGAGATATCCCTTCGTCTTCAGGTCTTCGATGATCAGATCGACCGTCGCGGGATCGGTCGCTTTGAGACCGGTATACTGGCCGAAGCCATCGAGGAACGTGCCGTCTTCCTTCAGCGGGGCAATCGCCACGAGGCCATTTGCCAATCCGATCTGATGATCGATATCACCGCAGCCCGGCGCACTGTGGACGATGCCGGTTCCTTCCCCGGCGACGACGTTCGGCGCGCGCCTTTGAAATCGCGTCCGCCGTCAATGACGCGGTGACATTCCACACCAGTCTTAGCCCCCGGCGAATCGCCGGGGGCAGATTGCGCCGGCAAATCATCAAACGGCCCCACATATCGCCGCCCGATCAGCTCCGCTCCCTTCACCGTTCCCAGAACCTCGTACCCGCCCTGCTCTTTGAAAATCTGCGCGAGCGACTTGAGCTTCGGCACATCTTTCGGCCATTGCCATTCCGGCCGGCCGAAGCCTTCCTTGTATTCCGTCGCCAACCGCTGGAATTCCAGGTTGTCCTTGGCGAAGTAGTAAATCGCCCCGTCCCGCTTCGCCTGCAACCGGACATAGTCCAGATCCGGATTGACCATCGCTGCCACGTTGCTCGTCAGCGTCCAAGGCGTCGTCGTCCAGATCAGAAGATATTCGTTTGCATCGTTTTCCGAGCGGGGGGCGTGAGCCCCCTGAGTGTGCCCCGCTTCAGGGGACTCACGTCCCCCGCTCGCAATCAGCGGAAATCGCACGAACAGCGCCCGGTGCGTGGTCAACTTCCGCCCGTCGGCCACTTCCATCTGCGAATACGCGCTGCCGGCCTTCCCCGACCACGGCATCACGTCATGGCCGCGATAGATCTTGCCCCGTTCGTAGCACTTCTTCAAAAACGTCCAGATGGTTTCATTGTTCTCCGTCGAGAACGTGAAATAGCTCCCCCCCCAATCCGGGTTGCCGAGTTGTTCGACGATCTGCTCGGCCGGCGCCGTGACTGATTCCCCGTGAGGCGTGGTGATGCGGACGGCTTTGTCCGTGCCGACCGCCTCCGACAATCGCCTGAGCGTCGCCGGGTCGTCCCAGTCCATCCAATAGCCGAGGCGGATCGATTGCTCGGTCTGCACGGCGGCGTATTTCAAGACGCGTTTCTTGCATTCCCAGACAAACCGATCGACGCCGTACTTTTCAATTTCCGATTTCGCGCCGAGATCCAGCTGCTTCTCGACTTCGACTTCCACCCACAAGCCCTGGCAGTCGAATCCGTTCTGATACCGTAAATCCCGGCCGTTCATCGCCCAATAACGCTGCACAGCGTCTTTATAGGTCCGACCCCAGGCGTGGTGCACCCCCATCGGGTTGTTGGCGGTGATCGGGCCGTCGATGAAGCTCCACGGTTTTCTCCCGGCGTTCTTTTTCCGCAGCCGATCGAAAATCCGCTGCTCATCCCAGAACTTCAGGATGTCATGTTCGCCCAGAACAAACTCCGCTTCGCCAACTTTCTGAAACATTTCGGCTCGCTTGACGCTCTAATTCCTCTCGATACCCCGCAGCTCACGTCAGAAACAGGGAAGCGGACCATTTTAAAGAGAATGGGGAACGAACAACAGCGGTTTCATCAAAGTCGTCGATTTCCGGCCTTGAGTCCCAGGACGGTTTTCCGTTCCGGAAGCTGGGCTGAATATGAAAATCCGCCTGAAGGTGTTTACAGATTCGCTGACAGATTCGTAAGATGACAGCGTCTTCCATGCTCCGATTTTCGCGTTTCTGCGATCAATTCCTGATCAGTTCATTGGTTCTTATCTCTCTCGTTTTTTCTGAATTCAAGGGGGCCGATCATGTTCCGAACGGTGTCGAAGGGGAACGTCAAGATCAGCGGGACCTTGGCTTGCATCTTTCTCTGCAGCGTCTCCGGCTGCGACAAGGTGCCGACCTGGGATGAATTGACCAGTGGAAAACAGCCCGATGCTCCGGTCGCGGCGACTCCCACGACCCCAGCGCCCACTCAGCCGGTCGAGCCGGTGAAACCGCCCCCCGCTCCTCCCAAGCCCACCGTGGAAGAGGTTTTGGAGAAGTTCCAGGCAACGCGTCCGAACGACGTGAGCAATCAAACCATTGCCATGCTGACCTCGGTGGACGAAGGGATCGAACAGATCACGGAGATCGATGCCACCAATAGCCGCGTGACGAATGAAGGACTGGTGACGCTGCCGAAGTTGACATCACTCCGGATGTTGAAACTGGATGGAACCACCGTCGACGATCAAGGCTGCGAACACATCGGCAAGCTCCCTGCTCTCGAAGTGTTGACTCTGACCGGGTCCAAGATCACCGACAACGGAGTCAATCATTTGAGAGACCTGCCGCATCTGAAGTCCTTGTGGCTGTCTCATGCGAAACTGACCGCCGCGGGCTTCGAAAGTCTGGGCCAGCTCTCGTCATTGCAAGAACTTGTCATTAACGACAGCTCAGTCGATGATGAAGCCATGCAGGCCATTTGCCGCGCGAAGACGCTGCAGATTCTGAAAATTCACAATACGCGCGTCACGGACCGGGGGTTGGAAGCTCTGTCCAACCTCGACAATCTGACGGTCCTGGTCGTGGCGGGCTGCCCGGTCACCTGTGAAAATCTCAACAAACTCGCCAAGAGCAAATCGCTGATCGAACTCGATGTGGGAGTGACCCCTTTGAACAACGACGGAGCGATCGCCATCGGCCACATAGATTCTCTCCAGAAACTCCGCATGTGGCAGATGTCGGGCATGACCGACGAGCACCTGAAAGTCATCCTGGCAGGCAAAAAGGAGTTGGTGCAGCTGAACATCGGCAAGAACCCCGCGCTGACCAACAACGCCCTCTCGTTGCTCCAGAACATGAAGAAGCTCGAATACCTCGACATCAGCTATAACAACAATTTCTCGGACGCGGGGTTGGTCTTTCTGAAGAACCTGAAGGCGCTGAAAACTCTCGCTTACCACGGAACGACGATTTCTCCAGCCGGCATCGAAGCGTTGCGGAAGTTCATTCCCGAGGTGAACAAGAAGCCGGGCTGATGTTCGGACGAGCGAATGGAAGATTTCAGGGGACGACCGCGCGATGAAATGCGCGGTCAGCTTCCTGGTCCGAGCGGCTTCGCACAGGCAGGACGCATTAGAGCCCGGACAGGACGCGCGGAATCAGCCGAGCCAGACGCTCGCCCCCTTGGGCGGCATTCGCCAGGATCTTCGGCACTTCCACCGGTTCGAGCGCATCCGGCAGGCATAAGTCCGTAACGATCGAAAATCCGAGCACCTTCATTCCGCTGTGAATTGCCACCAGGACTTCCGGCACGGTTGACATCGAGACGACGTCGGCCCCGAACTGCTTGAGCATCCGGTATTCCGCACGCGTCTCCAGGTTCGGGCCGGGCACGGCGACGATCACGCCCTTATGAACCGGAATTCCCAATTCCATCCCAGCCGTCCGAGCCCGCTGGATCAGTTCCCGGTCGTAAGGCTCGCACAGATCCGGCCAGCGCGGTCCCAACCGGTCGTCATTCACACCTCGCAGCGGATTGTCCGGCATCAAGTTGATGTGGTCTTCCAGCACCACCACGTCCGCGAGTTCCAATTGAGGATTGATGCCTCCCGCGGCGTTGGTGACCAGCAAGACGTCCGCGCCGAGGGCTTTCATCACCCGTACGGGAAACGTCACCTGCGACAGGGAGTAACCTTCGTAATAATGAAACCGGCCTTCCATCGCGATCACGGGAATCCCGGCAAGCGTTCCGCACACCAGCCGGCCGGCATGGCCCGGAGCCGTCGACACCGGGAAGTGGGGAATCTCCGCGTAAGGGATCTCCGCGGCGTGTTCAATTTGCTCGGCCAGACCGCCGAGACCGGTTCCCAGAATCATGCCAACGCGCGGCGGAGTCGACCAAGACTTTCGAATCGTCTCGACGGCGGTTTGAATCTGTTCGTAAAGTCCGATCATCGGCCGACCTGAAAAAGTATTGCGGTGAGGCGCTCACCGGGACGAAGCAGGAACGGCCATGGGGCTTGCCGAGGTTTACAGCCGAAACCTTGCGGGCTCGGGGCGATGTTGACCCAGGTACGGCCCGGCGACCGTCGACGATTTCTCGCGGATGAAACGCAGGCCCACAAAATCTCGATCACCACGGCCTTTGGCGAATCCGACGGCTAAAGCTCTCTTGTTCCCGTGCATTCCAAGAGAGCCCTGCCGCGTCCTCGGCCTCAAGGGGCCGAACGCCAGCACCGTCTCACGGCTGATTAGTAATCTTCTTCTTCCTCGAACTCTTCCTCTTCGTCTTCGTCAAGGTCGTCTTCTTCCTCGTAGTCCTCATCCTCTTCATCGAAGTCGTCGAAGTCCTCGTCTTCGAGTTCTTCATCCTCGAGTTCGTCGAGTTCTTCCAGATCGTCGTCGAATTCTTCGTCTTCGAACTCTTCGTTGCCCTCCCCGTTGCCTCCTCCTTCTTCTTCCTCGTCATCGGCCAAACGCGGAGACGCGGCTTGCCCCATCGGGAAAGCCACCCACCATGCCATGTCGGTTTGATCTTCTGCCTGGACTGCCTGTGCCATGGGAGCGGACCTCAATTCTCTTCGAAAGGACGTTATCACATGTCCCGCGGAATGATTTCGTGGCGGCATCGTCACGGTCCAATGTCGCACGACGTAACTCCGTTCCGAATAATCTCTTGAAAAACCTGACGCGGGAACATCTTCAATTTGCGCCACTGGATAGTAAAGTTTTACGGCATTGTCAAGCGCCTCGTGACCTCGATTTTTCAAGTTTTTTCAGGATCGGGATTTTCCGCCGAAATCGTGAATCATTCCTGCCCCCCCGCCAGCGCATTTTCTTTCCGAAATCCCCCGCGTTTTACGACGTTTCTTGTGCCTCGACGACGATTTCCTCCACAGCTGTCGCTTCGCTCACCCGCTCTGACGAGTCCGCCGTTTTTTTCTCCGGATTCGCGCCGGCCCGCCCTTCCGCTCTTGGGTGTCAAGAGTGAACGGCGACCAGTGTCCCGGTTCATCTTGTCGAGGTTCTTAGGATCGGGCAAAATCCCTGCCTTGTTCGCTCACCCGACGCACGGGCGCCGCAGGAATCTTTGCGTGACTAGCCGCCATCACATTCGACTGGAAGGAAGCAGCTTCTGGATCACCCATCGCGGGGTGATCTATGGCCCTTTCGACTACGAATGGAGCGCCGACTTTTGCGGTATTCAGATGATTTACGACGGATCGGCATTCGGTGAATATTGCAGTCGCGACGAATGGTATGCCGACTTGAAATCGTTTCAGTTGCCGATGTCGGTCGTCCGCGTCAGCAGCGTCGTCATGGGCTGCGTGATTCACTCCGTCCTGGAAGGCCTGCCCGAACCGGAACGTCGAACGCTCATGCTGCGGCAACTCGATCGGCACGGACTCTCGCATTTTGCCGGCAATCTGTAACGCCCGGTCGAAGACCATACGCTCACGTTTGCCGGATCGTTCCTTTCTCGCTGATTCAATCCCAGGCCCTGAGAATCGTGCTTCGCCCACGCGGCCTGCGGTCCAGGGCCTTTCGTGACGGTGACCTTGACGGTTAGACCGCCTCTGCCCCGGCAGATTTCGGCCAATTTTGCCCAAAATTCCGATTATGTCATGCCGACTTCGCTCCAGGTCGATAGTGGCGATAACGGTCAATTGGGATGACGGCGGCGACTGGCAAAAGTAGCGGACATGATGCGTTTCGCGGTACTCGGCGGGTGCGTAAGCCTGGTCATCCTGGCCAATTCCGCATTTGCCGCCGAGCCACCGGCGGGGAAATCGCTGGCGCGCATCGCCTACGAAGAACAAATCGCCCAGGCTCGGGAAAAAATCCACCGGCGCGCCGCTTTCGAGGCGCAGCAGCGAACCGCCCGCATCGAAGCCCGCAAGCGCGTCGTTCGCCATTCCCATCCGCTGGCCAGCGCCATTCGCCGCGATGAACAATTCCACGGGCGCGCGGCTGAGGAACCCTTTGCCGGTCCGCTGCCGCGCAGACCGCTCCGATGACCTTCCAGCGCGTTCTTGACTGACCTACAGCACGGCTTTAATGCGGGCCAGAAACTCCGCATTCGTCGGATACTTGGCCAGCGTCTTGATCAATTGCTCCATCGCTTCCACCGGGTTCATCGAAATCAAGCTCCGGCGGAGCATCGTCACCCCTTCCAGCACGTCCGGGGCGAGGATTTTCTCCTCCCGGCGGGTGCCTGACTTGGAGATGTCGATCGCCGGCCAGATGCGGCGGTCGGCCAGGTCCCGGCTCAACACCATTTCCATATTCCCGGTTCCTTTGAACTCCTGGAAAATGGCATCATCCATGCGGCTGCCGGTCTCAATCAAGGCCGTGCCCACGACCGTCAGCGAGCCCCCTTCTTCGAACTGGCGGGCCATGCCGAACATCTTCTTCGGCAGATCCATGGCACGAATGTCCAATCCGCCCGTCCCGGTTCGTCCCGAATTGCTCCACTTGTTGAAGGCGCGCGCCGTACGGGTAATGCTGTCGAGCAGCACGAACACGTCGCGGCCTTCCTCCGTCATCCGCTTGGCGCGCTCAAACACCAGCTGGCTGACGCGAATATGGCTCTCCAGCTCGCGGTCCAGCGACGAGGCGATCACTTCCCCGTGCACACGCCGCTTCATTTCGGTCACTTCTTCAGGACGCTCATCGATCAGCAGCACCATCAGATAGATGTCAGGATAGTTCTTGCTGACGGCATCGGCGATTTCCTGGAGCAGCATCGTCTTGCCGGACCGCGGCGGGGCGACCAGCAGCGCGCGTTGCCCTTTGCCGATCGGCGTCAACAGATCCATCACGCGCATCGTGACGGGTGACGGCCCGGTCTCCAGGTGGATCTGCTGGTGAGGCGTGACAGGCGTCAGTTCGTCAAATTGCTTGACTTGCTCATACACCTCGGGAGTCCGGCCGTCGATGGAATCGACGCTGCGCAAGCGCGGGCCTTGTCCGCGATGCCCCACGGTCCCCTCGCCCGTCACCACCACGCCTTCGCGAAGATGGTATTTCTCAATCAGCGAACTGGACACGAACGCATCGCTTTCCTGCGAAATGTAACCCGCCTTGGCATCCCGCAGAAATCCGTAACCTTTCGGATGCAGCTCCAGCACACCGATCACCGGCGTCACTTGTTCCGGCGGCCGGGGTCCCGACGGCTGTCCGCCACCGGGGCCGCCACCAGGGCGCTGCCCGCCCCCCTGAAAATGGCGTCGCTGACCTCCCTGCTGGTTGTATTGTCCATTCTGCGGGCGTTGTCGGTACTGGCCTCCCTGTCCTGGATTCGGACCGCGGTTGCCGCCGCCGCCGCTGACCTGCCCTTGTTGCCCGCCACGTCGGCGTCGTCGCCGCCTGCGCCGGCCATAGCCCGAACCGTCGCCGTTATCGTAGTTGGACTCGTTGCCTCCCTCGGAGAAAGGAGGCTGGCCGCCCCCACCTTCCGGATACGGCGCGTCTGATCCCGAGTCAGACGAGTCAAAATTCATCTCTTGCTCAGTGGGCGGCTCCGAGTGCACTTCCGCCTCGGCGCGGGCCGCGGCAATCTCTTCAAACGCGTCTTCAATCACCGGCCGGGGCGGGCTCTGTTCCGCTTGCTCGCGCGCCTCCACCGGATCGATCTGACCTTCTGTTCCTTCTTCCGTGCGACGTCGTCGCGGTCGGGGCGTGCGTTTGGGAGTTCCCGAATTTCGTTCCGCCATCATCTCGATCCAATTACTGACCATTACCAGCCGCCACTGACAATTTTCGGGCGGCAAAATTTATCATGTCCGCCGGTGAGGACGGTCATCACAATCGCGCCACGGCAGATCTCCCGTCGCCGGCGTGGAGCGCCCAGCGTGCTGACCTGCTCGCGATTTCAGCTCGGCGAGAACTCTCGCCCGCAACCTCCGGCTGGCAAACACAATTCGCTGATTGCCTGGCGTGGGGTTCAAAAACCTGACCTTAACCTGTGAGACTGACGCGAATCGATCCCGCGAGTCGCTCGAGCATGGAACGCTGATCACGAAATCTCAATTTCTGAGCAACTCGTTTTCCCTCGAATTTACGGAAGTCTCAGCAGACCCTGCCGCTGAAACCGCCACCAAAGCGGGATCCTGCGCATCCCCGGAGAATTCATGGAACCTTAACAATCTCCGCGGTCATCGTGCTCTGCTTTACCGAAATTTCGGCCTGCCAGACGACGATTGCGTCATCAACCTGATAATACGGACCGAACGATGCGAACCGGCCCGCTCGCTGCATCGGTTGCAACAAAATCGCTTGCCGGCTCAACAGGATTTCCGATGACCGCAGCCCTGCTGCATTCATCTTGAGGGCGACATCTGCTCAACCGGCCCCAGCCTGTCCGCGAAGACGACTGCTGGACTAACGGGACCAGAAGAGTGAGATCCGAAGGCGTCGATTTTCAACGATCGCGGCGCGACCGACTTTCTTTCGATGGCCCGACAACGAACATCCGTTCCATTCGGGCCAAATCTCGACTGGCTATGACCTGACGCGCACAGCCTTCTTCTCTACCACGTATCATATTGGTAGTTTCGTTCTTGTCAATTCCAGTCAATCTCGAAATTCGCCGATTTTGGGAATCAGACCAAAGCCGATTCCCCACACCGCGCCGATGGCTGCTCCCGCAATCCGCCGCCGCGTTGAACCACGCGTCAGTCCCACACGATCAGCAACTCAGGGGACCCGCTCTCCATCGACCGCGCTCGCCGGCCAGTCCCGTCGCATCGTCCCATTCATAAGGACCTCAGCAACTCCTTAACCTTCGTTTCGATCAGATCCCGAATCTCACGAAAGCGCGCCGTCGGCAAATCCTTCGGGTCAGGGATGCTCCAATCGATCCGCCGCTTGGCGATCACCAGCGGGCACTCATCGCCGCAACCCATCGTGACGGCGACATCCACCTCTTCTCCATTGAACGTCTCGAGACCTTTCGAGACGTGCTGCGTCAGGTCGTATCCCTTTTCTCGCATCGCTTCGACCGCGCGCGGATTGACGCGACCCGAGGGACGAGAGCCTGCGCTGTGCGCTTCGACGAGGCCGTGGCCATGCATCCGCGCGAACGCCTCCGCCATCTGGCTGCGATTGGAGTTCTCGATGCAAACAAACAGCACCCGCTGCATGGCTTTGTTTCCTCATCACTCCCGGGAGTTCCCAACACTGAAGACAAATTCGCTGAATCGAATCGTCAAACGCTCCGACGAAAGTGGATGAATCTCCTCCGCATTTGAACCTCCTCGCAACCCGACATTTGGACGGAGAATCGACTTACTTGAGTTCCATCACAGGCAAGTTGTTGATTCCTTTGTCGACATGGGCCGTCAAATCCGTCGTTTTCGGGTCGCGATATTTTGCTGGAATCGCTTTAGGGCTGCTTTTTGGCGGCGAGATCGTGACGGTATAGTCTCCCTCCGGAGCGCCGAGAATCTTCTCGCCGTCCTTCTCCGTCCAGATCGAGAACGCTCCCTCGATCAGCGGCCCCGAGATCGTCTCTTCGCCCGACACGTCATTTGCGGGATGAAACACGACCACGGAGTGGTCCGCCGCATCGATGGACTTTTTTGCGTCGCTGAACGCAACATGGCCGCTCACGATGTTCAATCGGGGCGCTGCTTCTCCGCCTCCCCCGCATCCCGCCAGGCTCGTTAGAATTGCCGCTGTGACTGCATAGTCGAACTTGATCTTCATGAAGCCGAATTCCTGAATTGCCGGATTGGAAAAATCTCAGGGACCGAATTCGTTTTCCGCTGATGAATCCAGCGACTGGTTCGTCACGCGGACTCTGAAGCGACCGAATTCTCAAGAAAAAACGCCTGCCCGAACCGAGGGGGCGGGCAGGCGCCATGAGCATCGCTCAACCGTCGTCGCTACTCGACTTAGTACTCGCCGAGCGTTTCACCGTCTTTTCGCTTAGACAGACGCGCCAAGGTCAGCACGTCGATATTCTCGCTCAGGAAACGCACGGTGCCGTCTCCCATCACGGCATGGCAGCCACCTGAGTGCGGGCTGAACGGTTCGTCATTCGGACCGCAGTTGTTGACGGCCCAATTGCATGTCGCGTTCGCGGTCGGGTTGCCGGAGCTCAGAGCCGCCAGGTCTCCCGCATAAGTTCCGCCGCCGCCAGAAGGACTCTTGTTGTTGTTGATCACCCCTTTTTGGCCCGGCGCGGTGCCGTTCGGCGGGCCGGAAATGCCACTGCCGCTGTCCGGATCAGCCCAGCGATTCGGGGCACCGAAGGTTCCGCCGCCAACGGTGAGTCCCGTCGAGGCCGTGCCCGCATCCGCCGAGGCATACAACTGAGTGGCATCAATGTTCAACGGCACGGCGCCACCCAGCCAGCGAGAACCCACGCCTTGATCATAGTGCCCGCCCGTTCCGGTCGGCCGGCCGGCGTCTTCAATCACCAGGATCGTGTTGCTGGTCCCGTCCGTAATATTGGCGATGGTATTGCAGAAGCCCAACGCCCCCTGCCAGTCGACGCCGGCGCAGTTCTGACACCGCAGCCCGACGCCGTACGAGGTGCCAGTGCTGTTCGTCTCACTGGGAAGCTGGATATCGCAGTAGGCGACGGGCATGTAGTCGGTGATGTCGTAACCCGCGCCGTCCTTTTGAGTCGCGGCATTGCTCGGACACTTGAAGGCCGCAATCGAAGTCCGCGCATAGGGAGCATTCGTGGCCGACGTGTAGTGTTCCGACAGGTTCATGCCGTTGTAGACGTTGGCCTGATCAATCAACGGCAGAATGGCGACGAACATCGAGACCGGGAAAAACTTCCGGCCCGTGGCGCTTGAGCCTTCGTTCGCGGTCGACTCGCCAGAACTCGGATAACGGCTGAAGGTCGATTCATAGTTGTAAATCGCCAGACCCATCTGCTTCAAATTGTTTCGGCACTGCGTGCGGCGCGCGGCCTCACGCGCTTGTTGCACCGCCGGCAGCAGCAGTGCGATCAAAATGGCGATGATCGCGATCACCACCAGCAGTTCAATCAATGTGAATCCGCGCTTCCGCGTTCCACGTCCAGTCGTCGCTTGACTCATTGCGGGCTCCAGAAAAGGGATTTTGCCTGACTCTTTCAGCCGGTAGAACGACTCTGCCACGAACGCTCCGGGCGGGATCCCTGGTCGCGCCTTCTCCTAGAAAGCGGCCCGCCGACTGCGTTGGCTTTACAGAACTTCCGGGCCCGGAAATTCTGGTTTCCACTCCGACCTGACACCTGGAAGAGTGTCCTTGTCGGCTGAAAGCGCGAGCATCCTAGCGGGCCTGTTTTTGACGCGGAAGCCGCCGGTCATCGGTTTCACAGAGATTTCACGAAGTCTGCCGGATTGCGAAGAGACCTTCACAATTCCTTGCGAATCGCATGAAAAGCCCGTGAAAACTGGTGGAGTTTTCCATGGGCTCATCGGACCGTCCGCCCGTCGTCTGTGCTCCTGATCTCAGCGGCGTACGCGAAGGCGCACCGCGAAAGCGATCTTCGCCTCCTTGTCAGCGCTCCGGACTTCTCTTTACGATGAGTCTCATGAACATCGACTGGCTTCCGTTTCAAAATCTGGTTTCCCAACATCAATCGTTCGTGATTTCCAGTCACGTCAAACCCGATGCCGATGCGATCGGCTCCGAGATCGGGTTGGCGCTGCTGCTCGAACAACAGGGGAAATCAGCCCGCATCATCAATACTTCCGCCACGCCTCCCAACCTGCTGTTTCTCGATCCCGGCGGACGCGTCCAGCAATTCGGAACGGGTGATACGAAGGCCGTCGTCAGCGCCGCGGACGTGCACGTCATCGTCGATACGAGTTCCTGGACCCAGTTGGCCGATGTCGGGCAGGCGATGAAGAATTCGTCGTCCCGTCGCGTCGTCATCGATCATCATGCCAGTTCCGATGATCTCGGAGCGCTCGCCTTCAAGGATTCCACCCGCGAGGCGACCGGTTCCTTGATCGTTGACCACCAGCGGAATCTCTCAGCTGGCCGATTCCACCCGCCGCCGCCATGCCGTTGTTTGCCGCGATCGCCACCGATACCGGCTGGTTTTCGCTTCGCCGCCACTACCGGTCAAACGATGCGGATCGCCGGCCAGTTGATCGACCTCGGCTTGCTCCGCCCCGCACGAACTGTTTCAGGAACTTTATGAGCGCGCCCAGTCTCAGGCGTCTGCATCTTGCCGGCCGTTCGCTCGATCGCATTCAGCTCGATTGCGACGGCCAGCTGGCATACACGCAACTCGCCGACTTCACGGAACTCGGCGCCCTGCCCTCCGATTCCGAAGACCTGGTCAATCAATGCCTGAAGATCGATGGCACCAAGGCGGCGTTTATCGCCATCGAACAGGCCAATCGCCAGGTGAAGATCAGCTTTCGCAGCCGGACCGATGTCGACGTCGCCCAGGTTGCCGAGCAGTTTGGCGGGGGCGGGCATAAGCAGGCGTCGGGGGCGACCCTGACCGGTCCCTTGAAATCCGCGGTCCAGCAAGCGCTCGCCGCCATGCGCGCCGCGCTGTCCGCTGGTTGAAACGCGCGCTGCGCGGCCACAATTCTCAGCAACGAACCGCGGAGCGGACCCCAGCTTGGCGAGAAATGATTTTCTTCCCCCGAACACGCGTGACAACTGATGCGAGGCATGAGATAATCACAAACGTTGATGCTTTCCTGCCTGAATTGCCTGCCTGAAATTGACCTCCCTCCCGGGTGATCGTAACGACTTCCCTGCACTTCTCTTGTTGAGGCGCTGCCATGAAGGATCAGCCCCCCGTCCGTGAGACTGCCGCCACGCCGCCGCAGCGCCGCGGATTTCTCGCCGGATTCGCCGCGCTCATCACTGGCGGCGTCATTACGCTCACCCCGCTGCTGGCAGGCGGCCTCTTCTCGATGGACCCTGTCCGCCGAAAGCGGTCCAAATTTCTCGGCGCGGATGCGGAGGGATTTTTACGCGTCACGGAAGTCGGCAAGCTCCCTGCCGACGGCTCCCCCGAACGATTCACCATCAAAGCCGACCTCGTCGACGCGTGGAATTTGTTCAAAAACCGCACGATCGGGACGATCTACCTCCGCAAAGTCGGCGACAGCGTCATCGCCTTCACCGACGTTTGCCCGCATCTCGGCTGCAAAATCAACTATCAGTCGTCCTCGCACCAATTTTATTGCCCTTGCCATGCCAGCACGTTCAATCTGGAAGGCGAGAAAATCAATCAGATCCCCCCGCGCAACATGGATGCGCTCGAAGTCAAAGTCGTTGACGGCGCGGTCTGGGTGAAATATCAGGACTTTCGCGGCGGCGTCGAGGAGAAGATTCCCACATGATCAATGCCCTCTCGGATTGGCTCGACCATCGCACCGGCTACAAAAACCTCGTCCACGAAGCGCTCAACGAGCCCATTCCCGGCGGCGCACGCTGGTGGTACGTCTGGGGCAGCACGCTCTCGTTCGTCTTCCTCGTTCAAGTCATCACCGGCTTCTTTCTCTGGTCCGCCTACAGTCCCAGCACCCTCACCGCCTGGGAAAGCGTCTACTACATCGAACACGTTATGGACTACGGCTGGCTGGTCCGCGGCATCCACCACTTCGCCGCACAGGCCATGGTCGTGCTGCTCGCCATGCACTTCATCCAGATCGTCTGGGATGGCGCGTACAAAGCCCCGCGCGAAGTCAACTTCTGGCTCGGCTTGATCCTCATGCAGATCGTGCTCGGCCTGGCCCTCACCGGATATCTGCTTCCCTGGGATCAGAAAGGCTATTACGCGACCCAGGTCGCCACCAAGATCGCCAGCGTGACGCCGTTGATCGGTCCGCAGATTCAGGCCTGGGTGCAGGGCGGACCCTCCTACGGCCATCACACGCTCACGCGATTCTTCGCGCTGCACGCCGGGGTCCTGCCCGCCCTGCTGGTCCTGTTTCTCGGCTTGCATATCTATGTCTTTCGACGCCATGGCATCACCACTCCTGATGCGAAGGCCGCCCCGGGAACCTTTTGGCCCGATCAGGTTCTCAAAGACGCCGTCGCCTGCCTGGTCGTGCTGGCGGTGATTTTGTTCTTTGTCGTTTGGAAAGGGGCCGAACTCAGCGCCCCCGCCGACCCCGCCGAAGAATATCCCGCGCGGCCGGAGTGGTACTTCCTGTTTCTGTTCCGCTTTCTCAAATTCGAAGAAATCGCCCAGTACGGCGAGGCGATGGGGGCGATTTACATCCCCGGTCTGATCATGGCCGTCATCGCACTGATGCCGTTCATCGCGCGAATCAAAGGCGGCCATTGGTTCAACGTCCTGTTCATGCTGTCGCTGATCCTCGGCGCCGGCACGCTCACCGTGGTGGCCATGCGGGAAGACCAGGCCGACGCCGAGTTCCAAGGGAAGTTGAAGTTCGCCGAACGCGACGCCCACCGCGTCGTCGAACTCGCCGAACGCGAAGGGATTCCGCCGCTCGGCGCCCGCGAATTGATGACCGACGACTCTTACACGCAAGGACCCCGGCTGTTCGCCCGCCACTGCGCCGGTTGTCATCGCTATGACGGGCATGACGGCATGGAAGTCCCGAAACTGAAAGAGGTCCTCGTCGAGGGCAAGAAGCAGAAAGTCGTGGAACCCGCGACGGCAGCCGATTTGGGCGACTTCGGCTCGCGCGAATGGCTGCAAAAAGTCCTGGTCGACTATCACGGCGTCTTCGCGCCGCTCGGTTCCGAACTGGCCGTCGCTTCTTATGGCGAAAAGGGGCCAGGCTTCCTCGCCGGGGACATGGCCAATTGGTCCAACGACAACAAGGTCGCTCTCGAAGATCCTGCGAACGTCGACAGTCTGAAGGCCC
>JAXMBR010000011.1:0-85108 GCA_046349715.1 Planctomycetaceae bacterium | reverse complement strand
CTTGACCGACGTCAGCAGTTGGAATACCTGTTGCTGAAACTGATTCATCCCCTCGACCACGCGGGCCCGATCCAGGGCAGCGACCTGGCGGTCGAGCTGTTCGAGCAGCGTCTGACGGCGATCCAGGCGATTGGCCGTAATCTGCGGGAGGCCGTCGAGCGAAGGCAACATCGGGACGCCCAGCGCCGTGACCGGCTCGTAAAACTTGCCTTTCCCCGAAAACTTCTTGTCCCACAGCGTGAACAACGGATCGTACTGGCTGCCGAGGTATCCGCCGTAAGGACCGGCGCGGCGCAGGGCCTGCGAGTGCCCGGGATAGGCGGGAAGAATGACGTAAGGCGGGACATCTCCGCGGGGCGTGCGAACCGATTGGCAGACCGAGGCGATCGACGGGTGATCGGATCGCTTCGCAAAATAGTTTTCGCGGTCGTCGCCTCCATCGAACCCCGTGTAAACGTTGTACGGGTTGTGGCTGTTGTACTTGTGGGAATACGTGCGGATCAGCGTGCACCGATCGAGCACTTGGGCGACTTGCGGCAGCAGTTCGCCAATCTGCACACCAGCGAGCGAGGTGGCGATGGGCGAGAATTCGCCGCGAATTTCTTTGGGGGCTGCGGGTTTGAGGTCGAACAGGTCCTGATGCGGCGGCCCCCCCAACAGGTTCATCAGGATCACTGATTTCGCGGTGCCGGCTCTTTGGATCCGAGCCGGGGATTCCGCCCGGGAAGCCTGGCTCGCGCTGACGGCGGAAAGGAGCGACAGCCCGCCGACCTGAAGCGCATCGCGACGACGAATTCGGTCGCACAGTGTCGATGCGTGGCCCAGAATGCGCAACATCGCGGAAACACTCGTTGCTCTAAAGGGAAATTCGCCGATTCAAGCTTCACGAGAGCCAATCCCATCCGATGGAAATGATAGCCTGTCTTTGGCCGTCGAGGAACATCTCAGTTCGAATTTCTCCGGTCGCAGATCCTTGGTTTGACCTGGGGGCCCGGCTAGACTGGAAATGGAACACACGGGTTTAACGCCGCACATCCATGAAACGTCATCTTGGCATCCTGTTGCAGCTGGCCGTCTTGAGCATTCTGCCGGTTCTTTCCTATTGGCAGTTGCGAAATGGGTTTTCCCTCATCTGGATGCCCGGCCTCATCACCGCGGGCATCGTGATCTTCTGGTTCGGTACGCACTTGCGAGAATCATGAGCGTGTGCAGCGGACTGCGACTGCCGATTCGCCAACCGCGAGTTTTTCTCCTGCTGGCCTGCTGGTCGTTCGAAATTCTTAACCCGCGAGCCCGCATTGTCGCCGCCGAACCCGTGCGGCCGATTCGCGAATCCCTGACGCTGCCGGTGGACGGCCAAATCACCAAGACGCTGTTGTCCGTCGACGAATACCTCAGTGACGCGCGGTTTGCCGAGTTGACTGAGTTGCTGACCAATCTGGCAGAGACCCATAGTCAGGATCTGGTGCCGGTTTCGCGCGGCGTCGATCGCGACGTCAACCGCTATCAGAATGTCGCCATCCATTGCCAGGCCATTCTCGCGGCATTCCCTCCCGAGGGCCTGGCGGCCAGCCGGAAACTACTTGATCCGGCGGCGCGCCGGTGGTACGAAGCCTGGAAAGCGTCTCGTGACGAAAGCCACCTGGAGCGCATCCTTCGTTCGGCTTACACCAGCAGCTATGGCGACAACGCACTATGGGAACTGGGAGAGCTGGCGTGGGACCGAGGCGATTTCGAATTGGCCGCCTCCTCTTGGCGCCAACTCATGCCGCGGGAAGACCGTTCAAATTCTGAGGGATTGTCCTATCCCGATCCGGAATTCCCCGCCGCCGAGGTCAAAGCTCGTCTCATCCTGTGCGATCTCTGGGAACGAAATCCGCGAGCAGCAGCACGGAAACTGCGGGAATTCCGAGCACATTATCCCCAGGAAACGGGCAAACTCGCTGGCGGGGAGGGACGGCTCGTGGACATCCTCGACGAGATCACGACCCAATCCGTCACCTGGGACGCGCGCCAACTCAAACCCGGCGCGAATACGTTTGGCGGTTCGTTCTCACGCCAGCATCATTGGCCGGAATCGCTCGATGTCGGACCGTTGCAATGGTCGGCTCGTTGGCCCGTCAGAAATCTGCCGACGCTCAGCAAAAATCCGTTGGCCGACGCCGGCCCGCTCAGATCGATGCCGGTCGTCGATGGGGACCGCGTGTTTCTCTGCGACGGCGACACGGTTCGCGGCTGGCGAGTCTTGACGGGGCAACCGGCCTGGCCGAACGATCAGGCCGACCCGTCCGTGGTCTATCCGCAGAACGTCACGAACCTCGCCGGATGGGACAACGAGCCGGGCGATCTGGCTGACGATGCGTCGCTCGACGGGCGCGTTCCGCTCCCTGACCGCCCGTGCGTGGGAGTGCCGTGGCAGACCTTGACGATCCGCGATGGCAAGCTCTTTGCTCGATTAGGCTCTCCTGTCGTCGGCCCCGCGCGGACGGAACTGCGGGATCTCTCTCAGGAGATCATCTGCCTGGACATCGGTCAGGGACAGGGCAAGCTGGTTTGGAAGCTGACGAACCAGGACGTTCCGACCGGCGGACCGCCGTGGAGCTTCGAGGGGACGCCGCTGGTCATCGATGATGCGGCGTTCGTGGTGGTCTATCGCCGTCAACCCGAGCCGGAGTTTGCGCTGCTATCGCTGGAGGCCGCCTCGGGAAGCGTGCGCTGGCTGCGCTCGATTGGTGCGGCTCGACCCAGCTTGGAAGACGCCGTGAACCGCGTGAGCCATTTGTTGCTGACCGCGGGAGCAGGCAGATTGTATCTCTCGACGGACCAAGGAACGATCGTCAGCCTGTCGCCGCAGCAGGGCGACTTGCTGTGGGCCGTCGCTTACGATTCCGAGCCGCGCGCCGTTCACCGCAGCGCACCGGACCATTTGCAAACGGGACTGTTGCCCCCGATGTCCTGGCAAGGAATGCTGTTCGTCGCTCCGAACGACTCGCGCCGATTGTACTGTCTGGACGGCGCCACGGGACGAGTGCGCTGGCAACGCGAGTCTCCGGAGCGGATTCGGCAATTGGTCGGAATCGCTCCCGGCGACGAGAACCATCGCCTGATCGTCGCCGGAAATTCCCTGCATTCCTTCGACGCCGAAACAGGCGAACCCGGATGGCGAATCACTCAGACAGACGCGGCGCGACAAGGGTATGGCCAGGCGGTGCTGTCCGGCAAATCGCTGTTCTGGCCGACGCGCGAGATGCTGTTTCAGATCGACCCCGCCACGGGCGAGCTGCAGCGAGAAATCGTCCTGCGCATTTCCGATTCACCGCGCTCCGGCGGCAACCTGGGAGTCGCCGACGGCGTGCTGCTGGTGGTCGAGCCCAACGGCATCAGCGCCTACGGCGAATATGGCGTACGTCGAGAACGATTGCAGATTGATCTGTCGCAGCATCCGAGTGATCCCCATTTTTGGCGGCAGCTGATGGAGTTGGAATGCGGGGAAAGAAATTGGCAGGCCGCCATCGCCGCCGGCCGCCGCGCCTGGTCGCTGGCGGCCCAGTTGCCCCCTGCCGTTGCTCAGGAAACCCTTCAAGATTGGACCGGCACGCTGCATTTCATCGCCAAACGCCAGACCGACGCGGGAGAATTTGACGCGGTTCAGGCATGCTACGAGGAGTTGTCGGCTTTGCCTCTCTCGCCTTCGGATCAGGCGCGCCTGCTCTGGGTTTGGTCTCGGCTCGATCGGCGACGCGGTGACATCGCGACCGCGGTCGCCCGACTGCACCAGCTGCTGACCCTTGATGCCGCTCGCTCGTTGGCATTCAAAAACAAGTCCCTCGATGATGCCGTCCGTGAACAACTGGAAATCCTGATGAACGAGCACGGTCGCGAAGCGTTCCAGGAAGTCGACGCGCGGAGGGGAACAATTGCGGGCCGCACTGGCTGCGGACGACGCGGCGGCGGTCCAGCGAACACTCCGCGAGTACCCGTTTCTGGCGGAGTCGACTCAGCTCTGGTCGCAAATGATTGATACCGCCGTGGACGGGCAAAACTGGGGCGCAACTCTGGCCATTGTTTGCGGAATGGGAATCCAAGACGGCCGATCCCGCACAGCGCCGCTTGATCCTTGAGAAAAAAGCGGCAGCGCTGCTGGCCGCAGGTTACTTCCGTTCCGCCGAACGACTCCAGAAACAAATCGGACGTGAAACGACCGCGGCCTCGACAGAGTCGGCAACACCCCAGAGCCCGTACGTCGCGAAGGCGTGGGAACGCGCGCTCACGCTCAATCAACGACCGATCATTCCCCACGGTGACGCGCCGGAGGATTCCCTCGCGTGCGCATTGCTGGTCGGCCCAGACTTGCAGGCCTGGGATCGACAAACCGGCGTCCTCCGGTGGCGACAACCTCCGGTGGGCTCGCCGGTTTGGGCCGCGTACGGAGAGACAGCATTACTCCTCGCCGACCCTCATGTCCTGTCTGCCCACGAGTTGGAGACAGGGGAACTCCTCTGGCAACGTCCTTGGGAAATTCCCGTGGAATCGTTCCAGAAGGAAAACGGATCGATTCGGATCTTTTCCGATCGTTTGGTCGTGCAAACCGCGAAGCAGACGATCGCGGCGATTTCGACCGCCAACGGCATGACACTTTGGGAATTCCGTCCGTTACGTGGCAAAATGCGGCCGAATTGGCTGTGCGATGAAGAACACGTCATCTTGCAAACTATAAATCCGGCGGAAGTCTGGATTCTGGACGCCGCCACGGGAAGCCCGTCTGGTCGGGCCAGCCAGGAATGCAGGCCTGGCGGCGAATTCCGATCCGCTGCGGCAGGGATCGCTGGGGACTGGTGACAGACGATCGGCAGGTGCTCGGATGGAACCCCGACCGTAACGAGTTTTGGAAATATCGCGGCGGGATGTCGCATGCGCATGCCGATCCCTGGCTGACGTGCCCTTCCGATCAACTGACGTTGCTGGTTGACGGCGTCCTGCTGGTCGGACTCGATTCCCAAACCGGCGGTCGATTATGGGCGACTGGCCTGGCCGATCAGCCGCTGAACGATCCGCCTCGTCAAACGGCGGCAACGAACCACGTCTTGGCAGCGGCTTCCCAGGCCACCCTCCGAGCGGTCTCCGTGAAAGGAGGTCAGATTCTTTGGGAACAGCCCCTGCCAAGCGCTCCAGATTGGTCGCTGCAAAGCCGGAATGACGTGATTGTCGCCAGCCCGCGAGGCGCCTCGGCAGGCGCCGGCACTCAACTGCTGATGTTTCGCTGGTACGACGGACAGCTTCTCCAAAGGTTGAGCTATGCCGACGATACCGCCGGTGAATGGCATGTCGACGATGCAAACGTCTTGTGGGCGTCGGCCGATCGCCTGACCGCTTGGAACCCGCTGCCGCGCGAGACTAGCCGATCGCTCCTGCGCTCATCATTCGATCGCCGCAATTGAACTCGGTCCACGGGAATTCCGCAATCAGGAACGACGTCGATCAGGACGCATCCAGAGTCCCGATGAACGGCAGATGCCGAAAATCACCGTTGTAATCCAGCCCGTAGCCGACAACGAAACGGTCGGGAATTTCAAAGCCGAAATAGTCAGGCGACAATTCCGTTTCCGTGCGATCTCGTTTCCATAACAGGACAGCGGTGCGGACGTCAGCCGGGCCGCGTTCGCAAAGTTTGACTTTCAAGGCGGATAAGGTCCGGCCCGTGTCGAGGATGTCGTCGACCAATAACACCCGCCGGCCGGTCAGATCGGGCAGAGTATCGAGTTGCAGACGAAGTTCGTCGGGAGCCGTGGCGCAACCGCGGTAACTGCTGGCCTGAACGAATCCCAATTGATGCTGCGTCGAAATGGCCCGGATGAGATCGGCCACGAACACGATGCTGCCGTGCAGCACTCCGATGACCAGCAACGGTTGCTGTTGGTAATCCCGCGTCAGTTGCACACCGAGTTGTTCGACGCGAGCGGCGATCTGCGCCGCGGTCAATAACGTTTGCATAAGCCCCCGGCGATCACGCAGCTTGTTCATCCCTGGGAATTCCCCTACGCTACCAGATCACCCAGGAAAAATTCGAGTCGACGGAGGGACGGCGCAGCGATGGGATGGTCCAGAGTGGAATTGGCCGGCAAAACGGCCGACTGGTTTACGCCGGAGGGTACGACTGCGACGCGCACCGCGATTTTTCTGCATGGGTACGACGGCGTCACGCTGCGCGACAATCCCGCCTACTCCGCGGCCTGCCAGCTGCGTAATCTGCGCGTGCTCTGCCCGCACGGACCTCGCTGCTGGTGGAGCGATACGGTGTATCCTCCTTTTCATGAAGAAATCAGCCCGGTGGAATTTCTGGCGCGCAAACTCCCCCGGTTTCTCGCGGCTCAGGGGGAACAGGATTCATCGCTCGCCGTATTCGGCGTGGAAATGGGCGGGCAGGGAGCGCTCCAACTGGCCTATCGGCATGCGCGCCAGTTCCCGGTCGTCGCGGCGATTTCTCCTAAGATCGACCTCGACGATTGGCATGGCGAAGGGACCTCGCTGGATCAACTGTTTCCTGATCGGGAATCGGCCCGGCAAGCGACCGCGACGCTGCACATCCATCCGCTCGATTGGCCCCGCCACCAATTGCTGCTGTGCGATCCCGCCGACATTTATTGCCGCGACGGCATCGAAATCCTGGCCAGCAAACTCTCGTCCAGCGGCATTCCCTACGATTCGGATTTCGCCACCTCGCACGGCGGCTATGGCTGGAATTATGCCAATGCCATGGCCCCTCGCGTGATCGATTTTCTCACGGCCGCCCAGGATCAGGAATCGCGGCGAATCTCGTAGGATCGACCTGGTGCGGCTCCCGGTCGTTACTGCGCGCCTTCGCCGCCGATCGATTGGCTAAAATGATACTTCCCTTCCGAAGGGATGCAGTCGAAGCGTTGGGCCGAGGTCGTGCGCCGCGGAGCGCCCGGGGTCGGCTGCTGCCAGATGGTCGCCTTGCGATGTCCTAACGAGCGCAGGACGTACAACCCGTTGGATTGATCGTAAGACAGCTTATCCGACAGGCCGCCGAATTCATTCGCTTCCAATCGCGCATTTCCAGCGGCTTCCAGTTGGACAAAAGGCTTGCCGCCGGCTTTTCCCGGCACCTGCACGACGTCCAGCATGTTGCACTCCATATGGCCGCCGAACTTGGGCAAATTGTGCTTGTCCAACACGTCCAAAGGCCGTTCCACCGGACCATACAACACCTGGACATGCTCATGGAAGGTAGAACTGCGACGGGCGATCTGTCCCACCATCCGTTTCGCAAAATCGACCCGGATGTATTCCCACTCGGTGCTCGGTCCGCGCTCCGCATGATTGGCTTGAACGGTCTCGACCGTGGCCAGCCCTGCGCGACGGCCGTTTCCTCGCCGCCACATCTGCATCTGCCCTGGTCCCTGTGCAAACGATGTTTCCCGAAGTTGATCGAATTCAAACTCAAACATCTCCGCCTGCTGAATTTCCATCAACAGGCCTTCCTGATAGATCTTATTTTCAAATTTCACCCCGTCACGACAGAGCACCGATTTGACTTGAGGTTGAGCCTGCGATGACCCGTCAGTCGCCGAGAAATCGAGTCGCTCGACCAGCGACACCTCCATCAACTGGCATTGCATGACGCCGGTGTCCAGCTTGGCGCGCACGCCGCCGCGAAACGTCGCCGTCAGTCCGTCGAAACTCATTCCGTCCCGCCACCAGACGTCTAACAACTGCGGCGTCGGCAAATCTTTCCCGTCCAGGGATTTCGGCACCGGCATCTGCAATAACCCTGCCCCTTCGACCCACGCCCGGTTCTCCGCACGGCGGAGATGAATCGTCGGGCCCTCCAGATGCAGTTGCCGCCCGTCGTCGCGGATGTGCGCCGGCCGGCCCGGTTCCCCGTAGACATTCACCGCCTGATCGGTCTCGCTGGTCTGCGTCACATCCAGTCGCTCGCCATGTACGATCAGCGTTCCGCTCCCGTCCGCCGACGGTTGGCGGACCTCGACGTGCCCCTGCGTCTCGATGTTCGCGACTTCCGGCTCCTGGCTGTCAGGTCGTTCGACCATCCGCACGCGAATCGAGTCGGCGGCGACAAACATCGGTGATTGTTCCGAACCGTCATCCCGCATCCCCGAATGTTCGGAGGCAGCCGGCGGAGAGTTCAATTCGTCGTCGGCAGAAAGTTTTGCCCGGCCTGCGGCCGGTTTCGGACGATCCTCCGGTGAGCCGTCCTGGTCATCAGGCAGGTTTCTCGGCGGGGGAACCGAGGCAAAAGCCGGCGCTGGATTTTTGTTCGGCGGCTGCGAAACGAACATCGCCGGAACCAGTGCGGTACGACTCGGCCGGGCCGGCCCCGAGACGGAAGGAGATTCTGCCGAATCTTCCTGATCAAAAACGACTTCGAGATGTTCCGTCTCGGTTTCGATTTTGGGGTGGAGCATCATGACTTGGCCCGTCGCCAGTAATTTGCGCGGCTTGACGTCCGTTTGCCCGGCGAGATTGAATTCTCCCGCGGTCGGAGCCGCCATCGGCGTCGTCCATAACCGGATCAGATTCCCGGCGAGCGCAGTTTCCTGAGACGTCTGCCGGAAAATCGCTTCGCCTTCGAGTTCCACGACATCCCACCCCGTCTCGGCATCGGAATACTTGCGGAGTTGTTTCATCCAATCGGCGGCGTAAACCACTTCGCCGGACTCCGGATCACTGTTCCAGAACTTTCCTTCGCCTCGGCAGAAGACATTTTTCAACTCTTCCCCCAGGCCCAGCGTCAATTCCACCTCGGGACACCGCAGTTGGCTGGCTGCCTGCGTGATCGACACGATCTCCGGCGCCAGGGCGCTCAGCACCACCGAGCGCTGCAGCGCGTCATAGGTCAGCACCGTCATCTTGCCGGTCATATCATATTTGTCCGACTTGATTCGCACTTTTCCTTCGGCGCGCAAGGCGCGGAATTCCAGGTTCGTTTCCACCCGTCGGAATTCCGGCTGCGGTTTGTGCGACGCCGGCTCCTCCGCGGACTCCGCAGAGGCCACAGCGGCCGTTTCTTTCGGTTCAAACGCCACCGTCAATTTGTTGCACCGCAACTGATCGCTTTGCCGCGTGGCGGCGTTGGTCAGGCGGTAGACCAACACGTCGTTGGAGGCCTTGTCGCTGACGGCGTCGTCGCTCAGAAACGTCGCCGTATGCGCCTCCACCTGGTAGATGAAGCGTCCGCGCGGGCACTTGATATGCACCGGGATTTCTTCCTGCCCGTTGCGGAGCATCAGATTCATGGCTTTGATCCGGTGCAGTTCCACCGATTCAATCCCCACGATGTTGGGGCGATCCTTGGCGACCGGACGATCCCCCTTGATGAGCTTCATGCGCATGCTCTGGGCGACGCCGTCGTTCTGGCCGAAACGGAATTGGATGCCTTGCTCGCGGCCGGACGAACTCTGGATCGTCTGGTTCGCCTCGGAAAATGAGAAGGCGTCGCCGCGGACTTCCAGCCCTTCCGGCCCCGTGATCCGCACATCGCCCACGATTGTTCCGCCCGTCACCCGGCCGGGCTTCGGCGAGTCGATCTCAAACGCATTTTCAAAACCCAACAGCGCCGACTTCGCCGTGATCGTCAGGGCTTGTTCCGCCCCCTGTTTGTTTTTCGACAGCCAGACGGCCGCGAACGGACTGAATTTCACCTGTTTGTTTTCGCCCCGCGGCTCGACCTCGTTGGTGTAGATAAACATCTCATCGGTGCGGAGGTGAGTGTTGGCCGCGGATGCCCAGGGCTGACCTTCCAGCCACGTCGACGCGACGCGCACGTTCTCGATCGGGCGCTGCGTATCCACCGAAGTCTCGGTCGGAATCGTCTCGCGGCGCATGTCCGGCGGCTTCAAAGCAGGGGACACCAACAACGAATAGACCAGGTAGGCGCCCGACAGCACCAGTCCGGTCAGCATCATGGTTGGGAACTGCCGCCACACTCTAAATGGTTCCTTCCGCGCTGGCGAGACGTCCGCACCGCCGAACTTACTGTTCGGACGGAAGCAGTCCGATCACGTCCGTAATGTCGATCAGGCCCACTGGCCGCCCCTCCGCATCAACCACCGGCAATTCGCTCAACCGGCGCCGGCTGAGCAATTGCACCGCCTCTTCCAGAATCGCCTCTCGACCGACCGTCGCGGGCTGACGAGTCATGACGTCCTGAATCGGCCGATCCAGATCACCGTCGCGGCGCTGTTCCAACAGCCGCGCCAAATCGCTGTCGGTGAACACTCCCGTCAACCGGCCTTCGTCGTCAGTCAGCATCACCGCTCCGGTCCGTCGCCCCGGCCGGCTCAGGGTGATATACACCTCGCGCACCGTCGACCATTCCCGCGCGATCCGAATCTCCTCTTCCCGCCGCATCACGTCCGCGACGGGGGTCAGTCGACGCCCCAGACTTCCGCCCGGGTGAAATGTGGCGAACTGCTGCGGAGTGAATTGTTTCCGGCGGCTGGCGACCATCGCCAACGCGTCGCCGACGGCCAGCATCGCCGTCGTGCTCGTTGTCGGCGCCAAGCCATGCGCTCCGGCTTCTTCGATGCGTCCCAGGGCCACGGTCGCATCGGCTTGACGCCCCAAGGTGCTGTGCGGGCTCGCCGTGATCGCCACCAGCGGCACGTTCCAGCGCTTGAGCATCGGCAGCAACTGGCAGATCTCTGCCGTTTCGCCGCTGTTCGACAACAGACACATCACATCATCGCGGCAGAGGCACCCCAGATCGCCGTGCACGGCTTCCGTCGGGTGCAGGAAGTAGGCTCGCGTTCCTGTCGAGGAAAAGGTCGCGGCGAGTTTCTGACCGATCAAACCCGCTTTGCCCACACCGCACACGATGACTGATCCACGGCAATTCACCAGCAGTTCGATGGCCGTGCAGAACGTCGCCCCGAGCGTGCGCGACAATTCCAGCAGCGCTTCTCCCTCCTGCCGCAACACCCGACGACCTTCATGCAGTTCTTCGAGCGGGGTGTACAAGACCGGTGCGCAATGCGGAACGGCACTCATCGGGCATCCTTGCCGAGTGTGAGTCTTTCCGCGGACTGCGGAAAGGGCCGGAATCATAGTCGCCGTCAGAACTTCGGTCAATCCGGCCCCCGCGGCCGTGGGCAGTGCAATTCCCCCGAACATCTGGTGACGTAAAGCGATTTGACATTATAAGTTGCGTCATCGGACTGAGACCAGGCTCCGCCAACGACCTGGAAGCCGGCCGAACACCGGCGATCCGATTCGCAGAGTACTGCGGGTCGCCGCTAAGATATCCCTGGCATGAATCTCCCCCTTCCCCCTGACGAGTCGGCCGCGCCGGTGTTCCCCGGCCCGCAAAGCGTGTCGTCGCTCCCGCCGAAACGCTGGACAGGGGTCAAACGAATCGCCTTGGTTGGTATAAGCGTCTATCTGCTATGGCTGCTGGTTCAGATTCGGCCCATCCCTCTGGAACCGGGGCCGCGGACGACGGTGATCACGGAACCGCATCGCCCGGACGGCACACTGGATTATGCCGCGGCGCTGAACAACAAATGTTCGCGGCATGTCACCTCGGAGAACAACGCCGTCGTCCTGCTGTTGGAAGTGTTAGGGGCGGACATGCTGGATCCGGACATCCGGGAGGACTATTTCGACCGCCTGGGCCTGTCTCTACCACTCCCCCGAAGAAAAATCTTTCAATCGCTCGAAGAACTTTATGGCGACGACTATCAGACGCTGGATCGGGTCCATCAGCAGCTGGACCGGGCGATCACCACGTCCTGGACGCCGAGTGAATACCCGCTGCTCGCCCGCTGGCTGGATCTGAATGACGAAACCCTGAAGGTTTGCCGGCAAGCCAGCCGCATGGACCATTACTTCGATCCGTTGATACCGCCGCGCGATGGGACATTGCTCGAAACAACGATTCCCCTGACACAAGAAATGCGGTTGTTGTCGCCGCTGCTCGGATTGCAGGTCACTCGTCATCTGGGAACGGGCGACACGTCGTCTGCGTTGGAAGATGCGGCGGTGTTGCACCGGCTCAGCAGGCTCATCGCCCAGCACCCGTTGTTCATCTCGCAACTCGTCGCCTACTCCTATTCAGCCACGGCCGTCGTCGCTGAGGCTGCGCTCGTCCAATCGAATGTATTGACCGCAGAGCAGATTCGGCGTCAGCGCGCTCGTCTTCCGCTGGGGCTCCCCTTTCCGGAATTGGCCGACCTCCTCGACCAAGGGGAACGGTATGCCATCCTTGATTCCCTCCAGCGACAGTCGCTCGCCGAATGGCAGCCGAACACCGTGCTGGAACAAGAGAATCAGCGAATCGACCAATTCGTGGCCGCGTTGCGGGAACCTGACGCCGCACACCAGCGTGCCGCCTTCGCCGCGGTCCGACGCGAGATGGATAATTCGCCGCAGTACTGGGAATTGCTTACCGCTCCAGGCGAGGTCCTGGCAGCGCGTCGTGCACAGCAGCTGTCGACGCTGTCGAGGCTCTCGGTCGATCAGTTGATCCACGCCCGCACGCGAGAAATGCTCCGGTGCCAACTCACGGAGACGGGCTATGCGATCGCGGAATTTCGCGCTCGGCATGGGCGGTTGCCGGACTCATTGACGGCGCTTGTCCCGGATTTGCTTCCGGAAGTTCCTCAAGACCCGTTCAGCCGCGGCCCAGTTCAATTTGTCCCGATTCATGAACAGAAAAATTTTCGCCTGTATAGCGTCGGAGAAAACGGGATCGACGAGCAGGGACGATTCGGCAGAGGAATCGGTGACGATCTCAGTTTTGGCCTCGTGGATCCGCTTTGAGCCCGGCTTGCCGTTTACTGATCATCCTCACTTTGAGCCCGTATGACCGGGGCGGCGGGCGATTCCTCGACGGCGAACAACGGTTGTCCGTCCCACGGTTCGATGCGGGAAAACTCCGGATCCAGCGAAGGGGCCGGGCCTTGATTCAGCCGGTGCAGCCGGTGCGGCTGCAAGTTATGCCACAGCGAACATCCGGTCAGGGACAACACCAGCAGACAAACTGTCGACATGCGCCAGGTCCGTACGGCCATCGGCCCGTCCTTCCGGTGTACTGATTTTCACGAAAAAATGTGGGGAGCAACCGCCATGTAGCAGCCAAATCGTTTCTTGACAAGAGGAATCTTTGTGTCAGTCCGCTATTCTGGTTCGTAACAGAAGTTTTCCGCCTCTGATGCAGGAGTCCATCGATGGTCTGTTGGCGATTCGTCGGGATGCTCGCCGTCGGCTTGTTCCTTCCACTTCCTTTGACCGCCGCCGACTGGCCCCAGTTCCGCGGGCCGGGCAGTCTGGGAATCGCCGCGAGCGCTGACGAACTTCCCGCCGACATCGGGCCTCAGTCGCCCCAGCTGCTCTGGAAAACCGAACTCCCGCCCGGTCATTCGTCGCCCGTCGTCGTCGGGAACCGCATTTTTTTGACGGCGGAACGCGACGGCCAACTCTTGACCATCGGTCTGGATCGCGAAACGGGCCGCGTGTTGTGGGAACAGCGGGCCCCCTATCAGACCCTGGAAGAAATTCATTCCATCGGCAGCCATGCGCAATGCACGCCGGCCGCCGATACGGAACGGGTCGTCGTGTTTTTCGGCTCCTGCGGACTCTTCTGCTATAGCCACGAAGGCGTCCCGCTCTGGAACCGTCCGATGGGGCCGTTCCTCAACACATTCGGTGCGGGGAGTTCGCCGCTGATCGTCGACGACTTCGTGATTCTCGGCCAAGACCACGATCAACAGTCGTTTCTCATGGCGTTGAATAAACAGACGGGGGAAACCGCCTGGATCACCGATCGTTCAGAATTTCCGCGCAACTATTGCACGCCGGTCATCTGGCGACACTCCGATCGTCAGGAAATCGTCATCGCGGCGACATTGCGCGTCGTCGGGTATGACTTTCAAACCGGCCGGGAATTATGGACCGTACGCGGTTTGTCGAGGTCGGTATGCATGACGCCCGTCGTGGGAGACGACGGCAACCTGTATGTCGCGGGATGGTCGGCCGGCGGCGATGAAACGCAGCGGATCGCCGTGCTGCCCTTTGACGACATCGCCCAGCGGACGGACACGAACGGCAACGGCCAATTCGAGGAAAGCGAGTTGAAGGAGGGCCCGATTCATCAGCGGTTTCCCCAAGTCGATCGCAATAAGGATGGCTCGCTAACGCGGGAGGAGTACGAATACTTTCGCGGCCTGTTTGAGAACGGGCAGAACCTGATCCTGTCGATCAAACCCGGCGCACAGGGCGAGGCGACCGACACGCATGTTCGCTGGCGGCAACGCAAACAGGTCCCGTTCTGCGCCTCGCCCCTCTATCACGACGGTCTCCTGTTTACGGTCAAGGACGGAGGGATTCTCTCCTGCTGGGACGCCGAGACCGGCAAGCCTCTCAAGCAAGTCCGCCTGGAAGCGACCGACGAATACTACAGTTCCCCCGCCTACGGCGACGGGAAAATCTATCTGGCGAATCAACCGGGCGTCGTGACCGTGATCGCGGCGAACAAATCGTGCGAGGTCCTGCACACCGCCGATTTTCAGGAGGAAATCTATGCGTCACCCGCGATTCTGGACGGGAAAATTTATCTCCGCACCGCCGCGGGTTTGTATTGTTTTGGAAAGAAGTGAGCATCCCGGCGCAGCGGATCGGCGTCCTGTGTTTTCCCCGTCATCGAAAAAGCGAGTTCCAAATGTCTCCTGCGTTTTTGCTGGCCGCGTTGCTTCTCGCTCCGCCGGGGCCAATTCCCATCGGCAAAGGGGAAATCGAAGTCACCGTCAATGATGTGCCCCTCACGGTTTATACCTATCGACCGAAAGATTACACCGACGGGCCGCTGATCATGGTGTTTCATGGCGTGCTGCGAAACGCCGACGAATATCGCGACCACGCCTCCGGCATGGGGGACCGCTTCCGGGCCCTGATCGCCGCCCCCAAATTCGACGACGTTCGTTTTCCGAAACAGCGCTATCAGCAAGCGGGCATCATGGATCAGCACGGCGCGGCGCGGGCGGACCACGAACGGACAGGCGCTTTCATCCCGAAAATCGTCGCGAAGATCCGAGAGCGTGAACAACGGGAAACGCTGCCGTATTACCTCATCGGCCATTCCGCAGGAGGGCAATTTTTGATGCGGACATCGGCATTTGTGGACACGGGGGCCGCGAGAATTGTCGCCGCCAATCCCGGAACCGATCTGTTTCCTGTGCCAGACGCCGCTTACCCGCTGGGATTCGGCGGGCTGCCAGCGGAACTCGCGAGCGACCGTCAACTCCGGCATTATTTAGCGCAGCCGCTGACGTTGTATCTCGGCTCGGGGGACATCGTGCGCGATGAATACCTCGACGTGAGTCCCGAATCCGATCTGCAAGGCAAAACCCGCTGGGAGCGGGGGCAGAACGCCTATGCGACGGCGAAACGGCTCGCGGCGGAAAAGGGATGGACGTTCAATTGGCGGCTGGTCGTGGCCGATGGCGTCGACCATGACCACGAAAAGATGTTCAACAATCCCGCGTGCGCCGACGCGCTGTTCGGCCCGCCATCAAAATGAGGTTTGAGCGCCGCGGCGGGCATTTCTGTCGGTTGGCATGGAACCCGGATTCTTGGTGGCTCCCATCCCGCTCGTTATCGGTGTTGATCGCCGCCATGCCCGCCAAAACTCCGTCTACCGGAACAAGGCTTCTAGCCCGGCAGTCTGCGAATCGGCATCCTCGTCATTGGACAAGACTAACGGCACCTCACCGCCGCGAAACACCGCCACCGCACCGACCGGCAGCGTGTATCGCAACTCGCGTCCCCCTTGCTGCGAACGCCAGGTCAACGGCAGCGAGGTCGGGAATTCATGCATCATCCCAGGCGACAACGAATAAACGGGACTCCAATTCTTACCCTGGTAACCGATGTCGTACTGGAGCGACTGGGCCGACTCATTGCGAATCTGCAAAGGCACGGGGGCCATGCCGATGGTGACATAGCGTCCCTTCCACGACAGGTCGTCGCACGCGAACGGGATGCCTCCCATCACGCGCGGCGGGAGGGTGATCGCCTTGTCGAGGGCGGTGGGAAACGTCTGTTCCATTCCCAATTGAAATTGCTCGGCGATCAGCTCCGGGCGCACGTCGGCCACGTCTTCCGCGGACGCATTGGCGTCCAGCACACGGGCTTTCGCCGACGCTTTGCCGGAATGCAGCGACGCCAGATGAACCGTCCGGCTGCGATGCGACGGCGATTGCAGCACCAGTCCAAAATCCTGTTCCCAAGACAGAGCGTAATCGGCGATCGGTTGCCACGGCTGGGACGGAGATGTTCGCGCGGAAACCGTCAGCAGCATGTTGGGGATCTGCAATTGAAACGCCGACGTCCGTGAATTTTGCTCGTCAACTTTCTTCTCGTACGCGACGTTGCCCGCGTCGTCCAGCCCCTTGATGTACATCGGCTGCTCAAACGACAAGACCGATTGCAGTTCGGAATTCGCATGGCGACGCATGAGCGACGGCATCACGGTCTCCAGGAAGTCGCGCTGTCCCATCCGTTGCAGCGGTTTGAAGTGGAAATCTTCCACATGGAAATAACGGACTTCGCTGGTCGCCAGAATCTCGGTCCACGCCGTCACCACGGCGTCCGACATGGCGACTTGGATCCCGCGCGAATCCAGGTTCGGCTGTTCCGCCGGTCCGTCGTAGCGGCGGAGTTCCACCTTATCGATCTGCGGCGCCAGCGCGGCGAGAGTCGTCCCCAGCGCCAGCGTCAGTCCGCTTTGATCAATCGTCACTTTCGACAACCAGAACCGGGCCCGCGGCTGCCAGACGGGCATCGGCCAGCGGCCGAAGGTAATCGTTCGGTCCAGTTGCGCCGCCACCTGCTCTTCGATCTGTTGCAGAATCCGGGGAACGCTGCTCACCACTTGCTGTTCAATTTCACCTTTTTTCGCGTACAGGCCGTCAGTCAGGCGCTGGGAAATCGTGCCGCGCAACATGGGGAGCGGCCGGACGCTCAGCCCGGCGGGTTCGGTGACGTACCAGTTGTCGTTTTCGATGGGGAAATCGGCCGACACGAGTTCCAATTTGAGCTTCCGGTCGACGACCTGCGGTCGGACCACCATCGACAGCCAGACAGGCCGTTGAGATCCGATCACGATCTGCATCGGCCCGGCTTCCGCGCAGCAGGCGTCCTTGAATCTCAGTTCCCAGAACATTCATCGTCAACGGTTGGATTCCCAACCAGAATCGCAATTGATTGTCCGGCATCGGCTCCAACCGGGCCTGCTGGATCTGACCCGAGTATTGAATGCCCGCGACCGAGACCTGGAACCGCATGAAGCCGCTGCCCGCCATCTGGCTCTGGCCCCCCTGACTGCCCTGCATCGATTCCGGCGGAACCTGTCCGGGAATCGCCTGCGAGAAGGCTTGCAGCACGTCTGTTCCCAGATGCACCAACACGCTGTTGTCGACTTCAGCGCCCGGGACGAACGGCACCTCGCGCTGCAGGTCCGATGTGGTATGTCGATCGATCGACCAGTTGAATTGTTGTTGAGGCTCTTGTTTTGGGTCGAGCAGCCAGGTGTAGATGTCGTCCTGGGCAAAGACGCGGCTGCCGATGTTGTGCCCTCCGCTGGGAAGTTCGCTGTAATAGGCGCGGCCTCCCCGCTCGTTAATCGCATTGACCAGGGTCTGCGAGGCTTCAGGAGGGACGACCTGATCGTCTTGCGCGTGAAACGCCCAGACAGGAATATGCTTCAAATTGTCGGCGATGGTCAGCGGACCCCCGCCGGAAACAGGGACCATCGCCGCCCACATGTCCGAAGTTCGCGCCGCGATGCTCCAGACTCCGAAGGCTCCCATGGAAACGCCTGCCAACACCCGCCGCTGGGGATCGACACGATACTCTTGTTCCACGGCTTCCAGGATTTTCAGCGCACGATCGGCGTCTTCGCGCTGATCCGTCCAGCCGCCCAGCAGCCGGCTGCGCAGGTTTTCACATTGAGGGAACACCACGATGAACGGGAAAGTGGCCCGCCGGAAGTGAACGTTGGGCCCCAGTCCCGCGACCAGGATCGATCGACCGTCCCGGCCGCGGGCGCTCGCGCCATGCAGCCAAACGATCACCGGCCATTCACGATCGGGTGTGTAGTCCGCGGGAACGAACACGGCATAACGATGTTGCCCCCGTTCGTCCTGATAAATGCGATTGACGAAGTCTCCTCGCTCCGCTGGTTCAGCCGATTCGGCCGCCGGCAACAGACCGCTCTCCAAAAAGAACGCGTAGATCAACACCAGTGGAACAGACTTCCAAGCCGGCAAAATCCAAGGAGATCGAGACTCTTGCATGGAGGGAGACCAAAAGCTGGAGGAGCAGAAGGATCGTTCACGCCGCACTGCGATAGATATCGGTGACAAAGGGCCCGGGACGCCAGCCGACAAGTTGAAGTTTTTACAAGGATTCGCAGTTGGCCCGTGTCGGCGTCGCCAACGGACAAGTCGGACGCTCTCCGGCGGGCAAATCCGTCACAGTTTCGGCAGGCGGAATGCCCGACCAGCTTGACCCAACCTGCGGATGGCATCAGGTCGGCAGGTCGTGCATGTTGTTGGCGCGAACAGGATGGGCCAGTACGCGGGAGACAGTGGTCCGGCACGGCTGGTCCGTTCCAGGGAGCTGACGCTCCCCGCTCGAAGATCCTGTGTACCAAAAAAGCGGCCCCTGATTTTCATCAGGGGCCGCCAAGGCGTCGAGACATACCGGTCAGGCAAACAGACTCCTGTCCGGCTGCCGGTCACTCGCACTTAGTCGAGCAGACCGAGCAGTTGGGACAGCCCGCCGCGGCGGCGGGCTTGGGGCTTCTCTTCCGGCGGAACCGGAGCGGGAACCGCTTCGGCCGGCGGCATCGGAGCCGGGCTGGTGGCAGACGGAGCGGCCTGAGTACCGCAAGCCGTGCTGTTGCAGCCGGTGCTGCCGCAGGTGTTGCAGCAGCCGTTGACGACGTCGTAGCCGCACAGTTCCAGAGCTTCTTCCGCTTGCTTCCGCACCTTCTTGTCGCAATCGCCGAGAGCACAGGTCAACGCGGCAATCACTTCCGGGGTGCAGGCACAGCAGCTTCCGCAGCCTTTCTTGCCTTTGCGAACTTGATCACCGATTTCATCGGCGGCCTGGGCCCGAACTTTCTCATCAGCGTCGTTCATGGCATACACGAAGGCGCACATGATTTCGGGATTGCAGGCACATTCATACTTGCAGCCGAGCTTCTTGATCGCCTTTTTGCGATCCTTGGCGTAGCAGGCCGTCATCGACTGATAGATCAACTGAGCCACTTCGCAAGAATCGTTGCAGCAGGTGCGAGTCGCACCGCAGCTGTTCGACGTGCAGCTGGCCGGAGCAGCGCATCCCGGAGCACAAGACTTCGGTCCGCAGCTGATCGGAGCACAAGCGGTCGGGGCCGCACATCCAGGAGCACAAGACTTCGGTCCGCAAGCCGTCGGAGCCGGGGCAGCACAGGCCGGAGCACAAGCAGCCGGGGCCGGAGCGGCGCAAGCCGGGGCACAGGCGGCCGGAGCAGGAGCACAGGCAGCCGGGGCCGGAGCGGCACAAGCCGGAGCACAGGCAGCCGGAGCGGGAGCACAAACGGCAGGCGCCGGAGCAGCACAAGCCGGAGCACACGCGGCCGGAGCCGGGCAGCAGTTATTGGCAGCGGGAGCCGCGCAAGCCGGAGCGCAAGACTTCGGAGCGGGGCAGCAGCTGGCCGGAGCGGCACAGCCCGGAGCGCAGGTGCTGCCGCAGCCGTGCTTGTGACCGCACTTGTTACCGAACAGACCACCGAGTTTACCCCACTTCGAAGAGGGGCAGCACGACGACGACGGGCAGCAGCTATCGCAGCACGGCGGCTTGATATCAGAGCAACGGCGCTGATACGTATGAACCGTCGGGCAGCAGGGTTTCACGATCACCGGCTTACAGCAGGCAGGCTGGCAAGTGGAAGCACAGCCGCAGCTCTTCGCCGCGCCGCAGCTCTTGCCACCCAACAGGTCATGCAACCCGGCGTTCGCCATGGTCGACATGCTGATTGTGGCGAGAACCGCACCACAAAGATTTAACCATTTCATAGAGCAACGTCTCCTTCCCTAGGGAGTCTCGAAAACTTGGGTCGTCCCAACCCGCGAGCTGAGTGACGATCAGATCCTTTGCGACTCAGCAACACCATCCGCAGCCGCGCTGACGCGAACTTCTGGCGAACGGCGAAACCGGCTAAGCATTCTGAATCCGTTCACTGACAGTCCGGTGTCATCACAACCATGCCACGTTTGTCCGCAATCCTGATCTTGTCCGAAGGAACCCGACACTTGTTAATCCAGGGTCCCTCCGAACAATGTATTCTTCGGGGATTTCGTGCACTTTGCACTTCGCGGGACTAGCCCCAATCATCGGCCTGACAGGGAAGATGCCTTGAATCTGTCAATCCGCTCAAACCGTTACAGTGCAAGGGGGTTACGTCGACAACATTGCCGAACATATCGGTCGTATCGACTAGTAAAGCCGGCTGGAGTTTGAGGCCGGCCCCCACCCTGAATCCATGTGGAATTCAACACTCTGGGAAGACTATGGTCGATGCGGTAATGAGCGGAAGCCCTCGCAAATCTACCGCAAACGCCTGACATGACGGCGAAACAGGGCCCTGACCGCTCGCTAAGGCCGGTTTCCCCGGTACGTCCCGCAGAGGACTTCCCCATGGTTGCGGGCCGCGGGCTTTCGCCAACTGATACAGCTTGACATTTCGCAAGCCTCCGGACGCACTGCGATTTCTCAGCGAAGTTCCCCCTCGAGTGCGCGACGTAGCGGACGCGAAAACTTTGCGGGTCAACCAGACTCTGTCCATCATGGCGCAGCGGAAAACTTGGTGCCTTATGCGACGGCTTAGATCGGCAATTGCCGCCGGAAGCGCGATGCTGCCCCACGACGCAGCACTTCCTGCGCGTAAAAGAGCAGTCCGGCATGCGGCCAGTCTCGAGCGCGCAGTCACCGTCGTTCGTGCGGTGAAGTTGTTCCTGACCGCCAGGAAGGCTGCGAGACCTGTTCGGACTATCGGAACATGCTGGAAACGACAGAACTGGCGGCGGACTGCTCAGGAACGACATCGATCAGTCGTTGCACGATGTCGTCCGGCCGGATTCCTTCCGCTTCCGCATTGAAATTGAGGACCAGGCGATGGCGCAGCACGGGCGCGGCAACGGCTCGCACATCGTCCGCACTCGCAAAGGGGCGGCCCTGCAGAATCGCCCGGGCCTTGGCGCCCAAAATCAGGTATTGGCTGGCGCGGGGCCCGGCTCCCCACGTCACATATTTGTCGATGAAATCCGGCGTTTCATCTTCCCCACGACGGGTCATGCGAGCCAGGTGCATCCCATACCGGATAATACTGTCCGCCACAGGCACTTGCCGGACGATTTGTTGCAGGGCGATCCATTCCTCATAAGAGAGGACTTTGCGCACCGGAGCCGGCGACCCGCCGGTGGTCTGACGAACGATTTCGAATTCTTCGTCCTGCGTGGGGTACCGGACCAGGATCTCGAACATGAACCGGTCCAGTTGCGCTTCCGGCAAGGGGTAAGTTCCCTCTTGCTCAATCGGGTTCTGCGTCGCCAGGACAAAGAACGGATCAGGCAAACTATGACGTACGCCCCCGGCCGTCACTTGCCGTTCCTGCATCGCTTCCAGCAGCGCCGCCTGCGTTTTCGGGGGGGTCCGGTTGATTTCGTCCGCCAGGACGACATGCGCAAAGATCGGTCCCGGCAAAAACCGGAACTCCCGCGTCCCGGTCGTCCGGTCTTCCTGAATCACCTCGGTCCCCGTGATGTCCGCCGGCATCAGGTCGGGAGTGAACTGAATTCGGTTGAAGGACAGGTTCAACGTGTCCGCGAGCGTGCGAACCATCAGCGTTTTCGCCAGCCCCGGCACCCCGACCAGCAGCGCATGCCCACCGGCCAGCATGGCGATCAGCAGTTCTTCCACCACCTGCCGTTGGCCGATGATCACCTTGCTCAACTGGTCGACGATCTGCTGATACGTCAGGTGCAATCGCTCGACCGCGGCCAGATCGGCTTCGGGAGCCGGATTGACCGGCAGCATTGGCTTATCCACGGAGGTTCCGTTCGTTGCTGGAAATCGCTCACCGCCTCTCTCTTGATCATGGCGCTCGCTTTCCTCGTCCACAAGTCAAAGAACCGAATGGAGTTCGTGAAGTTGGTTCAGAATCCGCTGGCGCGATCAGCGGAGAGGTCGCCCCAACGACAGGCGTTGACAGATTGTCTGGAAAACCCGACCATCCCGCCCCCAATCTCCCACGGCATGACTCGGCAAGGATGCTCATGGACGGCTGGCGCTCTTCCGATTCCCATGACACCGACGCGTGGCGACGGCTCGATCAGCGGTTTGCCGCGCCGATGTCGTTCCTCTCGATCCTGTCTCTCCTCGCCTTTGCCTTGCTGCTTCACTTCCATGAACGCGAAGAGTTCAACGGCGTCTGGCTCGGCAGCCTGATCGCCTCACTGACCATTTACCCATTTTATCTGGTGGAATATCTCGCCGCGCGACATGCCGGCAGTCCCCGCACACGCGAACGCCTCTGGTGTTGCCTGCTTCCCCCGTTGCGATTGGCGGCCCGCGATCATGAAACCGGCACGCGAATCTGGTTGCCGACCTCCGGCTGGCAACCGGTCTCCGCCGACCTGCGATCGCGACTGGAAAAAGCCGGAAACGTCCCCATGATCGGTGTCGCATTGCTGGTGCTGCCGCTGATCGGCATCGAATATCAATATGCCGATGAAATTCAGCACAATCCCCGTTGGGCGGCCAGCATCGCCTCGGCGACAGCTCTGATCTGGTTCGCCTTCACCCTGGAATTTGTGCTGATGTGTTCCGTGGCGGAGCGCAAAATCGACTACTGCAAGCGGCATTGGCTCGACTTGGCGATCATCCTGCTTCCGCTGATTGCGTTTCTCCGAGCCCTGCGACTAGGCCGTTTGTTGCGGTTGCAGCAGCTCAGCCGGACGGCGCGCGTCTATCGCATGCGCGGCGTCATCATGCGCGCCTGGCGGGCGCTATTGGTCCTGGACGTCGTTCGCCGCGTGGTCCAGGGCCGTCCGGAACAACGGCTCCTGAAATTGGCGGATCTCATCGCTCAGAAGGAGCAGGAACTCGCAGAATTGCGGCAGGAGCAACAGTCGCTGCAATTGTCCCTGAAGCCGGCGGTCTCGTTGCCGCGACTCGATGGTCCGTCGCAAAAAGCAGCGTAATCCGTGAGCGTTTCCGCAGCCAAGAAGCCCGAAGCGCCAGCGAGGGTCTGGTTATAGACGCCGCTTTACGGGTCAGTCGAACTTCATTTCCATCATGACGCCGGTACAGCGGCTGTTGGGCTCATACCACGGCGAAAAATTGACCCGGCCGTCGCCGGTCCGATGAAAATGCGCCACCGATTTGCCGATCACGGTCCCCAGGATTGCGCCAAACACCACGTCGGACAAGTCGTGGGCGCGAAGATCAATCCGGCTCCAGCCGATCAGCCCCGCCAGCGCATACGCGGGTACGCCCACGCGGTGGCCGTAATATTCGTCAATGACGCTGGCGATCGCGAACGAGCTAGCGGCGTGATACGAAGGAAAACCGTAATGGCCGTTCTCGAAATTCGTGCTGGGACGGTCCGTATTAGCCGAGAATTTGACGATTGTCGACGCGACGCCTGTAATCGCGAGCGAACTGAACAGCGCGCCGCTGAAGTCATGCAGTTCCTCGTTCCCGGTGTGCAGGCTATAGGCATAAATTCCCATCCACGCCGGCCACTGGACGTAGGCTTCTCCGAGATTCGAAAGAAATTCGCTTCCCCCTCCCCAACGGTCTCCGTGCTGATAAGTCGCTGACCGTACGTCGTCATCCAGCGTGGAACGAATCGCCAGGGTGGCGCCGAGTCCGACCCCGAGGATGGCGGCGTTTCGCCATTCGAAAATCGCCTTCGTGTCGTCCCACAACATCGAACCGGCCTGATGCAGATCGGAACGAAACGTGAACGACTCCTCGCCTGGAGTCCCCGTCGAAAATTGAGGATCGACCGGCGAGGTGAAGGCGTCTTCCGTTGGTTCTGGACCAGGCGTGAGGGCTTCGTCCGTTGAGTCTCCGAACATCACCGCGCCGGAACAGAGCACCAGAGGCGGGGACGCCGGAGTTTGTGGCAGACGACGGGAGCGATGCGGAATTTCGGGTCGTTGGACCTCCGCTGCGGCGCTCGACAATAATTCCGTCGACTGATGAACCTGCATCTGGGGGGAGCCCCAGCCCGCCGACCGGCAGCCGACGGCTCCCAGGCCGATCGGCAGCAAGCACAGACACAAAAGCAAATCTGTAGGCCGGCGCGTCATGGAAGTCTTGACAATGTTTCCGTGTCCGAACGCAGTTACGCTCCCGCTGTTTATCGGTCCGAATGTTCGGCAAGTTGGGTAGAATCGATATTTCGGTCAGGGACGCCGCAATCAAACAGATCAACGCAAACCTGCCCAACCCTCCGTTTAACCCAGATTCACAAACTTGATTTACGGCGAAGAAATTCCCAACCCGAGGCCTGGAGTTGCTGCCGAAGCTGGACGGCGAATACTATCAAGCGGATGCGAGATCAAAGCCATACGAGACGGACTGTTCGGTCCGTCCGCGCACCCGCGACGCGAGGGTGGTTAGGACAGGAGTACTCCTGATGAACCGTTGTTCGACAATGGTTCGAATCTGTTGTTGCGGATTCGCACTTTCGCTGTTTGGCAGCTCCCTCGTCCAGGCGGATACGGCGCTGGATGACTACAACGTCGCCGTGAAACTGTACAAGGCTGCCCGTTGGCCGTTGGCGAGCAAGCAGTTCCAGGAGTTTCTCGCCAAATATCCTCAGCACGAGAAGGCGCCGCTCTCGGCGTTTTATCTGGGGCTGACGTATATCAACCAGGAGAATTATCAGGCGGCCCGCGACGTGTTGCGGAGTTTCACGAAAAAATATCCCGATAACGCCAATGTTCCGCAGGCCCGCTATCGAATCGCCGAATGCAGCTTTCTCCTGGACGATTTGAAATCGGCGCGCGGAGAACTGCAGGAATTTCTTGACAAGCATCCGAACGATCCGCTGGGGGAACGGGCCTGGCCTTACCTCGGGGAAGTGCAATTGCGGCTGGGCGAAGCCGATCGCGCCCTGGCGACCTTCGACCGCGCGTTGCAGACCTTTCCGAAATCGGCTTTGGTCAGCGATGCCAAATTCGGCCGGGGCCGCGCGCTGGAAACGCTGAAACGGTACGGCGACGCGTTGCAGCAATACCAGGAATTAGCCGCCGACAAAGCCAATCCTCGCGCTGCGGAAGCGCAGTTTCAGATCGGGTCGCTCGAATTCGCCGCCCAGCACTTCGCGGCCTCGGCGGAGGCGTACCGTACGATGTTGCGGGAATTTCCCGCCAGCTCGCTCGCCGTGGCCGCGCGACTGAATGCCGGGTATGCCCTGTTTCAAGCCGGCGACTTTGCCCAAGCCGCCGACCAATTCGCCGCGTCGCAAAAGGACGCCGCGAATGCGGTGGCCGCGGGATACTGGCGCGGCCTGAGTTTGAAATCGCAGGGAAATTTTGCACAGGCGGCGGAAGTGTTCGCCAGCATCGCCGCGGAAGCGGACGACGGTCCCTATGCGGAGTCCCTCCAATTTCAACGCGCCATCTGCGCCCGCCAGATGAATGAGCCGGCCCAGGCGCGGGAGCTGTTCCTGAAAGGATCCGAGCGCTGGCCCAAGGGAGAATTCGCCGATGATTCGGTCCATGCGGCCGCTGAATTGGCGGTCGACGCCGGCGATCTGGAACAGGCGACCAAGCTGCTCGAGCGCTTTGCCAGAGATTATGCAGGCAGCGGCTTGCGGTTGCACTATGAACTGCTGCTGGGTCGCGTAGAACTGGCGAAAGGGTCCGCCCAGGAAAAAGAACGTCCCGCCGGCGCCAACACCCCTCCTGATCCTGCTCAGAACGAGCATTTCCAACAGGCGATCAAGCGATTTGAACACGTTCTTCAAGAGAGCATGGTCGAACGAACACGATTGCTCGCCAGATATTATCTGGCTTTGACGCGACAGTTCCAGGCCCTGCCGGAAGACGCCCTGAAAACGATCGCTCCGGTCATTGAGGCGGTCGACCGCGATGGCGCCAAGTCCGATCTGGGGGAAGCGCTGATTGTTCAAAGCGAAAGCGAACTGGCGCTCAAACGGTTTGCGCCCGCCCGGGAGGCGGCGATGCGCTATCTCGAACTTTTTCCCGGCGGTCGGCAGGTCGCCCGCGCCTTGGCCGCGGCGGCGGTCAGCGCGGCCCAAAGCGGCGACTGGCCCGCGGCGAAGGCCGCGATCGATCAACTGGCCGAGCAGCATCGCGCCAATCCCGTGACGCCGGGGGTCTTGTTTCAAATCGCCGAACTGGCCGAGCAGCAGAATGATTGGCCGACCTCCGCAAAACTTTATCAAACTCTGATTGACGTCAGCGGAGGGACCGACAATCAGGCGTTCGCCATTCGTGGACTGGCCTGGTCACAATTCAAACAAAACGAGTTCGGGCCGGCCGCGGAACAATTCGGCCGCGTGGTGCGACAGTTTCCCCAGCATAAACTCGTTTCCGAGTGTGCCTATTATCAGGCGGAATCGCTTCGTGAAGCGGGCCAGCTCGAACCGGCGGCGGCGGCCTTCGTCGAGGTCTTTCAGAAATATGCTCCAACCGCTCCCGCGGAACCGGGAGCCGAGCAACTGGCGCCGATGATTTACTCTTACCGGGCCGGCCGGCAACGGGCGCGCACCCTGCAGGCCCTTCAACAGATCGACCAGGCAGACCAGGCCTACGAGGCCCTCACTCAGAAATTTCCTCACCCGAAAGGCCTGGACAGCCTCTTGGATGAATGGGCGTTCCTGAATTACGACGCCGGCCGGTTCGAACGGGCCGACGTGTTGTTTCGCCGTTTAATTCAGGAAGTTCCTGGCAGCGAACTGGCGGACAACGCCCGCTTCAGCCTGGCCGAAAGCGACCTCGTCGCCGGCCGCAACGAGGAAGCCCGCCGGGCCTTTGAAGCGTTGCTGGCGTCCGATCAGAGCGACGCCGAAGTGAAGGAGCGTTCGCTGTATCGTCTGATCGTGCTCGCCGTGGATGAACAACGCTGGGCAGAAGTTCCCAAGCTGCGGGACCGCATGGTCCGAGAATTTCCGAACAGTTCGTACGTGTCGTATGCCGACTACGGCGACGCCGAGGCGAAGTTGTCCTCAGCAAAAACGACGGACGAAGAATTGGTTGTTGTCCGCAATTCGCTGAACCAGATCATTCAATCGGCCCGCGCGGAACTGCCTGCCGACGCGTGGCAGGGACGGGCCTGGGTGTTATTGGCCGAAACGTATTTTCGCGAGAAGAATTATGATGCCGTGAAGAAAACGGCGGACGATTTTCACCAGGCTCAACCAAACTCGATCTATGGATATCAGGCCGAGGAAATCGTCGGTCGCAGTTACAAACAACAGGCGGATTTCCCCGAGGCGATCAAGACGTTTGAACGTGTGCTGGCCGATCCCAATGCCTTCCGGACGGAAACGGCCGCGAAATGCCAGTTCCTGATCGCCGAATCGTATTTTCTCGATCAGAAATACGAAGATGCGTTCCTGGCGTATCAAAAAGTCTATGCGTCCTATGATTTTTCGTATTGGCAGGCCGCGGCGCTGCTGCAGTCGGGCAAGTGCGATGAGCAACTCGCGCAATGGAAAGAGGCGGCCGCCTCGTATGCGCGGGTCCTGGAAGAGTTTCCTCAATCTGAGTTCGTCCCCGAAGCGAAGCAACGCCTCGAAATCGCCCGTAAAAAGGCCGGCGGTTGATCCCCACGATTGCGGCGCGACGATCTTGCCGAACTATCCCTTGCGTTAAGCCCCCTCAATGAACTTCGGTCTGTTGTGCGATGATCCGGCGGCCGGTCCTTTGCTGAACGCATTGCAGCGCCATCCGGACCATCACTTGACGCTCGCCGTGCTCGTCGGCCCCGGTTCCAGCGCACTGGTGTCGTCATTGAGCGGCGTGAAATGCGTCGATCAGTGGGAAGAATTGCTGGCGTCGCGCGATGTGGATGCCGTCATCGTCGGGGGAACCGCGCCGGACGTCTGGACGGGCGCCAAGCAACTGGCTTCCGCAGAAATCCCGCTGCTCATTTTTCCGAACCTGGCAGCGGGCGAGACGGTGTTGTATGAACTCAGCCTCATTCGCGACGACAGCCATGTCGTCCTGTTTCCCGCCTGGTCGCAGCATTTCTGCGCCGCAGCGCAACAATTGCCGGCAGATCGCTCGCAAATCACTTTTGTCGAGTGGCAGCGCAGCGTTCCGACGGGCGCCGCGAACGGCCTGACCAACAGGGTCATTGAAGACACGCTGCTGCCGGACGCCGATTGGCTCCGCTGTTTCTGCGGCGACGTCGATCAAGTCACTTCACTGCGCCTGGGGGAATCGCCAAGCGGCGTGGCCACGCAGACCGTGAAACTGTCCGGTCGCACTTTCCCCGAAACCACCTGGAATATTAAATCGTCGGACGCCGCTGTCTCGCGCATCACATTTCAAACCGGCGCCGGACCGATCCACCTCGACAGAAACGCGATTCCCGACGGCGCGAGCGAGCCGGTTGCCGAGCATCAATTGCTGGATGCGTTTGCACAAACCGTCGCCGGCGACACGAACGATGACGGTTGGGGGCGGGTGCTGAAAGCGCTCGAGATCGTCGACGCTTCCCGGCGGTCGCTGACGCGCCGGCGCACGATTGATCTCCATCATGAACAGTTGTCGGAACGGGCCATTTTCAAAACGCAAATGGCCGCCATGGGCTGCGGCGTTCTGCTCCTGACCCTGACGCTGATGCTGGGCTATCTGGCGTTGGCGTCCGTCGTTCCCTTGAGCGGTTGGATGCTCAAGCTGCTGCGGGTGCTGATCTTCGCACCGCTGTTCGGTTTCTTAGTGATGCAGCTTCTGTTGCCATTGACCCGCCCGGCGAAGTGATCCGGCGCGGTTCAACGCAGCCGCGGGGCACTCTCCCACAGGGATGAGTCCGCCTGTGGAACGACCGTCGGCAACTTCACAGAACGTTCCAAACGAGCATCCCCCGCGACGGGCATAATCGCGCGGCCGGCTTCCGACCGGGACAGCTTCAGCATGGTGGCCCGGTCATGGTACTTCGCCCAGAATTGCTGGGAATAGGGCGTGACCGGAGAATCCCCCCGTTCGGCCGCTGCCCGCGAGTGCGCCAGCACCGCTTGATAATTAGACGGTCGGAACGACGAGTGCCCGCCGTGGGCCGGGAGCTCTTGAAAGTATCCGTGAACCCAATTCTGTTGGGCATTGATCGGATATCGCGGTTCAGCGAATCCCGCATGGCCGAGCGAAGGGGCGGCTGCCTGAACAAGATCTGGCGGCACTTCGATTCCAACTTGGGCGGACGCCACCAACGCCAGCGCTAGAAATCCGGTTGGCACGTCCCACTCTCACAGCGAGCGATCAGGAATGAGGAATCTGAATTCCTGCGGGTATTTGCACCAGTTGTTTATCGACCGGGGCCTCTCCGAATCTTCCCCGTCTTCGCGAAACGACCGGCATCGCGAGTTTTTTGCGATCTTTCCCGACTTCACTCGCTCGGCAAACTCGCTGCAACCGGCAAGTTCCACTAAATTTCCACATTTCCGACAACCGATACAACCGGAAGGGGAAGCGGGTCTGGCGATCCTCCCCCGGCTGTCAGGGACCAGCACCGACAGGACAGGAGCGAGTCTGAATGTCAGGGCCTCGGCGATCAGCACGCCTTTCTGCCGCGATCCGGCGAGCCGGTCGCACGGTGGGATGCTGGTCCCTCGTCATCGGCCTCCTGCTGCTGACGGTTCCTCTGCACGCCCAGACTCGGCCCAGCGCCCGCGCACCAACGATCAGAAACAATGATGTCCGCGGCCGGCAAACCTCCGGACGGATGGGCCGGCCCGCGGCGGACGTCGTCCAGGCCGGCGGGGCGGACACTGTCGGTTCGCCGCCGCGTCCGATAATTCAACAGGTTCAGAACACGCCCGAATCGGCCCGAGCCGTGCATCACCTTATCGAGTCGATGCCGACGCGCCATGAAACGCTGCAGTTGATCGAGCGCCGCAGCCAGTTGATCGTCGGCAAAGTAAACATCGTCCGGCTGGCGATCGCGGACGAAACGATTGTTGACGTGGCGCAATACAGTCCGCGGGAAATTTCGCTGATCGGCTGCGAACGCGGTTCCACCACGCTCACCGTCTGGTTCGAAGGACAGACCGATCCGCTGATCTTCCTGGTGCAGGTCGTCCGCGATCCCGATTCCGAAATTCAGCGCCGACTCGATTACGGCGACCTGGAGCGCAAGATCAACTCGCTGTTTCCCAACAGCAAGATCTATCTGATCCCGCTCTCGCAGCAGGTCATCGTCCGGGGCCAGGCGCGCGATCCGGAAGAGGCGGCCCGAATTCTTGATGTGATTCACGGCGAAGTTGTTAATCAAGAACGAGGTTCGCTGGATTTCGCGAGCGATGACGGTTTCGTGTCCGGCTTCCTTGTCAACGAATTGAAAGTCCCCGGGGAATTTCAGGTCAATGTCCGCTGCGTGATCGCCGAATTGAACCGTACCCAGGCTCGAAAACAAGGAATCGACTTGTCCAACCTGTTCCACTGCGGCAATTGGCGCCATGCCGAGAATGACGGCGCCCCGGGAGCCCGCTCCGGCGTTTTCAACAACGGCGACATCAATCGTGTCGTCAATTGGCTCGCCGCCAATGGCACCGCGAAAATCCTCACCGAACCAAACACCACCGTGCTCAGCGGTCGGCCGGCTGAATTCCTCGCGGGGGGCGAGTTCGCCGTGCCGACCGTGGTGGGAATCAACGGCGCCGCCGGGCAGACGACCACCTTTCGCGGATTCGGCACGTCCATGCTCGTGACGCCCACGGTGACGGATCACGACTTGATTCGCCTGACGGCGATCGCCGAATTCAGCGCACTCAACAGCCGGCATTCCGTCAACAACATTCCCGGACTCGACACGCGGCGGGTGCAGACGACTGTCGAACTGCGCGAAGGTCAAACGCTGGCGCTCGGCGGGCTGTTGTCGCAGACCATGGTGACGGAAGTCGTCCGCATGCCGTATCTCGGCGCCATCCCCAAACTCGGGCCGAAATTTTTCAGCCACAAGCGTTCGTCTTTGGACGAGACCGAACTGTTGATCCTGGTGACGCCCGAAATCGTTCGGCCGATGGATGCGTGCGAAGTGCCTCCCGTTCCCGGATTTGACGTGACGTACCCCAGCGATCATGAATTCTGGAAACGCAATCAAATCGAGGGCCTGCCCGACCCCAGCCATTCTCCGTTACCTCCCTACGGCAGCGTCATGATGGGTCCTCTGATCGTTCCCGATGCCGATCACAGCGGCTTCAGCGCCCCCACCCCCACGATGATTCAACCGGCGCCGGTCGAGACACTGGAAATCTCTCCGCCCCCGCCGGCAGCCCCGCTTCCGGACCAGGAAGCCCGCGGACAACCCGCCGCAAAACGATTCGCGCGGCCGGGGACTTCACGGCGATACGCGCCTCCACAGGAAATTCTCCAGGCCGGTTGGTCAATGCCGCAACCGGCAGCGGACTCTGCGCCAGCCGCGGTTCTCATCCACCCGGCGGCCTCCCGGACCGGAAAAAGCCGTTCGACTCAACCCGACTCGTCCCGCTCCAGCCCATAGACAATGACGACGACTGCCGTGTTGATCCTGGTTTGTATTTCACTTAGCGACGCCTCTCGAAATTCGGTTTCACCCAGATGTTGCAATTCTCTCGAAGCAACCCCAGTCTGCTCCTGCTGGCGATGGCCGGGATGCTGATGTCGGGATGCGCCACGTCGTTGACAAAGAGCAAATCGCACGGACATTCGGGATGTTCCTGTCACGGCCATGGCGAATCGGCCGCGTGTGCTGATCAAATCAGCGGAAAACGGCGATCGGCCCCGGTCCCCGATCAATACCCCCTCGGATCGGTGATGCGGTCCCATTTGCAGCAGATGGAAACCAACGGCGAAGCGGCTGACTTCATCATCCACCAACACGATTTCGTGGGAGATTCCGCCGAACTGACGCCTGATGGAAAAGACAGGATCCTCGAAATCGGCACGCGCATGAGGAGCACGCCCTTTCCGGTGCTGGTCGAGCGGACTTGGAATAACGCCGATCCGGAACTCGATCTTTGGCGGCGCGACCTTGTCGCCGAGATTCTGACAGACCTGGGGAACGCCGACGCCAACCACCGCGTCATCGTGGCTCCAGCCTACGGCCCCGGTCAGCAGGCCGTCGGAAGCCAGCTGGAATCTTCGATCTCTGCCCGGCAGAGCGCCAAACCCTTTCTGGAAATTTCCCATCTGAACCCATAAGTCACCGCGGAAGTCACGCCGACGCGGTCATGTTGAAGACAGAACCCTCGAAAACCAGCAGCCCGATCGAGCGATCGACCGGCTGCTGGTTTTTCGTTGGATTCGGCCAGTTTCGGCTGAAAGTGCGCGGCAATCGACAACGCCTGACAATCCGATCCCGCTGGTCCCCGTTGCTGGGAGGAATGATCAGGAATCGAGGGCGATAGCCGTGAAACACACGAATCGTTCGACCAGCCGCGCACGTCCAAAGACGGCATCCAATCAAACCCACCGTTCGTGCTCACGGCTGGTGCTGGCCGGTGATCTGGCGGGAGGTCCAGGCGGTCGTCAGTTCTTGAGGTACTTCAAGATGTCGTCATAGGTCCCGCCCTGGTTGGAATACAGCGCATAATTCCGCGCCGTCGAAAACCATTCCTTGGTGGTCGGCTTCAGTGATTTTGCGGCGTTCGCCAGATCGGTCGTGGTCAGGGGCTTCGGGACTCCTTCCTTGAGCGCCTGCTTCAGTTTTTGCTCAATCGCCACGTCGAGCAGCCCCTTCAAATCGGCGCCGGAAAACTCCGCCGTCTTTTTCGCCAGATGATCGAAATCAAGGTCCTGCACGGGCTTGCCCTGGCACATGATCCGCAGAATTTCCGACCGCGCCGGCTGGTCCGGAGGCGGCACGAATAAGATCCGATCAAACCGTCCCGGACGGCGGAACGCCGGGTCGAGATGCCACGGCGCGTTCGTCGCCGCCAGGATCAATACTCCTTCGTTGGACGACTCCACTCCGTCCATTTCGGCGAGAAACTGGTTGATCAACTGCCGTGCCGCGCTGTGTTGCAAGTCCGACCGCCGCGCCCCCAGCGCATCGACCTCGTCGAAGAAGAGCACACAAGGGGTGTTCTGCCGGGCCTGCTCGAACAGTTCGTGCAGGTTGCGTTCGCTGTTGCCGATCCACATCTCGAGCACGTCGTTGATGCCGACCGAGAGAAAACCAGCGTTCATCTCGCCCGCCGTCGCGCGGGCCAGATAGGTCTTGCCGCAACCGGGGGGACCGTACATTAAAATGCCGCCGCCAGCGGTCTTCCCATAGGCTTTGTACAATTCCGGATGTTGCATCGGATAGAGAATTTTGAGGCGGATCTCTTCCTTCAGCTGCTCCATGCCGCCGACCTGGGAAAATGAGATCTTCGGCCGCTCGATGGGCATCTCGATGTCGTCCCCGGAATCGTCATACGTGGCCCGCAACCGACCATCGACGACTTCCGCCTGCGGCAAAGCATCAATCCCCAACCGTTCCGCCAGTTCGACATCGCCGATTTCCGGGTCCGCTTCCACTGCCGCCTTGTAATGCGCCACGGCGCGGGGAATGTCTCCCGCCCGCAGCATCAGCCGCGCACTCAGCAAATAGGCCGCGGCCGGAGCATGATCCCGCTTGAGAAGCTCTTCAATAACCACCAGCGCGGCGCTGTCTTTGCCTTGCTGATAAAACGCCCGGGCCAGCCCGATCTTGAGCCCGTCATGCGCCGGAGCTTGCGACAGCGCCTTGCGATACTCGACCTCCGCCTGATCCGGGTGGCCAGTGGACAGCAATTGTTCCGCGAGGTGTTGCCGCAAGGGAATGTTGTCAGGCGACAATCGCAACGCTTCCCGCAAGGATTCGAAGGCGTCGGCAGATCCGGACATGGAGGGCTCATTCATTCAGACGAGAACTGGAAACCGTCGGCTAATTTGATCCTACTCGTTGGCGTTCTCCGCAATCAATGTCGCGGACTCGACCGCCCGTTCCGGTCGTACCGCGGGAGCGAGGCGTCTGCTAAACTCGGCGGAGCTGTTGATGCGATCCCTGAATCGTGCGGGAACCTGACGATGCCGACGCTCGATCCTGTCCGTTGGAACCTCGCGTGCGAATTGGCGGCCGACTTGGCGAAAACCGGGGCGCTGCCAGCCGTCACGCTGGCCACAGGGACGGCGAACGAGCTGTCTGGTCCGGTCAGTTTTGGTTTTCAAACCGTCGACGGCACGACTCCGCTGGTCGAAGAACCGATCTACCTGATTGCATCGATCACGAAACCAATCGTCGCTACGGCTGCATTGCTGCTCATCGAACGAGGTTTGATCACGTTGTCGGATCGAGTTTCCGATCATCTCTCTGGATTTGGCAAGCAGGGGAAATACGGAGTCGAGATTCGCCACTTATTAACACACACCTCCGGCTTGCCGGATATGCTTCCCAACAATCTCGAACTCCGCAAACAAAACGCTCCGCTGTCAAAATTCTTTGAGGAAATCAGTCGGTTACCGTTGTCGTTCCCGGTCGCGCGGGCCGTGCAATATCAGAGCACAGGCTTCCTCGTTTTGGCGGAAATCGTCAAGCACGTCACGGGAGAATCGTGCGCCGAGTTTCTGCATCACCAGATTTTCCAACCGCTGGCGATGCGCGATACGGCGCTCGGCGCCCCCGATGCCTGGTGGGACGGTCCACAAGCCGGGCGAATTCCCGAGATTCGACTGCCTCCGGATCAAGTCGGCGCGGCGGGATGGAACTGGAACCATCGCTACTGGCGTCAATTGGGCGCTCCGTGGGGCGGGCTTTTGACCACGGCGGGCGACTTGGCAAGGTTCGCTCAAATGACGCTCAATGACGGCTGCACCCCGGACGGTCTCTCCCTGCTTTCGCCGGCGACCATCGCCGCCGCGACGACGAATCAACTCGAAATGCTGCCCGGCATCCCGGATGAAGAACGTCGTTGCCGGCCCTGGGGGCTCGGCTGGCGGCTGAATTGGATCGGCAGCGGCAGTTCCTTCGGCGATACCGTCGCCGCCCACGCTTATGGCCATTGGGGCGCGACCGGCACGCTGCTCTGGATCGATCCGACGCGCGGCGTCTTTACAATCGTCTTGTCGACGGAGCCCTACGATTCGAGCGCCCGTCAACTGGTTCGCTTAAGCAACGCCGTTTCCGCGGCGTGGCGATAGCGATCAACCTGCAGCGACTTGTTGGGGCGATTCCGCTTCCGGTTGAGGTGTCGGGCAATTCCACCACCAGATGTAATCATCAATCCAACGGCCGAACACCGGCACGTGCTCGCCGACGAATTGGAGAGGTCCGTAGAGGGCCGGCACCCAACTGGGACCGCGGATATAGCTTGCCGAGTACCACGTCCAGTACATGGGACCGATTGACAGGGCGTACAACACCCACACCACCGCCAGCAGGGCGGCAACTCGACGCGTGGAAAAGCGACGAGGCTGGGAAGGCGTTGATGCTTCGCACTGGCTCATGACATCACCATACTCGTCCGGTCGTCGCGGGGTCAAATCGGAAGCAGGGTGCGACCGCTCGTCAGCGAGACTCTGTCGAGAAATTTGACGGCATCTACAGCACGCGATTTCACCGGCCTGCAGTTGTTCTGGCGACTGTAAATTCAGTAAGGTGTGATCGCATGTCCCATGACACGTCCGATGTCTGAGGCGCAAATGGCGGATTCCTCGGAAATCAGCGAAGCAAAGCCTGCTCCGCGCGCACCGGCGATGACGATTGTCCTCGCCGTTGCCGCCGGATTATGCATCAGTCGCGCCTGGCCGGGACAGTTCGTCTACTGGTGGCTCATCGCGATCTCTGCCGGTGGGTTGTGGTGCTGGTTGGTTTGGCGCCGCCACCCGCGAGCGAGTGCGCTGGCGCTCCTGATCGGCTGGGGAGCCCTGGCGGCAGCCAGAGAGGATTACAGCGGGTCCGTCGTCCAACTCAACGACATTTCCCGACTGGCGAGCGACGAGGGGCTCTCGATCCGATTGGAAGGGAAAGTCCTGGAACCGGCCTGGATCGTCGCCCCCGAGGCGAACCAACCCGCTCCCGCGTGGCAACCGCCGGAACGGACCTTAACGAATCTCAATTGTCAGCGACTGCTCACGAACGAAGGACCGATCCCGATCTCCGGCGCTGTTCGCATGTCGCTCACGGGCCACTATCCCGAGTTGACGTGCGGGGACGTCATTCAAGTCGTCGGCCGGTTACGCACTCCGGCCGAACCGCTCAATCCGGGGGATTTTGATTTTCGCAGCTGGCTGAAAAACCAGGGCATCCGGGCCATCTTGCAAGTCGAATCTGCGGAATGCATTCAAGAACTCCGGCGGGAATCCTGGCCGGTCGATGTCTGGGGACGATTCCGCCAGGCGCTTCGATTGCGGGCGAGAAATTTGTTCCTGTCCTCGCTCAGCGAAGAAACGGCCGGTGTGGCGGAAACCCTCCTGTTGGGCGGCCGCCGGCGGCTCGACGCCGAGTTGCGCCAGGCCTTCGTCGACAGTGGCATGCTGCACGTCCTGGCCATCTCCGGCATGAACGTCGCGCTGCTCGGAGTCTGGCTGATCGTGCTCGCTCGGTTGGCGGGATGCACCAGCCGGCAAAGCTTGCTGACGTCGACCATCGGGCTGGTCTTCTATGCCGCGATCACCGATGGCGATCCGCCCGTGGTTCGCGCCACGGTCATGGCCGTGCTGGGGGCCTTTGCGCTCTGGTCAGGACGCCAGGCGGGAATGGTGCAGATCGTCGGCGTGGCGCTGCTGGGCATGATGTTATTCCATCCCAGTGATTTGTTTGACGCCGGAGCGCAATTGTCTTTTCTGTCCGTGTTGACCATCAGCCGGACGCTGTCGGCCTGGCAGGCGCACGAACGGGCCCGGGCTGCCGGCGACCCGCCCCTCATCCTCCCATCCCGTTACCCGCAGTGGTTGTTGTCAGCGGGGACGGCATGGCGAGACAGTACTGTGGTCAGCGCGGCCATCTGGCTGGCGACGGCTCCGTTGGTCGCCTGGCGGTTTCAGATGGTGTCGCTCGCGGGCCTCGTGTTGAATGTGGTCCTGGCGCCGCTGATCGTGGTCATCATGTGGACCGGCTATTCGTTTTTGATGATCGGCATGATTGTTCCCGTGCTGGCCACGCCTTTCGCAGTCCTGTTCGATTGGTGTTTGATGGCCTTGATCCGCAGCGTGACCTGGGCTTCGTCGATGCGGTTCAGCCATGTCGACCTCGCCAGTCCCCCCGATTGGTGGATCGCCGGTTATTACCTCGCCTGGGGCGCGTTATTGCGGTGGTCGTGGTCAATGGTCCGGCACCAACGGCTTCTCGGCGGACTGGCTGTCTGCTGGTGCTGACCGGCTTTAGGTTCGTCCGCGGTGGGCATGGCCTGTCATGCCGGTTTCTGGCCGTCGGACACGGCTTGTCGGTGCTGATCGTTCTGCCGGACGGCAAAACGCTGCTGTACGGGACGTGGAGCCAGAGACCCGCGAATGCTGCCGCGCGGATTGTGAACAACGAATTGCGCCGGTGTGGCCGGCGCCATTGACGCTGCCTTCGCGATTTCGCACGCCGACGCCGATCATTGCAACGGCCTGCCGGCGTTGTTGGAAGCCGTTCCTGTCGGGAAAGTGCTTGATCGGCCTCAAGTTTGTCGACAACGACTTTCCCTTGCCCGGAGAACCGCCGACCTGTGCAACCGCAAACAGATTCCCGTAGTCCCGCTGATAAAAGGAGAGCGAGTCCCCCTCTGTCCCGACGTGGAAATCCAGCTGTTCCATCCCCCGCAGGGATTCGAATCCGAGAAAGACAACCCGATGAGCCTGGTCGCTGGAATTGAATACTGCGGGCGTCGCATTTTATTGACGGGCGATCTCGAAGGAGACGGATTGGCCGAAGTTTTGAGTCAGCCGGCGTGGGGATTGTGATGTCCTGCTCTCGCCACATCATGGCAGTAAAGCCGCGAACCCTGCTCGCTTGGCGGAATGGGCGACTCCGGAATGGGTCATTGCCAGCACGCAGGAAAGCGGCGCCGAAGATCGTCTGGCCGCCGTGTATGCACCACCGATGCAAGTTCTGGCAACTGGGCGCCGCGGCGCGATTGAATTTCATTTCGATCCACAAGGACAAATTTCCGTGGAGACCTTTCGACGGCGAAGTTGGTGAGCGATTCCTTCCGGCGGTATAATTGCAGCAATTGTCCGGATTAAGTTTTCGCTTCCAATGACTGGCCTCGATGTCGTTTCACCTTGCCGTTGAGCTATTGCACTAACGTCCACTCCGGGATTAACGGTGGAGGCCGTGTTGGACGGCATCACCCGCTATTCCGCCGATCCGTGAAACATTCGGCAGCCCGATGGCCGCCGGGTTGTGCCATGCGGCCCGTGATTGACGAATTATCAGCTTCGCCCGCAACCATTCGGGATCTGCAACGACGACTGGCCGACCACGGCCTGGTCTGGTTATACGCTCAACGCGTTCCTTACGGGAACTTCCACAGCGATCGCGTGAAAGAACAGGTTTACCTGCCCGATTGACACAAAATCGCCGGCGAGTACACGCTCGGCTGCGCTACGAAAGCCGCGCAGCTGCTTCCGGAAGGAGTCGAGGGAAGCATTTCGACAGTGCCGCTGGGATTCAAATCGCTGGCCCTCTCCGCGAACTTCATCGACGATTGCTGCGACCAATTAATCCGCACGGCGTCGCACTTGCCGAAACCTGCAACAAAAGTCCGGCCGGACGATTCGGCTCGCCATCGAACCGGAACCCCTGTTGCGCTGGAAACGACCCCCGAAACGATCCGCTTCTTCCAATGCCTCCGGGAACAGGGCGCGGAGACGACGTGGGCGTACGCGAAGCGGTCCAGGAACATTTAGGCGTCTGTTATGACGTGTGCCATCAATCGGTCGAATTTTGAGGACGTCGCCGCATCGGGATCGTGCTTCACTGATCGAGGCGGAGATTCGAATCAACAAGGTGCATATCACCTCCGCGATTGAAATTAAACAAATCGTCTGAACACCCCACACGCTTGTCGCAACCGTCCCGTTACGTCGAGCCCGCGGTATTTGCACCAGACATTTGCGCGGGCCACGAACGGAAAGATCCTCCACCGTGTCGATCTGGACCGCGCATTGTGCGAGTCGCCGCCCCCAGACTGGCAGCAGACCGATTGCTGGCGAATTCATTTTCATGTTCCCGTCGACCGTGAATCGCTCGGCGACCTGGGAACGACCCGAGCTGATTTGATCGCTTGGGTGTTACAGGCGGTGCGGCAAATGAAATACGCCCCGCACCTGGAAGTCGAAACCTACACCGAAGTCTTGCCCAACCAGGAGAAGCCCGACATCGTGGGCGGCATCGCCTGGGAAATGACCGCCACCCAGCGACTCCTGACGACCTGAACCTCCGGCCAGAACTGATTCACCGGCTCCATCCTGAACCTCGGCCCCTTTTCCCATGCACCAGATCATCGCCGAATTGGATCAGATTCTCCGCACAGGACGGACCGCGTGTTACACCGCACTGGTCGAAACGCGCGGTTCCACGCCGCAGAAATCGGGGGCGGCCATGCTGGTCTACCCCGACGGTTCTCAAGTGGGAACGCTCGGCGGAGGTTGCGTCGAAGCGGAAGTCAAACGTCGTGCACTGCAACTCCTCGATCACGGGACCACCGACCTGTTGACGTTTGAACTCGACAGCGACTACGGCTGGGACGACGGCTTGATTTGCGGCGGACGGATGAAAATGCTCGTCGATCCGATTCGCCCGGGCGAGGATCTGCGCTATTTTCAGCGCTGACCGCCGCATTTCTCGCCGATCAGGCCACGACCGAAGTCGTCGTCATCGACGCGGAGAAATCCGGCGGGCAACTGGCAGATCGCTTTTTGATCAATGACCAGGGAGCGTTGCTGGCTGCACGAGGGCCGCAATCGCCGCCGGAAGCCTTGTGGACGCATCTCCGCCCGCTGTCTGATCGGCCACGCCCTTACGTCGTTTCCGGCTTGTCCTATCTGCCTTATCTCAAGCGCTGCCGACTGATCATCGTCGGAGCGGGACACGTCGGGCAAAAGACGGCGGAACTGGCGGCCGACGTGGATTTCGATGTCTGGGTGGTCGACGACCGGGAAGAATATTGCAATCCGGACCGGTTTCCTCGGGCAAAACGCCTGCTCGTCGGTCCGATCGATCAGGTCTTGTCCGGGCTGGGGGTCGATTCCGACACCTATTGCATCATTGTCACGGGGCGCGCGGGCACAATCATGATGAAGAGGCGCTCTACCATCTCGCGGAGACTTCGGCCCGCCATGTCGGACTCATCGGCAGTCGTCGTAAGATTAAATTGATCTTCGAAGATCTTGCTGCGGAGAACATCGCCGAGGAATCACTGCAAGTCGGGTGCACGCCCCGTTGGGCTTCGATATCGGGTCGCAAACCGTCTCGGAAATCGCCATCAGCATCATCGCGGAACTGGTCGCCCATCGAAATTTAGGGCAAATTCCCGATCGCTTTCGGCATGCCAGCCTGATCGATGAAATGACCCGCCCCGCGATTCCGTAATCCTCGGTCCTTCGAGGCCGGCGTTCCGATCCGGCGGCAGTGCTCTCGATCTCAGCTGGGCAACTTCGTACGCTGCAAGTTGACCGGCGGATCGGAATCGTTACCATCAACGGTCGTCACGGGAACATTCCTCAGCGCTCTTGCACTGATGGTCTGTCGGACGCAACGCGTCGACGCCGCAACTCACGGAAAGTCGTTTCATGCCTGTCGCCACGCCGAAAACAGTATGCCGCCCTCCTCGATGCCGCCCAAAAGGGAAATTACGCGCTTATCCCGCCGTCAATTGCTCTTCGACGTCACCATCAACGCCGCGCTCAAGGCGTTCAGCGACATGAAGTCGGACGGCATCATTCAGTTCTCCACCGGCGCCGGCGAATTCGCCTCCGGATTGACCGTGAAAGACAAGGCCTACGGCACGATCGCAATGCCGAAGCGGCCCACCGCCTCGCCGCCAAGCACAACGTCCCTCGTCGCGCTGCATACCGATCATTGCCAACCGAAAAACGTCGGCGATTTCCTGAAACCACTGATCGAAGAAACCGCTCGACGCCGCCAGGCCGGCCTGGGCAATCTCTTCCAGTCGCACATGCTCGACGCGTCGATTCTGCCCTCGAAGAGAACATGGCGCTCAGCAAAGATCTGCTCAAACTGTGTGCCCCGAATGAAATCATTCTCGAAGTCGAGGCCGGCGTCGTCGGCGGCGAGGGAAGACGGGCGCGGCCGGCTCGGAAATGGAGCACGTCCCCGATTCCAAGCTTTACACCACCCCCGAAGACATGCTCGCCGTCTATGAATCGCTCCACGGCCTGGGCCGTTACATGTTTGCCGCCACGTTCGGCAACGTCCACGGTCACTACAAGCCTGGCGCCGCCCGGGCTGCGGCCCGATATCCTCAAGCAGGGCCAGGACGCCGTCATTAAAAAACACGGCCAAAGCCGAGTTCGACCTTGTCTTCCACGGCGGTTCCGGCACTCCCACTGAACAAATCCGCGAAACGCCTTCGCGTATGGCGTCATCAAAATGAACATCGACACTGACACTCAGAATACGCCTTCGGCCCGGCCGATCGCCGACCATATGTTCAAGAACTAACGGCGTGCTGATGGTCGATGGCGAAATCGGCGATAAGAAGGCCTATGATCCCAGGTCCTTACCTCAAGAAAGCGGAAGAAGGCATGGCCAAGCCGCATGCTGCAAGCCTGCGACGACCTGCTCAGCACCGGAAAAACCCTCTAAGGCCAGGTCTGACGCGGCCCTCAAAGCCCGCCGACTTGGTCGGCGGGTTTCTTAGCGATCGACCGGTTTGATCGTGCGGCCCATGTCCACCAGCCGCACGATCAACAGTCGTTGCAGCGGCTCCCCTTCTTCTTTCCGTCGAAAGAACCGGTCCCCCAGGGTTCCTTCCGAGTCCGCATCCGCCGTGATCACCGCCGACTCGCCGACGTTTAACGTCACCGTGAATCGCTGCGGAAAGCATTTTTCGACTTCTTGCGTCGTCTTGTTGGCGAATCCCGATTCCGTCGCCACATGCCGCAGCCGCAGATCCCCGTGGTGAATCTCAGGGATGAATTCCACGCGCACCCAACCGTCTTGCAGACGGATCGGCTTGACGTGGAAGACGCCGCGAACCTGGTCGAATTGCATGTTGCGAACCCGCTCTTTGTCGAAAATCGACACGTCGCATTCCGGCCACAATTCGCTCGCCTGCACTTCTAAATCCGTCCCCGAGCGAATTGAATAAGTCCGCCCGGACACCCGCGAAGGTTCCGAAGTTCGCGGATTGGCCGCCAGCAGGCTCTCTAACATCGGCGGCGGCGACGAGGCCGCATGACCGACCCGCAGCCCGTTGGAATTCAACACGTTCCGCGTTTCCGCTGAAACCGCGCCGACTTGATCGAGTTCATGCCACAGACGATCGCCAATCAGCGGGTCGTCCGCCCGGCGATCGATCATCAGCACGTCGAGCTGGATCGCCTCCTGATCCGCACGCAACGGCGGCAAGGTCGTTCGCCGTGACTGCAAACCGCTGGAGAGGTCTTCGGCTTGCGGAAAGAACTGGCAGCCGCTGAGGCAAACAAACACCCCCGCGACGGACAGGCAAATGCCGCCCGCGAGCTGCGACGGGATTCCGCGTCGACGAGACACGTCGGACCTGGAGATGATGAATGAAATGAAATCGGGATTTGGGAAGCGGAACTCTAGGCGGAATCGAAAAACCTGTCAATTTGAGATTCCGCCCTTAGAACATCATCCCTGTGCGGCTCTGACGCCCGCTCGCCGACGGGACTTGTTACAATCTCTCCCGCAATTCGTAATTCGTATCTCCATCTTTCTAAACAACGATCTTGATTGAACTTGGCTTGAATTTCGACGCTCACCCGAAAGAGGTCGCCGCACCTCTCCTGCGTCATTTGTTCCGACCTTTTTCCGCCGCACACGGATCGCTGATGAGTCACCACCCCGCCCCGTTCCTGCCTCACCGAAGGCCCGGGACATCCATGAACGGCTGACCACGTTCATGGTCGAACACGTTTATCCCTACGAACGGGTCTACTTCACGAGGTCAAATCGCCGACTCGCTGGCAGCCCCGGCCGATTGTCGAAGAACTGAAGAACCGCGCCCGCGCCGCCGGTTTGTGGACCTCTTTCTCCCCGACAGCGAACTCGGCGCGGGACTCACCAACCTCGAATATGCCGGCCTGTGCGAAATCATGGGCCGCGTTCCCCGGGCGCCTGAAATCTTTAACCGCTCGGCCCCGGATACCGGCAACATGGAAGTCCTCGTCCGCTATGGAACCCCGTCCCAGCAAGACCGCTGGCTGAAGCTCGCCTCAAGGGCGAAATCCGCTCCTGCTTTGCCATGACGGAACCCGCCGTCGCTTCGTCGGACGCCACGAACATCCAGGCCAGAATTGAAAAACAAGGCGACCATTACATTCTCAACGGCCACAAGTGGTGGACCTCGGGCGCCGGGGACCCCCGCTGCAAGATCTGCATTCTCATGGGGCAGACCAACCCCGCTCGCCGGTCCACTACGCCAATCGATGATCCTCGTGCCCATGGACGCCCCCGGCATCACCATCAAACGCATGCTCCCGGTGTTCGGTTACGGTGACGACGCCCTGCACGGCCACGGGGAAGTCTTATTTGAAAAACGTCAAAGTGCCTGCCGACCACCTGCTCCTCGGTGAAGGACGCGGCTTTGAGATCGCCCAAGGCCGCCTGGCCGGGCCGCATCCACCATTGCATGCGGCTGATCGGCCTGGCGGAACGCGCTTTGGAGTCCATGCGCCGGGCGCGTCCTGTCGAGTCGCGGTTCGGGAAGTCGATTTCCGAGCAAGGAACCATTCGGGCTGACATCGCCGATTCGCGAATTGAAATCGAACAGGCCTGATTATTGACGCTGAATGCGCGCACATGATGGGACACGTCGGGGCTGCGGCCTGCAACGAAATCGCCATGATCAAAGTCGTCGCCCTGAAACGTGGCGCTCCGCGTGATCGATCGCGCCATCCGCGCCCACGGAGCGGCGGGTGTCAGCGACGATTTCTTCTCAAGCCGGAGCCTGGCCTCGTCCCGCACGCTACGGTTGGCCGACGGGCCTGATGAAGTGCATCGAAACGATTGCCCGGCTTGAATTGAAGCGCTACGCGAATCCCACGGGAGAGTGATGCACGTCGCAGGAAAAGTGGTGGTCGTCACCGGCGGGGGCAGCGGCATCGGCCGCGCCCTTTGCGAACGGTTCGCAGCCGAGCGAGCCCAGGCCGTCGTCGTCTCCGACCGGGATGAGTCGCTGGCCCGCGATGTCGCCAACGTTAATGGCCCCGACGCCGCCGACGTAGGGCAGGAAAGCGATCTTCAGCGGCTGGTCCAGCTCACCTTGGAGCAGTTTGGCCGGATCGATCTCTTGCTCCAACGCCGCGCTCCGCCTCACCGGCGGCCCGGATGCGCCAGACGCCGACTGGCAACGCATCTGGGACGTCAACGTGATGGCCCACGTTTACGCGGCCTGAGCCGTGCTCCCCAGCATGTTGGCGAGAAAAGAAGGTTATTTGCCGTAAACCGCGTCGGCGGTGGCGGGGCTGCTCACGCAGATCGGCGGCGCCCCGTATGCTGTCACCAAGCATGCGGCCGTCGGTTTCGTCGAATGGCTCGCCATCACGTATGGATCTCAAGGCATCAAGGTCTCCTGCCTGTGTCCGCAAGGAGTGAAACCGACATGCTGATCGGTCTGCCGGCGGACTCGCCGATCACCTTCGCCAATCGGCTTCGTCCGCCGCAGCCGTGGCCGATTCGGTGATCGCCGGCCTGGCCAGCGAAAAATTTTGATCCTGCCCCACCCGGAAGTCGCCGATTACTTCCTGCACAAGGCCTGTGGATTTACGATCGTGCTGATGGCGGCGCTTGCGCCGGTTGCAAGAACAATGCGGGAGCCAATCCATGAGCGTCCTCACGCTGGTGCGCCACGGGCAGGCGGCGTCGTTCTTCGCCGAGGGTGACTACGATCTATTCTCGCCGCTGGGCGAGCAGCAGCGCTGGAACTCGGCCGGTATTGGGTCCGAAAGAATGTCACGCCCGACGAAGTCTTCACCGGTGTCCGGCGTTTGCGGCAACGACGCACCGCGGAACTCGTCGGCTTTACATTTCATGCGGCCGGCCTCCCTGGCCTGAGCCGATCGCCCTGGATGACCTGGATGAATACGATCTGCACGGTTTGGTACACCACTTCGCTCCGCAGTTGATCGAACGCAACGCCGATTTCGCCGGATTGACCGAAGCCTATCGGAACGCCGAACAACCGGAAGAGCGTCTGCGAACCTTTCAGCGAATGCTTGAAAGCCTGCTGCGGCATTGGCAGGAATTGAAACTGAACACGATCATTTCGAAAGCTGGCCCAGTTTTCGGCGCCGGGTGGAGCGTGTCATCCGGTGAATCTGGTGGATTATTCAGTCGCGGCCAGCCTCGCCTCTACTTCCGGCGCTCACCGGCGCGCTAACCCGACATGCCGCCTGGAGTTCGTCTGATGCTAAAACGTTGAACGCCAACGGCGGATCGTTACCATTGATTTGACTCTATCTGCCCACCGATCGCCACCCGATCTGCTTTAATCACTGTTCTCACCGCTGACGACCCGGCGTTATGGACTTATCGGTAAAATACAGATCGCACGAATGAAGCACGATCAGAATTTTTAACCACGAAGATCACGAAGTCAGAAGCCAGATCAAGCAGCATTGCACGGCGACAGAATCTGTTCGCAGGACCATCGCTCGTTTGACTTTGAACTCTTCTTCTCCTTCGTGATCTTCATGCCCTTCGTGGTAAAATCCCGTTTTCCCCGTACTCCTCCGTGTCAAAACTCTTCAGCCTTTCCTTTTGGCAATCGACGGGTGCCCCATGGCCAATGACTTAACGACCCGCGCCGATCCGTTCCGGCGAAGAATTGCCGATCGACGCGCTCACCAGCTACCTTCGACAACATCTTCCGCGGAACGCCGGGCCGTTGACCGTCGAGCAATTTCCCGCGGGACACTCCAATCTGACGTATTTAATCCGACAGGGAGACCAGGAGGGTGCTGCGACGGCCGCCGCTCGGCAATCAGGTGGCTTCGGCCCACGACATGGTTTCCTGGCGAGTATCGCGTCCTCTCGAAACTGAGCCCTATTTACGCCTCGGTGCCACGTCCGAGCTGTATTGCGATCCTGCCATCATCGGGCGCGTCGTTTTACCTCATGGAACGCCGAAAAGGTTTGATTCTCCGCAAATCGCTCCCAAAAGGGCTGTCGATCGACGCGACCTGGCCCGCCGCATGTCGACGCTCATCGACAACCTGGCCGACCTGCATGCGCTTTGATCATCAATACCGCAGGTCTGTCCGACATCGGCAAACCCGAAGGGTATGTCCAGCGACAAGTCACCGGTTGGACCAAACGCTACCAGCAGGCGCAGACCGAGGACGTCGCGTCGATCAATCGCGTGGCTGAGTGGTTGAACAATCATTGTCCGGCGGAATCGGGCACGGCGATCATCCACAACGACTACAAATACGACAACGTCATGCTCTCCACGGACGATCCGACCCAAGTCGTCGCCGTCTTGGACTGGGAAATGGCCACGCTCGGCGACCCGCTGATGGATCTGGGAACGTCACTCGGCTATTGGGTCGAAGCGACCGATCCCGAACCGCTGCGCCAGGCCGCCTTCGGTCCCACGGCCCTCCCCGGCAGCCTCACACGCCGCGAAGTCGTCGAACGCTACCAGGCACGGACCGGCACGACTGTCACGCAGGGATTATTTTATTACTGCTTCGGACTCTTCAAGCTCGCCGTCATTGTCCAGCAAATCTACGCGCGGTTCGTCCGAGGCAACACGTCCGACCCGCGGTTCGCCCACCTGAATCAACTCGTTTCGCTCCTCGGACACCAAGCGGAACGAACGCTGGATGCCGGTCAACTTTGAGATGTCTCACAATTCCCAAAGCCGGGATTCCGCGACAACCGGTTCGATCAACCCAGCGCGATTCGTTCGACGAAGCACTCTGTCACGCCGAGACGTTCAATCGTGACACAGTGGCCGCAGCGTGCGTCTTCATCGCGGAAAACAAGCGTTGAGAGCGACTGCCTTGTAGAGCAAACATGCGGTGACCAGTGTCGGCCGCCCATTTCCCCCGAATCCGCGCCGGTTTTTCACCGCTTGGTCTTGACCGCTCGACGGGGGCCAAATACAACCGTCCTCCAGTGTCGACTCGATGCGCTCAGACGCAAGGACGTGTCTTATGCATCCCTGGCATCCCAGGGTCGTTTCCGCCGAGGGCACCTCCGCTGCCGGAGAGTGGCCGGTCAGCCTTTGGCATCGTCTCCTGGTCAAGCACGAGATCTCGCTTGGCAGCCGCGTGCTGGTCATCGGCTGTCGGCACCCCGAGGTCGTCGCTTACCTTGACAGTTGCTCGTTTGACGTCGACGGCGTTGACGATCAACCCGATCATGTCGCCGCCGCATCCCAGCAATTTCCCAAATACAATTTTACGTTCGCACGGCTGGACGAAAGTCCTCCCGCGCCCGCGCATGAGATCGATCTCGTCCTGGTCCACGAGGCCGATCTCTATAATCAGAACCTGCTGGACGCTCACGTTCGACTGGCGACCGCACAGCTGCTGGCCTGTCTCAAACCTCAGGGCCAATTGGTTTTTATCCGCCGCCTGGTGGGTGACTCGGAAGTCGAGGCCGGCCATGCCGCCGGCTGCTGGAATCGCCATCTGGCCGCCTTCCCCGGAAAAACCGAGTTGACCTTGCTGTCGGATCCCTGGTTCAGTTCATCGACCTGGAACTGGCTCCGCGGAAAATGCCTGCGCGGCAGGCACCTGCTGATTCAGCATCAAGTCCCGATGAAACTCCTCTCGCCCTCCGATTGGATCAGCTTTGCCCAACGAGGCCAGGGAGCCACCCGCAGCGCGTGCTGTGCATCGACCTGCGCCGCCAACTCAAATTTCGCGCGCAAGGCGGCCTGATCAGACCAGGGATGAGCCGCCCGCCATGAGGCCGTAGGAATGCATATCTTCTTTTCCGTCGGCGAACCCAGCGGCGATCAGCACGCCGCCCACCTGATCGCCGAGTTGCGCCGCCGGCGCGGCGACCTTCGAATCACCGGATTCGGCGGACCGCAGATGCAGGCTTCCGGCTGCCATCTGCTGTTCCCGTTGACGTCCTTGGCAGTGATCGGCGTCTTTCGCGTCCTGCCGCTGTTGTTGACCTTCTATCGCCTGGTCCAGCTCGCCGATCAATATCTGAAACTTCATAAGCCGGACGTCGTCGTGCTCGTCGATTTCCCCGGCTTCAACTGGTGGATCGCCCGCAAAGCCAAAGCCGCGGGCATTCCCGTCGTCTATTATCTCCCCCCGCAGTTGTGGGCCTGGGCTCCCTGGCGCATTTCCAAGGTGCGGCGTTTTGTCGACCTTGTCCTGTCCGGCTTGCCGTTCGAAACAGATTGGTACGCCCAACGAGGCGTCCGCGTCCAATACGTGGGCCATCCCTTCTTCGACGAAATCGCCGATCGTCCGCTCAACGAGCCCTTCCTCCGCGAATGGACCACCGACCATCAGCACGTCGTGGCGCTGTTGCCCGGCTCCCGCGGACAGGAAGTTCACCGAAATTGGCCGCTCCTGCTTGCCGCCGCCCGACGATTGTCGGCTCGGCACCCGCAAGTGCAATTTCTGGTCGCCAACTATAAGGAAGAACATCGGCAATTCTGCCGGGAGTTGTATGTCCGCTCGGGACGCATGCTGCCGATTTCCTTCTTCGTCGGCAAGACGCCGGAAATCATCTCGCTGGCCAAATGCGCCATCATGGTTTCGGGCTCGGTGAGTTTGGAGTTCGTCGCCGCGGGCACGCCCGCCACGGTGGTTTACAGCGTCAGCCGCATGACTTATCTCATCGGACGAGTGTTGGTGCATGTGAAATCGCTGACGCTTCCCAACCTGATCGCCGGAAAAACCATCCTGCCGGAACGATTATGCGTCGCCAATCCGGAAGAGGTCGTGGACGGCATCACCGCCGACATCGACCGCTGGTTGACCGATGAGGCCGCCCTCCAGGAAACACGGCGAGAACTGCTCGCCATCCGAGACCAAGTCTTTCAAACCGGCGCCTCGGGCCGCGTGGCCGCCATTCTGTTGGATCGTTACGGTCCCCAGGCAACCTACGCGCGCGCCGCGTGACCGCCGCGTTGATCGGCACCGATTTCGAGTCGCTCCCTCACGGACCAGCACAGCCGGCCAGTTCGACCGACCTCCAGCCCCGTCCCCGCCTTAAGGAACTTTCATAGCAATCCTGGTTCGTGCTCTTCGTGGACTTCGTGGTGACAATCCTGTTTTCCAGCAGTCGTCTTCTGCGGAATCCAAGGCAGAACGCAAGCGAATGGCGAACCCAGGGGGGGCGCAGGAGCATCGGCACACCTTATCCGGCATGCTCCTCCCAGTGTTGTGTGGCAAAATCGTCCCTCCTTCGCCACAATCATGGCATCCCGTCCCGTCAGAGGCTGTCATGCTCCGTTCCAATCATTACGATGTGGCCTTCGAAGCCTGGTTGCGCGAGCAGCGGTTGCCGTATGTCGCGGTGGATGAGCGCCGCCGCGCGCTGCTCGTTCAACAGTCCCTCAAATCCCCGGATTTCCTGGTCCATTCTCCCGTTTGCGGTCCGGTGGTCCTCGATGTCAAAGGGCGCAAGCAATTGTCCGGCGCCCAGCAGCGGCGCTGGGAAAACTGGGCCACGCACGACGATCTGGCCAGTCTCGACGCCTGGGAGAAAATCTTCGGCGGCGGCTTCAAAAGCCTCCTGGTCTTCGCCTATGAACTGGCCGATCCCGACGCGCTGTCGCCGCAGCCGACCATGCTTCGCTTTCACGACCGGCGCTATTCGTTCTATGGTGTCTGGGCGTCAGACTACCGGCAGGCGATGCGCGACCGGTCTTCCCGTTGGGAAACTGTCTGGGTGCCGAGTGCTCGGTACCGCGCCCTGCGATTTCCGCTCGACCGCCTCATTCGCTCCGAAGCCCAAGCCGTATGAACTCTTGCCGTTCGTCTCGATTTCGTGTCTGGCTCCTCAGCGGATTCTTGTTCGCGCTGCTGGCAACGACGCGCTTCGTTTCGGCGCAACCGCCTCCTGCGGTGGCCGCGCCGGCTCCCAGCGGCGCCGTTCAGTCGGCGACCCGGCCGTTTTATGTCGAAGCGGCCGTCGTCGTGCTCCTCATGGGAGGCGCCGTTTTCGTGGTCTGCCGGAGCAGTCGGCGCTGATCAGTCCCCCTGACCGCATCACCCTTCCCAATCGGCGGACACCTGTTAAGATGCCAAGCAACTGCGTGAGCGTGTCGAGGCTTGCTGTTTAAGCGGCGCGCCACGGATGTTGCGTCCACGACCTGTCGAAGCGGCCGGAAGGATCTGTCGAGGCATGCCGAGTGAACCCGTCCGATTGCCACGCAGTTTCGTTCTGGCGATTGCCGTGCTGTGTGTCGCGCCCTTCTTTCTCAATCTCTGCGGGCTGACCTTCGAGTTCTCGGGGTATCCGAGTGATATCGCCTCGCTCCCCCCCGCGGAACAGATTTATTTCCACTCCCCTTATTTCCAGTTGCGGGGCGCCCTGGTTCACACGCTGATGGAATGGACCTCCGTCTGCCTGGCGATCGTCATCGCCGTCTGCTCGTTTTCCTATTACACGATCAAAAAAGATGCCGCGACCCCCATCATCGGCACGGCTCTGCTCTTCTCAGGCTTGCTCGACGCCTTTCACATCCTGGCCGCCGACGGACTGATCCTTCGCGTCACCGACAATGAGAACTTCGTCCCGTTTGTCTGGGGCATCTCCCGGATTTTTCACGCTTCCATACTGATGATCGGCACCGGCCTCTTCGTGCTCCGCAGCCACGATGGACGCCGACCGAAACCGCGCGGCGTCCGCTTCATCATCACCGTCTCCGTCTTCTACGGACTGGTCGCCTACCTGGTGATTCAGATCTGCGCCGTCGCTCCGGCTTTGCCGCAGACCATCTTTCCCGGCGCACCGATCGTCCGGCCCCTCGACGCCGTGGCGCTGGTGATTTATCTCTTCGCCGGCGGTTTCCTCTTTCCGCGGTTTCACCGGCTGCATCCCAGCCTGTTTTCTTACGGCTTGTTTGTCAGCCTGCTTCCCTATCTCTTCTCTCAAGCCTATGCCGCCCTCGCCTCCGACGCTCAATACGACAACGCCCTCAACATTTCCCAGTATCTGAAGATCATCGCCCAATCGGTTCCTCTCGCCGGGCTGTTGTTCGACTACAACCGCGCTTATCAGGCCGAGGCGGTGCTCGCCGCCACGGAGGAAAAACTCCGCATCGCCCGGGAAATCCAGCGCGGTTTGCTCCCTCAGTGCGCCCCCCCCATTCCCGGCTTCGACGTCGCCGGCTTCTCCTCTTCCGCCGGCGCGGTCGGCGGCGACTACTACGATTTTGTCCATATGCCCGACGGCGCCTGGGGGCTCGTCATTGCCGACGTCAGCGGCCATGATCTCGGCGCTTCCATTCTGATGTCGCAGACGCGCGCCTACCTCCGCGCCGAGGCCTCCAACCGTTGCAACGTCTCCGAGATCGTCACCCGACTCAATCATTTTCTCTCCTACGACGTCCGTGACCGGCGGTTTGTCAGCTTTTTTTTCGCCCGACTCGATCCCGCGCAGCGCTCGCTGGTTTACGCCGCTGCCGGGCAGAATGGGCACCTGCTCAAACCCGACGGCTCCGTCACGACGCTTGACGTCACCGGCCCCCTCCTGGGCGTCATCGATGAACCTCAACCCGCCAGTCCCGAAGTTTTCCTTGCGCCAGGAGACTTGATGATCCTCTTCACCGACGGCATCGCCGAAGCCGCCTCTCCTCACGGCGAGCAATTCGGCAACGAGCGAATCTTCAACGCCGTGCGCGATCATCGCGATCAATCCACGGCCGACATTCTCGACGCCGTCGAAAAAGCCGTGCTGGCCTTCCGCTGCCAGGTGCCTCTCGAAGATGATGTCACCATGCTTGTCCTGCGTTGTATCGCCTGACAGGCAAGCTCGGACGCTCCACGTCATTTCCTGGAACCAACATGGACTATCTGCTGCAAGGAATTCACCAGTTTCATACACAGGTCTTCCAACAGGAAAAGGAGTTCTTTCGCCGCTTGGCCGACGGGCAATCCCCGCGCGTGTTATTCATCACCTGCTCTGATTCCCGCATCGACCCCGCGCTCATCACGCAGGCCAATCCCGGGGAGCTCTTCGTGCTCCGCAACGCCGGCAACATGGTCCCCCCGTTCGGCGCCTCGAACGGCGGCGAACCGGCCTGCGTCGAATACGCCGTCTCCGTCCTCGGCGTCGAAGACATCGTCGTCTGCGGCCACTCGCAATGCGGCGCACTCAAGGCGCTGCTCGATCCCGCCAGCGTCGAATCGCTCCCCCTCATTCGCGACTGGCTCAAACACGCCGAGTCCACCCGCCGCGTCGTCACGGAGAACTACGGCGAACTCAAAGGAGAGGCCCTGCTCGAAAAGGCCGTGCAAGAGCACGTCCTGATGCAGATCGAAAATCTGCAAACCCATCCCTCGATCGCCTCCAAGCTCCAACGCGGCGAATTGACCCTGCACGGCTGGGTCTACGGGCTCGCCACCGGAAATATCCACGCTTACAACAGCGAGACGGGCGCCTTCGTCCCCCTCGGTGAAGAGCTCGCCAAATCGGGCATTCCCGCCCCTCTGCGGCAACGGGCGAAGAAAAAAGCCTCGCGAAAAAAATCGGCCAAGTGATCCTCCGTATGAACACTCCCCGGATTGAAACGGAATTCGGCGTTCCCATCCCTGGCGAAATCCTTCCGGAAAACCGCTGGACGCGCACCGCTCTCAAGAAACTCCCGCCCCCGGGGCCGCTCGAATTTCCTGCGTTGTTCGGCCGGACGGCGCCGCTCGTTCTCGATCTCGGTTGCGGCAACGGACGCTTCACCTTGTCCAGCGCGCAGGCCCGGCCCGACTATGATCATCTCGCCACCGACATCCTCCCCGTCGTGATCCGCTATGCCACCCGCCGAGGAAATCAGCGCGGCTTATCGAATGTTCGATTCGCCGTCATCGGCGGCCGGGAACTCCTGCGGGACTACATCGCCCCGCATTCCATTTCGGAAATCCACGTCTACCATCCACAACCTTATTACGAGCGTCGCGAACATCGTTTCCGATTGATCACTCCCGAATTCCTGGCACTGATTCACCGCGCCCTGGTTCCCGGCGGGTTGATTGTCCTTCAGACGGACAACCCCGCCTACTGGCGCTACATGCAGGACGTCGTTCCCGCGTTCTTCGAATTCGCTCCGCACCCGGACCGCTGGCCAGAATCTCCCGCCGGACGGACCCGCCGTGAAATTCTGGCGCTCAAAGAGGGTTTGCCCGTTTTCCGCGGCACGGGGCGGCCGCGCGACAACCTGGCTGAAGACGATCTGGCGCGCCTGGCCGCTGAGTTGCCGCTCCCCCGATTCAATGCCGATCGCCGACTGGCTCCGCTCGACCAGCTGGAAATTGAACGCTCTTCATCGCCATCCAGAGAATGAGTTTCGGATATGCCTCGTCATCGCGAAACATTTCCGGCCTTCCTGCAGCGCACCTGGTGGATCTGGGCCGTTCTGCTGACTCTTTACGGCGCCCTCGCCGCCGCCTTGCCCCCCCTGGACGACGAAGTCTACTACTGGAGCTGGTCCCCCGCGCTCCAATGGAGCTACTACGATCACCCTCCTCTGACCGCTTGGCTTATTCGGTTGTCGACTCATTTCTGGGGCCGTTCGGTCCTCGGCATCCGTTTTCCCGCCTGTGCCTGCATCACCTTCACGCTGGCCGTCATCGCCTATCTGACGGAATGCGTCGTCAACCGCCATCCATCACACGCCTTCCGCCGTTTCGCCGTCTCGCCGTTAATCATCGGCTTGGTAATCACGCCTCTGTTTACGCTCGGTGGCATCCTCATCACTCCCGACGCGCCGCTGCTCGCCGCCTGGGCCGCCTACGCGTTGTGGCTGGTTCGCATCCACGAAAAACTGGAGTTCGAGTCTGCATCGAGATCGCTTTGGCCGTGGTGGCTCCTCGGCGGCGTGATTCTCGGTCTCGGCGGACTCGCCAAATACACCATGATCGTCGCCGTCCCCGCCGGGTTCGTCAGCTTTCTGCTGACCCGCTGGTCCTGGAGACGTTGGCTGCCCGGCTATCTGGCCCACGGCGTGATTTCCTTCGCGGTCGCTTCGCCGATCCTGATCTTCAACCTTCAGCACGACTTCGTACCTCTCAAATTCCAATGGGAACACGCCTCACACGATCCCGCCTCGCTAAAAACCTTTTTTGAGTTCGTCGGCATTCAAATCGTGTTGTTTGGAACCCTCCCCTGGTTTCTTCTGCCTTGGTGCGCCCGCTATCTCCGCACATTGTCCACGACGCCCCTGTTACGCGTCTGTGCGAGCCTCTATCTCGTCCCGTTAAGTTTCTTTCTGTACAAAGCGACCCGCAGCCAGTTGGAAGGGAACTGGGCGCTCGTCGCATTTGTCACCGTCTGGCCAATTGCGCAGGCCTGGTATGAAACCATCAAGCAATCCCGCGCGTGGCGACGCGCCACCGCGGCCTCTTTCCTCATTCCCGCCGTTTGCGTCCTGCTCCTGGCTGGGCATATTCTCCATCCTTGGGCGTTCATTCCTCCCGAAAAAGATCGTCTCACACGGCAGCGAGCCCGCTGGCGCGCGGTCCATGATCTCGCCGCGGTCATTCAGCATCTCAATTCGCACGAACCGACTTACACGTCGACCTATCAAATGACCGCCTTACTCCGTTTTCATGGCATCGACGCCCGCCAAATCGAAGGGGCATCCCGTCCCAGCCATTTCACCTTTCCCCCCCAGCGCGTCACCGACGTCAATCACGCCTTCGTCGTCGCCGAACAGCCTCTCTCCACGGAATTCGTCAAAGGCTTCAGCCATCCGCAGCTCATCAAGTCTGTTCCTCTGATGGTTCGCGGCCGAAAGATTCAAACCTACGAACTCTGGGAATACCGCCGCGACCGCGACGCCGGCCCCTGATCAATCACCGCTGCTGACCGATCGCAACTTCCCCGATGCTATGCTCTCCCGGCCTTCATCGGGTAAAATCGAATGTTCACGATCGTCGATCCGCCCAGGAGACTCTCCATGTCCGCGTCACCGTTTGAAGCGTTTACCCAGCAATTGAAAGCTGGCGGACCGGCCGAACTCTTTGAAAAACTCATCGCGGCGCTCCGCGACCGGAAAGATTTTCATCGCGTGTTCGACGCGCATTTGCTCAAGAAAAAGCATGAACTCGGGCTGCCGCTGAGCCGCCCCACGTCGTTCGACGACGTTCCTGCCGCCCACCGCGAGGAATTTGAGAAAGCCTACACCGACGCCGCTCGCGAGGCGGGCCGATTGTTACTTGAGCACGGCCAATTGAGTCAGGCCTGGATGTACTTCCACGCGATCCGCGAAACGGAACCGCTCGCCGCCGCTGTCGCTGCGTTTCCAGTTCCTCGCGAATTGAGCCAGGAGTCGGAAGAAATGATCGATCTGGCCCTCTTCAAAGGGTTGGCCCCCGCCAAGGGGGTGGAAATCATGCTCCGCACCCACGGCACCTGCAGCACCATCACCTCGCTCGATCAACAATTGCCGCAAATGAAAACCGAGGATCGCGCACGGTGCGCGGCGATCCTGGTGAAATCGCTGCATGCCGACCTGCTCGGCTCCGTGCAGCGGGACGTGTCCCAGAAAGTGCCGATGACGCCTCCCGCCAAAACTTTGCGGGAACTGGTCAGCGGCCGCGACTGGCTCTTCGCCGAGAACAATTATCACATCGACGTCTCGCACCTGGGCGCCGTCGTCCGCTTCGCCCGCGCGCTCCCCGTGGAAAGCCCCGAACTCGCGCTCGCCATCGATCTCACCGAGTACGGAACTCGCCTGTCCCCGCAGTTTCAATATCCCGGCGACCCGCCGTTCGAAGAGATGTACCCGGCCCATCGCGAGTTCTTCAAATTCCTGGCGAACGACGATCGCGACGCCGCACTCACCTATTTTCGGCGTAAACTCGATCAGGAACCCGACGAATCCGATAAGCCGATCATCGCCTATGTGCTGGTCGACCTGCTCTGCCGCGTTGACCGGTTCGACGAAGCCATTCCGCTCGCCGAGAAATATCTCGTGCCGGCGGATGAAGGCTTCGCCGACACCTTTGCCGAGATGTGCCGGGAATCAGGCCGCTACGACGCCCTCCTCCGCACCGCCGAGCACCGCGGAGACCTCGTGGGCTTTGCCTCCGCACTCCTGCAATCGCAGAAATAGTCGCGTTGCTTACCGCAAAATCAATTCCGGCGACTCCGCCGAGCGGCTTCCCGCCAGCGGCGGATTGTCCGCCGACCGAAAGGTGAAGACCACCGAATACTTCGTCTCAGGCGTCGTGTTTCGCGATGCCGCATGCAGCGTCAACGCGTGGAAAAACAGCACGTCTCCCGGCTGCATCTCCACAAATCTCCGCTCCGCAATCAGCGCCTGATTCTCCGGCAGATCGCTTCGAAAAAACGACGCTGCATCCAATTGATTCTTGGCGATCGGCCAGCGATGCGACCCCGGCAGCACCTGCAAACAACCGTTGCCTTGCGTTTCCGGCACCAGCGCCAGCCAGACACTCACCAAATCCGGCCGCGCGAACGACCAATAGCGAATGTCCTGATGCCAGCCGGTCTCGCTGCTGTATTCCGGATGTTTTGTCATGATGCAGTTATGATGCGCCAGCGGACAGACGATGTCCGGCCCTAATAACTGCCGCAACCGCCCCAGCAATTCCGGTTTCAGCAGCCATTCCGTAAAGACATAGTCCCGGCTATGGGCCTGCTTGAGCCGGCGAATGGTCTCTCCGCCGCGCGCTCCTTTCGAAGCCGGCGCTCCGGGATATTGCAGGTCCGATTCATACTCGATCGGCCCGACCTGGGCTCGTACGCCATAATCGGTGACAGAACGCATTCTCCCGACCATGGCGACGTCCGCCAGCCCCCGAACCACGACAAAACCGTCCCGCTCAAAATCGACGACCTCTTGCGGGGCGAATTGTGGCGAATCAACAGTCACGGATCAGTCCCTTGATCAAGCCGGGGAAAGACATCGAAGCATGATGATTGAAGCAGGGAGGAACTGGCGAAATCACCCGCAGCATCCTCTCTCCTCCAATTCCCTTCTTCTTTCCTCGACCACTCCCCTAGGCTTTGATGTCATATTCCTTGATCTTGCGATAGAGTGTGCGCTCGCCGATTCCCAGCATCGTCGCCGCTTCCTCACGCCGCCCTCCCGACAGCTCCAGCGCCCGCTCGATATAATACTTTTCCACGTCGGTCAAGGCCCGGCCGATCAGCAAGTCCGCTCCGGAGCGCCCCGAACCCAGCAACCCTTCCTCCAGCGATTCCGTCAACGGCGCGATGTCCTCCGGCAGATCGTCGACATCCAACCGGCCATCCGTGTCCAACACCACCATCCGCTCGACGGCGTTCCGCAGTTCGCGGATGTTTCCCGGCCACCCGTACGCCATCAGCGCGTGCTGGGCCTGTTTTGTCACTGTCGGCACCGGGCGATTTTCCCGCGCTGCCAACTGTTTCAAAAAATGTTCCACCAGCAGCGGAATATCCCCTCGCCGTTCCGACAGCGGCGGCAGGTAAATCGTCACCACCGACAGCCGGTAATACAGGTCCTTCCGAAAAGTGCCTTTCTTCACCAGATCCTGCAAATCGGCATTCGTCGCCGCCACCAGCCGCACATTGATCTCGATCTCGTCGTTGGACCCGAGCCGCGTGATCTTTCGATCTTCCAGCACCCGGAGCAGTTTCACCTGCGTCGACATCGGCATCTCACCGACTTCGTCCAGAAACAACGTCCCGCCGTTCGCGAATTCAAACTTGCCGATCCGCTTCGTCGCCGCCCCCGTATAAGCCCCCGCCTCGTGCCCGAACAACTCGCTTTCGAGAATGCTTTCCGGCAGCGCCGAGATGTTCAACGGCACAAACGGCTTGTTCTTCCGGTCGCTGTTCTGATGCAGCGCCCGCGCGACGATTTCCTTGCCGGTCCCGTTTTCCCCGAGAATCAACACCGTGCTGTCGGTCGGCGCCAGGCTCCGCAGCTTGTCGATCACCTTGTGCATCGCCGGGCTGTTGCCGATCACTCCCTCGAAGCCGAATTTCTCATCCAACCGGCGGTTGAGTTCAATATTCTTCTTGAGCAGCCGCACCTTGGTTGACGCTTTATCCACCGCCAGGCGCAGTTCTTTGATGTCGACCGGCTTGGTCAGCATGTTATGGGCCCCCTGCTGCCCGGCGGCCAAGGCCGATTTCACCGTCGCATGGCCCGTCAACAGAATTACTTCCGCCTCGGGAAGTTCCTCCCGCGTCTTGCGCAGGATTTCCATTCCATCGACGTCGTCCATGATCAGGTCCGTGAGCACGACGTCGAAATTCTCGCTTTCGATCAGCGCCGCGGCGCGCTGACCCGACGTTGCCACCGTGCAGTCGTAGCCGACGCGGATCAGACTTTCCGCCACCGCCTGCGCATGGGCTTCGTCGTCATCCACGATCAGCACGCGGACCGAAATCCCTGACAGGTCCGAGTTCGCCGCTTCATTCACCGCCATGCCGCCCAACCCGTATCGCAGAAGGAGGAATCGCTGCCGCAAGTCGCATCGCCGCAAGCCGACGGGACGCAGAAAGTTCGTGCCCCCAGTCATTGCCCGACATGCACGTCAGTGTACTCGACCACCCCCCGGATTGCATCGAACCCGCCCGCCGACTTCACTCATCAACGCTTGTTGACGTTTTTTTCCCGCTGGTCTATCGTGGGACTGTAAACCTTGCCCGATGGCACCCGCGCGGCTCCCTCCATGGGTCGAATTCTTTCATTCTGCCTGCTGATCGCTCTTCTCCTTCTCCCGGAGGACCGCCCCGCTCTCGCTCAAGGTTATTCCCCCGACGAAGCCGTCCGGCGCATGACCGTCCCGGACGACCTCATGCTCTCCCTCGTCGCCGCCGAACCGCTCGTTCGCCAGCCCGTCTGCATCGAATTCGATGACCGGGGCCGATTGTGGGTGATTCAATATCTCCAATACCCCAATCCCGCAGGCCTCCAGCGCGCCAAAGTCGATCGTTTTTCCCGCACGATCTACGATCGTGTCCCCGAACCCCCGCCCCATGGTCCGCGCGGTGCGGACCGCATCACGATTCTGGAAGACCAAGACGGCGACGGACAGGCCGAGGTCAGTCACGACTTTATCGACGGCCTGAACCTCGCCACTGGCCTCGCCTTCGGTTACGGCGGCGTTTTCGTGTTGCAGGTTCCTTATCTGCTCTACTATCCCGACCGCGATCAAAACGACATTCCCGATTCCGATCCCGAAGTCCTCGTCACCGGCTTCGGCATGGACGACGCCCACTCCGTCGCCAACTCCCTCACCTGGGGCCCCGATGGCTGGCTCTACGGTTGCCAGGGAAGCACCGTCACCGCCCGAATCAACGGCATCGAGTTCCAACAGGGCGTCTGGCGCTATCACCCGCTGCGAAAAAAATTCGAACTTTTTCTGCGAAGGAGGCGGCGGCAACTCCTGGGGACTCGATTTCGACCGTGACGGCCGACTGCTCTACGGCACCAATCACGGCGGATTTCGCCTGCTGCACGCCCTTCCCGGCGGCTATTACTGGAAATCGTTCGGCAAACACGGCCCCTTGCACAACCTATGCCTACGGCCACTTCGACCATGCTCCGCACGAAAAACCACGGGGGCCACGTCACTGTCGGCGGCATCGTCTATCAAGGCGACGGCCTGCCGAAAAAATATCGCGATCAATACCTCTTCGCCGACACACTCGGCCATCAACTCTTTTGGGACCACATCGAACCGCGCATCGACCGTCAAAACGTCATTTGGCGGAGAACTCGCCGATCGCCAACGATACCTGGTTCGCTCCTTGCGACGTCGCCACCGGCCCTGATGGGGCCATTTACTTTTGCGACTGGCACGACGCCCGCATGGCCCACCCCGACCCCGACGCCGACTGGGACCGCCGCAACGGCCGCATCTACCGCTTAGCAGCAAAATCCAGTGCGCCCTGCCGCCGGTCCCCCTCGCCCCCGCCGCGGGAGAGGGTTAGGGTGAGGGGGCTCTCCCAACCGCTCGACAAACTCGCCACACCCCAACTCATCGCCTCCACCAACATCCCAACAATTGGATCGTCCGCCGAGCCCGCCGCATTCTCACCGAACGCCGTGATCCAGAAGCCCTTCTCCCGCTGGAAACCCTCGCTTCCACCAGCACCGACGACCAACTCGCCCTGGAAGCCTTCTGGACGTTCGCCTCGGACGGCGGCCTCACCGACAAAACTGCTCCGGCGTTTTTGCGGCATCGTAATCCGCACATTCGCCGCTGGACCGTGCAATTTCTCGGCGACGAACCAGTCCTGTCCACGGCCCTCGCCGATCAATTGGCTCAACTCGCTCAGACCGAACCCGATGTGGAAGTCCGCACGCTGCTGGCCTGCACCGCGCGCCGTTTGCCCGCCCGCCAAGCCCTGCCGATCTTACAGCAGCTCTTGCTGCGACGCGGCAGGATCCCTGTCAGCCGCTGCTGCTTTGGTGGGGGATCGAACAGCATTCGCTGGCCGCGCGCCGGCAGATCATGGATTGGCTGTGTTCACGTGCAGCCGAGGACTCGTTGCTCGTCCATCAGGCGATTGTTCCCCGGCTCATACGCCGCTATGCCTCCGAAGGAACTCAAGTCGGGCTGGAATCCTGCGGAGAAATCCTGGGGGTCAAACAGTACGCGGCGGAACGCCAGCCACTGTTGGCCGCATTCGATCAAGGGCTTGGTGAACGGGCTGAACCCCATCGACCTGGCTTGGGATCAGTTACCAAACCAGTTGCGAGGTCTGGAAGCGTGTTGGACGACCGATGTCACTGATTCCGCCACGTTGCGGATCGGATTTACGGTTCCATTTCGCGCGCGGCAGCAGCGGACGCAGGCTCTCATCGCCGATACTTCCGTCGCGACCGATGTCCGTTTGCAAGCCATGAAAAATCTCGCCGAACTCGCCGGCGACTCGGCCATCGACAGCCTGCTGCCGATCCTCGAAGATTCCGCCTCAACCGAACAACTTCGCCTGACCGCCATCGATGGCTTGCAACGCTTCCGCGACGACCGCATCCGCATCACGTTCCTCGACCTCTATTCCGGTACGGCCTCGCTCTCACCGCACACATTGCCCGCACCCTTCTGAGCCGTCCCGACTGGGCCACCGCCTTTCTCCACGAATTTCAAACCGGTCACTTTCCTGTCAAAAACCTGAAAGCCGAAGACTGGCAGACCGTCATTACCGACTTGCCGGAATCGGCTCGCGAACAAATCGTCAAAACCTGGGGCAGCGTCGCCCCGCCCACGGCCGAAGAACGTCTCGCCGAAATCCGCCGATTGAACAACGACCTTCGCGCGCATCAGGAAACCCCGCCGCCGGCAAACAACTCTTCGCCCAGTATTGCGCTCTTTGCCGCAAACTGCACGGCGAGGGTAACAACGTCGGTCAGACCTGACGCACGTCAACCGCAAGGATCGCGATTACCTGCTCACGCAACTCGTCGATCCGAACGCCATCATTCGCAAGGAATATCTTGCGTATTCGGTCTCCACTCACGACGGCCGCGTCTCGACCGGACTGCTCGTCGACCAGAATGCCGCCGAACTCACGCTGATGGCCGCCAAGGAGCAAAAAACCACGATTCCGCTGGCGGATGTTGAAGAGATCCGCGAATCCAACGCGTCCCTCATGCCGGAAAATGTCTTAAAGCAACTGAAACCTCAAGAACTCCGCGACCTCTTCCATTACCTGCAACAACACCGTAGCATGACCGAAATTCTCCATGTCTCGTCAAACCGCTGTCACGATCGCTTGCGTTTCGCACTCCTGTGTTTTTCCCCAGTGAATGCCGCCGAGCCGGGGCATTTAAAAACCACCTGAAAAAAAATCGGAACCCGCACCGCTCTCGCCGATCATCCCGAATACATCAGGCCCATCGAGGAGGAAGCCCGCTTCGCCGCTGCTCGTCGACGACGCCGGCGATCTCAGTGTCCGTGCCTGGCGATTTTCCTATACGCCCGCGGATCGAAATGCCCAACCGTCTCAAGTCGTCCGAAACCGCCATCATCTTGGTCCACCCCTGGGAGATCGACGACGAAAACAGTGGCTCTCCCGAACCCGCCGGTTGTGCCGACTTCTGTACGCCGCGTAAAAATCATCTGGCCGCCGGCCAGAAAGTGATCGACCCGTTCCTGAAGTCGCTTCGCAGCAAGTCGCTTTCGTGATGTACAGCCTGCCCGGCCATGAAGACCCCATTCGCAAACAAGCCTATCGTTCGATCCGCGCAAAACCGACCGACGACGAACGAAAACAAGGCCTCAAAGCCTTGAAAGATAAACTCGACAGCTTCGATTATCGCGGCGAACCATTGCCGCTGGAATTGACGCTCTCCACGAAGACTCCCGTCGTCGACTACTTCAAACAATTCCCTGGTCTCGACGCCGGCGCGAAGTACAACCACGCTGGTTTCTGGGAACTCCCCATCCCCGTCTGTACGTCGGTCTCCGTCGACCCGAATGACGTCGTCATTTACGACGCCGAGGGTTACGAACCGCTGCGCGACTTCCTCAAAGCCAACGGCGTTCGCCACATCCTCCTCACCGGTTATTGCACCGACATGTGCTTCGCACGCACCACGGCCGGGTATGAAAATCTGCGAAACGACTTCAACGTCTTCCTGGTCGGCGACGCGACCCTGGCGACGTTCCCGTCGAACACCACCCCCCGTTTCGCCACGAACGCCTCGATCTCCTACGCCGCCCTGCAGCACCTGGTGACGCAAATCTCCTGGATCAAACATGACCGCCCTTGACCATCGCTTGCGAATTCGCACGCTTCCTTCGTCCCCTCACTCGCGCCGTGCCTTCCTGGCGGCCGCTTCCACCCTCGCCGCCGGAGTCTGGGCCGCTCCCCGCCTGACGGCCAACGACGATCAAGACCAACCGGCGCTGATCGCCATCACGCTCGATCTCGAAATGAGCCGGCAATATCCCACCAAAGACCAGTTGCACTGGGACTACGAAAAAGGAAACCTGAACGCCGAAACGAAAGCCTACTCGATCGAAGCGGCCCGGCGCGTCAAACAGCATGGCGGCGTGATCCACTTCTTCGCCGTCGGCCAGGTCTTCGAGCAGGAAAATATCGACTGGATGAAAGACCTCGCCGCCGCGGGGCATCCCATCGGCAACCACACCTACGACCACGTGTATGTTCTCGCCGAGAAACTCGAAGACATTCAGTTCCGCTTCAAGCGCGCTCCCTGGCTCATCGAAGGGAAAACTCCCGCCGAAGTCATTCACGACAATATCCAACTCTGCACCACGGCGATGAAAATCCGCCTTGGCAAAAACCCCGACGGCTTTCGCACTCCCGGCGGGTTCCGCACCGGCTTGCACGGACGCGAGGACATCCAGCAACTGCTCCTGGGACAGGGGTTCGATTGGGTCAGTTGCCTTTATCCCGCTCACAGATACGAATTCGAAAACGGCCGAATCTCAGCCGGAGTGCTGGACTCCATCATCGAAGCACAGTCGGCAGCACAGCCGTTCGTTTATCCGACCGGCCTCGTCGACGTTCCCATGAGTCCGATCAGCGACGTCGGCGCGTTCCGTTCCGCGGGTTGGGACCTTCCCGCGTTCCTCGAAGCCGTGCGCCGCGGCGTCACCTGGGCCATCGATCACCGCGCGGTCTTCGACTTCCTCGCCCATCCCTCCTGCCTCTACGTCACTGACCCCAAGTTTCAGACGATCGAACTCATCTGCGACCTCGTCCACCAAGCTGGCGACCGTGCCCAACTGGTCGATCTCGGCGCGATCGCCAAGCGGGCAAAAACAAACTGATCCGCTGAAATCGCCTCGAAGTTGGCGGTACTCCTCCGCTTCGGCGTGCTCTCTGCGATCCCTGCGCCTCTGCGAGAGACGTTGTCGTCCGACTCAAAACCAGAACGCAAACCGCAACAACCCCGTCGGGTCGATGTCGAACTCCGAAACATCGTCTCGGAATTTGATGTTCCGGTCGAACACGACGCCCGCGTCAAATTCCCAGGAGATCCGCTCATAGTCCTGCCGGAGCCCGACCGACGCCCGCCAGTCCTGCAATTGGATGCGGTCATCCCCCGCGCCGGGCATCTTGACCTGGTACGCCTGCACCACATATTCCACGACGCTCGTGATCCAGGTTTGACCGCCGTTGAGCTCGCCCAACCGGTAGCTGAATTGCGAACGCGGGAAGAGCAAGCGAAACTCCCAACGATCGTCCGGCATCCAGACCGCCCCGACTTCCGGGATCACCAGCACGTTGACCCGATCCCAGAAAGCTACGCCGTAGACCAGCAACCATTCGTCGGACAATCGGTGCGTATTGACGATCCGTCCGTCGAAGTTGAACGCGTTCTTCGTCAGATGATCCTCGGGGTCCATCACGATCTGCGGATGAAATCCGATCGTGGTATTGACCGGCCCGTGCCCCAGCAGCGCCGCTTCCATGTCCAGCGACAACCGGTCGACTTGCCCCGGCAGATTGGGCTGCATCGGCCCGCTCCAGTAATAGCCGTCCCAGATTCCCGTCAGGTTTACCAGCACGTCGGGATGCGCGAGGTAGGAATAGCGCAGCCAGGAGTAAAACTCCGTCGTCTGCATCGACCCCGTCGCCGCTCCGCTGGTCTCCGCGGCCGGCAAGAAATTCAACTCATCGTGCTTTACCCAGCCCAGACGATACGGCACTTGCAGAAATTGCCAGCCGTAAGGGTCGACATACCTGGGCTCACGTTCGATGTCCATCGGTGCGAAGGGATTGATGTAGTGCGACCAATCCTGCGACGTCAGCCAGTTCGAACGATCGGACTGTTCACAGTCGCATTCACAGTCGAACGGTTCGCAGTCCGCCGGAGGGCAGAAACACTCTCCGGGGTCAAGCGACAGCGCCGCACAGAGGATCATCCAGGCCCCGCTGGTCACGGTATCGTTTTCTCCTGCGCGAGCGAGATCAATCGCAATTCGGTCGGATGACCCTGCTCGTTCGTTTTTTGTCGCACGAGCCAGCCTCCGTCGTCAAACCAGAGTTCCGCCTGCAAGTCTCCTTCCACCACCCATTTTCTACAGGGGACCGCGCGATCGTCGACGCGAAATTTCACGTTTTCCCCGGCATGCCACGTCGTCTTCGCGACCGTGCCATCGTCCAGATTCAACAATCGAATCGCTTGATGATTCTCCATGCCAGGCGGCATGCGCGCAAACGAATTGGTGGCTTCGGGCGGTTCGGTCCTGGTGACCTGATCCTGAAACTGGATCAGCGCACGCTCGTCGTTCCGTTTTAACTTCAGCAGCGACCTCTTCCCGTTCGCGTTGGTCCGCGCCTCGACGGACAGCAACGATTCGCCATCCCAGATTTCCCGGGCGTCGAACATAAAACTGTAATGGTAGAGCAGAATGTTCACGGCAATGCTCGAATTCATCGTCACCAGTGTCCGGCCGTTTCGCTCGTGGATTTTCAACGTGTGCCGACCGACCGGACGATTGTCCGCGCGGACTTCGTACTCCCGAATTTCAACCAGATCCGCCGGTTCCCCGGCGGACGCGAATGCTCCGACGCCCACCCCGATCAGGAGAATGACGCTCCAGCGCAACATATCCCCTCCTGGGTTTAACAAGCGGATCAAACGAAAACGCAAAGACCCGATGAGTGCAGGCGCACCCACCGCGGCGGACTGATTAAGAGAGAGGTTCTGGATTCGGGCGAAGGATAACTGGTCACCGCGAAACGGCAAAGCTCAGTTTCACTCACCGAGTGTAACGACTTTTACAGACGCAACTTGCGCCTCATGCCGTCCATTGCCGACGCGCCGATGCGGGAGAAAATCGATGGCTTCAACCCGCCCGCAGCCGTGATGCGAATTTGCTCCGGAACTTGGCCACTTTCGGCGAAATCACCGCCTGGCAATATGGCTGCTGCGGATGGGCTCGGAAGTAACCCTGGTGATACCCTTCTCCCGCGTAAAATTGCTGCAACGGTTCAACCTGCGTCACGATCGGTCGGTCAAAGATTTTTTCTTCGTTCAACTCGGCGATTTTTGCCTGGGCGACCCGTGCCTGCTCGGCATCGTGCGTAAAAATCGCGGACCGATACTGCGTTCCCATGTCCGCCCCTTGTCGATTGAGCGTCGTGGGATCATGAATCGCAAAAAAAATCTCCAGGAGATCCCCATAGCCGATCTCCCGAGGATCGAACGTCACCTGGACCACTTCCGCATGCCCCGTGTCCCCCTCGCAGACCGCTTGATACGTGGGGGCGTCCGTCTGACCATTGGCATACCCGGAAACAACTTTCTCCACACCGCGGACTTGTTCAAACACGGCTTCCAAACACCAAAAGCAACCACCCGCCAGCGTCGCCAATTCCCGATCTGTCCGCTGCTGTTCGGTCATAAGAAAACCCTCTATTCTGCCCCGGACGCTTTCAAAAAATCCTATCGGACGTTGCTCAATATCCCTTGCGCATCAGGATTCCCTCGGTTTGATCCGCGCCATCGCCGTGGGCTGACCTCACGTATGGCAACCGCACCCGCCCGATCCGCAACCTCCTGTTTCGGCAGCCAACAGACCTGTCGACGACACCGGTTGCACTTCGATCACCCCTAATCCCTCCGCCGCCGCCTGCAATGCCAGCGTCGTCGTCGCCGGCCCTCGTTCCGTCAGGACGTACAGGATCAATTTCTCGCCGTCCAAGGTCCGCTCCAGATCAATCACTTCCAGCGGCAGGTTCCACAACATGACCCGCCGACACCAGTCATAGTATTCCGCTTCGCAGCGCGCGCGGTGTCGCTCATTCGTCGTCTCGTCCTCCGCCGTCGCTCGGCGGACAATCGTAAAATCAGTGGAAACCTCCTCGGCACTCGCTGCCTGACTGGAGACAGACTCCAGCACCTGCCCCAGTTGCAATCCCCGATGGGACCGCACCACCACGCGCTCGCCCCGCGCCGGATGGCCCGTTTCCGCCCACCCAAAGCGGGCGACTTCAGGCACCGAACCATAACGAACCAGATAGATTTCAGTCATTCTCGCAGTCTCCCGCCGCCGCACTCGATTTTACACGCTGATTTTCTTGTAACAAATCCCCGCCGCAGGCGGTATTCACGGCGGCTGGCCGGTCCGGACGCATTTCTCAAAAAAACTCCCTTTGACACAGGGTTCCTCCGCCGCTTACGGTGAATAGAGACACATTTTTGAGACCAGCCACAACGAAAGCTCGCTCCCATGTCGACGATTTCTCGTGTTTGTGCCGGCGGATGCCTGGCACTCCTGCTCAATGCCAACCTCCAACCCGTCGCTGCCGATCAACCGGTCGTCCAGAAGTTCGGGGACTGGAAAGTCACCATCCAGGCGGGTTCCAAGTACCCGTCGTCTTCGGAAGTCGTTCCTCCCCCTCCCGCGCCCGGGATTGATGCCACGAACACAGCGGCCCCCGGGGGTCCGGTCGCCTCGCCGGCGGCCATCCCCGGTGGCCGTTCGGTGAATCCCGCGGCTTTGGCCTCGCTTTATCCGCAGGTCTACAACGCCATCCCCTTCAGCCGTCCGGAATACGAAGCCAACCCCAGTTACCGCCACGATGCCGCCATGGAATTCCTCTTCGGCCAGATGCGCCAGACGGTGCTGCAACGCGGCACCAGCGTGGTCAACGTCCAACCGAACCAGAATCTCGGCGGAGGATTCAACAACTTTAACTATCCGCCCAATGCATACAGTCGATATGGTTTCAATTCCTACTACTACCCATTCATGTGGGGTTATAACCCCTAATGGACCCCAGAGGCTAAGCGGCGAAGATCGAGATTCGCGAGTTCGCGGAGCGGCCTGTTTCCCCCGAATCTCGCGACTCGATCTACCGCATCAAACGAAATCGCTCTCCTCGCCACCCGAACGTTTGTTGCATCCCCCTCGCCGGTTGCACAGAATAGGAGAACGCCGCGGACGGTCCGACGCGAATCGCCAGTCACCGCGCTGAGCGACGCCCGGACTGCCAGGGGGTGCCCGTTCCCCTCCCGGCGAACTTGGTTCCCGGCGGCGACACTCTCCCGAAATGTCCACCAAACGCGTCATCGGTCCCTTTGAACTCGGCGATCGCATCGGCGTGGGCGGTATGGGCATCGTGTATCGTGCTGTCTACACCAAGACCGGCACGCCCGTCGCCATCAAAATTCTTTCGCCCGACCTTTCCAACGAAGCCTCTTTGCAGCGCCGCTTCGAACGGGAAATCTCCATTCTCAAAAAGCTGCAACACCCGCACATCGTCCGCTACTACGGCGGCGGCAAAGTAGGCACCCAGCGATTTTACGCCATGGAGCTCGTCCGCGGCGGTTCTCTCGAAAATTATCTCGAGACCAAGCAGCGCCTGAGTTGGGAGGAAACGATTCAAATCGCGCTCCAGATCGCCCAGGCGCTGGAGCATGCGCACACCGCCGGCGTCATTCACCGCGATTTGAAGCCCGCGAACCTCCTGCTCACCGCCGATCAAAAAATCAAACTCACCGACTTCGGAATCGCACGAGACACCACCGCCACCGCCCTCACCGCTGCCGGCCGGACCGTCGGCACCTACGCCTACATGGCTCCCGAGCAAATTCGCGGCAAACCCCCGGTCGATAAAAAGACCGACCTCTACGCACTCGGCTGCGTCCTCTTCGAAATGCTCACCGGCGAAACGCCGTTCGACAGCGAGAACCAGGGCGAGATGCTGATGATGCATCTCAATGAAGAACCCCGCCGAGTCACCGCGCTGGCCCCCGATTGCCCCATCTGGCTCGAAGAATTGATCTTCGATCTCCTCGAAAAAGATCCGGAACAGCGTCCCTACGACGCGCTCGCCGTGCAGGTCAAGCTCGAAGAAATCTTGAAGAAAGTCGAGGAACAGCAAAGCATCGCTCAGGCCACCCTCAAAGGCGAGCCGACTCGCAGCGGCGGCACCACTCAAGGCGAACTCAAAGACATCCTCGGCAAAAAGAAAAAGAAGAAAAAGAAAAAGGACAAATCGCCGCTCTATGAGCGCGGCTGGTTTCTTGCCGTCTCGTTGGCGACATTCTGCGCCGCGCTCGGTTGGTTCACCTACACTCGCATGTACCCCAGTGAGGCCGCGCTGCTGGCCCGCGTGGAGAAAATCACGGCGGGCAGCAATGTGAGCGACTGGGGCGCGGCGCGCGAAGACCTCCAGCAGATGCTCGCGCGGTTCCCCGACGGCCAGCACGTCGGCAAAGCCCGCGACTATCTCGACCAGATTGAAATGAATCTCGCCGAACGCCAGGCCCGAGTTCGGTCTAAAAAGGGACTTGATCCCACGAATGAGGCGGAAGCTCGGTATTTGGCGGCGGACGGCATTGAAAAGGACGGAGATCGTCTGTTGGCGCTCGATAAATATGAAAGCCTGGCTGAACTCTTTAAAAGCCAGGACGAGTTTCGCCCCTATGTGATGTTGGCAAAGCGTCAGATCGCCAAAATCAAGTCGGAAGACACCGCGGGATTTAATCGGGCGGAGTATCTCAGTAAAAGACTGAGTGACGCCGAAAAGCTGATGGACAAAGGCCAGATGCTCGAAGCGCGGAAAATCTGGCAGAGCATCGCGAGCTTGTACGAAGGCAACCGTGAACTGGCGCAGCAGGTGGACCACGCCAAGAAGCGAATCGCCGGCGATTTTGCTGGCACTTGGCCGCCCGCCGCAGAGTGAATGACGTTTTTCTCAAACTCCGGCGACGGCATCACCGGGTTCCTCACTGCGGCGTCAGTTCCACCAACTCCAATTTCTGTTCCTGGATTTCCTGCGCCGCGGTCGAATCGACGTAATCGCTGTGGCATGACGCTTTATTGTCGCCGGCCCCCACGGCTTTGCGAGTTTTTCCCGCCAACTGGTGGATTTCTTCCGGGCTCAACACCCCGCGCTTGGCCAGGATCTCCTGCTGATCCGGCGTCAGCGCGGCCGAAACCTTGGCCCGGTCCCACTGGTATTCCTGCTCCTTGCCCGAGGCGAAGTCCTGAATCTCCTTGCTGATCCGCACACTGCACCAGTCGTGGCCGCACATGGCGCAGAAATCGGTGTCGACGTCGAGGTCTTCGTCGTGATAAGCGCGGGCCGTATCCGGATCGAAGCTCAACTCGAAATGCTTTTCCCAGTTCAGAGCGGCACGAGCTTTGGTCAGTTCATCATCGCGATCGCGCGTCCCGGGAATTCCCAGGGCAACGTCCGCCGCGTGGGCCGCGATCTTATACGCGATGCAGCCTTGCTTGACGTCGTCTTTCTTCGGCAGGCCGAGATGTTCTTTTGGCGTGACGTAACAGAGCATGCTGGCACCGTGATACGCGGCCGCCGTGGCGCCGATGCAACTCGTGATGTGGTCGTAGCCCGGGAAAATATCAGTGACCAGCGGACCCAGCACATAAAATGGGGCGCCGTGGCACAACTGGCGCTCGAGCTTCATGTTGTATTCAATCTGGTCGAACGGCACATGTCCCGGCCCTTCGATCATCACCTGCACGCCTTTTCGCCAGGCCCGTTCGGTCAATTCGCCCAGCGTCGCGAGTTCCGCCAATTGAGCCCGATCGGTCGCGTCGGCCAGGCCGCCGGGACGCAAACCATCGCCGATCGAAAACGTGACATCAAATTCCCGCAGGATGTCGCAGATCGCTTCCCAATGATCGTACATCGGGTTTTGACGGCTATGCACGATCATCCACTTCGCCAGGAGCGATCCCCCCCGGCTGACGATACCGATCAATCGCCGTTTCACGTACGGCAAATGTTCACGCAGCACGCCGGCGTGAATCGTGAAATAGTCCACCCCCTGCTCGGCTTGATGCCTGAGCGACTCCAGAATCATCGGGACCGTCAAATCTTCAATCTTCCGGCCGATGATCATCGAGTAAATCGGCACCGTCCCGATCGGCACCCGACTGTGCTGAATGATCGCCGTGCGGCAGGCGTCCAGATCCCCTCCGGTCGAGAGGTCCATCACCGTGTCAGCGCCCCATTTCTCGGCCCACTTCAGCTTTTCGACCTCTTCATCGGTGCTGGAAGAGACCGGCGACGCTCCCATGTTAGCGTTGATCTTGGTCTTTGTCGCCCGGCCGATCGCCATCGGATCGAGTTGATGCGCGAGATGGACCTTATTCGCCGGAATCACCATCCGGCCGGCCGCCACTTCGTCGCGGACTTGGACGGACGTCAGATGCGGTTCTCGCGCGGCGACCCGTTCCATGGCGGGCGTGACGATTCCCAGCCGCGCATGTTCCAGTTGCGTGCTCGGCTGGAATCCTGCCGGATAGGAAACAACACGAATTGAACCATCCGCCTGGGCAAAGCGAACGGTGGGCAATTCCGACTGTGGCGGACTCGCTGCCTCTTGGCCGCTCGCGCTGGTTGTCCACCCGTCCGGCAGAAAGTCCCAAGCCGTCTTCTCCGATGGTTGAGGCATCCCCGGGGTGTCTGGCGAGGAAAATGTCCAGCGGCCCTCGACTCCTGGCGCAATGATCGCCCGTTTGGCGAAGCTGCCCGGCGTGGTACCCTGGGCGGTGCTGGACGGGTTCTGGCCCAATTCGGGCAATTCGTATGCTGCTGAGACGCGGGAACGCGACATCGGTGACTGATCCTTCAAAAACATCTGGCAAGACAGAGCCGGCGCACAGCCTTTCGCTCATGGCGGCGCCTGACATCAATCGTAGTCGACCCGGCACGATTTGCAACGCGTGAGGCGACATCCGGGACGGATCAGCTCCCTCGTCGCGTGGTGGCACGCCGGCTTTTCACAGCCGTCAGTTCGAGAGCGAGTCCAAATAGGTTCGCATCACGGCATTGACGACAGCCGGTTGCTCCAGCGGCGCCAAATGACCGGCCAGCGGAATCTGTTCAAATTTCGCGCCGGGAATCGCGGCAGCCATGGCGGCCATTTCCGCAGGAGTCGCCAGCGCATCGCTTTCTCCGACGACTACCAGCGTCGGGACGGAGATCCTGGCCAGCTGCGGGGTGGAATCGGGCCGGGCGGCCATCGCGCGCTGGGCCGCGGCAATCGCTTCGGGCGCAGTGGACTTCATGACGCGGCGGGTTTCGTCGATGATCTGGGGCTGAGATTTCTGCGTCTCGGAGCTGAACAATTTCGGCAGCATGGCATCGACGATGATTTGCGAGCCTTGTTCAAGAACCTGGTCTGCCATGTTTCGCCGGTTCTGGGCCGCTTCCGGCGTGTCGGGGGTCGCTTTCGTGTCACAGAGAATCAGGCCGCGCAGCCGGGCAGGGTATTTTTCCAGAAATCGAAACGCGATGTACCCTCCCATCGACAAGCCGCACAGGACAATCGGTTCCTGGATCTGCAATTGATCCAGCAGCTGAGCCAGATCGTCGGCATGATCGGACAACGATGCGATTGGAGTTGTCGCCGTCGATTGTCCGAAACCGCGCAGGTCGGGAATGATGACGCGATGCGTCCGCGAGAATTCCGCTGGTTGATGTTTCCACATCGCATGGCTTAAGGGAAAGCCATGAACAAACACGAGCGTCGACCCTTCGCCTTCGTCGACGACGTGAAACCGACCAGTGGAAGTGACCAACATGGAGCAACCCTTCTGACAGCGTGTTTCAGCACGGATTCACAAACTGCGACTCTGTCGTTGCCATGCGAAAGCGCGCGGATGTTTCACATGAAACATGCCTGATGTCGTCGATCTGAGGACCAACGCCGTGCGAACACGGAACGCTTGTCGTCAGGTTGAGGGCGAATTCGCCTGGGCTGTAACAATTATTTCCACGCTGCGGGCAATTCCCACCGTCAATTTTTCGACAGACCATAAAAAACCGCCATCGAGAAAATCCCGATGGCGGCGAAAGGCAACGGAAAAAACGATCGCGGACCGGTCAATCAGTCTTCGTTCTTGAGGGTAAAGCTGACCGACATCGCACCCTTCTTGTCGGGAACGACGTAGACCCCCGAGGACCGCAGGTACTTGGCAATCACCTCAAAGTCAGGGAGCTTTTCCACCAGCTCGTTCAACTCCTCAGGGAGGTTCAACTTGCCCGACTTCGCGAGGTCGTAATAGACCTTCATTTGGCCGCGGGAATCTTGATAGCTCATGGCAGCCATTTTCTGAGGGAATTTCTCGGCGATCTTTTTGAACTTGGCATTATCGGCCAGCGCGGGGACGCCGGCGCTGGGGCCAATCGCGTTTTCCAGGATCGTCGGGTCGCTGGAAATAACCAGGTGCTTGCCGACGACTGCGATCGAAACCGAAGTTTCACCGGCCTGAAGGTCATAAATGACGGCCCCTTCAAAATCCCGCGTCGTGATCGGCGCACCGTCCATCTTCGCGGCCTTGGCCAGGACGGAACTCGTCTTCTTCGCGTCTTTGACGTCGAGCGCGAAGGTCATTTTCGGTTCCGGCTCGGCATCGCGGATCTGGGCCACTCCCATGATGACGTGAATTTGCCCGGTCAGTTGATCAACGATGTCTTTTCGGACGTGCAGACCGGGTCCGTCGTCGCGATCGGCCAGTTCGTCAATCACCTTGCCGAAGGAGCCGGCGCCCTGGAAGTTGTCATAGAGGGCCTCAATCGCGGAGTAGGCGCGATTGACGTCCCAGTTGACCGCAGCATACGAGGCCACGTCTTCGGGCACCCATTTGGGGGGAGCCAGTTCAGCGGCCGTGGCTTGGAACATGTTCAGGATGCCGGTGGTCGGCTGATTGACATAGACGAAGCCTTTGGAAACCCCTTCGTAATCGTCGACGGCCGCCACAGTGACGCCCCCGAACGCCTTCAGTTCGCTCAGCCCAAGCAGCGGCAGGAAACCGACGACGAGGCCGGCTTGCGGAACCTGATTCTGAACCAGGCTGATCACCGACTGGGCCGTGCCGATCGGATTGAAATACCATTTCAGAATCGGTTCTTGATCTTCGGTGGAGCACTTGGCGACGATGTACTTGAAGACGTCCTGAGCGGCCAGGGTTTCGGAATTGTCGCCTTTCCATCGTTCCAAGATCGATTTGAGCGCCTCGGGGTCGCTGGCGAAAACGAGGTAGGAGTCGTAGTCGAAATAGGCCAGCTTGGTGAACGGATTCTGCGGATCTTCGTCGCCGAAGGAATACGTGACGACTTTCGCTTCGCCGACTTCTTCCGTTTCGCTCTTGCCGTCGGCTTCTTTCAGCGCTTCATCCATTTTTTCCAGCAGCGTGGCGACCGTCGATTCGTTCTCGCCATAGTCGAGCATCAACACGAGGGCCAGTTTGCGTGGGGGAAGTTCCAGGACCGCGAAGGTGATTTCGCCTTGCGGAATCGTCAGCAACTTCTCCAGGGACACGCCGACCTGCTGTTGTAGCTTCTCCGATTGTTCGGCGAGTTTTTCCTTGACCTTGTCGACAAACGGCTGCATGGCGGGCTCGCGCATGAGCTCGCCCATTTTCGATTCTTGCCAGCATTGATGAAAGCCGGGGACGTCGGGCAGCGAGAAGAAGAACAGCGTTTCCGGCGGCAGCAATTGTTCGCCGACGGGCGAGTCGTCTTCAGCGTAAGCGACGGCGGCCGAAGTCCACAGGCCGACGGCCATCGTCATGGCCCAGGCGATGTTCATCCCAAAGCGTCTCATGAAGTTCAATCCTTAAACAGGTGCAAGTGACCAGCAAGCCCGGGCGAAGGCTGCGACGAATGCAGTGGATCCCCCGGTCGCGGCGCCGTCAGTCCTTGAGTCTGCCAGCGTTCGTATCATTGCGAGTTTTGGCCGCCGACTCAATGCTTCCGGTTCGAGCGCCGCCAAAAACCTCTGCGAACGAAAGGGGCCCCGAGGAAAGCGCGCCGCGACGACGATTCCGTCGCACAGGTTCTACCCGGCGGATTCCGGTTCCGTTTGGAGAAATCCTGATTTCCGGGGGAAATCACCGAAAGCGGCCCGCGCGACGGGAACGAGGCTCCTGTGAAGCGTGGCATCCGGCGTGATTCCCGTGTTACGATACTCGATTCCCATCGGAGGCCGCGCATCGGGTCGGCCGCGATTTCCGTGAAGGTGGCTCGCCTGATCGGAGCTGATTGTTTCTTGCTAAGAGAGGGCCGTGAGCATGCAGATTTCTCGATCTTTGTCGATGCTGGGATTCTTAGCCGCCGGCGCGGTGCTGGGCACAGTCGCACAGTCGTCCCAAACCGAAGCGAAACAGGCTCCGCTGTATTACGAATTGCGGACCTACACCACGTTGGAGGGCCGGTTGCCGGCGCTGCACAAGCGGTTCAAAGACCACACGATGAAGCTCTTTGAAAAGCACGGGATGAAGAACGTGGTCTACTTTACCCCCGCCGACAAACCGAACACGCTGGTGTATCTACTGGCTCATAAAGACAAGGCGTCGCGGGACGCGTCGTTCGAGGCGTTTCGCAACGATCCGGAATGGATCGCGGCGCGCGATGCTTCTGAAAAGGACGGCAAAATTGTGGAGAAGGTGGAATCGGTGTTTTTGGAGCCGACGGAATATTCACCGATGAAATGATTTGTGAAGTCTCACTCGTCAACAGTTCTGTTCCTCAAGTCATGATTTTGTATTTATGTCCACCCCTGCGATTTCCTGGATCGGCGACGCGGCCGGTCATTTGCAATTGATTGACCAGACGCTGTTGCCGGCGGAGTTCAAACTGATGGACTGCCGGACCGTGGAGCAGGTCTGGGAGGCGATCAAATCTCTACGCGTGCGCGGGGCGCCGGCCATTGGCGTAGCGGCGGCGTACGGGGTCGTCGTCGGGTGCCAGTCGGCGGCGAATTCGCCGCGACCGGCATTTGATGCGCGACTGAAACAAGTGCTGGAATACCTGGCGACGAGCCGGCCCACGGCGGTGAATTTGTTCTGGGCGCTGGATCGCCTAAAGCTTCTTGCAGGTCGGCAGGGAGACGCTTCTGCTTCGGAATTGCTGGCTCGCCTCTGGCAGGAAGCGAAGGCCATTGAATCGGAAGACCGGGAGATGTGTGCGGCCATCGGTCGGCATGGAGCCGAATTGCTGAAAAATTGCTCGGGAGTGCTCACGCATTGCAACACCGGCGGACTGGCCACCGCCGGAGACGGGACGGCGCTGGCGGCGATTTTTGCGGCGGCGAAAGCGAACCCGAAGTTGCAGGTTTTCGCCGATGAGACCCGCCCGTTGCTGCAAGGGGCGCGATTGACGGCGTGGGAGCTGATGCAGCGGAATGTTGCCGTGACGCTGATCTGCGATTCGATGGCGGCATGGGTGATGAAAGAGCGAAAAGTGCAGGCCGTCATTGTCGGTGCGGACCGGATCGCGGCAAACGGCGACGCGGCGAACAAGATCGGCACATACGGTCTGTCCGTGCTGGCCAAGGCGCATGGAATTCCGTTCTACGTGGCGGCGCCGTCGAGCACGTTTGATCTGACGATCGACAACGGCGACGCGATTCCGATCGAGCAGCGCGCCGCGGAGGAAATCACTCGCGGGTTCGGCAAGCAGACCGCGCCCGCCGACTGCCGAGTGTATAATCCGGCGTTTGACGTGGCTCCCGCGGAGAATATTGCGGCGCTGATCACCGAACGAGGCGTCATCCAACCGGTGACGGCGGACGGGATTCGACGGGCCTTGGGCGCCGGCGGCGAGTAACTCGCTCGGCCACCGGGGCCGCCGATCTTTGCGGGAGGGAACGGTCTCGGTCGATAGCCGTTGCCCCGCGTGTTTGTTACACTCCATTCGTTGTTGCAGTTGAATTGCATGACGGACCGGAAGGAATGTTCGCGTGTTGTCGTGGCCTCATCAGTTGTTGGCGGCGTATTGTCTGGCGGTCGTGATGGCGTCGGTGCTGGGAGGGATCGCGACGTCGGCGATCCGGTTCACGCACACGCGTTTGCAGTTGCTGGTCAGTTTTGTCGGCGGGCTCATGCTGGGCGTGGGCATTCTGCATCAATGGCCGCATGCGGTGGCGCTGCTGGTCGATCGTGACCCGGCGTTTTCGCTGAACTGGTCCGCCGGTTGGATGATGGCGGGCCTGCTGGTGATGTTTTTTCTGCTGAGGACGTTTCATTTTCATCATCATGAGCCCTGGGATGAAGGGGGGCCGCAATCGGCCGACGAAGGTCATCACCATGGTCATGATCACGATTGCCAGCATGACCATGACCACGATCATCATGGTCATGGGGCGCCGACGGAAGTGCGAAATCTCAGTTGGGCGGGAGTGACGTTCGGGTTATGCCTGCACACGATTCTGGACGGCGTGGCGCTGGCTTCGCACGTGGAATCGGAGGCGCTGCATGCGCATGTGACGCCGTGGACGCTGCTGGGATTCGGGACGTTTCTGGGGATCGTGCTGCATAAACCGCTCGATTCGTTGTCGATCACGTCGCTGATGCTGGCGGCAGGCTGGTCGGCGGCATGGCGGCAGGCGGTGAACCTGGGGTATGCGCTGATGTGCCCGCTGGGAGCGCTGCTCCTGGTGCTGGGGCTGAAGACGTTTTCCGCGGAGCAATCGTTGGTGGCATCGGCGGCGCTGGCGTTTTCGGCGGGGGTGTTTGTGAGCATCGCGCTGAGCGATTTATTGCCGGAGGTGCAATTTCATTCGCACGACCGGTTGAAGCTGTCGGCGGCGCTCTTGCTGGGGGCGATCGCGGCGTGGGGGATCGGGTTTCTGGAGCCGGCTTACTGCGCATGGCCGACATGGCGATGCCGAACACAGAGACCTTGATCCCGGCCATACCCATGAAGGGCATGGACATTCGCATTGAGGCGGATCACGAGTTTTTAAGTTCGGCGTGCGGGACAATCCGCTTCAAACCCTCGCTGGCGCATCGGGCTTCGAGCTTGCGGAACTGGTGGCGTGTGTGGCACGTCCTGAGTCTTCGAAGGGCGTGGCCGATCGAGAGAAAACCACGCCCTTCCCAAAGCGTCAGAGCGTGCCACCCCGAAATGAGGACATCACGAGATTCGTGGTGGCGAACTCACGAGATCTCCCATGCAGACAGCCGACATGCTACGCCAGCAGCGGTGCGATGACCTGGCCGCGACTGAGGGGGATTGGGCGGCCGAGGGGGTCGTGAATTTCGGCGGCGGGGTCGTAACCGAGGCAGTGGAGAATCGTGGCGAGCAGGTCAGGGGGGCCGACGCGGCCTTCGGCGGGATAAGCGGCGCGCGGGTCGGAACGGCCGTAGGGTTGTCCGCCGCGAATCCCGCCACCGGCGAAGGCCACCGAAAAAACATGGCCCCAATGATCACGACCGCCGACGGCGTTGAACCGCGGCGTACGGCCGAATTCCGACATCACGACGACCAGTGTGTCATCGAGACGGCCCCGATCGATGAGATCGGTCAGCAACGACGAATAGGCTCTGTCAAAGGGGGGCAGCAGGACCGTTCTCAGGCGTTCGGTCTCGCGGACATGGCTGTCCCAGCAGGGGGTGTCGGGCGGCTCGTCGGCGCCGCGGAACCAGTTCACCTGAACCAGCGAGACGCCGGCTTCCACCAATCGGCGGGCCATCAACAGACTTTGGCCGAATTGGCCGCGGCCGTAGCGGTCGCGGACGGCGTCGGGTTCTTGGTCGACACGGCAGGCGGCGCGGGCCTCGGTTGTTTGCAATAAGTCGAATGCCTGCCGTTGCAGCGAATTGAAGTTGTCGATTTCGCCAGAGCGTTCGGTCTGCTTCAGTTGTTGTTCGAGTTGTGACAACAGCGAGCGGCGGTTTTCAAGCCGGCCGAGTTGCGTGTCGGCGGCGAGTTCGAAGTGGGGGATTTTGAAGCCCGGGTCAGCGGGACGGCAATTGAGCAGCCAGGGGTCGGCGGCATGGCCGAGCCAGCCGGAATCTTGTCCGGGCCAGACGGAGCCGTCGGTGTTGAAGATCTGATGTGGCAGTCGGACGGCCGGAGGGAGCAACTGGGGGCCGTGATGAAGATGCTGGACGACGGACGCCATGGTCGGCCAATTGTTCGGCGCGCCGGGATTGGCGTTCTCGAAATTCATGGGAATATGCGGCACGCCGGTCATCATGAAATAGCCGCTTGACGAATGGGCGTTGTCGTCGGTGGAGACGGCGCGGAGCGGCGCAATGTGGTGCATCAAGCGGGCGGTGAGGGGCATCAGTTCGCCGACGTGCAGGCCGGGGACCGACGTGTCGATGGGGGCGATTTCCCCACGCACTTCCGCGGGGGCGTCGGGTTTGGGGTCCCAGGTGGAGTGCTGGGGCGGCCCGCCCATGAGGAAAATGAGAATGCACGATTTGGGCGCGCGTGAAGCCGCTGGCGCTGCGGTTGCTGTTGAAGGAAACAGCGTGCCGCCGGTGAGCAGGCCGATCCCGCCGGCGCGGAGGATCTCCCGGCGGCGGATGCCGTCGCAGAGTTTCGGGGAATGGTCGACGATGGAGAACATGGAGCGGTCGCGGCGGATATTCCAGGCAATTTTCACAGCAATTCGCTGATCACTTCGCCCGGTTCGAGCGCCGGAACAGGCCGGCCGGCGTGGTTGAGGAAATTGTGTGCGGGGTCGACCCCGAGCACATGGAAAATGGTGTGATGAATATCTGCCGGTTTGAGAGGTCGGTCTTGGGGCACTTCGCCGCGACGATTGGTGGACCCGATGATGCGGCCGCCTTGAATCCCGCCGCCGCCCAGGAGGCAGAACATGGCATTGCCCCAGTGATCGCGACCGGGGGTGCCCATGCTGAGGGGCGGGCCGCCATTGCCGCCGTCGTTCATGCGGGGTGTGCGGCTGAATTCGCCGCAGAGGACGACGAGGACTTGATCGAGCAGGCCCCGTTGCGAGAGATCATTGAACAGGGCGGAGACGGCGCTGTCGACCTTGGGCAGGTATTCTGCATGCCGGTTTTGAGGTCCCAGTGGTGGTCCCAGCCGCCGAAGTGCACGGTGACGAAGGTGGTGCCGGCTTCGACGAGACGGCGGGCCAACAAGACGCTCTGCCCCCAGGAGTCTCGGCCGTATTCATCGCGAAGTTTGTCGTCTTCCTGGGAGATGTCGAACGCCTTGCGCGCGGCGGCGCCGCTGACGAGGTTGAAGGCTTCCTGATCGAACCGATCCATCTGATCGAGCGTGCCGCGCGCGTCGACTTCGCGTCGGAGACGATCGAACTTGTGCGCGAGTTCGCTGCGGTTTTCGAGGCGGTCGATCGACATGCCCCCGGGCAGCGAGAGATTGTTGACCTGGAACTTGGCGGCGTTCGGATCGCCTTCGGTTTCGAAGGGATTATGCGAAACACCAAGGTAGTTGGCGCCGAAGTAGCCGGGACGAAGTCCGATGCTGGCGGCGTAAGGGACGGCAACGTATGGCGGCATGCCCGGTTGGCGGGAGCCGGTCAACAGCGTGGCCGCCGAGCCGAAGAAGGGAAACTTACCGGGAGTGTCGGCACCGCTGGCGCCGGGGCGTCCGGTGAGCATCAGATGGCCGCCGGCAAAGTGGTCGCCGTTATCGTGATGGAGCGAGCGGACGATGGAGAATTTGTCAGCGCAGCGGGCCTGCTTGGGGAAGAGTTCGCTGATTTCGATGCCGTCAACGTTGGTTTTGATCGGCATCCAGATGCCCCGGCAGACCTCGGGGGCTTCGGGCTTGAGGTCATACAAATCGAGATGGCTGGGACCGCCGTCGAGCCAGATCAGAATGACGGAGGTGTTCTTCCTGGAGTTGCCAAGGCTGGCGGAATCTTCTTTGGCCCGAAGGATTTGCGAGAGTCCGGCGGACGCCATCCCGGCGACACCGATCTGAACGAAACTCCGTCGAGAAAGTCCATCGCAATAACGATGGGAACTGCCTGCCTGGACCCGAAACATGGCGCAACCTCCGAGCGAGCCGTCAACATATCAACAGATGTTAATTCTATCTCAAGAGATTTGGGGCCGTCAATTAAAGTTGAGGTCTGGAACGGGAGTTGAGAGGTCAAATGAGAGGATTTTGCCACCAACGACACGGCCAAAACCTCAGCAGGCCACATTTCAGGCGGCACGCTCGCGGTCTCTGCGTTTAGGAATCCCGATTTGAAACGCAGAGACCGCAGAGGACGCGGAGATTTGGAACAAGAAAGAAGAGAATCGTGCGGAGCGGAGATTTCTGAGAATGCGGGGAGTCTGAAAGGGTGGGGAAGTTCTGTTATGATGGCGCAAGCGGCGGTGTGACGGACTGATTGAGCACGCATGATGCTGGAGGCGTTTCGCTTATGTTCGGGCTGACATTCGGGCGGTTTCTGGTGTTGATCATTCTGGGAGCGATGGCCGGGTCGGTGGCGGCGCGGGTCGTGACGCTGAATAAAGACGGATTCGGCCGCTGGTTGAATCTGGGGATCGGCATGGTGGGGCGGCTGGTCGGCAGCGCGTGTTCTACATCTTCAAGATCGACCTGGAGTTTAGAGACTTAAAAATCTCGGTGGAAGACCTCGTCTCGGCAGTCGCCGGGTCGCTGTTGTGCATCCTGGGCTGGTGGATCGGACGGAAGTTCTGGAAGAAGTCGCCCGGCAGCACGAATTGATCAGCGTCGCATTTTCCTGAGGAGACATCATGTCGAGTCCCGAATCGATCACGGTCACGCAAATTCATTTGGTCGGCCAGGAAGATCTGCAAAAACGGTGGGGATGGTTTGTCGGGTTAGGCGTGCTGCTGGTGATCCTGGGAACGGTGGCCATCGGGTGGTCGGTGCTGACGACCATGGCGACGATGATTTTCCTGGGCTGGCTGATGTTCGCCGCGGGCGTGATGCAGACGGCGCACGGATTTTCGTGCAAGACCTGGGGCGGGTTCTTCATCGATCTGGTCGTCGGACTGCTCTACACAGTGACGGCATTCATGATCGTGACCAATCCCGGCGCGACAGGCGTCGCGCTGACGCTCTTGATTGCGATGCTGCTGATCGTCAGCGGGATCTTCCGCATCGTGATCGCCATCGCGGCTCGGTTTCAGCATGGCGTCTGGCTGTTGTTGCATGGCGTGATCAATTTGTTGCTGGGGATTTCCATCCTGCAGAATTGGCCGTTGTCGGGCCTGTGGGTGATCGGGGCTGTTTGTAGGCATCGACATCGTCTTCGGCGGCTGGTCGTTGATCATGCTGGGATTGGCGGCGAAGAACCTGAAGTCGTCGAGGGTTAACCTTCGGAAGGAAGCAGAACGGAGAAAACAGGAACCACGAAGCACGCGAACTTCACGAAGAAATGGTGTCCTGAAGCGGCGGAGATGGTGGGAAACAATGCGGTCGCAATCAGCAAACAGGGACTTAGGATGAACGCTCAGGACGCGGCGGAAACGGTCAATCGGTTGATTACGGGATATTGGTCAACGCAGGCGGTGTATGTTGCGGCGAAGCTGGGGATCGCCGATCTGCTTGTGAAGGGCGCCAGAACCGCGGACGACCTGGCGAAGGAAGCGTCGGTGCATGCACCGTCCCTCTTTCGGTTGTTGCGGGCGCTAGCGGGCCTGGGCGTGTTTTCCAGTGATGAGCAAGGCCGATTTTCACTGACGCCGGTGGGCGAACGCTTGCGGAGCGATATTCCCGGTTCGCAGCGGGCCTTGGCGATCATGAGCGGCGAGGAACATTACGTCGCGTGGGGGCATCTGCTCTACAGCGTGCAGACGGGGAAGATCGCCTTCGACAAAGTTTACGGGATGCCCGTGTTTGATTTTCTGTCGAAGAACGTCGAACAGGCGAAGTTGTTTGATCTGGCGATGGTCGGCGTACACGGCCGCGAAACGTCGGCGATGACTGACGCGTATGACTTCTCGGGAATTCACGTGCTCGCCGACATCGGAGGCGGAAATGGCAGTTTGCTGACGACAGTCTTGCAGAAAAATCCGCAGTTGAAGGGCATGCTGTACGACTTGCCCGGAGTCACGGAGCGTGCCAAGGCGAATCTGCAAGCGGCGGGAGTTCTGGACCGCTGCCAGGTGATCGGCGGCAGTTTCTTCGAATCAATTCCCGCCGGAGCGGACGCCTATTTGATGCGGCACATCATCCATGACTGGGATGACGAGAAGTCGCTCACGATTTTGAAGAACGTGCACCGCGTGATTCCGCCGGCAGGACGATTGCTGGTCGTCGAGGGAGTGATTCCCTCTGGAAATGAGCCATCGTTCAGCAAATTACTGGATCTGACGATGTTGACGATTCCGGGAGGCAAAGAGCGGACAGCGGACGAGTATCGAGACTTATTCGCGGCCGGAGGCTTTGAACTGACGGGGATTGTCCCGACGCAGGCCGAAGTGAGCGTGATCGAAGGGCGCAAACGAAGATGAAGCGCAAGCGGGTCCGGGACAGGTGACCCCGGCGTCATCTATTGCACGTCGTGCTTTTTCAGTTCGCGGATAAGGCGGTCGGTGCGCTTGTCGGCGAGGTGGCTGTTGACGACGAACAGCGCGTGCACCATCCCGGGGATCCAGAAGAAGCAGGTCAGAACCAAGTTCAGCAGGGCCTGCATCGGTTTTCCGCAGAGGAGCACGGCGACGGGCGGCAGCAGGATGGCTAGTAAATAGAGCATGGAAGTCCTTGAAATTCTGGTTGATTGACACCTCGGAATTTAAGAGTGCCAGCCTCCCTCGCCGGCGCGTCGGGTTGCTTATTCAGCGCGAAGCGGCCGCAGCATCAACGAGTTCGTCGCTTCCGTTGGGGATTTTCCTTCAAACAGTACGCGATAGACTTCCGACATGATCGGCACGTCGATTCCTTCCTGTTCGGCGATGTCGTACACGCTGCGCGCCGTGGTGACGCCTTCCGCAACGGCGTTCATGGTCGCGAGAATCTGCGCCAGCGATTCTCCTTTTCCCAGCCGCTGCCCGACGCTCCGATTTCTTCCGAAGGGACTGATGCAGGTGGTGATCAGATCGCCAATTCCAGCCAGCCCGGAGAACGTCGCCGCATCGGCTCCGAAACGGACGCCGAAGCGGGTCATTTCCACCAGACCGCGCGTCATCAGCGCGGATTTGGCGTTGTCTCCATAACCCAGGCCGTCGGAAATTCCTGCGGCGATCGCGATGACGTTTTTCAGCGCCGCCGCCAGCTCCACGCCGACGAGATCGAGGTTCGTATAGACTCGGAATCGGGGGGTGTTGAACATCCGTTGCACCTGGCGGGCCAGGGCCAGGTCCGCGCCAGCGGCCACCAGAGTCGCCGGCATCCCCCGGGCGATTTCCTCGGCGTGACTGGGCCCGCTCAGCGCCACCACGGCTCGAATGCCGAGTGTTTCCGCGATGATTTCGCTCGGACGCAAAAACGTGCCGTTCTCCAGACCTTTGACGACGCTGACAACCGGCCGAGGCTGATTCAGCGCTGCGCGAATCTGAGTCAAGGACGCGCGGAGAAATTGCGTCGGGATCGCCACGACGAGAAATCCCGCATCCTTCAACACGGCGGGAAGGTCGGCGGAAATTTCCAGCTTGTCCGGCAGACGGACACCGGGAAGCAAGCGATGGTTTTCGCGCGTACGCTGCATTTCTTCGGCATAGAGGGGATTCCGGGCCCACATCGCGACCGATTGATCGTCATGCTCGGCTAACAGAATCGAGCAAGCCGTGGCCATTGCCCCGCTGCCGAGAACCGCCACTTTGGTTGGCATGCAATTGTCCGATCTTGTTTCTTTTCAGGGAGTTGCGTGCTGATTCCGATTCGGAAATCCCGGGGCAACCGGCGTCATTGAATAATC
>JAXMBR010000010.1:0-86643 GCA_046349715.1 Planctomycetaceae bacterium | reverse complement strand
CGCTGAATGGGTTATCTCAGCGGGCCGACGGCTTGGTCTGTGATTGGTGTGATCCGCCGACCAAGACGTTTCCCGTCATTCTCGGCTGCGAAGTCATTTACGAGGACCGCAATCACGAACCGATTTTGAAACTGCTGCAATCCATGCTGGCGCCGGGCGGTGTCGCCTGGTTTGGCGACGGCGGTCGTTGGCGCGCGGAACGGTTTTCCCAACTGCTGCCGGAATTCGGGTTTCAGCACCGCTTGTTTGACGACACCGGGCGGCCGCTGCCGTCACCTCGGGCGGGACGGTTCCAATTGTTCGAAGTGCGAAAAGCCTAGCCCTAGGGCCGCTGCGACTTAAGCCAAGCGGCGAGAATCACCGCCGGCTCAGCCGTGTTCTTTTCCTGCCGCTGAATAAAGCTCAAATCCTGCGCGCGCAGCATCGCCTGGGAGAAGCTCTCTCGGTCTCGATCCGCATCCGACAGCGGAGGCTTCAGCACCGACGGCGCAATACCGATCACATCCCATTCCTGCCGGCCGAAACTCAACGCGTTGTTGAGAATCCACGAATGGTCATGGATCGCCGATTCCTGCGGGTTTGAAAACGCCGGCGTCACGTCCAGCGGCACGGCGACAAGTACCAAGTCAGGACGCTGATCGCGAATTTTTTGCGCCGCCTCATGAAGCTGCGCCAATGTTTGATCGCTGGTTTTCAACGGAATGATTTCAACTTGTGCCGCCGGATCGAGCTGTGTCAAGGCGGGGCCGATCCATTGGTCAAACGGCGTCATCGCCACCACGCGAATCGGCTGTTTCTCCGCCAGAAGTTTCAACGTCTTCGGCGTCGCGGGCAGCGGCGGTCCCACCGACCTCAGCGAAACTGTTTTCCCCGTGATTGCCTGGCAAATCGTCTCGGCGTTTAACTTGTGCCCGTCCATGTTGGGATGAATCTCATCACTGCACAGCAAGCGAAACGCCAACGGGTTCGCGGTCTTGACCGATTCATACGCGGCGTACACGTCGCAAACCGGAGTCTGGGTTTCTCGTCCGACGGTTTTCATCGCGTCGTTGAATTCGACGAGTTTGGCGATCGTTCGACCGGGATTGTCGATGATCCCGTTCGGCGTGCAGAGCAACACTTCCGCTCCCGCGGCACGGCAGCGTTCGACAATCGTCTTGAGATTGGCCTGATAACTTTCTTTCGATCCGCGGGCCATGTCGTTCAGACCGAACATCACGGTCACCAAGTCCGGACGGTGGCTGAGCACGTCCTTGTCGAGACGATTCAAGCCGTCGCTCGTCGTGTTGCCGCTGATTCCGGCATTAATGACCGTGACTTTCGCCTGGGGATCGATCTGTTGCAGTCCGATCGCGACCATTTCCGGATAGGCTCGCCGACCGCCGGTGTGATAATAGATGCCGGTGACGCTGTCACCAAGGCAGACGATATTGACCGGTTTCTGTCCGGCCAGTTTGGCTCGAGTCTTGGTCATCGGTGCAGAATCAGCCGCGACGGCGAGAGGGGAAACCGTGCTGAGAATTAATAGACTCCAGAGAGTTTTCATCAAGATGCATTCCTGTGGTGATCCCGGACGAAAAAAACCAATTTCTCTGCTCAGTTGCCGACAACCGCGTCCGACTGACGTACAGCCGCATTTACTTGGTCACGAGCCAGGCTCGGCTCCAGATTCGGTAGACGCCATGATAGTCGTTCTCCACCAGGAAACCGAACGACAACGATTCTTTCGCCCAGTCGCCATCGCCGCCCATGCAGCCGCTGAGTTCACTGCTCATGCCGGAGCCCCATTGCTCCTGCTGGTCTTGAATGAACGCGGTTAACAATTCCCCCACCGTCAACAGTTGCTCTGCAAACGCTGCCGCCTCCTGTTCATCCAAGGCACGAAACAAATACGTGAGCGAGAACTTGCTGACGATTTTGAGCTGCACCAGATAGCGGTCTTGCTGGGGATTATCGGACTCCGTCAAAAACACGGCGTAGTCCTTGGCCGACGAGTTGACCGCCAACAATCGGCACAGCGCAGCAAGATCCGCAGGCTCGCGATCATCGTCAAAATACACCACGCCGCCGCACGCCGTGTTCGTCGGCGCATCGAGCAACGGATGGCCGGTCCGCTGCTGAAACCCATAATACTGAGCCGGGTTGGTCGTCAAATCGTCCCAGGGCCGCAACGGGAACGGTCCGGCCAGACCCAGGCCCGGCGGGACAAACAGTGACATGTCACCCGGTTGGGCATCCAATGTCTTCTCCGGCCACGCATTCGGCGAAACACGGACTTTCTCAGCCAACTTGCTGTGCATGATCATTCTTCCTGCAAGGAACCGGTCCCGGCTTGGGGAAATTCTTGACGAAACAGCGCCAACGCCTCGCGCACGAACCGCCGGCGATCCGTCCAGTCATTCGAACAACCGTGGTTGCGGTGCGTTCCCCCGAGGTAGCTGCATAGAAAATGGCTGCCGCCGCCCATTTCAGCCAGTTCGTTTTCTTCCGCTGCGACATAAAAACAAGGATGTCCCTGTTGATCGCGGAATTCCATCACATAGCCATAGCGGATCAACCCCGCCGATTCGACATCCGTCAGCAATGTTGCGGTGTAGTCTCCCAGCGGGACTACGGACAGCGTTTCCGCCGCAAGAATCGCGGGGCGATACATGAGGGAATCTCCTGGCGAGGATCTTTTCGAGAAGCCGCGACGCCTTTTGGACCTGATTTGTGCTCCAACCGCCTTTATAATCCGTCTCATCCAGAGATCACTATTATTGCCATGCCTGCGAGCAACGCCACGATGCAGCCAGAAATCGATGTCGCCGCTCACCTCAAAGACGCAACGGCCGGCCTGTTGGTTCCCATGATCATTGCCGTCACCGGACACCGGAACGCTTGCCAGGCCGACCAGTTGACGGCGGGAGTGAATCAATTTCTTGCGGAAATCGAACGCCGCTACCCGTCGAGCCCGCTGTATCTCATGTCGGGGCTGGCGGAAGGGGCCGACCGCATTGCAGCCAGCGCCGCCCTGGCGCGCGGCATCCCGCTGATCGCCGTCCTGCCGATGCCCGTCACCGAATATGAACGAGACTTTCGCACACCGGAATCACTGGAAGAATTTCGAGGCTTGCTGGAGCAGGCGCAACAAAAAATCGTCATGACGCCAGAAATGGTCCCCGGAGAATCACGGACGCAGTGTTATGCCCGACAAGGAGAATATCTCGTCGAACGCTGCGATCTGCTGCTCGCTTTGTGGGACGGTGAAAACTCTGAAAAAATCGGCGGCACGGCCGACATCGTCAGCCTGCGCTTGAAGGGAATTTCGCGCCGCGCCAGCCGTTCGGGAAGCTATCTTGGCCGGCGGAGCGGCGACGTCTATCAAATTGTCACGGAGCGGGAAACCTCGGATCCCCGCCCGAAAGACGCCGGAAGTCTTGAGTGCTTGTCTCCCGACGGGCGACGGCGGCCTGCCCCGTTGGCCGAGCCGGACGCCGCCCTCGTCGCCATCGAGCGATTCAATCGGGATCTTCGCGAATACGAGACGACTTCCGAAACCCCGCTTGAACTTTCCGGCCCCTCGTCTTCAGAAACCTGGACGAGCCGCTTCTCAGCCGCCGACGCTCTGGCCATCACTTATCAAAACAGAACCTGGCGGGCGCTCAGTTTGATCCTGGCCTGTTCTTCGATCGGATTGATTTGCTTTCAGCTCCAATCACCGTTTCCGGGCCTGGCCCGGTTCCTGTTCGTGGGGTACGTCGCCTGGCTCTTGGCGGCTTATGGGGTCTATGGCTGGCTGAAGCATCACCAATTGGAATCGCGCGCGTTCGACTATCGAGCCTTGGCCGAAGGACTCCGCATCCAGATCGTCTGGCGGGAAGCCGGGCTCAACACCGCCGTCGCCGATTTTTATCTCAGCCGTCAACAGGACGTGCTCCGTTGGATCCGCCGGGCGCTATTGAATTGGGAATTCCACGGCGAGTCGCAACACGTTCCCGAAGCGGTGACCGCCGACTCGTTGCAGCATGCGCTGGACTCGTGGATTCGCGGGCAGATCCGCTTCTTTTCCAAGTCGGCCCTTCGCCAACATGGCTCGCATCGCTGGAGTTTGCGCGTCGCCCAGGCGTTGATCCTCGCCAGCTTTCTGGTAGGACTGAGCCAGACAAAACTGGAATCTCCCCAATGGCTGACGGTCCTGGCTTCCCTGCTGCCGATCTTCGCCGGCACTTTGCTGGTCTTCGCGAAGACCCGGGCCTGGTCGGAACAGGTCCGCCAATATAAGAACATGCTGTCGCTCTTTGAAACCGCCGAAGATCAATTGCAACAGATGATCGCGGACGGAAATCTCTGCGCCGGCCGGGACTTGCTGATCGAACTCGGCCGAGAAGCGCTGGGTGAAAACGCCGATTGGCTGATTCTGCACCGCAGCCGTCCGATCAAAACGCCGACCTCCGGTTGACTTCCAGCAAGTACGATTGGGCATTTCCAGGCCTCTGGCATTAGCGGTTCGATATGACGTCCTCCGATTCATCCGACGGCAAAGCGCCCACGGACCCCGTCTATTGGGCGTTCATCAGCTATAGCCAGCGCGATGTCAAATGGGCCAGCTGGCTGCAAACGCTGCTGGAGACGTACCGGATCCCGGCAGGATTGAAAACTTCGGGCGACAATCGATGGATTCCGTCACGCTTGTTCCCAATTTTCCGTGACCGGGACGAACTGCCCAGCGCTCCCGATCTCGCGGAAAAAATCCGCGAAGCGCTGCGCCTCTCGCGCACGTTGATCGTGATTTGTTCTCCGAATTCGGCGCGGTCTCCCTGGGTCGACCAGGAGGTGCGCGAATTCAAAGCCCTCGGTCGTGCGGACCGAATCTTTCCGATCATCATCGCGGGAGAGCCTTATGCCACCGATCATCCGGGATCCGCCGACGAAGAGTGCTTTCCTCCGGCAATCCGGTTCGTCGTCGCGCCGGACGGCACCATCACGAGCAAGCGGGCCGAACCGATTGCCGCCGATGCCCGCCCCGGCAAAGACGGTCCCCGCCACGCCGCGCTCAAACTGATCGCCGGCATCCTGGGCGTCGGTTTCGATACGCTACGGCGGCGCGATGCCGTCCGCCAGCGCCGGCAACGCCGCCTCAAAATCGCCGCGGCGTGCGGAACCGCGTTGCTGACTTTGCTCGCCTATCTCACCTTGGCTGATGCGGATTTAAACGTCCCGGGCGGAACCGAAATCCGCCGGCAGCTGGATCGCCTGCGCATCAGCGTCGTCCGACCCGTGTCGAGCGATTCCGTCATGGCGCGAAACGCCGCTTCCGCGAGAACACGCATCCGGCGACGCTTGATCGAGGCCGTCAAGATCTCCGATCTCGACCGAACGGCCTGGGGCATGGGGCAGATGCTGACGGCTCTCTACGGAGATCAAGAAGCTACGATTGACGAATTGTCGCTATTGCCTCCGTTAGTCAAAGACATGTTTGATGGGACTGCCGTTCAATGGAAAGACGGCGTCCCGCAGGAGTGGAACGACGGTTATTCCTACCCGCGCGCGGAAGCCCCGGTCTGGATGCTGATGGCGTTGAGCGCGGCCTTATCCCACCCGCAAGCGTTGTCGGAGGCGGAGCGAACCAACTATCTGCGCTATCTCGAGATCGCCCAGCAGATCGGCGATCAGTTCCGGTTGGAAAACGGCGGTTGGAGAGTCGTGACGCGCGGAGACGATCCGCAACCGTATATTTATTCATCCGCGATCGCCTTGCACGCTTTGCTGGATCTCGACGCGGCCGGCCTCGGTTGGCACGGCGATCGCGAAACATTGAAGACCCTGATCGAACACACGGCCGATGCCTTGAAGGCGTCGTTTCGCGATGATCCGAGCGCACCGGGTTGGGGGCGCGCACCGAACGACGACAAAATCTCCGACGGCAACCTGACCATTCTCGTGCTTTCCTCGCTGGGACGCGCTCATTTGGAAGCCGGCGTGACAATTCCCTCGCCGATCGAGGCGGCCGCCATTCATCATTTGACCGGACTCTATCGTCGCACCTATTTCCCGACGAATGAAGACATTTTGTTTCAGGATCACTATCTGGTGAATGGCCAAAAGCAGTTTCTGGCCGTTCCCACGCGCGTGATGTGGTATCCCTGGTCGAATAAAGCGCTCACCGTTTGGATCGAATACGTCGAACGCAATGGACGGCCCGTGGAAATTCATCAGGCGTTGCGACGCAGCCAAAGCCATTTGTTGACCACGCTGATCGCCGAGATGGAACGGGAAATGGCCGGCGCGATGTTATTCGTCGCCGCCGAGAATGCCTACGGTCTCCAATCCAGCCGCGGAAAATCGCGCTGAGCGTCTGGGCTTGATCCGCTGCGGCATCATTCGCCGAACATACGGACTTCGCGCGAACTTTCCCCCCGCCGGCAGCGTCTCATCTCCGGCTCACATCGCCACTTCACATCTGTGGTATTCGCCGCAACACGGGAATCCTGGCGCGACCTGCGACAGAGAAGGGGAGGGACCGTCATGTCACTCATCTGCACCGACTGGGAGTTGCTCCTCCTGGCTGTGGAATTCGAAGAAGATTGCAAAATCGCGGGTTTCTCCGGTGATTTCCGGTTCCTCTCGAACTTCTATCCAGGACCGATCACCTACGAGGGAATCCTCTACCCAACCGCGGAACATGCTTACCAGGCGGCGAAGGGGACGGATCGCGCGGTCAAAGAGTCGATCGCGGCGCTGCCGTCGCCGGGACGCGCGAAGCGATTCCGGCAGCCGCTCCGGGAAGACTGGGCCGAAGTGAGGCGCGAGGTGATGGAAGAAATCGTCGACCTGAAATTTTGCACGCATGCGGATCTGAGAGCAAAGCTCTGCGCCACGGGCGAGTGTCTGCTCGAAGAGACGAACACCTGGAACGATCGTTTCTGGGGCGTGTGCAACGGGGAGGGGGAAAATCACCTAGGCAAAATCCTGATGGCGGTCCGTGCCCGGCTGCGAACGCCCGCGGGGAAAATCTCCGCTTAGTGAGGATTCCCCACGAAGACGAAGCTTCCCCAGTAATACGGATGCGCCGCGCCATGATCGGTGCGGCGCATCCGGATCATCTGCAACTCGGCCGTATGCAGCGACTCCAGCGCTCGCGACGAGTCCGTCCATCTCTGGTAGAAGTCACGCATCAAGCGTTCCGTGCTGGCGTCCGAAACCTGATATAAGCTCGTAATGACCGCCTTGGTTCCCGCGTAGATCAGCGCCTGCCGCAGGCCATGCACTCCCTCGCCGGTCTTCACGTCTCCCAGCCCGGTTTCACACGCGCTGAGCACGACCAGTTCCGTCCCCGCGAGCTCGAGCGTGGCGATTTCCTCGGCCGTCACCCAACCGTCCTCACGGCGCGTGGAATGGTCCCCCATCGGCTCGCCTAACCGGTTGGCCCCGGCGAGAATCAACCCGCTGCGCAAAAAAGGATTCTTCTGATTCAGCAACCGGCCGTATCCCACCGTCGCGCCGGAGCCACGCGTACCGTCGGTCTGCGACGGCAGGATGTCCTTCACAAAAAAACCATGCGTCGCCAGATGCAGCACCCGCGGCGATCGCAACGATTTCAGCGTTTCTTCGGACGCTTGCTTTCCTTCCCAGGCCCGGACCGGTCCCCAGGCGGTCTTCGACAGAATGCCTGAGACGACTTTCAACTCTTCCGCGGCATATTTGAGCGGCTCCCACCGGCCGCCTCGTTCCACGTCGTCTACGTCAAAATTCGGCCGCCCGTTCTCCCGCGGCACGGCGCGATCCGCATCCGATCTGTCCGATGTCTCAACCGCCGGCGGTTCGCCCCACGAATCGTAGTCCGGATTCGCCAGCACCCAGGCCCCCGTCCCGGGGGGCACGCCCGGCCGCAAGAGATCGAGTACGGACGTGAGATACGCGAACGTCCGCTGCTCGATCAGGTAATGCCCCCGTCGATCTGATAACGTTTCAAACGCCACTCGCTGCAATTCCCCGTCAGGGACGACGTCAATCAAGTCCGCTCCGTGGAGATGCTCTTCCATCGGCTCCAACAGCAGACGATAGAGCTCCTGACTTGCGGCTTGATATTCTTCCTCCGCGAATTTCTCCGACGCCGTTTTCAATTGTTCGGGCAGAGTCTTGATCAGTTTGCGGACCTCTTGAATCGCCTCGTCAATCGCGTTCGCTTCCCCCAGATCGTACAGAAACGGCCTGGCGTCTCGCCGCGCTGGAAGCACGAAGGCGAGATAGCGGTCCGTTCCCTGAAACTCACGCTGGCCGAAACGTGACCAGTCGCACAATGGCGCTCGCACATACTCAATCAAAGCCGTTTTCGGCGGCAATCGTTCGCGCAGTCGACTCAGGGACGGTTCCAGCGGGGTCGCCCCGGTTCGCGACGAAGCGCGATTCAATTCGCCAAGCAACCCATCCAGTTCCCCTTGCGATCGCTCCATCCGCGCCGCGGCGGCCGCCGGTGAAAGACCGGTCGGCGGGTTCAGCGCCAAGTCGGAGATCTCATTCGCGATTTGCACGCACCGCCGTGCGGTCTGCACGAGTTCCGGATTGTCCTGCATCAGCCGCTGCATTTCCCGGGCGTGCATCAGGCTTCCCAGGGCGCGCCCCTTGATCCGCATCGACCAGTTCCACGCATTCTCCACGACGTCGGAACGCGAACGAAGCTCCAGCGCCAAGGTCAATAACTGTTGAAACGGTTGCCACAAGTCGTTCCGCGCCTGCCAGAGCCGGCTCCCAACCCGAAATGAGGAAAGATCCGTCAGCCGGCGATCGTAGAGCCGAAGCGACGTCTCAATCGATTTCAAGGCCGACGATGCCTCATCGGCCGCCGCTTGACAGCCCGCCCGGCGTTTCCAGATCTCCGCCCACCGGACATCCTCGCCGCTGCGGGGGTTGCTCGCGACGGCGACGTCAAACAGTTGGAGCGCCTCGTTCCGTTTTCCTTCCAATTGCAAAACCACGGCTAACTGATGGGCAGTATCCGCGTAATAAAATGTCTCTAGACCGTGACGGCGCTCGTCTTCCAGCGTCGCCTTCAACAATTCTTCCGCCAGTGGCAATTCCCCGAGGTCTCGCCGGACACCCCCCAGTTTTCGCCTGGCATTCAGCCGAAGAAATTCGCCCGATTCGGAATCAATCTTCTGGGCGACCGCGAGCACGGTTTCATAGTCCTGTGTTGCCAATCGGGGAGCGCCGGCCGCGTGGCGCACGTCCCCCAGATCGAGGATCGCCTGCAACAATCGCGTCACCGCCGACTTCTGTTTCAGCAATTCGGCGTCCAGCTCGCGAATGACTTGCGCCGAGGCATACGCCGGATGGTCCGGAGGCAATAAGCGGCGCTGGCACAACAGCACGGTCTGCCAGGCGTCCGCCTCCGCGCGCGAATACTCGGCCAATTCCACATGCAACCGAGTAGAGCGTCGGAGTAACGTCAAATAGGCTGCGGAATCTGCGCGATCGGAAAGCCTCCACGCGGCCAAGGCCTGACGCAAGGCCTCGTCCGCGGAACGAAGTTCGCCCCGATCCAGCGAGACCACGACCTGTTCCAGATACACATCGCCGATCACTGGTCGCTCAGGCGGCACGTCTCGGCGTTTCACCGCGCGCTTGGCCAAGTCCAATTGTGTTTGCGCATCTTCCAGGCGTCCCGCCCGACGATACCGCGTCGCCAAGGCGGCCCGCCATCCCGTCATCACTTCACTCTCTGGCTCGAACGCCGACTCCAGTTCCGCCACCGCCTGGGCGAACTCGTCAAGATGGCTCCGTCCGGGGGGCGCGAACCGAACCGTCTGCCAGGCCAACTGGATTCGTCGCCTGTCCGCGGCGTCCGCGCTCTGAATTACCTCCAATGCCCGCACATATTCTCGGGCGATGCTGGCATCGACTGCCCTGGCCGGCCTTTCCACGACTTGCAAGTGCGCGGACTTCGCCGCCTGCAGCGAGTCAGCCGTCATCTGGTCCAGGGCGTGTTCGGTTCGCAGTTCCGCAATCCCGACCAACGCCGTCAGATAGTCCAAATGATCTTTCACGCCTGCCTGATCGAACGTTGCCGCTCCACGCACGTAGTCCTCCAGCGCCGCGACGGCCTTTCCCCGTTTTCGCCGCAGCAGCCCGCCTTCGAACAACACCAATCCGACAAACAAATGGTCGTCTCCCAACGCAGCCGCGCGCTGCACTGCCGCTTTGTCCCACTCGGCCGCGGCGGCGTCGTCGGCAACCAAATTCGCCGCAACGGTCGCCGCCTGCACACTCTCGGAAATCCTCTGCCGCTCTGCGGATGGTAATTGCGCAAACTCTTCTGTGAATGCCAAAGCCATCTGGACGGCGACACGTTCCGGATCGGTCGGTTCAAATAACTTCTCGGCAATGGCGCTGGCTTCCTGCTGGGCCATGATTGCCGCGGAGAAATCTCCTCGGCACCACGCCATTTGTCCGAGATGATTCCAGGCGGTAATCAACGCCGGATGCCACGGACCGAAGATTTCACGGGCGATGTCCGCTTCTCGCTGATGATGGGCGGTCGCATCGGACCAATCGCGTTTCGATTTTGCGACCCGCGCCGCGGCCGCCTGTCGCTCCAATTCCGACCAGCTGGCGGCCCACGTTTTTCCCAGCGATCGCTCCGAGGCCTGCCAGGCTTCATCCAACCGCAAACTTAACGCCGGCGTGATGGGGAGCACTCCCGGGAACTGATGACTCGCGACGTCAAATTCGTTCCGCGCCGCGGCACGGCTTCCTCGGCTGGCCGCCAGCCGCCCCAGCACCGTATGTGCCGTGGCCTCGCCCTCTAAAAAGTCGATCCGGTCGAATTCCGCCAGCGCCGCTTGCGCCGTCGACCAGCCCTCATCGAACTGACGCTGAGCGCCGAGAATCAGCGCCTCTTGAAGCCGGCACCAGGCGAGCGCCGTTGGATTTTCGAGCCGCGACGCGAACTGCAACGCAAGGCGGTTTTCCTCGGCCGCGACCGCCAATTCCCGCGAGTCGCCTTGTTCAAATTTCCGAAAGCTCGCCCACGACCGCTCATTCCGATCAATCACCGCGCGAAGCTCTGCGAGTTTTCCCGATTTCGGCGAAGGCTCGGCAGCCCCGATACAACAAGGGGACACGCAAAGCGCCCAGAAACAAATCCAGCTCAGTCCCCGCGGCATTTGATTTGTCCCTGACCCTCCACGCCGGTACGAGGTCGCTACCTTTGATTCGTTGAAAAGCAGATCGATTGTAGGCCCCCCGTTTTCGGCGAGCGAGCCGAATTTCTTTCCGAGCGAACAACACCATCGACGCGCTTCTGGATGTCACGAAGCGGGAGCGACGGCTTTCGCCGGAACCATCGGCGCCGGCTGACTTGAGACCGCCAGAATCTTCAAACCGATGATATATATCCCCACAAACACTGCCGTTTCCATCAACGCCATGCCTCCCCAGAATGGAAAGTCATTCAGGAATCGAACGAACGTCTCGTGGAGGCCTTCCATGATCCCACCAACGGAGAAATTGACGCCAAACATGCGAAAATGATCCGAGACTCGTCTCAGGTAAGCGGCGCTGATTTCGCTGAGCAAGTAACCGAACCCCAAACCACCCGCCAAGGTGGACACACGCGCCACCGTCCAAGTCAGCCACCCGTAAAAAAACAACTGCGGCAAGAACAACAGGATCAGGCGAACCGCGACGGGAATGCCGGGAGACGCATCGTCCCTGACTGCCGGCAATCCGCGCAGAATCAGAAAGGAAACCGTGGCGATCGCCGCCGCCGCCAAGACTGCCAGCGAGGACCGTTTCACCCACCGAAACGCCACGACGCCTGCCGCCGCCAGGACCAGCGCGGTCGTCAGTGACGTGAAAAATGTGCGGACGATCCCCGGTGCAAAATCGGAAGGATAGCGCAACTGCGTGACGAAATGCGTCGCCAGCGAAGCCACCAGCAAGGCCACGACCAATAAACCGATCAAGGGCCAGCGGATCGTGCGGCCGCGGGCGCCGAGCAGAGCGCCGAAATCATGGCTGCTGCACGCCGGGTCGATGAGTCGCGGCCGATTGGCGACTGGATCGTCAAACCCGTTTTGCTGGAGCCGCAATGCAGTCCGCAACGCGGATTTCTGATTGTCCGTGAAGACGTTGGCGATGGGGGGCATCACCGCGCGCGGGTTCCAATCCCCGTCAAAAACGAAAAACCGCGCATCACCCAGCGTCTCCGGCAAAGGCTTCGGAAAGACAGCCCCGAGCGTCTCGCGAAATTTCTTCCATTCGGCCTCGCGCTGCGCCGCCGAACCCCTGAGCAAGTGAGGATGCGCCCAGAGAATCAGCCGCCGCGGATGGATGTTCGCGGCGAGGTGCGAAATCTCCCACCGGAGCCCCTCGGTCACGCCGGTCGCCCAGACGACGAGCTGCGCGCATTCGAGGACATCTACGACTTTTTCCTGCCATCGCTCATGCGACACGTAAAAGCGCGCGGCCCCCAGCGCCGGCAATTTTTCTCCCGGCCGGCCAATGGCGATCACCGGGCCCAGCTTTTTCAGTTCGACCGTCAACAGCTGTTCTGCGTTGGGAAGGGGATTGAACCCCAAATAGCGTTCCAGCCATGACGGTCTTCCGATCGCTCGATCGAGCGCAAACGAACGGAGGTACAAGATCGGCCGCCGAGCGCCGATGCGCGACAGTTCATCTTCCGCACTGCGGGCGCCCGCCTGCCTCGCTTGCCGCAGGAAGTAAATCCGCAGCCGGGAGAGCACGCCCACCGTAAACAAGAGGAACAACAGCCACGCGCCAATGAAAATCGGCGCTGGAGCATTACGCAACCCCTCGCCCATCAACCGACCGAGAATCGACGCCACAGTCATCGTGAACAGCGCAACGAGAAAGAAGACGATCATCCGCAGCACGAAAAAGCGCGGCGCCCGCTGCGTATCGCAGTCTCGCAACGATGCCAGCAACTTTTCACGCCACTCGTCGAAATCGGCAGAATGTGTTTTCTTCGGCGATGTTTCACTCACAACGGCCCCCTTTGTGATGAACGAACACCTGTTGCCTATAGCTCGTCGCGCCCAGATTATCATCCGGCCAAGAAGCCATTTCAACTCCCGTTTTCGCCATCCAGCGCTCAACCAAACTCCTGGTTGGCGATCTTTGGTGACGGCGAGCAACGCGACGCGTGCTGAATGGACGCCCCGATGAGCTTCCGCGATCGCCGTTTTTCCGAAAATCTTCCAATCAAACCGATTCGGCGAACTTTGGTCGCACGAGTTGTGTCTCACGCTGTTGACGGCGGACTAATCCTGTTCCGGGCTATCAGCTCCATGTCCTGACACATCGGTCGAAACTCTTTTCCTTCTCGCTCGCAGCCGCGCTGGCGGTGTGCACCGATGGTCGGTGCGACGGTCTCAGCGCCTGCGGACCAACGAGGAAAATCGGCCATGTCTCAGCTGAAAAACCGGAAAACTGAACAGATCATTCCTGGCGAACGGGTCGGGCGGTTCCATTTCGCCCCCACGACCAAGCGCCAATTCCGATTGGTGGCCGTTCTCTTCAGCGGTGCGCGTGAAACGATCGCCACCGGACCGACGATCGGCGACTTGTGGCGACAGCCTTGGCTCGTCCGACCGGAGTTGGAATCCGAGGTCGTCGGCATCCGCGTGGAAGAACGAATAGAGTCCCGGGGCCAGCCCCACTGGTCGCCTCTCTGGACCGAGGCCGCCACCCCTTCACGTGATGACAAATCGCGGTAGAAAAAATGCGATGGGGAACGGTTGATGCCGTTCCCCATCGTCCTGCGATCATTCCCTGTCAGCTCGTCTGCCGGAGCAGAGCAGGCCGTCCTCCATCACTTGGCGGCGGAGGCCGGTTTGCGAATTCTCAGTGAAGAAAACTCCGCGGTCGCCTGCGTCTTGCCACATTCGGCATACACCCCGAACTGCCAATCTCCCTTCACGGGCATGGTGTTCGTGATCGTGCCGACGCTCACACCATTCAGATAAACCGTCGCCTTTTTCCCGTTTGTGACGACGCGCATTTCGTTCGCGCCCGCCGGATCGAACTTGGCTTCGGCGGGAATGGCGCGATACGACAGCGGATTGAGCCAGCGGTCTTTGGCCCAGTGACTAACCCCAAACTGACCGCTGTCGGTCAACTGATAGGAAAAATAATCCGTACCGCTGCCGGTCAGCCAGAACACCATTCCCGCGGCACAGCCGCTCTCCGGGTCATTGTCGGTGAGACGCAATTTCACCGTGGCATCGATGTCGGTCACGGCCTGGCTCTGATATTGGGCGCGATAGCCGTGGCCGGCTTCCGGCTTGACGACCAACTTTTGGTCTTTGACGGACAACGAGGCGGATTCCTCTCCCCAGCCGGAATCCAGCTCCGTGAAATCGTCCGACAGGATCATGTTCGGATCGTCCTCCCCTTCGGGAGCTTTGATTTCGTCTCCCTTCGGAGTCAACACCTTCAAATTGCGAATTCGACCGGTTGAAGCTTCACTTCCCGAGCTGTAAATCATGCCGATCAGGTTTCCTCCGTCGACTGGCTGGCCCTTGAAGCTGCCCGCGGCCTTTCCGTTGAGAAACACAACGGCCCGTTTCCCAATGGCGACCACCCGCAGTTGATTCCAATCCGAGGGACCTCTTTTCAAGCCTTCCAATTGACGCCAGGAAATCTTGGTCAGTGTGTTGGTGGGTGTGCTGGCAAAGGCCCCCAGAGTCCCCGAATCGCTGATCGCGACCGTGGTGAAATCGTTGTAGTCGCGTGCCCAGATCACCAAGCCGACGTAGGCTCCTTTTTCCGCATCAGGGCTCGCCAATTGAAATTCCGCGGAAAGATCCACATCGCCGAACACTCCGTTCTGATACAACAGGCGTCGCCAATATCCCGGTTCTCCATCCACCGTCAGGACGTTGTTCGCGACCGACGCTTTCACAAACCCGCTCGGATCGAAACTCCCGTCCAGAGCGGAAAAATCGTCTTCAAACAAGACTTCCTGGTCGGCACCATAGGCCGGAACCCAGGCCGCCAGGCACAGGTTCAACAGGATTCCGACGATCGCCGATCTTGCTTGCCAGGAATACAGTGTCATAACATCCCCTCGGTTGAATCGAAAAACTGACGTGGGCCCGAACGTGCTGTTCGTAGATAGACCTGCCGTAGACCAGACGAATCTTGTCCGAAAAGAGTTTCCAATTCCAAAATTTTCGCCCGGATTGTATCAGTCGACATCACCCTGTGACAATCAATTCGTTCACTGCTTTCTGTTCGACGGCAAAGCCAGTCTTCCTTTTCGTCTCCGTCCCGGTAAATATAGTGAGCACCCGGAAGCGATGAGAAAAAAGAGCGACATTTCCCGAGTTTGCAGGGAACGGTCCCCCTCCGCTGAGCGTCTTACCAAGCGACAGAGACGGTATTCCGCTGATGAATGCCGACGCAGACCTGTAATCCAGACTTGTTAAAACCACAAACCACGGAGCCGATTTCCATGCAACGTCACTTTGCTGTCAGCATGACCGTTCTGAGTGCGTGTGCCGCGGGGTTGATGCTCAGCGCGGCCGAACCGAAATCCGTTCGTAAACCCTCCAAGCCGCTGAAGGGGACCGGAATCAGTCGGGCGATTGAAACCCAGGGTCCCAGTGCCTCGATCAACGCGAAAAACACCGCGAATCTTTCCACCACGCCGGTTTCGCAGCAAAGTCTGCTGCCGGGAAGTCGCTCTGCCGCAGTCCAACTCACGCCCTCGATGGTCCGTTCCGCTTCTGAAACGGCCCCTTCGAAAGGGGATCGTGCTCCCGCAATGAATTCCTCGGTCCCGGCCAGCATCCCGCGAATTTCACCTCTCGAAGGATCCTCGATCAGCCGCAGTCCGAAAGTCGGCCCGCAATCCGCTCACCTGCTCCCTCAGGTCGCCCCAACTCAAGTCCCGTCGACCAAAGCGGCTGCACCCAAAAAATGAGCCGTGACGAATCCGGGTCCCTTTCGTCTCAATCAGGCCGCTCATCGTTCTAAGGTCTCCAGGGGAAATCATGCCGCCGCGAATCTTTCGTCTTGTCCCAATCGCCCGGAGCTGCCTGTTCCTGGCCGGTTGCCTGGCGGCGGGAATCATCGCCGCCGCGGAGCCGCCTGCCAGCGATGAAGACCTGGTGATCCGCGTGGCGCGGAAATATTTCGCCGCCGCGGTCGACCTGAAGCTGGCTCCAATTGACGGTTGGGCTTGGCCGCCGCTGGTGGGCATCGCCCACACCGATGACATCAACGCCTTCGCCGACATGGACGAACTGCGGCCCGGAGAAAAACCGACTTTTAAGGATTATCCCGAGGTTCGATGGCTCGATCTCACGGACAACGATTTTCCCGCCGATGCACAGCCTTCCGGAGCGTCCCCCCGACCAATCGACGATCGCGACGAAGCGAGATCGCAGCCATACATCGTGATTCTCCAGGGTTTTCTTGACAAGATTGTGAAAGGTGAAGAGATCATCCTGGCCGAAACCTTCGGGCATGAACTGGGCCATCTCATTCACAAGCACCACGATATTTACAATCCCGGGAGCCCACCCCTGGTTACTGACGCCGTCCGTCGCGAAGCCGAAGCGCAGGCCGACGTCACCGGCATGAAGCTGTCGATGGCCAATTATCCCTACAACGACATCGTCAAAGCGGTCCTGGCTTGGCGCAACTGGGACGCAAAGGAAGTCGCGGAGGGGAAACGGCCCGATTATTCCGCGATCCGCACCCTGCTGTCCGACCATCCCGGCTGGACGGAACGAGCCGGCCTCATCGCGCAGAAACAGCCGGAACTCTGGCGATCGTTGGGCGCTTTTGAAGCAGGCGTCTATTTCCTGATGGCGGAGAATTATCTCCTGGCGGAGAAATGCTTCACGCAGGTGGTCAAGGAAATGCCCAAGTGCTATGAAGCCTGGGCCAATCGCGGCTACTGCCGGCTGATGCGCTACTGCGATCTGCTCAATTCCGACAATCTCAAGGAATTCGATCTGAACCATGTCGTCGTCGGCGGCTTTTATCATCAAGCGGGATCGATAGACCAGCGCGACCTGGGCGGCATCGATGAAGAACTCTGGTTCGCGGCCGTCGGAGACCTGAACGAAGCGCTCCGCATTAAAGAGTCGCTGATTCTTCCCAAGGCCAATCTCGCCCTCGCCTATCTGGTCCATCCCGCAGGCAAGCAGCCCGGCCGCGCGGTTGAGCTTTTCGAGCAGGTGATTGCGGCACTGAAGCGAGGCAACCTCGACGAAGAAATCAGCCCCGCTGACTATGCCGGCTTGCTCGTCAACGCCGGCGTGTCCGAACTGATGAACGGCGACGCGCAATCGGCCCAGCGATTGTTTGACGACAGCGAAGCCGTTTACGCCCAGAAACTCAAATCACGTCCCATCGGACCGGTCAAAAGCGCGATCCTGTACAGCACCGCCGCCCGGCGCGCCGCATCGGCTGACGCTCAGGAGCGCAAACTGGCCGCTCGAGAACTGGAAGAATATCTGACCGACACGAATCCCTCGGTCACCTGGTGGAACCTCGCCTTCGAACGCTATCAGGAACTCTGCCAGTCCGAAAAACTGGAAGGCAAATCCAAAGACGTTCTCGCCAAACGCGTCAACCTGCACTTTCGTCCGGTCGTCGGCCTGACTCTCGCCAACGGCATGTTCGTTACCTTAAACGACCCCTTGGAAGATCTGACCAAGGCGCTCGGCCAGGGCAACATCATTCCACTCGTCAAACGGGCTTCCGTCCATCGCCGGATCTATTACGACCAAGGAGTCGAATTCATCTGCTCCGATCGCGTCATCGGCATCCGCCTGCGGGAAGCCAATTCGCCGGCTCTCACCTTGACGACCTCCGGTCCCGGCGGCAAAACCCTGGACGTTCGGATCGGCATGACGCTCAACGAACTGCTCGAAAAACTGGGGGGCGACGGCGCCTGGAAAAAACGTTATGGCACCCAAGAGGGATTGGTTTACCACTACTTCGACCTGTTGGGATTCGGCGTGCGCGTCAATGATGCCGACAAAATCACGGAAATCCTCGTCGCCCAACTTTCACACAAAGCCGACGTGAAATAAACGGGCTCATCGCCCCTGCGATCGTGTTCCCCAGGGGCCCCCTCGCTGCCTGCCGCTTCCTCGTTCCCCTTCGAATCCGTGATAAAAACCATGCGACGATGGCTGCTCAGCTTGATGATATTCGTCGCGGTCCCGGCCCTGGCCGCGACGCCGGAATCCATAGAACTCGGTTCTCGGCGAGAACTGTTCGTCGATGCCTTTCTCATCGATCGGTTGGAGGGCCTGCGCCTCGAATTGGGCCGCCCTCAATCCGCGGGCCCGGTGATTGCCTATGATCGACCCTGGGACGGCCCTCTCAGTCATTACACGACCGTCTTCCAGGACGGCGACCGGTTCCGCATGTATTACCGCGGCGTCTCGCCCACTCCCGGTTTTCGCTACGCCGTCTGTTATGCCGAAAGCCCCGACGGCATCCATTGGGTCAAACCGGAATTAGGCCTGATCGAAATCAACGGCAGCAAAGCGAACAACGTCGTGCACCTCGTCAATCAGGCCATGGTTCCGTTTCTCGACACTCGCCCCGGCGTGCCCGAAGACGAACGCTACAAGGCCAACGTCTATGTCGAACCACGGTTCGGCGCCAAAGAAGTCGGCCTGCAGGGCTATGTCTCCGCCGATGGTCTTCGTTGGAAACCCGTCCGCGAAGAGCCGATCGTGCACGGCGAGTTCATCAACAACTTCGACTCCCAGAACGTCATGTTCTGGTCGAATGTTGAAGAGTGCTATGTGCTCTTCGCCCGCCATTCCTCAGACGGAATCCGCGCCCAGGCCCGTGCAACCTCGCCGGACTTCCTCAACTGGACGCCACAAATCAAAATGACCTACAGCGACACGGGGACCGACATTCCTTCGGAACACTTTTACACCAGCGGCGTCCAACCCTATTTTCGGGCTCCCCACATTTACATCTCGCTGCCCGGCCGCCTGATGGAAGGACGCCGAGCCATCACCGTTGAACAAGCCCAACGACTCGACGTCGATGCCTCTGGAGGAGGCGCGAATGATTGCTCCGACGGCGTGCTGCAAACGACTCGCGCCGGTTCGACTCGTTTCGATCGCACGTTTCGCGAAGCCTTCGTCCGACCGGGGCCAGGCGACGGCAACTGGCTGTCGCGCACCAACTATCCCGCGTGCGGCATTGTCCAAACCGGCCCCGGGGAACTGTCGATCTACGCCCAGCGGCACTACGGCCTGAAGTCGGCCCATCTCGAACGCCTGACCTTGCGGCTCGATGGCTTCGCCTCCGTCCATGCGTCGTTCGACGGCGGAGACTTGCTGACCAAGCCGTTTCGTTTTCAAGGGACCGAATTGGAGCTCAACTGTGCGACCACCGCCGCGGGCGCGATTCGCGTCGAAATTCAAACCGCCGATGGAAAGCCCATTCCCGGCCATACACTTGCTGATTGTCAAGAAATCATCGGCGATGACTTCGCCCGTGTGGTTCGTTGGAAGGACATTTCGGATGTCTCCCCGCTGGTCGGCCAGCCGATTCGCCTCCGATTCGTCATGAAAGACGCCGACCTGTACTCACTGCGATTTCGCTGACCGCACGGCGGGCGATCCGTTGAATTGCCGGCTTGCACAAAATGCAGTACAAGCAAGGCTTGATCCGAGCGGTTCCGAAACATCTTATTGAAAGCAGCATTCCATGCGTCGAATGGGCATCTGGTCGGCGGCGGCGGTCCTGACGATTCTCTCGGCACAGGTTCAAGCCTTCGACACGCTTCCCGGCTATCTGAAAGATGGCTACAAGGACGACGCTTCCTACAAGGCCTTCCTGGAAACCGTCGAAGGCCTGAAGATGAAATGTGATGTCTGTCACAAGCCCGGCGCCGACAAAGAAGCCAAAGGGCATGGTCTGAATGACTTCGGCAAGGCCTTTCATGACGTGTTCAAACACCGAGATTTCAAAGCGGCATAAAGACAAAAAGAATGAAGAGGCGATGAAGGTGTTCAAGACTGCTTGGGACAAGGCGGTCAAGGAAAAGAACGCCGACGGCAAAGTTTTTGAAGAGTTCATCAAAGAAGGCAAACTGCCGGGCAAAACGACTGACCGCTGGCGGCTAAGCCACGGAGTTCCACATGTCCAGTCACTTGCGACTGTTTCTCGCCGGCGTCCTGATGATCCTCGGCGGCATGGCAACCGCCGCCGAGCCGTTGCGCGTCGGCGTGTTCCATGTGGACGCCTCTCCTCCGATCGGCAGTCCGCTGGCTTACGATCCAACGAAAGAGGTGACGTTGCCGTTGTCCGTGCGAGGAGTCGTTCTCCTCACCGAACAGCGGCCCATCGTGCTGTGCGCCGTCGACTGGATCGGCATTTCCAACGACGCCTATCACGAGTTTCGCAGGCAATTGGCCCAGGCGGCCGAGACCGATCCTGCGCGAATCGCGGTGCATGTTCTGCATCAGCACGACGCCCCGCAGGCCGATCTTTCCGCCGCCGCCATGCTGGCGGAACTTGGGATCGTCGAGCAGGTCTATGACGTCCCGTTTCTCAAGGAGGTCATTCAACGCACGTCGAAGGCGGTCGCTCAAGCCGTCAAAGACGCACGTCCCGCGACTCACCTCGGATTGGGCGAAGGCATCGTGGAAAAAGTCGCCTCGAATCGGCGGATCTTGGGTGACGACGGCAAGGTGAAACATGTTCGTTTCACCGCGACGAAAGACCCCGTTATCCGCGACGCCCCCGTCGGCACGATCGACCCGAAACTCAAGCTGATCTCCTTCTGGAACGGCGAAGATCCGATCGTCGCGATCACTTACTACGCTACCCACCCGCAAAGCTATTATCGTACCGGCCAGGCGAACCCCGATTTTCCCGGCATGGCCCGCAACGATCGCGAAGCCGAGACGAAAGTGCCCCACGTCCATTTCAACGGAGCAGGGGGGAACATCGGCGCCGGCAAATGGAACGATGGTTCGCCGGAAAATCGCCCGGTGCTCGCGGCACGCGTGGCGGCCGGCATGAAAGCCGCTTGGGACAGCACGCAGCGCACTCCGATCAGTGCATCGGACGTGGCGTGGAAATCGATTCCCGTATCGCTGCCGCTCGCGCCGCATCTCGACGCCGCAAATTTGAAAGCCATCCTGGCCGATAAACAAGCCACCGTGGGAGCCCGCGCCGCGGCTGCCAGCAACCTGGCTTGGGTTAACCGCTGTCAATCAGGCGACACCATCGACATCAGCTGCCTGAGGCTCGGCAGCGCCCGCGTTCTGCACCTTCCTGGCGAACTCTTTGTCGAATATCAACTCGCCGCCCAACAGTTGCGCCCCGACCTCTTCGTCGCCATGGCGGCTTACGGAGACGACGCCCCAGGCTACATCGGCACCGAAATCGCCTATTCCGAGGGAGGCTATGAAACGAGCCAACCCGCGTCCCGTGTCGCCCCGGCCGTGGAAGGCGTGTTGATGGACGCCATTCAAAAACTTCTTCAAGACGATTAGTCCATTCCTCGCGGGCCATCTCCGCTGACCCCGGCCAGTTCACGAGAATCGTTCGGAACCTTTCGTCGCAAACTCCAATTGCGACATCCGCAACGGAAAGCTACGCTGGCGGGCGTCTGCCTCTTGCTCACCGACTTCCAGGGATCCCCCGTGAACCGGCAGCCTTTTCAGACGCCCCCCAGGTGGTGGGGACCACGATTGTCGCCGTGGTGGGTTCGTTGCTGCCGGCCGTTTCGAGACCGTGAACTGCGGGTCTTTCAACGCATCGAACAAATCCACCTGGTCAATCCGCAACCGCTGCTGGAATTGCAGCGCGCGGGCGGCGGCATCCTCGTCACTCCGAACCATTCCACTCATTACGATTCCACCTGCCTCTATGCCGCGACGGAACGAACCGGGGTCTTGTGCCATTTTTTGACGGCTTGGCAGGTCTTTGGAGGACTTCCCTGGTGGCAGCAATGGAGTTATCAACGCCACGGCTGTTTCAGCATCGATCGCGAAAACACCGATGTCCGCGCCCTGAAACAAGCCACAGAACTGCTGCAAATCGGCTCGTCCCCGCTGGTGATCTTTCCCGAAGGAGACATCCATCACGTCGGCGAACGTTTGATGCCCTTTCGCGACGGAGCCGCGGCCATTGCCTTAATGGCGGTTAAAAAATCGACTCGACCGATCCACGCCTTGCCATGTGCCATTCGCTTCCGTTATCTCGACGACCCGCGTCCCAGTCTGGAAGCCGTCATGAACCGCCTCGAAGACCGGTTGTTTCTGGGGCGCAGGCCGGAACTGCCGCTGGCAGAACGAATTCTCCGGCTGGCCGACGTGTCCTTGACGATCAAAGAAATCGAACACCTGGGGCAACCGACCCGCGGCACGATTCGGCAGCGCTTGATGCACCTCGCCGAATCGATCCTCCAAAAAATCGATCATTCATTCGGCAATTCGCCGAGCGATGGGTCCGTTCCGGATCGCGTCAAGGAACTGCGCCGCAAAGCGATCATGGCCCTCGAGCAGCCGGACGCCACTCCCGCCGAGCGCGCCCGCCATCAACGGCACCTCGACGACTTGTTTCTCGTCGTCCAGCTTTACAGTTATCCCGGCGATTATCTCATCGAACGGCCTTCCGCGGAACGGCTGGCGGAAACCATCGATAAACTCGAAGAAGACATTCTCGGCGTCGAACTTCCCACGGTTCACGGCCGCCGCCAAGTCGTCATTCAATTCGGGGAACCGCTGCGCATTCAACGCGAGCCGGGCAATCGCAATCAGACCCGCGAATTGACCTCGCAGCTCGAATCTCGCGTCTTAGAGTTGTTGACTCACGGCGGACACCCGCCCCAACTGCCGCTGGAAGCCGCCTCGACTCGAGAGGCGTCATGTGTTTGAACTTTCCGGCGTCGTGAAGTCGTTTCAAGGCAAAGTGGCAGTCCAGGAAATCTCTCTCCGATTTCCGCACGGCCTCACCACTGTGCTCATCGGGCCGTCCGGTTGCGGAAAATCGACGTTGCTCCGATTGCTCGTGGGGCTCATTCCTCCCGACCAGGGTTCGATCCTGTTCGACGGGCAACCGCTCAACGCGCAGAACGTGCTGCGTCTGCGTCATAAGATGGGATTTGTGCTGCAAGACGGCGGTCTCTTTCCCCACCTCACGTCACGGGCCAATGTCGAACTCCTGGCCCGGCATCTGGGCTGGCCGCTGCCGAGAATTGCTGCCCGCATCGACGAGCTCGCCGATCTCACCCGCCTCCCCAAATCCCTCCTCGATCGCTACCCGTCCGCCATTTCCGGCGGTCAACGACAACGCGTCGCGATGATGCGCGCGCTCATGCTCGACCCTCCCGCCATTTTGCTCGACGAGCCGATGGGCGCCCTCGATCCCCTGGTGCGGTATGACCTGCAAGACGACCTGCGGACGATTTTCCGCTCACTCCGAAAAACGGTGGTCCTCGTGACCCATGACCTCGGCGAAGCGGCTTTTTTCGGCGACGATTTGATCCTGCTGCGCGACGGACGCATTGTCCAGCGAGGCACCATGGCCGACTTCTCCGCCGCGCCGCAGGACGAATTCGTCACCCGTTTTCTGCAAGCCCAACGAAATCCCTGGAATCCCGCATGATAATTCACACCATGCGATTCTGTCTCATCTCATGCTGCCTGATCCTGTTCTGCAGCGATTCGACGGCGTGGGCCACCGGCGAAAAGAAACTCGTGGTCGGCTGCAAAGCGTTCACGGAATCGGTCATCCTCGGCGAGATCACGCGTTTGACCCTCGCTCATCACGGCCTGGAAGTCTCCCGCCGCGAACTGGCCGGCACGGAGCTGCTCTGGAAGGCGCTCCTTGCCGGCGAGGTCGATGTGTATCCCGAATATGTCGGCACCATTCGCGAACAGATCCTCGGATCACGGCGGGATGCCGATGATCAAGCCTGGCGCGCGGAAATTGCCGCGCTCGGAGTCCGGGCGACGCCTCGGCTGGGCTTCAACAATACTTATGTCCTGGGAATGAAAGAGCACCAAGCCGAACTGCTTCGGATCACGGCGATCAGAGACTTGCAGAATCACCCCCGGCTGAAATTCGGGTTCAGCGATGAATTTTTACATCGACGCGATGGCTGGCCCGGACTCAAGCGGCTGTACCACCTGTCGCAGGAACCGCGCGGCATTGATCACGACGTCGCCTATCGAGCGCTCGATTCCGGTGAGTTGGACGTTGTCGATCTCTTTTCCACGGACGCGGAAATTGCCTACTACCGCTTGCGCCCCTTAATTGACGACCTGCATTACTTCCCCGACTACGATTGCGTGCTGGTTTACCGCGCGGATCTCGACGATCGAGCCCCGGCAGCTGTTCCAGCGCTGCAAAAATTGGCCGGCCAGTTTGACGAAACCGTGATGCGCAAGCTCAATGCGCGCGTCAAAATTGAGCAGGAATCCGAGTCGGTGGTGGCCGCTGAATTCTGCCGCGAACGGCTCGGCTTTTCCGCCGCTGTCGCCCCAGAACTGGTGTTTCACCGGATCGCCAGACGATTGCGAGAGCATTTGCAGCTCGTCGTTCTCTCGTTGCTTGCCGCCATCGCCGTGTCGATCCCCTTGGGAATTCTCGCCGCCAAGATCCCGGCGGTGGGCTCGCTGGTCCTCAACACAGTGGGTGTCGTGCAGACGATCCCGCCGCTGGTGCTCTTGGTGTTGATGGTTCCGCTGCTGGGCATCGGCGCTCCGCCGGCGATTGCGGCCATGTTTCTTTACAGCCTGCTGCCGATCGTTCGCAACACCTGCGCAGGCCTGCAAGGCATTTCGCCCTCGCTGCAGGAATCGGCCGCCGTACTGGGATTGCCGCCGGGAGCACGCTTGAGACTGATCGAATTGCCGCTGGCGGCCCGGTCAATCCTGGCCGGCATCAAGACCTCTGCAGTGATCAACGTCGGGGCCGCCACGCTCGCCGCGCTCATCGGCGCCGGCGGACTCGGTCAACCCATCATCACCGGCATCCGGCTCGACAGCATTTCTCTGATTCTCGAAGGCGCCGTCCCCGCCGCGCTGCTGGCGATCGCCGTACAAGGCCTCTTTGATTGGATTGAACGGCGTTTTTTTCGCTGAGTCGCTCGTTTTTCAAGTTTTTCAAGGGGGACTGTGCCCTCACTATGCCAGGAGCGTTTCCACCAATCTCGCCCAATAGCTCGCGCCGAGCGGCAAGATTTCATCGTTGAAATCATACCGCGGGTTGTGCAGCATCCGACCGTTTTCCGCCGGACCGTTGCCGATCCACACGTAACTGCCCGGTTTCTCCTGCAACATGAACGAGAAATCCTCGCCTCCCATGCACGGCGGCAAATCATGATGCACTCTGTCTCGTCCGACAACCTCTTCCGCCGCGGTCGCCGACCACTCCGTCTCACGTGATGAATTCACGGTCGCCGGATAACGGCGTTCGTAGCGTGTCTCACCCGTTGCGCCGAACGCCGCGCAGACATGTTGCACAATCCGCCGCATGCCGGCCTCAGCCATGTCCTGCACCTCCTTGCGGAATGTCCGCACCGTCCCCCGCAGCACCGCCGTCGGGGGAATCACATTCCAGGTGTCGCCCGCATGAAATTGCGTGACGCTCACCACCAGTTCATCCAGCGGATTGGCATTCCGGCTCACCAGGGTTTGCAACGCCGACACTACTTCCGACGCGACCACAATCGGATCGATGCCCAAATGCGGCATCGCCGCATGCGCTCCCTGGCCGGTGACTGTGATTTCAAAAATGTCGAACGCCGCCATCATCGGCCCGGTGCGCACCGCAAATTCTCCGACGGCCATGCCCGGCCAATTGTGCATGCCAAACACCGCATCCACAGGGAACTTCCGGAACAGCCCCTCGTCGACCATCACCTTGCCGCCCCCTTCGTTTTCCTCCGCAGGCTGAAAAATGAATTGCACCGTCCCGGCGAAATTCCGCGTTTCGGCGAGGTATTTGGCCGCCCCCAGCAGCATCGTCGTATGCCCGTCGTGTCCGCAAGCATGCATCTTGCCCGGAAACTGCGATTTGTACGACACGTCGTTCTGTTCGGTGATGTCGAGCGCATCGATGTCGGCCCGCAACCCCAAGGATTGCACAGCGCCTCGTCCTTCCCGCTTGCCGACAAGCGTCCCCACGACGCCTGTCCGCGCCAGGCCGCGATGGACCGCGATTCCCACCCGCGCCAATTCCCGGGCCACGAACTCGGACGCGTACGTCTCTTCGAAAGCCGTCTGGGGATGAGCATGCAGGTCGCGCCGCCAGGCGGTCATTTCCTCATGCAGTTCTCTCAATCGCGGAATGATCGCCATTGAACGCTCCGAACACGAATCAGGGAAGATGGCACATTCTAAAAAAAAAGCCCGGCGTCCGCGACGCCGGGTTCTCTCGTTCAAAGGCAATCCATGAACGTCAAGCGGCGCTTTACCGCACGCGCGCCTGGAACGTGATCGTCCCCGCGGCATCTGCCGGCAGTGGATCGGCCAGCGCCCACGTCAGCACCAGGCTGCCTTCGCCGTTGTCTTCCGTCGTCAACACGCCCCCTCGATCCGAGTCCGTGCTGTCCTCGATGTATTCCAGTCGCGGCGTCAGATTGTCCACGATGCGGACGAAATTCACTTCCCGCCCGCCGACATTGCGATACCGGATCGTAAACGTGATCACGTCACCGGGCAGGGCATCCTTCAGATCAGCGAACTTGACGATCTGCAAGCACCCCGGCGTTTCCCGTTCCTCGATCACAGTCAGGGCCGTGGCGGTCACTTCCTGCTGGCCGACCGTCGGCACTTCAACTTTGCCGGCGATGACCGGATTCTGTTCTCGTGTCCAAACCTCGGCCGCCGCGAGACCGTAGTTCAACCGGGCCGCCGTGGTTTGATCCAGATCAATGAATGCCGCAAAGGTAAAGTTCTGGAACAGGTTGATCAGTTTTTCATGCTGGAGGGCCGTCACATCCTGCACTACATTGACGGCGGGTTCGTCCATTTCCACTCCGCTGGCCCGCGATCGGACACGCAGGTTGCCGGTCGGATCTCGCTTGGTTTTGAGCACGCTGCTCACGCGGCTGCGAAGCTCATCGCCGACGCCGGCATTAGTCATTCCCGCCGCTTCATCCACCATCTCATTCTGTACCGGCTGGCTGACCGTCCGCACCGCGGCAAAACGAGGCGCGTAGACGCAGACTTTATTCGTCGGCTTCATCTGCTCCTGCCCCGTGTGATCGACGTATTCCGCAATCGTGTCTTCCGTATCGAGACCGTAGCGTTCCCGGCTGCTGTAATGCACCGGCCAATCGCGATCCCCGCCGTCGCACAGGTATTCGTCAGGGTAACTTTCCGGCGAGCAGACGCACGCTTCGCCCGCGGGAATCCCCACGGCAAACGGGTTCGGCCCCGCCATCGGTGTGCGCGGTTCCGGCGGACAGGATGAAATCGCCTCCGGCGGACAGGCCGCTTCCTCATAGGACGCCAACTGAATTCCGGAATCTCGCTTTTTCCCCGCGATCCGCGCAACGCCGGTGGAAGCCTCAGACATCGGTTCGTTCTGGGCAGCGGCCACCTGCTGCAATTGTGCTTGTTTGGCGCGCTGAATCTCCGCCGTGAAGTCCTCGGTGCGCGCCAGGCTTTGCATCGTGGTGCACGAACAGCACGCCAACGACGATCCCGCAAAAAACGCGAACAGCCACGAGCGGGAAAGACCGCGGGCGGCGAAGGACGGCGAAAACTGCGACAACCAGGTCATCGGGCCAAGCCTTTGCAGAGAGCCATCTGGCGTTATCGTGCTGAAACAGTGCGGGACGGCAGCCGAGTTTTGACATTCCGATTCGTTAGTTTCGGATCGGGCGGCTGCGGCTGGGACACTTGAACTGGCCCCCCGGGGCCGAAAAATTGCGGGTCCATTCCGCGGGCGTCAGGCGTCCGCCCCCCCAACCGGATAATCGCCATCGGACGCCCCAGGTCGTCCGCCACGGCCAGCGCATTCTGAGCGGGGTGCAGCGTCTGCGTCGCCCGCGGTTCGCTCACCTGCAGGGGAGGAACGCGTTGGGGCTGCTCCAGGTAGACCACTTTCGTCACCAGCCGCTCGTCCATTGTCCAATCCAGTTCTTCCTTCGTCAGTGTGAACTCGATCGGAAATTGCTCGATTTTTCCTGGCGGAGGATGCAAGCGATCGATCAATTCAATCGACGGATAGAACTCCACTCCCGGATATTCCGGAATGAGATCGACTTTGATCCGGTAGATGCGCCCCACGGCCAGCGACGCCTGCGCCGGTGCGGCCAGCTCAATCGGCCGATTCGGCGTATGATCATAGAACGTCACCCGGCCTTCGCCAGGCAGATAAACCTTCACCGGTTGCATGTAGTCCTGGCAGATCCGCCCGGCGATCTTCATCCACTCGATCGTCGTTTCCGGCGGTTGATATTGGTTGAGCGGGAACTGCATGCCATGGACGGGATTCGTCTGCTGGGCAGACGCCATTCCCGCGATGCTGAACAGCATGCCGCTCGCCAGCAGCCAGATTCGAAGGGTGGTTTGCACGTCCACAATCCAATCACCAGAGTCAGGTAACAACAGCGAGCACTGAATTTCGTGGCCGGGGCTCCGGACGCTTGACTCTCGACTCTTGACCGTAAAAAAACGGCGTGTGCTGCTCAGGAAATTCCTTGCCCCACACGCCGTTCCTGATTCCGCTCCGCTAAGCCCGTTCGTCGTTCTTTAGCCCGACGCGCCAGCGAGGGTCGCTGAGCCACATTACTGCGGAAAACCGCCCGGCATCTGTCCTGCCGGGTAGGCCAACTCGCCCGGTCCATACACCGGATGCGTTTCTTCGTATTCCACGTTGCTCACCGGCTTCGGCAAGCTCAGCCCCGGGCTGTGCTTCACGCCGATCAGCATGTGTTCGACAGGTTGCGGCAGTTGCTGCTTCGTTCGATTGACCACGGTATGCGATTTCAGACTCGCCGGACCGCCGTACGGCAGTTGCACCGGACCGGGCAGACCGATCGGCGTCCCGGTGATGGGCTGTCCCCACACTTGCGTGTTCATCCCGGCGACCGGGTAACCGGCCGGCATGCCCGGATAACCTGACCCCGCGACCATGATCGATCCCGGAATCGGCATCTGGCCTTGGCCTGCCGGACCAATCGGCATCGGCGGCACGAATTGACCTTGTTCGCCGTCGGCCGCTTGATACGCCGCCTGGTTGATTCCCCGATCCGCCGAAGCCGTTCCCGGAGTCATTTCCTGGTCAACGTTGCCGATCCGCAGCACCGCCATGATCGAGCCGCGCTTGTCGGCTTCCTGGATCGGATCAATCCCCGGATCGAGCCGCGTCGAGACCAGCGTCTCGACATTGGCGATCGCCAGTTCCTGGAACTTGGCGTCCGGCAAGTAAATCACTTTCGTGACGAAGTTGTTGCTCTCGATCTGATCGAGGTCTTCCACGGTCAATTGCACCGGCACCTTGACGTGCGTCAGATACGCTTCAGTCGCGGGCTGCGACGGATAAACTTGCAGCGTCGGATAGAGCGAAAGCCCTTCGCGGCCGGGAACCCCCGACAGCTTCAAGCGATACATCGCCCCTTGCTGAAAGTTGAACGACGAAGGAGCGACCAGTTGGTTCTCCGCATATCCGCCGGGAACCTGCCAGCCGATGTGCATGCCGTCCGGCCCGACGAACCGGATCTGCGTGGTCCCGAGCACGGCCGGCGCCATCGGCGGCGGCGTCATCAGGGGCAGGACGCCCGGTCCCGGGCCGTCGACCATCGGCCCCGGACGCATCATCATGGCTGCGGGCGGCGCATGATACTCACCCTTGTTGGTCAATTGATGACCGTCCATGGAACAGCCCACGCAGACCACCACGACGGTTCCCAGTGCCAGAAAGTAATACCTCATTCCGACCCCTCTCGCTAACGTCGATGGGTCCTGCGGCGGAATGGCCGGATGACGTCCAATCGTCATCCTGTTCACCATTGTGCCCGAGACCGTCTGTTTCGAACCTGGAATTTTCCTAAAACGAAGCGGTCAGGTTCCTGTCGACCCGAAGAATCGACTTTCGCTATAATTCCGGTTCCGCACGACGGGAAGTTTTTCGCCGTCGACGGACCTCCAGACCCGCGAATCTGGGAACCTGAACTCATTACTCTTTTCGGAAGGATGTGCCTTGCATCTTTGGCAAATCCGTCAATTCCCGACGAAACGGGAAAATCCGCGAATTTGGCACATCGCCTGTATTCTCTCCATCTTCACAGCCGGGCTGCTGATCCCGCTCAGATTGTCTGCACAGACCGACGTCGAAACGCCGGCCGACGCCAATTCCCCGCCACAAACGCAACCCCTTTTCGAAAAGGCAGTTGCCGCGATTCAAAGCCGAAAAACCATTCAAGCGACTCTCGTCGAGCAGGTCTTTATCGGGGACCAACCGATGCGCATGACCGGCCAATACGTCAGCCGCGGCGATCAGATTCACCTGGAGTTGCAGGTGCGCCTGGGGGGCAAGACTCAGGGCTCGTTATTGGAGGTTTCGGACGGTGACATTTTGTGGAGCCTGACGGAAATCGCAGGGAATAAGCAGGTCACGCTGCGAAACCTCAAGCAGATTCAAGCCGCCATGTCGGAACAGCCCGTGGCCACCACTTGGAAGACGGAACTCGGCCTCGGTGGTCTGCCCGGGCTGATGAATTCCCTGCATCGCACGATGCAGTTCCACGAAATGCGAGAAAAAGGCGAGGGGGCGTCGCGATCGCTGATTCTGGTCGGCCGCTGGAAAAAAGAAGTCCTGGCCAAATGGCAGCGTCCCAATGAGAAAGAGCTGCCCCCTTATTTTCCCGAGCAAGTCCGAATCTATCTGGATCCCGAGACGCTGTTTCCCCAGCGAATCATCTATCTGAAACGGGATACCGAGAAGAAGAACTATCGCTCGCTGGTTCGGCTCGATTTTCAAGAGGTCCAACTCGATCACGAGGTCGATGATTCGCTGTTCGAATTCACCACCCCGGAAGATCTCGTTCCCGACGACATCACGCAGGTTTATATCGATCAGTTTGCCCGTCGAGGCCCGGCGGCGACTGAAGAGAAAATTCCAACCTCTCCCCCCGCGCGGTGACTGGGGCGCACAGACTGTCGAAAATCATTTTCCGGCTGTCGGGACAATCGTTCGGCCCCGGCTGATTTCGAAAACACCCAGTTGGAATTCGTCACCCGGCCGGGAGACCACTGATATCCCATGGGTAAGACGGGCTGACCATCGGGAACCGTCATTTCCCGATTCGATTGCGGCGCCGGGGCCAATTCGAAATCCGAAGCTTCCGCCGCCGGAGCAGGGGGCGGCAATCGCGGCACGGAATCCGCCGGCATCGCTCGGGATGCTGCCTCGGGAATCGGGCAGTTGTCGGTCGGATATTCGGGACAGTTTTTCCCGCCGAACTTCCGCCAAAAGAACAGCCGGTCTTCCCACGCGCCGGTTCCCAGGCCTAAGGTTCCCTTGGGCGGCATCGTGTTTGTCGGCCCGATGTTGTACCCCCAGCGCATCAATCGCACGCGCGGCGTCTTCGGAGGCAGATGATCAAAGCATTCGACCTGCGCGTTGCACTCCCGCTCGGTATTGTAGTCCGCCCAGAATCTGACCACCTCGAACGGCGTATAGATCACGCAACCGCTGAACTGCAAAAGCAGTACGGGCCAGAACAACTTCGTGCTGCGTATTCGTAATTTCATCGCCGCAAAACCATGTCCGCTCAGTGGAGGGCCGGATTCTCTTTGTGCATCGACGCGGAACGATTGCTTCGACCGACTTTTCCCATATTTGCAGATGACTCACCCCAAACCACGCATTTTTACCGAACAAAATATTCTTCCCACTCAAGACAGGGTCACGAAACGACCTGAATCCCGCAGAGGCTGCGCCGCGTGCATAACGTCCCATAGAATGGGTCGTTACAGCAACAATTGCACTTCCAACCACACTGGTAATCCGCAGGATGCCGATATAATCGCCGTGGTTCTGCATTTTTCATCGTTCGCCCTGGAAACCCGACTCCATGACGACTGCGACCCTTGCTCCCGCTCATTCTTCACTTGGTTGGTGGACCTCCAACGGAACGCCGATGGCCTTGGACGCCGCGGCGGTGACGCAGGCGCTGGAAGACATCCATCAACCGTTGTACATCGTGAAGTCCCCGCGCGGTTTAGGGCTGGGGCGCGGCGGCTACGGGGCGATCGGTCCCACGCCTCATGATCCGGGCGCCTCTCCCATGATCGGCGTCGTGCCCGCCATTCGACCGGAATCGCTCGGCGATCCGACATTCTGCGCCGATCATGGACTCCGCTATCCTTACGTCTCAGGCGGCATGGCGGCGGGAATCGCGTCCGAAGAAATCGCCGAGGCGCTGGCCAAGTGCGGCACGATGGGGATCTACGGTTCGGCCGGCCTCGGACTCCCCCGCGTCGAGAAAGCGATTGACCGCCTTCAAAAGAACATTCCCGGTCTCCCCTACGGCTTCAATCTGATTCATAGCCCGCACGATCCGTCTTTGGAACGCGGCGTGGTTGAACTCTATATTCAGCGCGGCGTCAAGCTCGCTGAGGCCTCTGCCTTCCTGGACATGACGGTCAATGTCGTCCGCTTCCGGACTCATGGCATTCATCGCGGCCCCAAGGGGGAAATCGTCACTCCCAACCGCGTGATGGCCAAAGTTTCCCGCGTCGAAGTCGCCTCGAAATTCTTCGCGCCTCCGCCGGTGAAAATGCTGACGCAACTCGTGCAGGAAGGCTTGTTGACGCAGGATCAGGCGAAACTTGCCGAACAAATCCCCGTCGCCCAGGATCTCACCGCCGAAGCCGATTCGGGCGGACATACCGATAATCGTCCTGCCGTCACGCTGATCCCCACGATGCTCGCCCTGCGCGACCGCATGATGACCCAGTACAAATACACCCAACCGTTACGCGTCGGCGCCGCCGGCGGGATCGCAACGCCCGCCAGCACGGCGGCGGCGTTCGCCATGGGCGCCAGCTATGTGCTGGTCGGCTCGGTCAATCAGGCCTGCGTCGAATCGGGGACCTGCGACGTCGTCCGGCAAATGCTCGCCGATGCCGAGCAGGCGGACACCACCATGTGCCCCGCCGCCGACATGTTTGAAATGGGCGTGAAAGTGCAGGTTCTCAAACGCGGTACGATGTTTCCGATGCGGGCCTCGAAGTTGTACGAACTCTACCGCGGCTGCAAAAGCATCGACGATATTCCCGCCGCCGAACGGGCCAACATCGAAAAAACGATGTTCAAGACCTCGTTGGATGACGTGTGGAATCAAACCGTCGAGTTTTTCAAGACGCGCGATCCGCATCAGATCGTGAAGGCGGAAAAAGATCCCAAACACAAAATGTCCTTGATTTTCCGCTGGTACCTGGGGCAGGCCTCCCGCTGGGCGAATTCCGGGGTGCCCGACCGGCGGATGGATTACCAGGTCTGGTGTGGCCCTGCGATGGGCGCGTTCAACGAATGGACCAAGGGGACGTTCCTGCAGCAACCCGCTAACCGGCAGGTTGCGACGGTCGCCTACAATCTCTTGTACGGCGCCGCCGTCATGTTGCGGATCAATGCGCTGCGCAATCAAGGCTTCCCGATTCCCGCCGAATCGCTGCGCGTGCCCCCCCGGGAACGGGCTGACCTGGAACGACGCCTGGGCGTGTAACCGCCGTCCTGCCCTTGCTCATTTTCCCCGCCGGTGTTCCAATACCCCCGTCGGCGCTGCGCATCGCCGTCGATTGACCGGAGTTACGGGAGGTCCAGGGATGGACATGCTGACCGTCCGCGGTGGAAAACCGCTTCGCGGAATCACCGCCGTCAGCGGAGCCAAAAACGCCGCTTTGCCCATCATGGCGGCGGCGCTGGCTGCCGAGGGGCCGACCGTCTTACGGTCCGTTCCCGAACTGGCCGACGTCTCCACGCTCGCACAAGTGCTTCAATCGCTCGGCATGGAAGTCGCCCGCCGTCCCGACGGCGCCCTGCAACTGGAAACCATCGACGACCGGCCCTGCGTCGCCGACTACGAACTGGTCCGTCGCATGCGGGCCAGCGTCTGCGTGTTAGGCCCGCTGCTCGGCCGACGGAAACGGGCTTGCGTCTCATTGCCGGGAGGCTGCAACATCGGTCATCGGCCGATCGACCTCCACCTCAAAGGTCTCGAAGCGCTCGGCGCCGAAATCACCATCGAGCGCGGCTACGTCTTTGCCGCCGCGGACCGGTTGCGTGCGGCCGACATCTACCTCGGCGGTCCGTTCGGCAGCACCGTGACCGGCACCTGCAACGTGATGACAGCCGCCGTCTTCGCCGAAGGAGTGACGACGATCTCCGCCGCCGCCTGCGAACCGGAAGTCGTCAATCTCGGCGAGTACCTGAATCGCATGGGAGCGAAGATTGAAGGCCTCGGTACGCCGTTGTTGAAGATCGAAGGAGTCGATCGTTTGACCGGCGTCGAACAGGACATCATCCCCGACCGGATCGAGGCGGCCACGCTGATCATCGCCGGCGCCATCACGCGCGGTCAGTTGCGGATCGCCAATGTCCGCCTCGATCACCTCGCCGGGGTCATTGATGTGTTGCGTTCCATCGGCGTGAAGATCGAAACGCACGGATCGACGATCGCCGTCTCCACTCCCAACGACTTACGGCCCAGCGACATTACGGCGCTGCCGTATCCCGGTGTGCCGACCGACGTCCAGGCGCAGCTCACCGCGCTGCTCTCGCTGGCCAGCGGCATCAGCGTCGTCACCGACAAAGTCTTTCCCGACCGGTTCCTGCACATCCCCGAATTGTGCCGCATGGGAGCCAGAATTCGCCGTGAAGCGGCCAGCGGCATCATCAGCGGCGTTCCCAAACTCAGCGGCGCCTGCGTGATGGCGTCCGACTTGCGCGCCAGCGCAGCGCTGCTGCTGGCGGCTCTCGCCGCCGACGGCGAATCGGTCATCCGCCGCATTTATCATCTCGATCGCGGCTATGAACGGCTCGAACGCAAGCTTAACATGCTCGGAGCCGAAATTCGCCGCGTCGCTGATGCTCAGGAAAACTTGCCGCTCAGTCTGGATCTGTCCCAGGAAGAGAAATTGCCGGCCACGGTCGACGCCCACGACGTTCCCGCACCGAAATTTCTCCATCGCGGCGTCCGCACGGACGCGTAGTTGCATCACTCGATGACGCACCGCGGTTTCCGGACCTCGACGACGGCGCTACTCTTCCGCCACCACTTTGTTGCTGAGCACGCCGACGCCTTCGAGTTCCACCTCGATCACGTCGCCCGCGGAGATCGCCTGGGTGGTCCCGGAAGTACCCGTGAAAATCAAATCACCGGGATACAGCGTGCAGACCTGACTGATCCCGCTCACCATCGCCGCGCAGTCGTGAATCAACCGGCTGGTCCGCTCGTCCTGCTTGGTTTCACCGTTTTGCCGCAACTGTAACCGCAAATCGTCATAATGCAGCCCGGTGACGAGATACGGACCGCACGGCCCGAACGTATCGGCCCCCTTGGCACGCCACCACTGCACATCGCCCTTCTGCCAGACCCGCGCACTGACGTCGTTCCCGATCGTCACGCCGAAAATGTATTCCTTCGCCTTGTCCTTAGGCACCTTGCGAGCCTCTTTGCCGATGACGATCACCATTTCCGCTTCATAATCGACGCGGCCCGCATCCCTCGGCAGCACGATGTTCGCCCCATGAGGAATCAGGCACGACACCGTCTTCAAAAACGGCTGGGGAATCTGAAACTTCGTCGGCACGGAACCCGCCGTCTCCGACTCCGTCGTCGTCCGACTGTCCGCGGACGTCTTGCCGGTCTTCGGATCTGTCGTCAACTTGGTGATCGTGGTGATCGTCGTCGTGATGTTGTCTCCGCCGACATGGCTCTGATAATTCCCCGCCATGGCAAAAACCTGCTTCGGTTCCGTCGGCACCAGGAATTTCACGTCCTTCAGCAGAAACGTCGTCTGGGTCGCCTTCGGCGAGTGAAACAGATCGCCATCGAGTTGCCGGACCTTGTCCCCTTCCACGACGCCATATGCCACGGTTTCCCCCGACTGAAATCGGCAGTACGTCGTCTTGCCGCTGCCTGATTTCTCCTCAGCGCCGAGCGTAGAGACGAAACAGAGACCGATCGCAACAGCGCGGCGCCAGGTCGAGGGCATGGAGTGCCTCCTCAAGAGTTGAAGAATTGATCAGTGATTAGGCTTGATGAGCCACAGCCGCCATCGACTGCGCAAATTCCCGAATCTTCTGCACGGTGGCTTCCGCAGAGGCGGGATGAGCGGATAAATCTTCCAGATGCCGCACCACCGCCGAGCCGACGATGACTCCGTCGGCCAGACCGCGCAATTCTTTCACCTGCTCCGGCCGACTGATGCCGAAGCCCACCGCGAGCGGCAACGTCGTCTGCTGACGGAGCGTCTGCAACATCGCGGCGAGTTCGGACGGCAGCGCTTCGCGCACGCCGGTCGTTCCCGCCACGGCAATGCAGTACACAAACCCGGAGGCGTTCTTCACGATGCGGTGCATGCGCGCCGCGGGAGTCGTCGGCGCCACCAATTGAATCAGATCCAGCCCATGCCGTTTGACGAGCGTCGCAAACGCTTCCGATTCATCGCCGGGAAGATCGGGAACGATCAATCCCGAAAATCCGGCTTGGGCCGCATGTTCGAGAAACGATTCCGCGCCGTTACGAAACACGATCGCATACGAGACCATCGCGATCAAGGGCGTCTTGATCGTTTTCGAGACCTGGCCGATCTCGGCAAAAATCGCCGCCACCTTCAAATGCTTTCCCAGCGCCCGCGTGTACGAAGCCTGAATCACCGGCCCGTCGGCGATGGGATCGCTGTACGGAAAGCCGATTTCGATCAGATCGGCGCCGCTCTCCGACAATTCCTTGACTAACCGGCCCGTCCACTCCAGGTCTGGGTCGCCGGCGGTGACGAACGGAATAAACGCTTGACGATGCTGCGACTTCAGCGAGTCAAACACGGCGGCGATTCGCGAGACTGCGGACAACCTAAAGCTCCTCGTTCCTGCGTCTTGGTATTACCCGACGTGTGTGCCCCGACTCAGCCAGTGCAGATTTTCACTTCCGACGAAAAACACTGGCAAAGCCAGTGGCACACGAATCCTGAATCCGGGACAGTTCACGATTCTGAATTACTTCATCAACTCGCGGCGCGGGCTGGCCTTCTCACAACTCCCGGCCGGTCAGTCGCGCAACCTCATTCACGTCCTTGTCCCCACGCCCCGACAGGCAGACCACAATCGCCTGGTCGGCCGGCAATTCTTTTGCACGCCGCATCGCATACGCCAGGGCGTGCGAACTTTCCATCGCCGGCAGAATCCCTTCGGTTCTCGCCGTGAATTGCAGCGCACTTAAGGCTTCATCGTCCCGAATGTTGACGTATTGCACCCGGCCGGTGTCTTTCCAATAACTGTGTTCCGGTCCCACGCCGGGATAGTCGAGCCCCGCGGAAATCGAATGGACATCGGCCGTCTGGCCGTCTTCGTCTTGCAGCACATAACTGTAGCTGCCGTGCAGCACCCCCTTCACGCCGAACGACAACGTGCTGGCGTGATCCCCGGGCTTGGAGCTTCGGCCGCCGGCCTCGATGCCGGTCAGTTTCACGCCGTCGTCTTCGACAAACGGGTAGAACATTCCCGCCGAGTTCGAGCCCCCGCCCACGCACGCCACCACTTCATCCGGCAACTTCCCAAACAAGTCCAACGACTGCTGGCGCGCTTCACGCCCGATGACCGACTGAAAATCACGCACGATCATCGGGAACGGATGCGGGCCGACCACCGAACCCAGGATGTAATGCGTGTCTTCGACCGACGCCATCCAGTCACGCATCGCTTCATTGATGGCGTCCCGCAGCGTCCGTGAACCGCTGGTCACCGGCCGCACCTCGGCTCCCATCGTCTTCATGATGAAGACGTTGAGTTTTTGCCGACGAATGTCTTCTTCTCCCATGTACACGACGCACGGCAACCCGAACCTGGCGCACGCCACCGCCGTCGCCACGCCGTGCTGGCCGGCCCCGGTTTCGGCAATCACGCGCGTCTTCTTCATCCGCTGAGTCAACAGCGCCTGGCCAATCGTATTGTTGATCTTGTGCGCGCCGGTATGATTCAGGTCTTCGCGCTTCAGATAAATCCTGGCCCCGCCGCAGACTTCTGTCAGCCGTTCCGCGAAATACAACGGATTCGGTCGGCCGACGAACGAATGCAGCAATTCCTCGAATCGACGCTGAAATTCCGGATCACGCTTGGCTGTTTCGTATTCCGTGGTCAGCTCTTCCAGCGCATACATCAATGTTTCGGGCACGAAGCGACGACCGTACTCGCCGAACCGGCCTTCGGAATCGGGAACTTTCGACGTGGCTTTCACAGAGGATGCAGCAGGCATGAAACGGATCAACCTTCTTGTAGAACCCGCCACGTGACGCGGCGGGTGTTTTCAGCGCATGGCCCGCAGGCGATTCGCCCGGGGCTGAGATAGAATCCACAGCCACGATTATGGAACCGCACCGTCCACGGGGTCAATCGTGCCGATTCGCTTCACCGATGCAATCTCGTCCAGCGAAAACGGACCGGCATCGTCAAAACCCCTGTGATCCGTGGTCGCCGTGAGCAAGACTAAGCCGCTTTGGCTTTTTCCGGCCGTCCGGAAACCCGCAGATTCCGCCGCCCCGACTTCAATGCGACCGCCACTTCCGACGATTCATCGATCCCCAGGCTTTCATGCACGAGTTCCGGAAAACGGCTCCAGGCCCATCGCCACAACGTCGATTCCGGATCGACTTTCCCCGCAATGTCGGTCCATTCCTGTTCCGCTAATAATAAATCTTTTCGCTGCGCCGTCCGGCACCAAGGCGCCAAAACGTCGTTGATCCAGGCTTTTCGGGAAGTGACCAACTCGGCAAAAGACGACATGGAGGAACCATTCCTGAAAAGAATCGGTGCGACTCACCAAAGGATGGTTCACACCGTCTGCATCGAGACGCGAACCACATCCAGGATCTCTCCGCCGATCTGGTCGATGTCGCGCAATCGGCCTGCCGAGAGACAGTCGATACGCCGCCAATCCGGCTGTTGTTCCGCCAGCCGCTGATAGACGGATCGAACCTGTTCCAGATAATCGCTATCAGCTTCCTGCAAGTCGGCCGCCTTGTCCGTATAACTCCGCTGGGATTTCCGGGCAATCAGTCTCTGGGCTTCACGCGCCGGCAAATCGAGCCAGATCGTCAGATCGGGCTGAGGCAACTGATAAATGCCGAATTCCAGCTGTTCGATCCAGTCCATTAATTCCCGCCGCTGTCCCCGGTGCGTAGCCGCCCTGATGAGCGATGTTGGACCGCGATATATCGATCGCACACCACCACGTCATGCTCGGCCAACGACTCCAACAGCAACCCGCGTGATTCGTATCGGTCGCCGGCGAATAGCAGCGACGCCAGCAACGGATCGACTTGTTCCAGCGAGCCAAACTCGCCGTTGAGAAACCGGCCAATCTGTCGGCCGAAGGCGGTTTGCTGATAGCGGGGAAAACTGATCAGCGCACAACGCATCCCCGCCTCGTTCAAGTGTCGGCGGAGCTGCTCGGCTTGCGTTCCTTTTCCCGAGCCGTCGATTCCTTCCAGAACAATCAACTTGCCGGACACCCTGAACTTTGCCTTTCCGAAAAACGCCGTCGCGGTCGCCGTCATTCAGCAGCCAACAGCGCAATGGCGGAATCAATCGTTTCCGTCACGGTGAAATAGCCATCCAATCGACTGGCATGAAGCACGTCTTTGACCGAATCAAACGCCCCGCAGACCACCAGGCGGCCGTCCTTGCGATGCAGGCGGCGGTGCAGGGCGATCAATTTCCCCAACGCCGCACTGGTGATGTATTGGACCTGTTGCAGGCTGATGATCATTTGACGGCAACCGCGCTGGTCGACCAGATCGTTCAGTTCCTTGGCCAACAGATCGATATTTTCCTCTTCGGACAACTGCGGCCGGGTGATGGTCAACACCAACGCGGGGTCGCGCTCTTCCAACGCCATGAAAGTCGAATGGAATTCGGACATGGCCATGATGTTTAATCCGCACACGCCACAGAATCTGCGAGATTCTCCGCCGACAGCCGAACGCCTGTTAGACACCGGTCGTCGAAGGAAGTTCCCTGAACTGTCACAAACCGGTTGAAATCTCGTTCGTCGCCCGGAAACTCCACCGTGACATAACGCCGGTCCGTCCCCTGCACGCACCCGGTCCGCGAACTCGACCAACCTTCCACCAGGACTTCCGACGTCGCACCCAGCAACGCCTGATGATACCGCCCCGCCAGTTCCCGCTCCAGTTGCTCCAAGGCCTGCATTCGTGCTTGGCGGATTTTTCCCGGCACCTGGCCCGGCATGGTCGCCGCAGGCGTCCCAGACCGAGGACTGAACGGAAACGCATGGATCTTCAAAAACTCAGCCTGCCGGCACGTCGACAGCGTTTCCTCAAACTCTTCATCCGTTTCACCCGGAAATCCCACGATGATGTCCGTGCTGAACGACGGATTCGCCATCCGGCCGCGGATGTTCGCCAGTTTTTCCAGGAACCGTTCCGCCGAATAACGTCGTCGCATCCGCCTCAGCACGCCATTGGAGCCGCTCTGCAGCGCCGGATGGAAATGAGGGCAGAGATGCTCGCAATCGCCAGCCGCCGCGATGAAATCATCGTTGATTTCCGCCGCTTCGATGCTGGACAGCCGCATCCGCCAGCGACCGGGAATGCGATCCAACCGGCGGAACAGATGCCACAGACGGAACGGCGGCAACCCCGATTTTCCCCGGGTCGTATCCACCCCGAAATGCCCGACGTGCACCCCGGTCAGCACGATTTCCTGATACCCGTTGCCGAGCAGCCGCCGCACTTCGTCTTCAATCTCGTCCGGCGAACGACTCGACAGATGCGGCCGCACCGCGGGAATGATGCAGTAGCTGCATTTCAAAATACAGCCATCCTGCACTTTCACGTACGCGCGTTTTCGCCCTTCGAAACGACTGATCCCGGTGGGAAGATCATAAATGCCGTGACGCTGCAACACGTCGGGCAGTTCCCGTTTGTCCGAAATCACTTCAAACACGCCCGGGAGCGTGCGAACGGCACCGGGATCCCGTGTCGCGTAACACCCCATGACCAGCGTTCGCGTGCCGGGATTTTGCTTGGCCAGTTGTCGGATCACCTGTCGGGAGCGCGAATCCCCGTTATTCGTCACCGTGCAGGTGTTGACCACGCACAGGTCCGCCGGTTCGTCCTCCGCCGCTTCCCGGTATCCGTTCCGTTCCAGCCCCTCTTTGACCAACTGCGTTTCGTACTGGTTGACTTTGCACCCCAGCGTCACCAGACGGCAGGTTTTTCCGCTCATGATCAGCGCCGCCGAGGAGGAGGTCCGGATCGATGTCCTCCTTCCGGCCGGGATTTCAGCAGGCAGCTGATCGCTTCTTCCCAAGTCGGAATATCGTCATATCGCGTCGCCACCACACTTTCAGACACCGGTTCCTCGCCGCCATCGACTTCCGACGATTCGTCCGAATCACGAAATTCCCGTTCCTCGGAGCGCGACGATGATCGGGGCGGACGACGACGGCGGCGGCCCCCACGCTCGCCCCGCGGGGGCTCCCGGCTCGGTTCCGACGTTTCTTCAAAGGGATTCCGAGCAGGTTCATCGAGATCAATCGCCTTCCGACGATTCCACATCTCGGTCGGAATCTCGGTCGGAGTGCTCACTGGCCTCCACTACCCGTCGATGCCCCTCGGGTTTCTCGATCCTCGCCGGAACGGCGGCGTCAACGGCGGCAGCGACGACGCGGACGAGGTGATTCCAAGTCTCCTTCGCCGTCGATTTTTGACCGAATTCCTCTTCCACCAGGCTCGCACCAAGTCGTCCATCCGGCAACTCATCTCGTTCGTCCCGCTCGACCGGGCGGCTCTTCTCCGCCGCTCTCGAGAGACGGGTTCGTCGCGCCAGGGAGCGCGTTTCGGTCCCCGAGCTTCTGCATCGAGACCGGCCCCAAATTCGTCCCCGCCGACCTCTTCTTTTGCGTCAGGAGGATGTTGATGCCGCACGGGGCGGCCCGACTCGCTGCCGGTCCCCTCCGGACGACGCTCGCGACGCGGGGCCGATTCGCCCCGGTCGCGGCCTTCCGGCCTCGGGCGACGACCTTCGCGATCAGGGCCCTTGTCACGGCGAGCCCCGCGCTCTTCGGAGCGACCGCCGCCGCGACGGCCTTCGCCCTGTTCGCGATCACGGGGCCGCCGATCGCGGCTCTCTCGAGATCGTGACGATTGACCCTCTGGTTTTGCCTCGGTCTCGTTACCGGGCTCCCAGTCCCAGCTCTCCAGCGCGTCCCAGAAATCGTCGGCTTCTTCGGCACCAGTCTCCGCCGCGACTTCGTCCCCATCCTCGTCCAGCGCGTCCTCCACGTCTTCTGATTCTGAAGCAGCAGGCGGCACCGTTCGGAGTTTCGTGACGAACCGGCGGAGCTGGTTCATCTACGTCCTCGTCCTCATCGTCGTCGGCTTCGAAGTCCATATCGGCAAGATCGATCTCGTGCACCGCATCCGACACGACCGGAGTCGGCGGTGGAGCAGGAGGAGCAGCCGGCGCCACGACAGGCGGAACCAGATCGCTGATATCCAGATCTTCTTCTTCGTCCAGCTTGATGCCGAACAAATCGGACGCCAGTTTTCCCCAGGAATCGTCGTCGCTGCGCGGCACGCCGGGGCGTTCAGGAGCACTCATGAATCAAGCCTCTTCCCACGGATCTTCCGCCAAATTCGTCCGCTGCGGCCGTACGAGGCCGATCCTTAGGCGAACGATGACGAAATCCCGTATGAGGCTACTATGCCGTCTCGCCGACGTTTCTGCAACGACGGACACCCGCGCCTCCTGGTCGGCCGACAGAGTGCGTCTTCTTTCACGCAACCACCGCGGGAACACTCGACATCACGGGCGACTTAACGCTGCCGGCCCGGCGCGGTCCCTTTGGTCAGCTGAATTTCCTTCTGCTTGGCCAGCGCTGACTGAAGTTTCTTGAGATAAGCGTCCGGCTTCAGGAAACCCACGTATTTCAGCAGCAGATCGGCCTCGGAACTGAGGACGATGGTGCAGGGAAGTTGCTCCACTTCCAGAATTTCGACCACGCGCGTCTCTTTATCGAAGTCGAGGGCCAGCGGCACGAATTCCCGGTTGATCAGCGCTGCTAAAGAGGGATCGGTCAACGTCTCGCGGTGCAGCTTGTGGCAGAACGTGCACCAACTGGCGCCGAAAATCATCAAGAGGGGCTTACTCTGCTCCAACGACGCATCGTGAGCCGTCCGTAACGTTTTTTCCCAATTGATCTTGGACTTGGTCGTTGGAGAGGCGTACAGACTGCCGACCCCTGTGGAAAGTCCCGCCACCGCCCCCAGAATCAGGCCACCAAATTCCCGGCGATTCATTGCTCATGTCCCCCATAAACCGCCCAATCGGGCACGTCATCGGGGGATATCGGCGAATCGCCGCCGGCTGCATCACTTTGGCAACAGTCAGGTTATTTTTGGCGGACCGAAACTTCCGCAGGGTCCGGAAATACCACGCTGAAAACGCAATCCGCCCAGACTGCCAGGTCGCTTATTCGGGCGCCTTCTGAGAGGCAGACTCCTCAGTCTTCTCTGGCGCGGAAGCGTCGGACTTTGGACCAGGCTCTTTCGCTTCAGGCTCTTTCACCTCAGGTTGCTTTTCCTCAGGTTGCTTTTCTTCCGGCGTTTTCTCGGTCGCCGGCGCGTCGGTCGGCGGGGCAGGGCTTTCCTCGCCGTCCTGGGGTTTCGCTTCGGCTTTCTCTTTCACCAGCGACTTGCGTCCCGGGCGCAAGCTCTCAAAGTTTTCTGCGGAAATCACGTAATACCAATCCGCGAATCGGGCGTTTAACGACTGGACTTTCTCTTCAGCCGTCTTGAGCTTTTCTTCACGCGTCTTGACGTCTGCATCGTAGCGGGCCTTCTCCTCTTCGTATTTTCTCATGGCTTCCGCAGACGCCGCTTTCGAATCAGCCGCCGCGGCATCCTTGGCCTGCTCGGGCTTTGCTGCTTCCGCCGATTTCTCCCCGGTCGCGTCCGCGGGTTTCTCGTCCGATGTTCCTTCCTGTTTGGCGCCAGCCTTGTCCGCCTCTTCGTTCGGTGCCTCAGGCGTTTCTTCCGGCTTCACCGGTTCCTCCAGCTTTGGCCCCAGCAACTCTGGGTTAACCCGGGCCGTCGCAAACACAAACCGGCTCTTCTTTTTCGAAGCCAAACTGTCGGATTTCGCCTCCTCTTTCTGTTCGTCTTCCTTCTTCTCGCCGTCCGGCCCCTCTCCGGCCGAGGATTCCGCGGATTCTTCCTTCGGCTTGGCGAATCCCAACTCCACTTCCTCGTCCGTCCCTTCGAACACGTCGCCGAAGTGCAGCTCGTATTCCACGCCCTCGTTGGTGCCGGCGATCAGATCGCCTTCCATGGAAATCATCTGCAAACCGCCGCGCGGCGTCGGTTGGAAGAAAAAGCCCCGGCTGGCCAGGTCCGATTCCGTTTCATTGTCGAGCGTGATTCCGCCCTCCGATTTCAGCCCCTCGCGCAAGGCTTCCGGCTTCGGACGCACCCCGACAATCTTCAAATTGTCGAGTGCATCGACCAATTTACGAACTTCGTCCTGATTCACCTCTTCCGTCGCTTCGTCCAAGCCTTCCAGCGTCCAGGGATCCGAGGACGTCTTGCGCGACAACTCGCTGAGTTCCTTGCCCGCGAGGGTCGCCCGGCCTTTGGAGATCTTCAACGAATGCTTCAAGATGTCCAATTCTGTCAGCTTCATGCCGTCAAGATTCAGCACGTCGGACTCGATCCAGTCGGTGAACTTCGTCGACAGATCAAGCTGCACTTTGGCCTTAAACGTCTGTTTCTCGTCCGGTCGGCGCACATAGTAATACCCGGCGCTCCCCGGGACTTGCTTGCCGATGATGTAATCCGCGAGAACCGTATTCTCTTTCTTCAGCGTCAACCGGTTGCCGATCCCTTTGAGATTCTCCGCCTTTTCCGCTTTCGGATCGAGAACCTGGAACTCGGCCTGCTCGGCCTCCGTTTTGCCGACGAGAGCTTCCCGCTTCAATCCGATGATCGAAGCCGCCGCCTTCGCCAGGCGATCTTTCGCGTCGGCGGGGTAACCGTGTCGCGAAGGAATCCTCCACACGCCGTTCTGGTTCTCCACGCCGAACACGCTGGCCGTCGCCGTGGACGGATCGTAGCTGATCACCTCAATGGCCGTGGCGTCCGACGGATTTTTGAAGTCCTTGTAAAACTCCGTCCCGATCAGCGCTTCGGTCGAATCCTTGGGCAGCGTCGGCCCCTTGGGCGCGAGAAAAACTCCCGCCGCCGCCATCACCGCCGCCACCGCCACAAAACTTAGCGTTTTTTGTTGTTCAGTCATGAATCATGCTCCGGACGACGATGCGTCCTCAATACGATTGACCGTCGGAATTCATCGTGCTGCAATTTTGGCTGACGCCGCTTCGTTGACGAACCTTGCTCAACAACGGCGCATCGGGACTCCCCGGGATCACTTTTGCACCCGGCGCGCCGGGCCGATGTCTTCCCGTTCGCGACTGCGCCGCTTCATCCACACAAACAACCCGAGCACAATCGCCGGGATCGGCGGCAGCAACGCCGCCAGGAGATAGAACCGGTTCTCGATCGCGCGCACATGCCGCTCGGCCTGCACGCGGCTTTTTTCAATTCGCTTTTCTTTACCCTGGTTGATGTTCGCCTCTTCCACTTCCAGCATCCGCTGCTGGCTCTGCTGGGCCAGCGCCACTTGTTGGATCTTCTGGAATTCGGAGAGCGACTTGTCGCTCTTCACCTTCTCGACGACTTCTTCCAGTTCCTTCTTTCGCTTGTCGAGCGCCTCTTTCGCTTCCTGCGCCGCCTTTTCCCGCTCCTTGCTGCTCTCTTCCAGGAAGGTCTTCGTCCGCGCCTCGACGGCGGTCAGCGTGCGATGCTTCGGCCGCCGTTTCCGCAAATCAATGTACGCGTCGTCGCCCGCCAGGTAATCAATCGCGTTCAGCACGAACGTGACGTTGTCCAGATCGAGGTTGTACATCTTCCGCTCGCGAATCGAAAAGAAAATGTCAAAGATCATGTCCGCGTCCGCCACGTAAATCGCATTGATCTTCACCGGTTCGGCGCCGTCTTTGGCCTCTGGCGAACCTTTGATCTGCGCCGCAATCACATGCGCATAAATATCCTCCCGACGAATGGGATTTTCTTCGATGTCGATCCCGAAAAAGCTGTTCTTCACCAGGTCGTCCCACTTCAGGATGCCGGACTGCACGCCCGTCACCAGGAGCGGCGTGAAATCCAGCTTCGAATCTTCCCGCTTCGCCAACGTCCCCGAGAAAAACGCCAACAACTCCTGCAATCCGCTCGTCACCTTGCTGTCCGGCGAAAAAGCCTTGGCGTTGCCGCTCTCCCGACTGATGGCGATCATTTCTTCACGAACCACGTCGGCAAATTCCGGATGCAGCGTCTTGAGCGTGCTGTCCCACACGATCTCGTCGTAGTTCCATTGAATCCCCAGCAGATTCACGAGCGACGTCGCCCGCCCGCCGTCCGCCTTCTGCTCCGGCGGAGGTCCGCCGCCCATCGGGCCGCCCGGCTTTTGCTTGGGTTGCTTCGGAGCCAGACCCGGATTGATGAACGCCGGCAGCGGATCGTCGAAAATCAAGACCGGCTTCCCTTTCTTCACATAGTCCGTGAAATTCGCCAGCTCGCGATCCGTCAGCGACGACGGCAACACCGCCACCACGACGTCATACTTCGACTCGTCGAGCGGGCCTGCCGGCGACACCGGTTCCACGGTGTACTGTTTTTTCAACTCGGTGACGATCTTCCATTCCGGCGTGCTGCGGAACGACTGCATATCGAATCCGCCGTTCATCTTGGCGTCCGTCTCCAGAATGCCGACGGTCAAGCGTTTCTCCGTCGCCACCGTCCGGACCGAGCGCGTCAGTTCGTATTCAATCGGGATGGCGACCTCAAAAAACGGAATCACCACTTCGTTCGTGCCGCTGCTGATCACCGCTCCCAGAAAGACATCGTCCAATTGCAGCCGGCCGCCTCGTTCCGACTGCACCTTCTTCGAATCGATGCCCAGCGCCTTGGCTTGGTCGGCCTCTTCGCTGAAGGGCTCGACCGTCACCACACGCACGCCGATTTTCCCGCGCCCCAGCTGCTCGTACTGAGCCAGCAATCCCAACAGCGTTTCCCGCACGGGCACATATTCCCGCGGCACGTCCCGGCTGACGAACGCCTGAATCATCACCGGACGCTTACCGTCCAAGTCGCTGATCAGCTTGGTCGTCACCGGCGTCACTGTGAACAGACGCTCCGAAGTGAAATCGGGGCGATAATTCACATTCGCAAACACGGCATTCGCCCCCACCAGCATCACGCCGACGCACACGGCCCGCACCAGATAATGCCAGCCCATTTCCGTGCCATGGCTGCCGCCGGCCCAATGACGCCGGCCGATGAGCACGTAGTTCACGTACAGCATGAACCCCGCAAACGTGACGAAATACAGAATCCCCGACAACGGCGCCACCCCCGTCCCGAACGGGGCGAACTGATTGGCGATGCTCAGGTCCTCAAACAGGCGATCATGTCCGACCAGCTGCGACAGGAACACCGGCATCGGCAACTTGCCGATGAACACGGGAATCGCGCACAACGCCGCCCCCAACGCAAAGGCCACGGTGGCATTGTTCGTCAGATATGACGCCACCATTCCCGCCGCCAGCAAGGCGCATCCCGCCAGCCAGTATCCCAGGTACGTCGTGGCCAGCAGACCCCAATCCGGGTTGCCGATCCATTCCAGCACCAGCGCATGCGTCAGCGAAAAAATCAGCGCCACAGTGTAGACGGCGACCACCGACAGATATTTCCCGATCAGAACTTCCAGGTCGGAAACCGGCAGCGTGAACAGCAATTCGTCCGTGCCAAGCTTTTTCTCTTCCGACCACACGCCCATCGTGATCGCCGGCACGATGAACAGCAGCAGCATCGGAAAATATTCATTCAGCTCGGCCAGATTCGCCAGGTTGTTCGTAAAGAACAACGGCCGGAACGCCAGCATCGAGCCGGCGAGCACGTACAGGACGATGAACAAATAGCCGAGCAGCCCGGAGAAATAGCTCCAGAAGTTGCGCTTGAACACGGCGGCCACGACGTGAGATCGCAACATAAGATGTCGATTCGCCTGACAAAAACCGGTGAAGAAGGAAGTCTGAACGGAGTGTCATGAACCGGACCGATCTCGAAGGCGTCGAGATTCAAGCCCCAGCTCCGGGTCAATTCGCGGAAGCGGCCTTCCATGTCGTGCTGGAGCCCTCCATCTCATCGACCGATCCGTCGAACACCAGGCGACCTTCATTGATCAGGATCACCCTGTTGCACACGGCTTTCACTTCCTGCAGGATGTGCGTCGACAACAGGATCGTCTTCGTCTTCCCCAGACTGCGGATCAAGTCTCGCACCTCATGCGTCTGGTTGGGATCGAGGCCGCTGGTCGGTTCATCGAGAATCAACACCTGCGGATCGTGTAACAGCGCCTGCGCCATGCCGACACGCTGACGATAACCCTTCGACAGCTTGCTGATCGGCTTGCCCCAGACGCCCCGCAGCGAGCATTTCGTGGCGACGTATTCCATCCGGTCCCGCAACGATTTCCCCTCCAACCCGCGCGCCTCTCCGATAAATTTCAGGATGCTCTCGGGGGTCATCTCCGTGTACAGCGGACCGTTCTCCGGCAGATAACCGAGAATTTTTGCGGCTTCCAACCGGTGATCGGCCATGTTGAAGCCGCCGATCTTCGCCGTCCCTTCGCTGGGAGACAGAAAACCGGTCAACAGCTTCATCGTGGTCGACTTGCCGGCGCCGTTCGGGCCCAGAAACGCCGCGACCTGGCCCTTGGGGACCGAAAATGAAACATTTCGCGTTGCCGCGAAGGGTCCGTAGAATTTGCTCAGGCCGACGGCCTCGATCATCGCAGAGGAAGATTCACTCATCAGGTGGGTCTCACTGGGCGGGTCAATCCGGGAACCTCGTCACTGCCGGGAACAAGCGTTCCGCGTGCGGCGCTCTTCCACAGCCAGGCCGAAAGGTCCCTCAAAGCGTCTCTACAATAGACAACCAGTCCGCGTTCAACCAGTCTCCCGGTCATTTTTGATACGTCAAGGAACCAGCCGGCGTTGGAAGAGAAAAAGCGGGACGATGTCGCCAAGTCTTCGACAGCGGCGACGGCCCTTTCATCATCCCTGACGAATTGCACAGTTACGGCCCGCGCGTCCGTTCCTAGCCATCCTGCTGCTGGCCGGCTCGAAAGCATGACTTGGCCGCTCGCTCCGGTTGCCGGCGAATCACGGTCCAATATTCCGCCCGGGCATCAGCATCGATCTCGACCCGACCGCCGTAAAGTTTGTCGCGGCCGTCTCGCTTCGGTCCGGAAACCCAATACAGCGTGCCGGTCTCCACATCGACGCAATTATATTTGTAGCCCACGCACTTCTGCAGCAACCGGTCCTGATATCGATAAGACCGTTTCGACTTCGACAACTCCACCCAACCGATTCGGCCTGGGCCGTCCAGACCTTGATCTTTACACTCCACGTACATGAGACGTTTCATGGTCCCACTTTGCTTTCAACACCCCGCCGCTTTACCGGCGGCGGCGTACCGTGATCGGCGAATTCGGGTCCGGCTCATCCATCACCGCGCCGTATCGTTCATCAAATGATTTGACGAACTCCTGCTGCAACTGCCGGAAGACTTGCGACATCTGCAAGTTATAAGGCCGCAACGCGAAGCCCGAGCGATCCGAGGAATGTTCCGCCATAAACCGCTCGCGCAGTTCCGCGGCCGTTTGGAAACCCTCGACTTCCGCCGGCGGAGAGGTGCCGTCCCGATTCTCGACTTTCACCAGGTAAACAATGTTCCGCGGGAAATTCTCCGCCACGCCGACTTCGCCCACCGCCAGCGTATCGAACACCACCTTCATGAAGTCCGGCCCCGCTTGATCCACCCCCTCGATAAATGCCAACCGAGGCGACATGAAATCCCCCAGACTCTCATCGAGCGGCGTCGAAAAGCCCGTCGTCAACCAGCTGAACCGAGGCGTCTCCTTGATGGTGACTCCCGGGCCGTCCGTGGCGCCGGTGACGGTCTGTCCCGACAAGGCGGCCCCTAGATCGTCCGGTGATTTCTTGGCCAGCTCCAACAATTCCTGTGATCGTTTCGCCGCCAACTTATACGCTTCCTGCTGCTTCCAGGACGCGATCACGCGTTCTTTGATCCCTTCATCGCCGAACGACGGCACATGCTGCGGAACGTCTTGAATCTTCCAATAGGCATACCGTTTGTTGCGGAGTCGTGAATCCGCTCGTTGCGGCAAAAACAACGGGCCGGCGGGCCCTCCCCGCGGAAACAGGTCTTCCACCACCGAGCGGGCCTGGAACTGCATCTCGCGCGAGGCCCCTAACACCGCGGTGCCAATCGTCTCATCCACCGAATTACGATAGTCCAAGTCCGACATCAATTTCGTTTCGACGTATTCCAATCCATGCTCAGCGGCATAAGTCTTCAGCGATTCCGCCAAAGACTTCGCCACTTCCGGCTTCTGCGCATCGCTGGCTTCCGTGTATTTGGCCGCCAACCCTTCCATATATTGCTGTGCCTGATCAATCGCTTCGCCCATTTTCACGAACGTCCGTTCCTGCAACATCGCCTCGCGGATTTCCAGACGCAACTCGTCATCCAATGGTCGATAGCGGATTTCCTGGGCGCCGCCCGGCGTCGGCGGAATAAACAAATCGTCGGCCGAACCACCCGGTTCTTCCTTTGGCGATTCGTTTTGCGCAGCCGGCTCTGCCGCTGGTTGATCACCCGCCGGTTCGGCGGGCTTCGTCTCCTCCTGAGCAACGAACGACACCGGCCGGACTGGAATCTCGCGGCGCGTCTCGATGGCGGATGACGATTCGGGCCTGTTCGTCCTTCGGCGGTTCCGCCGGTTTGTTCTCAGGAGTCGCTTCCTGCGCGGGCGGGTCGGGCGCCCCCACGGCCGGGGCCGGCAGTTCCGGCGCGGTATTCTCCGGACTCACCGCATCGGCTGGCTGATCGCTAGAACCCGAGTCCGGAATGTCGCGCACTCGGTACAACAGATCTTTGTTCCGTTCATAATACTCGGCGACTTCTTCATCCGTGGCCGGCGTCGCCAAGCCTTCAAATTTTTCGAAATCGGCCGCGAGATACGCCAACTGCACGCGATGCGGCTGCACGAAGCCCGGTTCCCCGCGTGCACCCGGCGGACGCAGTTTGTTCATCTCGAAAAACGCCGCCAATTCCGAATCCGCCGGCTCTTCCACCTTCGAAACAAAATCTTCAACCGGCAAGGCCACGACCGACAGCGACTGCTTCACGTTCATCCGCTGAAACAGCTCCCATTGCTCATCCGGCGTCGCCGGCAGTTTCTGTCGGTAGAATTGCTGACGTGATCGAAAATCAAAATCGAGCCAGTTGTCGAACGACGGCATCTGCACGCTCAACGCCAGCCGAACCTCCAATTCATTGCGGAGAATATTGAACAATTCCCCCTGGCTGGTCGGGATGTCTTCCAGAATGCGTTTGAAATCGGCTCCTGACAGCCGGTTTTCCGTCATGTCATGGATGAACCGGTTGACGGCGTCATTGCCCAACGAGATGCCCAGCCGGCGCGCTTCCTGTTCCCCCAGCGCAAATTGCACCATGCTCCGCTCGTCGGCCGGGCCGAATGGAGCAGCCCGCATCGATTTCGTCGCGTCCGCGGCCATTTGCACGAAGCGATTCGCTTTGATGCGCTTCTGAGCCAGCCGCTGCAAATCGGCTTCGGAATAATTTGCGGTTTTGGTTCTCGCCACCGGTTCCGGTCCGCCGGAACGGAAAAACAGAAACGCAGCCAGGGCGCCCACCAGCGCCCCCCACATGGCCCATTCGCCCCCTTTGCCGCGCGGCGAACCGACAAACCACAAGCCGAGTCCGCAGATCGCCGCGATCATCAAAATAAACAGCGTGCGGTTCGATTGCCCGTTCCGCATCAGCGTCGCGTCAAAAAAGATGAACGCAAACATCGACAGCGCGGTCAAAACGGCCATCATCACCCGTTGATTGCGCCGAAATATATTGAACGGAGAGGCCATCAAAAATCCTTCGAAGCTCGGCTGACAAGCCACGCGCTGCACCGCCGACATCACCCGCCGGCCTGGACAGTGCGCTTGACAATAGGGGAAACGATCCTTTATGGATGGCCGGGACGGTTGCCCGCCGACCGGGTCGCATTCTAACTTGACAGTTCAAATGAACAAGGTCAACCAGGGCCGCCGTCGGGGTTGATGGCAGAATTCCACTAGGAGTTTGCAAGCCAGGTCGATAGCCTCGATCCTGGATTCCCACGACTTCCAGTCTTCACAGCCTATGGATTGATACACACTGTGGCAGAAGAAAACGACCAAAGGGCTGGTGATTGTCGAATCACCAGCCAAAGCAAATCGGCGGCTATCTCGGCAAAGACTACATCGTGATGGCCAGCATGGGGCACGTGCGATCTCCCCGAAGGAGCCGCCGACATTCCCGCCGAATTGAAAAAAGAACCCTGGGCCACGCTCGGCGTGAACGTCGACAGCGATTTTCAGCCCCTGTACATCGTCCCCAAGGAAAAAAAGAAACTCATCAAGGAATTGAAAGACGCGCTCAAATCGGCCGAAGAGCTGATTGTCGCAACCGACGAAGACCGCGAGGGCGAAAGCATCGGCTGGCATCTCGTGCAACTGCTCGAACCCACCGTCCCCGTCAAGCGCATGGTCTTCTCCGAAATCACCAAGGAAGCCATTCAGCAGGCCATCCGCCAGCCGCGCCAACTCGATCACAGCCTCGTCTCCGCCCAGGAAACCCGCCGGGTCCTGGATCGCCTGTACGGTTATCGGCTCAGTCCGCTCTTGTGGAAAAAAATCCGCCCGAAACTTTCCGCCGGCCGCGTCCAATCGGTCGCCGTCCGCGTGCTCGTTCAACGCGAACTCGAACGGCTCGCGTTTCGCAAAGGTTCGTATTGGGACTTGAAAGCGGGCCTGGCCAACGCCTCGGGACAAAATTTCGCCGCCGACCTGCAATCGCTGGGCGGAAAAAAAATCGCCACCGGCAAGGACTTCGACGAATCGACCGGCCGCCTGAAAGCCGGTGCCGACGTCGTCCTGCTCGAAGAAGACGAAGCCCGCAAACTTCAGAGTCGTCTGTTTTCCGAGCCGTGGACCGTCTCCGACATTAAGGAACGCGACGAGGTCCGCCGTCCGTATGCTCCGTTCACCACCAGCACCATGCAGCAGGAAGCCAATCGCAAGTTCAATCTGTCCGCCCGCGAGACAATGCAGGTGGCCCAGCGACTCTACGAAGACGGCTACATCACTTATATGCGAACCGACAGCGTGAACCTCTCGAACGAGGCGATCACCGCCGCGCGCAGCCGCGTGAAAGACCAATTCGGTTCGGACTATCTCCATCCCGAAGTGCGCCAATACACCACCAAGGCCAAAAACGCCCAGGAAGCCCACGAGGCGATTCGCCCCGCCGGCACCGAGATGAAAACCTCCGCCGAACACGGCCTGTCCGGCCGCGAGGCGCTGCTCTACGACATGATCTGGAAGCGGACCATCGCCACCCAAATGACCGAAGCCCGCCTCAAGTTCCGCACCGCCACGATCCAAGCCGGCGACGCGGAATTCCGCGCCACGGGCAAACAGGTCGTCTTTCCCGGCTTCTTCAAAGCCTATGTCGAATCCATCGACGACCCCGACACCGCCAGCGAAGACCGCGAAGATTATCTGCCGCAGCTCGACGTCGGCGAAAAACTCAAGTGCGAAAAACTTGACCCGGCCGGTCACGAAACCAAGCCCCCGGCGCGCTTCACCGAAGCCACGCTTGTCCGCGAACTGGAAGCCGACGGCATCGGCCGGCCCAGTACCTACGCCTCCATCATCGGCACCATCCAGGACCGGGGTTATGTGCGTAAGGTCGGCAACCAGCTGGTTCCGACGTTTACCGCGCTCGCCGTCACAAAACTGCTCGAAGAACATTTCCCGAACCTGATCGATTACCAGTTCACCGCCAAAATGGAGCAGATTCTCGACGACATCTCCAACGGCCAGGTCGACCGCGTCCCTTATCTCCGCGACTTCTATTCCGGAAATGAAGGCCTCGACGTCCTGGTGAAGGCACGCGAGGAAGGAATCGACCCCCGCGCGGCCTGCACGCTGACTCTCAACGGACTGCAACCCAAGGTCCGCGTCGGCAAGTTCGGCCCCTATTTCGAAGCGCAAAAAGACGGCGAACCCGTGACCGCCTCCATCCCCGACGACGTCGCCCCCGGCGATCTCTCCGAGGAAATGGCCGCCAAGCTCATCGAACAGAAGCAGCGGGGTCCGCAATCGCTCGGCATGGATCCCGATTCCGGCCTGCCGATTTATCTGCTCGTCGGCCCGTTCGGTCCCTACCTGCAACTGGGGGAAGTGAAAGAAGGGGAAGCCAAACCCAAGCGCGTCGGCATCCCCAAAAACAAAGACCTTGCCACCGTCACGCTCAGCGAAGCGCTCGCCTACATGAGCCTGCCGAGAACGCTGGGTCAGCACCCGGTGACCGGCCATGTCGTGAAGGCCGGCATCGGCCGCTTCGGGCCCTACGTGCTCCACGAAAAAACCTACGCCTCGCTCGGCAAGGAGGACGACATCCTCTCCGTCAACCTCGATCGCGGCGTCGAATTATTGAGCCAGAAGAAAACCAAGGCCGCCGCCATCCCGCTGCGTGAACTGGGCGAGCACCCGAAAGACAAGGAACCGGTCCAGGTCTTCGAAGGCCGCTATGGCCCCTACGTGAAACACGGTAAGGTCAACGCGACGATCCCCAAAGACAAAGACCCGGCGGCCATCACGCTGGAAGAAGCCATCGACTGGCTGGCTGAGCGAGCCGCCAAAGGCGGCGGCAAAAGCAAACGCGGCGGCCGCGCCCCCAGCAAACGAGCGACCAAGAAATAGCGCATCTCTCGCTAAGACACGAAGTCGCGAAGTTCGCCAAGCAATCGAACCAAAGAGAGTAATGATTCGATAGTCTTCAGCCTATTCCGTTCTTCGCGAACTTTGCGTTGTAGCGCCTTGGCGAGAAATGATTTCGCCTTCCTCTCCGCGCCCTCTGCGCCTCTGCGAGAGAGACTCTTTACGCCAGGATTTCCGTTACCACGCGGGCCGGCTCCACGCCGGTCAATCGGTTATCCAGGCCCTGGAATTTTACCGAGAACCGGGAGTGGTCGATCCCCATCAGGTGGAGCAGGGTGGCGTGAACATCGTGCACCGACACCCGGTTCACCGCGGCGTGATACCCTAAATCGTCCGTTTCGCCGTAGCTGGTTCCCCCCTTGATGCCGCCGCCCGCGAACCACATCGTGAACCCCGCCAGGTGATGGTCGCGACCGTTCCCCTGCGCCATCGGCGTCCGGCCGAACTCCGATCCGAAGACGATGATCGTGTCCTTCAGCATGTCACGCTGTTTAAGATCGGTGATCAGCGCAGCCGCTCCTTGATCGACTTCTTTCGCCGACCCGGCGACATGGTCCTTCACCGCCCCGTGATGATCCCAATCGCGGTGGTAAAGTTGAATGAAGCGAACGCCGCGCTCGGCCAACCGGCGGGCGAGCAGGCAATTTGATCCGAACGTCCCATCGCCTCCCTGGGTGCCGTACAGGTCGAGAATATGCTGCGGCTCGTTCGACACGTCCATCAACTCGGGCACGCTTGTCTGCATGCGGAACGCCATTTCCGTCTGGCGGATGCGCGTCAGAATTTCCGGGTCCTGCACTTCCTCATTTTCAATCCGATTGAGCGCCGCCACCGCGTCAACCACGTCGCGCTGCCGCTGATCGGTCACGCCGGCGGGACTTTTCAGATACAGCACCGGGTCGCCTTTGCTGCGAAACTCGACGCCTTGATACTGGCTCGGCAAAAATCCCGAATGCCATTGCCGGGCGGCGATCGGCTGCTTCTGTCCGTAGTTGCCGGTCGAAATCATCACCACAAACCCCGGCAGATTCTGCGTTTCCGTTCCCAGGCCGTACCACAACCACGAACCCATTGATGGGCGGCCCGCTGTCATCGTGCCGGTGTTCATGAACGTATGCGCCGGGTCGTGATTGATGGCGTCTGTGAACATCGACCGGACCAGGCACATGTCATCCGCGCATTTCTCGCCGAGATGCGGCCAGATCACGCTGAATTTCTGTCCCGATTGGCCCCACTTTTTGAACTCGTGCTGCGGCCCGAAGCAATTCAGCTTGGCTCCCTGCAATTGTGCGATCTGCTGACCCTTCGTCACCGATTCGGGCATCGGCTGGCCGTTCATCTCGGCGAGTTTTGGTTTGTAATCCCAGGTATCGAGATGCGTCATCCCGCCGGCCATGTACAACCAGATGATTCGCTTCGCCTTCGGCGCAAAATGGAGCGGATTGATCACCCCCGCCGCCTCGGCCCCGCGCAGCGAACGCCCCGGCAACATCGACGCCAGCGCCATCGACCCGAGGCTGACTCCGGAGTTGTATAAAAACGACCGCCGACCAATTCCCGCAGGCAGATGCATAAGTATTCCCAGGAGTAAGAGAAAGCCCCCTCGCTAGCGCGTCGGGCTTCTTAAGTTTTAGGAAGCCCAACGCGCTAACGGGGGATGTTTTTTTATCAATGCTCAGTTAGTTCCTTCGATCTCAATTCCGCGTCATCGTTTCGTGCAAATTCAATAACGCCCGCGTCACGCTGGTCCACGCGGCCAACTCCGCCGGAGGAACATCCGTCAGCACCGGCTTTGCTCCCACCGCGACGAATCCTTTGGCTGCGTCTACTTCCCCTTGATATTCGCGCTGATGCTTCTCCAACAACGCCTTCAACACTTCAACCTCCGCCGGCTTCGCCGTTCGCGACAAGACCTGCCGAAACAACCAGTTCAGCCGCTCGTCGGTCGACGATCCGCCATCCTTCAACACTCGCTCCGCCAGCGCCCGCGCCGCCTCGACATACGTCGGATCATTAAGCAGCGCCAGCGACTGCAACGGCGTATTCGACCGCGGCCGGTCGGCCGTGCATTCTTCCCGGCTCGGCGCATCGAACGCCAAGAGCGACGGATGCAGATACTGCCGCTGCCAGTGCGTGTAGAGCCCGCGCCGATACAATTCCTCACCGGAACCATTCTGCCATTCCCGCATCGGGAAATTGAGATACGCCCAGTATCCCGGCGGCTGATACGGCTTCACGCTCGGCCCGCCGAGATGCGTCACCAACAGCCCGCTCACCGCCAGCGCATTGTCGCGCACAAATTCGGCTTCGATTCGAAACCGGCTCTGACGAGCCAATAACCGGTTGTAAGGATCGATTTCCCGCAGCTTGTCGTGATCCAAAGAACTCTGCCGATACGCCCCGGACATCACCAGCAGCTTCACGAACTGCTTCACGTTCCAACCGGAGTCGATGAATTGCGTTGCCAGCCAATCGAGGAGCAGGGGATGGCTTGGCCATTCTCCCTGGCCGCCCAAATCTTCCAGTTTGCGCGACAATCCCGCTCCGAAAAACAATTTCCATTGCCGATTCGCAAACACCCGCGCCGTCAGCGGGTTGTCTTTCGCCACGATCCATTCCGCCAGATCGGCCCTCGTCAGCCGCTGGCCCGCCTTGGTCGGCGGTTGCGGCAAAAACGACGGAACCGCCGGCTGCACTTCCTCGCCCGTGTCATCCATCCAGTTCCCGCGCTTCAGCACGCGCACCATGCGCGGCGCCACGGCGTTCGTCACCAGCATCGTGGGAATCGTCTTATCAAGGGCCGACTTCGCCTCTTCCAATGCGCGCAACTTCTGGCGAGCCGGTTCTAACATCGGGGAAATTGACCGAAAATGCGCCGCCAATTCGTTCTTTTGTGCTTCGGCACGTGCATCTCGCGCGATGGCCAACAACGCCGTAATATTCTCCGGCGGCTGCTGATCGACCCGCACCGGCGGCGCGTGACTCGTCACCGAAATTCGAAACCGTCCCAGCGTGTGCTGCGGATGGTCCGAATTCTGCAACAACTTGATGACCAGCGACGAACCAGTTCCCCCCGAAATCGGTTGCGACGCTTCGAGCACCGCCTGCTGCGGCTTGCCGACCTGATCCAGAATCGCCCAGCCCCAGGCCGGGCCTTTTTCATCTCGGTCGATCGCTGCCGCAATCGACCACTTCTGATACGGATTCTGTTCCGCGCTCACCGTTTGTTCAAAACTCGCCGTGGCGTGCTGCAGCGCGATGGCCTGCCGAACTGTCTCTCCTGCCGGCTGAAACTCCGCCGCGAATTCCGTCAACACAAAATTCCCGTTCGCCGCACGGCCGGGACCTTTCTTCGGCAGCGAATCGTCCGGCAACACCTCCAACCGAAAAGCCGTGATCCCCGCGGGAGGATCAGTCATCGTCAATGTCACGACATCAGTGGCAGGTGACTCTCCCGTCGCCAGCCATGAGCCATCCTCCAACCGCGTCCACGTCACGCCGTGTTGCGAAACCGCCGATTCCGGCGTCAACACCGTCCACTGCGGCACCGACTTCTCCCAATCGGCCTGAGCCGCGTCCAACTCCGGCGTCTGCGTCTCCAAATTCTGTTTGATCGCCGCGACCTCCGCCGTCAGCCGCGCGGTTTCCTCCGCCTGTGCCGGAGTCGGCAAGGAAATTCGCGGCCCCCAAGCACCATTCTGATCCGATCCCGCGTACAGCCCGCGTTCTTCAATGTCGGCAAAAAACGCTTCAAATGAATAAAAGTCCTTCGTCGTGAACGGATCAAATTTATGGTCGTGACATTCCGCGCAGCCCAGCGTGGTTCCCAACCACGTCCCGCTCGCATTGCGGACCCGCTCGGCGATGTATTTTGCCAGATATTCCTTCGGTTGCACGCCCCCTTCAGCGCTCATCATTCCCAAGCGGTTGTACCCCGAGGCGATTTTGTGCTCCGTACTCGGTTCCGGAAACAAATCACCGGCCAATTGCTCCCGGGTGAAGACGTCGAACGGCTTGTTCTCGTTGAACGAACGAATCACATAATCCCGGAACGCGAACACGCTCATGTTCTGGTCGCCGTGATAGCCGACCGTATCGGCATAGCGCACCAGGTCGAGCCACCACACCGCCATCCGCTCGCCAAACGCCGGTGAATCGAGCAGGCGATCGACGAGTTCTTCGTAGGCATCCGGCCGAGCGTCGTTGACAAACTTGTCGACATCCGCCGGTGTGGGCGGCAACCCGAGCAAATCAAAATAAAGCCGACGAACTAATGTGACCTTGTCCGCGTCCGGCGAGGGCTCCAATCCATGCTCCCTCAAGGTCTGAAGCACGAAGGCATCGATGCCGTTTCGCAGAAAATTGGCCTGGGAGATGGCCGGTGGCTCGATGCGTTTGATCGGCTGGAACGACCAGTGTCCTTCGAACGGCGCTCCCTGTTCGATCCATTTCTTCAACACCGCCATTTCGCGCGGGCTTAGCTCTTTCCCGGAATCGACTGGCGGCATCCGCTGTTCCGGCGCCGACGACGTGATGCGGTCATACAGCAAACTCCCTGCCAGAGATTTCGGCGTCACCACGCCGGCCGCATGCGCAGAATTCCCTTTGTCACCGCCGCTTCCGAACAATCCCTCCGCCGTGTCCAACCGCAAGTCTGCCTCGCGTTTGTTTTTGTCCGGCCCGTGACAGAAAAAGCAGTTGTCCGACAGAATCGGCCGCACGTCGCGATTGAATTCAATGGCCTCCGGCAACGATTGTTCCGCACTCGCTCCGCCCACAAACGCCAGCGCCGCCGGCACCGCCATCAGAACCGCAAGTCTCATCCGCGACGACTCCTTGCTCAAGCACCACGCCCGACGATTTCGTAATTCGAAAATTGCTGTCGAACCAGACAGCATACCCCGCCGCGCGCAGCATCAGCAACCGCCGTTGTGTTTCAGGTCCATCCCCCCTATCTTGGAGTTACCGAAGCTTGTTCCTGACCGACGCAGACGTTTTTCGAAATCTTCCATGTCTTCCGCCGTCACTGATCACCCGCAAGTCGCCGCCGAGTTTGTCGCCAACGATTCCCGAGCGCACTGGCACGACCAGGCCCTCTGGTTCGTCCGCGCCAAACGCGACAAGATCGCCGCCACCCTTCCAGAATGGGAAACGCTTCGCGAGCGGGCTTCGGACATCAAACGGCACACGATGTCCCGGTTGGCCGATTTGCTGGAAGAATTCGAACGCAACGCCACCCGCCTCGGCGCGAAGGTCTACTGGGCGGCCACGCCCGCGGAACACAACCAGATCGTCCTCGACATCATTCAACGACACGGCGCCACAAACGTCGTCAAAAGCAAGTCGATGCTGACCGAAGAATGCCATCTCAACCCGTTCCTCGAACGGCATGGCATCGAAGTCACCGACACCGACCTCGGCGAATGGATCGTCCAACTCCGCGACGAGCCCCCCAGCCACATCGTCATGCCGGCCATTCACATCAAAAAAGAAGAAATCGGCGAACTTTTTCACGAACGCATCGGCACCGACAAAGGCGCGACCGATCCTCCCTATCTGGTCAACGCCGCGCGAAAAAAACTCCGCGAAAAATTCGTCCAGGCGCAAGTCGGCATCACCGGCGTCAACTTCGCCATCGCCGAAACCGGCGGCTTCGTCGTCTGCACCAATGAAGGCAACGCCGATCTCGGCGTATCGCTTCCCAAAGTCCACATCGCCTGCCTCGGAATCGAAAAACTGATCCCCCGCCTGGCCGATCTGAGCATTTTTCTCCGATTGCTGGCGCGGTCCGCGACGGGTCAGCCCATCACCACGTATTCATCCCATTTCCACGGTCCAGTCCCCGGCGGGGAACTGCACATCGTCCTGGTCGACAACGGTCGCAGCGAAATTCTTGGCAGCCCGGAATTCCGGCGGTCCTTGAACTGTATCCGCTGCGGAGCCTGCATGAACACCTGCCCGGTTTATCGCCGCAGCGGCGGTTTCAGTTACCAAACGACGGTCCCCGGCCCGATTGGTTCCATTCTTGCGCCGCTCCGCGATGCGAAGTCGTACAAAAGCCTTCCCTTCGCGTGCAGCCTCTGCGGTTCGTGCAGCGACGTCTGTCCCGTGAAGATCGACCTCCACACGCAACTCTTGACCTGGCGAAAAGAAATCCGCGTGCGCGGGCTGTTGCCGTGGCAGAAGCGGTTCGGCATGAACCTCGCCGGCAAAGTCCTGGGCAATCCGTTGCTTTACCGCTGGGCCGGCTGGCTGGCCCGCAAAACCTTGCCCCTGTTGCCGCGATTTCTGGTGTACAATCCCTTCAACGGCTGGGGCCGCCAACGCGACCTGCCCCCCATGCCGGCCCGCAGTTTTCGGGAAATGTACGCAGAGCGCAGTCAATCCCGGAAAGGAGATTCACCATGATGCAGATGATCCAGACCCGCGGGACAGTTCATGGAAAAACGATCACGTTAGAACAACCCATTGAAATCGCCGAAGGAGAAATTGTCGAACTGACCATCACCCGATTTCAATCGTCATCCGGCCAACGGAAACCAGGAGAAGGTGTTCGCCAATCGGCGGGTTCCTGGGCGGAAGATGCGAACGAGCTTGATGACTATCTGGAATGGAACCGAGAGCAACGACGGCAATCTCGTCCTGAGATCGAGCCATGAGCTATCTGCTGGACACCGATATTGTCTCTGCGCATCTCAAGACAAATCGCCGAGTGACCGATCGCATCCTGCAATATCTCGGCCGCGTGCATGTCTCCGTGATCACCGTGGGTGAACTGACGACCTGGGCGCGACGCAAACAAGCGTCTCGAAGTAGAGTGATGGAGTTAGATGCTTTCCTTCAGGATGCAACCATCCTGCCAGTGACCGAGATGATCGCCCGCCATTTTGGCGCACTCCGAGCAGAATTGTTGGACATTGGCCGGCCCACGCCCACGATGGATTTATGGATCGCCGCCACCGCTCTCGTTCACAACTTGACGCTCGTGACGCATAATCAACAAGACTTCGCACACATCCCCGGTTTGTCCCTGGTGGATTGGACTGTCGAATAGCTGCTAACGTGAAGATCATGCCCCGCGACACCATTTTGCAATCGATCCGCCGTCATCTCCCGGAATCGTCGCCGCTGCCCGACCTCGACGGTCCGTGGATCACGTTTCCCGATCCCGTTGCGCAATTCACCAGCGTCCTGGAAATGATTGGCGGCCGCGCGATCCGCGTCCCAAACCGCGACGCCATCCGCGCGGAACTGGAAAAACTTCCCCAGTTCGTCGACTCGAAAAAAACGCTGTGCGATTTCCCGGAAATCGTCGCATCCGACGTCGAGCTGGGGACCGTCGCTGATCCGCACGCTCTCGAAGACATCGATCTCGCCATCTTGCCCGGCCAGTTCGGCGTCGCGGAAAACGCCGCCGTCTGGATCACCGATGCGCAGATCCCTCAGCGCGTGATCTACTTCCTTTGCCAGCACCTGGCGCTGGTGATTCCCGCTGATCAGATCGTCAACAACCTGTACGAGGCGTACCAGCGGATTCACTTCCCCAACCCGCGCTTCGGCACATTCATCGCCGGGCCGTCGAAAACCGCCGACATCGAGCAATCGCTCGTCATCGGCGCGCATGGTCCAAAATCGCTGACGGTCTTCCTCGTCGGGTAGAGCTCTGAGCGCCCGGCGGCCGCCTCGCCGGGTTCTTCAGCCCCTCACCATCCGTTGTGACTCCGTTGTGGCCGGTTTCCCGACCGAGCCACAACAGCCGACCGAAGGTCTCCGCTTTTTTTGAGGAACATGCTCAACGGACTCTCGCCCCTAGACCGCATTCCCCTTAGCTGTAGCGGTAGCCACAGTGCTGGAAGTGGTTGCGGCATTCGGGTTCCTCGAAGCGTTGGCTGAGGTCGCCGCAGCTGCCAGAGTCCCTCAATCGTCCGGCGGGACTGGGAACGGACCAGCCATTTGAACTTTGAGAACACCGTCTCGATGGGATTCAGATCGGGACTGTAGGGGGGCAGGTAGAGCGCTTCGGCCCCGGCCCGTTCGATCGCTTCCCGCACCCCCGCCACCTTGTGCGAGTTCAAGTTGTCCATCACCACGATGTCGCCGGCACGTAACGTGGGCGCCAGATGCTGCTCGACCCAGCGACGAAAGAGTTCCCCATTGATCGCGCCATCGATGACCAGCGGCGCGGTCAGGCCGCGGACCCGCAGGGCTGCCAGAAATGTCGTCGTCTTCCAGTGGCCATGCGGCACCTGGCACACCAACCGTTCCCCGGCGGTCGATCGCCCCCGTGGCCGGGTCATGTTCGTTTTCACCCAGGTTTCATCGAGAAATACGAGTCGCTCGGGATCGATGCCGCACTGCCAGACCCGCCACTCAGCACGACGCTGCGCCACATCGGGGCGTTGTTGCTCTGCGGCCTTCAGGACTTTTTTTTGAGCGTGAGCTTGAGTCGCTGGAGCGCGCGGCACAACGTCGTCCGGCTCAGCGACGTCTGCAGACGGGCCTTGAGTTCGTCCAGCGTGAGATCGGGGGATTGCTGAATCGCGGCCCGAATCTGATCCGCTTCCTTGACCCAGATCGGCGTACGGCGACGGGTCGTGCAAGGAGCCGTCTTGCCCTGCTCGCGACGTTCCTGCTTAATGCGCCTGACCCACGCTTCGCTCACCTGGAACCGCGCGGCCACAACCCGTGTCTTCCCGCCCGCATCACATGCCGACAACACTTCTCGGCGAAACTCTTTCGAATACGCTTGCATGGCATCCCTCCTGGATGCCGCTACTCTACCAACCATCCTAGCTTCGCGCTAGAGTCTCGGGGAACGCGCCTAGCGTGCCGCCCCCGCCGGTCGGCGATCGAATTTCCGAAACGGCTTCTTTTTTCCGCCTTGCCCCTTCGGCCGCGGCACATGCGAAAACCCCGCCGTCGCTTTCGGCTTTGGTTGCCCCGCCGGCTTCTGCCCGCCGCCGCCGCCGCTACGCTGCGGGCGGCGTGACGAACGATCATTAAAGCGTCGGCCTTGTTCCGGCTGAATAATGTCATCCCCGGCAACAACTGGTTCATCGCTCATCGGCGTTTCCACCGCGAACCGCTGCCCGGTCACGCGTTCAATTGCCTGCAAATGCCGGCGTTCCGACGAATCGAACAGCGAAATCGCCACCCCCGACTTGCCGGCCCGCGCCGTACGGCCGATCCGGTGCACATAACTCTCCGGTTCCAGCGGCAGATCGTAGTTGATCACGTGCGTAATGCCGGCGACGTCGATTCCCCGCGCGGCTACGTCCGTCGCCACCAGCACGCGCAGTGCCCGTGCGGAAATGAGCCAGCGGCCCGCTCGCGCGCCGATTGCGACTTGTTGCCGTGAATGGCGTCCGACGGAATGCGGGCCTCGGCGAGTTGTTCCGCCACGCGATTCGCCCCGTGCTTCGTGCGAATGAAGACCAGCGCCGCTGGCAATCCGGATCGCGCAGAATCGACTTCAGCACCGACGTCTTCCGCGGCCGATCAACTTGCAAAAACCTCTGCTCGATTCGATCCACCGTCGATCCCGGCGGCGTGACATCGATCCGAGTCGGCTCCTTCAGTAAATTTTCCGCCAGCTTCGCCACCGCCGGCGGCATCGTCGCCGAGAAAATAACGAATGCCGCTGCAGCGCGCAGGCGTGCAGCACCTTTTGCAGGTCAGGCCAGAAACCCATGTCGAGCATCCGGTCGGCTTCATCCAACACGAAAATCTCCAACCGGTCGAGACGCACCGCCTGCTGCTGCATCAAATCGACCAGTCGCCCCGGCGTCGCGATTAAAATATCGACGCCGTCCCGCAGCGCGCGAATCTGAGGATTCAATCCCACGCCGCCATAAATCACCGTATGCTTTAATCTCAAAAACCGGCCGTACGCGGCGACGCTCGCACCGATCTGGGCGGCCAATTCCCGCGTCGGGGCCAGGATCAGAACACGCGGCGACTTCGTGACAATCGGCCGCGGCGTCTCCGCCAGGCGGTGCAGGATCGGCAGCGCAAACGCCGCCGTTTTTCCGGTGCCGGTCTGCGCGCATCCTAACAGGTCGCGCCCCGCCAGCAGCGGTGGAATGGCCTCAGCCTGAATCGGCGTGGGGACCGTGTAATTTCGCGCCGCGAGCGCCCGTTGAATCGGTTCCATCAACGGCAAATCAGCAAATCGAACATTCAAACTGGACATGCAAACTTTCTCGACAAACAAAGGACACACATTGAGCCGATCGACAACAGCCGAATCGGCGATCGCAATTCACGGAGCAATCCCTGCTCGCCAGCGACACCGCCACGCGCATCAGATTACGCCTGCTCGGCTGTGAAACGCCTGCGACCGATCGTCAGATCGGTGCTGAGTCGTTACGACACGCCAGAGCGCCCGCGGACCGCAAGATCTCACATCAGGAGATCAACCGCTGAGGGCGACGCCGGACAGGGCAGGCCACATCGGGCAGCCTCGTCAAGAAATTCACCAATCCTCGCAAGGACTGGTGATCGTCCGCATCGGGCGGAATGCAAGATGCACGAGTATAACAACCCATCGGAATTCCAACAGGGGAGAATTCGCTGATTCACTACTTTTCCACCAAGTTTCCCCTCGAACCACTTGCCATTCCGGCCCATAACCGGTTATGCAGGAATGTTTTACCGACGTGGAAAGACTTCGTCGTGAAGCTGACGTTCGAACATTTCTCAGATCCCCTCTCGTCGCGGCTCAAATTCCTGCTGCGACTCATCCGCAATTTTCTCGCCTCCATCGGCATCATTCTCGGGTCGCTGTTGATCGGCATGGCCGGCTATCGGCACTATGAAGGCATGTCCTGGGTCGACGCCTTTTTGAATGCCTCCATGCTCCTCTCGGGAATGGGCCCCCTCGGGTCGCCTGCCACGGAATCCGGAAAAATCTTCGCCGGGATGTATGCACTCTACAGCGGCTTCGTTGTCATCCTTGCGTCCGGCATCGTTCTGGCGCCCGTCGTCCACCGCTTTCTGCACCGGTTTCATCTGTCCGGCGAACATCGCAAACGACCGGCCAATCACTCCACGTCCAAACCGGAGACGCCCCATGAGCAAATCTCGCAACGGCCCGCGTAAACCGGCGACTAAATTCCCGCACCTGCGTAAGCAAATGCAGAAAAACGCCCAGATCAAATCGACGCTCGACAAGTCTCCATTCGCACAGACCAAACGACCTGGCCGGAAACTGCCGTAATGCATCACACCGGAATTTCGCGACGCGATTATTTAAGAACCCTGGCCGCGACGTCGCTCGGCACTCTGCTCGCTCCGCGCGTCTTCGCCGCCACGCCCCCCTCCGCGCGGATCGAAGATCTTCGCACCATCAGCTGGAAGCCGCCGCTCTATCACGGTTGGGCCACGCTCGCTCGGAAAAAGAATGGCGAACTGCTCCTCGCCTTCTCCGGCGGACGCGAGGCCCACATTTGTCCGTTCGGGCGTTTGGAATTGATGCGATCCCGAGACAACGGCCAGTCCTGGGGTTGGCCGCAAGTGATCGCCGATTGCCTGATCGACGATCGCGACGCCGGCGTGCTGGAAACTCCCCAGGGATCGCTGCTGCTCACCAATTTCACGTCGCTCGCTTACGCCGATCTGTTGTCCGCCGCTGAAAAACTCGCGCCGGGCCAGCCAAAAAGTTGGGAACCGCTGAAACTCGCCGAATGGCGCGCCGCTCACAATCGACTCACCGAGCAAGAACGCCGGAGTGAACTCGGCACCTGGATGTGGCGTTCCACCGACGGCGGCGTCACTTGGTCCGCTCGTTACCCCGTCCCCTGCAACAGTCCGCACGGCCCAATCGGGTTGAAAGACGGACGTCTGCTTTACCTGGGGGTCAGCCTGTGGGCTCAGGATCGTATCGTCGGCGTTTGGGAATCGACCGATGACGGCCTCACTTGGAAACTTCTGTGCCGTTTGCCCGTTCGGCCCGGCGACGATCCCGTTCAATATCACGAATTGCATGCGGTGGAAACAGGGCAGGGGACGCTCATCGGCCACATCCGCAATCACAATCCGGCGAACAAGGGGGAAACCCTGCAGACCGAATCGACGGACGGCGGAAGAACCTGGTCGACTCCCCACCCGGTCGGCGTTTGGGGCCTGCCGTCACATCTGCTTCGCCTGAAAGACAATCGCCTGTTGATGACCTATGGTTATCGCCGGCCCCCATTCGGCAACCAGTCCCGTGTCAGCAGCGACAATGGTCAATCCTGGAGTGAACCGCTGACGATTTCCGCCGACGGACTCAACGGCGATCTCGGCTACCCGTCGACGGTCGAATGCGACGACGGTATGTTGGTCACCGTGTGGTACGAAGTCTTAAAAGGTGCCGAGTTCGCCCAACTCCGACAGGCCCGCTGGCGATTGACGAACTGAAGCCCGCGCTCGAATTTCTTTCGTATGACTCCCCCCAAATCTCCGCCGCCGGTTGTCTGGTGCAATCGTCGGACCGCCTTTGGACTGGCCTGGCTGGTCGGCTTCTGCGTCTTTTTCTACTCCTACTCGCTGCCGAACAATCAAGGTCAAGGAGAAACTCGCTGGGCGATCTGGCCCGTCGTTCCCGATCGGCTGCTGGAAATTCTTTTCCCCGCGGAATCTCTCGCTGACCGGCCTGAACGAGCGATTGCCCGCGGTCGCCGTACTGTCGATGTTCGGCGCGCGGCTGGAATCGGCCGGCGACATTGCGCGCCTGAAACTCGATGTCCGATTAACGGCAGCAGAGCGAGTCTATTTCGCCGGCGGAGTGGGGTTATCGCTCGGTTCGCTGATCATACTAGGGCTGGGGTTGGCGGGACTGTTATGGCCGGGCTTGTTTTGGGGGTTGATCGTCGTCGGGAATGCTTTCCTCGCGTGGTCAATCCGGCATTCACGCCAAAAACGTGGAACTCTTCCTCCCGGCGTCGTCCTCCATGACGAACCACGCGCACCGCGATGGTTGATTACTTTCGCCATCGCGATCTGCCTGCCGCTATTGTGGGCCATGCTGCTCGGCGCCCTGACTCCACAAAACGATTTCGACGTTCTGGAATATCACCTCAACGGCCCGAAAGAATGGTTTCTGCAAAGTCGAATCTCGTTTTTGCCGCATAACATCTACACCAGTTTTCCATTTCTGACCGAGATGTGGCTGCTCGCCGGCATGGTGCTGTTCCGCGACTGGAGTTACGGAGCCCTCGCCGGACAAGTCGTGCTGATGTGCTTCGCTCCGCTCACGGCGGTTGGCCTGTACGCCGCCGGCCGACGCTGGTTCTCGCCGACCGCCGGTTGGCTCGCCGCGCTGGTCTTTCTCACCACCCCCTGGACGTATCGCGTGTCGATCATCGCCTACGCCGAAGGCGGGATTACGTTTTACCTGTTTGCCGCGTTCTTTGCGGCTGCACTGGCGGGGGAAATGCCGAATCTCGAAATCCGAATGTCGAAAGAAGACCGGCTTGCAGCCGCTTGGTCTTTGTTTTCCTCATTCGACATTCGACATTCGACATTTCTGCTCGCCGGTTTCCTCGCCGGCAGTGCGATGGCATGCAAATACCCAGGCTTGACGTCGGTCGTCGTGCCGATCGGCTTCGGAACGGCGATTTCGTGCTGGTTTCAGCGAAACGAAACGACTGACTCCGGGACAACATCCGCCTCCCTTGTCGTTCCGGAGACCGCTCGCGCGCTGTTGTTGTATGGTCTCGGCTTCCTCATCGCTATCGGCCCTTGGCTGACGAAAAACTACGCGGAAACCGGCAATCCGGTTTATCCGCTGGCCTACACGATTTTCGGCGGCAAGGACATCACGCCGGAATCGAACGCCAAATGGAGAAACGGCCACAAAACGAAAAGCTACCCTTCAGAGCTGGAGCGATTCAAAGATCTGCCTCCCCGCTTGGCCGACATCGTGGCCAACAACGATTGGCACAGCCCGCTCTTGTACGGACTCGCGCCGCTCTCTGTTTGTTTCTGGTCGACCAGGCGAAAACTCCTGATCGGCGCCTGGGGCTTTGCCCTGTGGCTGTTCCTCACGTGGTTTCTGTTGACGCACCACATCGACCGATTCTGGATTCCCATGATTCCCGTCATCTCGCTCCTGGCCGGAGCAGGGGGAGCCGCGCTGACCACGCCGGTCGGCCGCTGGGTCGGCGGCGCGATCGTCGCCTTCGCGATTGCCTACAACCTCACTCTCTCTTCGTACATCGGCGGCTATAATTCCAGTTTGATTCCTCTGAAACAGGCGGTCGAAAACGCGGCTCAACATTCCTCCGCGCCGGAAATCGAATGGCTGAACCAGGAATGGGAACACGGCCGGCTTCCGGCGGATTTCCAAGTCCTGTTCGTCGGCCAAGCCGCGACATTCCCGGCCCGCTTTCCCTGTCGTTACAACACCGTGTTTGATCAAAGTCTACTAGAGGAATGGTGCGCCGCGGGCGGCGGTCCCGACTTCCCGCTCAAGCCCGTCGAACAAATCCGTGAGACATTTCGCGCGCAGGGCATTACGCACGTTTATGTCGACTGGAGTTGGATCCTCCGCTACCGGGAGCCTCACAACTACGGCTACACCGACTTCGTCACCCCCGCGCGCATGAACCAACTTCAGGAACAGGGTCTCCTCGACCGGCCGTTACGGCTCCCATTCCCCGTCGGCACCCGCTCCTTGACCGACTCGGTGAAACAACAACTCGCCGACTGGCCCGCCCCCGAATTGATCCTCCGCGGCACCGATCCACCGTCGTACCAAGCCATTCAAATTTATCCTGTTTCTTCAAAACAACCGCAATTGTCCCGATGACGGCGTCGGCGGGCGAAAATGGGCCACCGACAACTCCTCGCGCGGCCCTTCCAGGCCTAACTTCCGGCGAAATACCGTGAACGTCTGCCGTATCTGTTCGGCCACCAATCCCTCTCCGCGCATCCGCTTTCCGAATTCCGCCGAGTTCAATTTCCCCTGGCGCGTCGATTGAATGCGATGCACGATCCGATCCTTCTTCGTCGGGCAAACGCGCTCCAGCCAATCCAGAAACACCGGTTTGACGGTGATCGGCAATCGCAACAGGACATACGCCGCTCCGGACGCGCCATGATCACGAGCCGCTTCCAGCAGTTTGGGAATTTCGCTGTCATTGAGTCCGGGAATGATCGGAGCCGTCATGGCCATCACCGGCACACCGGCGTCACTCAGTGTCCGCATGGCCCGCAAGCGAGCAGGCGGGCGACTCGTCCGCGGTTCCAGCGTCGCCGTGAACTCCGGATCGAGACTCGTCAAGCTGATCGCGACCTGGATCAAGTTCCGCTTCGCCATCGACGACAAAATGTTGAGATCGCGCACCACCAGCGCGTTTTTGGTGACGATGCAGACCGGTTGTCCTGCTTCCGACGCCACCTCCAGACAGCGCCGCGTCAATTCGAACTTCCGCTCCGCCGGCTGATAGCAATCCGTGACACCTGAAAACATGATCGGTTCGGGCTGATAGCGATCGCGGGCCAGCCAGTCCCGAAAGAGTTCGGGCGCCCGCTCTTTGACGATGATTTTCGTTTCGAAGTCGATCCCCGCGTTGAAACCCAGATACTCATGTGTCGGCCGGGCATAGCAATACGCGCAGCCATGTTCACAGCCGCGGTAAGGGTTCAGACTGTAACGGAAGAAGATGTCCGGGCTGTCGTTCTCGCTGATGATCGTCTGCGTGCTGTCGACCAGAAACTCGGTCGGCGCCGTTCGCAGTTCGTCGAGGAAATCGGCATCGCCCTCGAACGCGGAAAAATCGTCTTCCCGAACCGTCGTTTCAAACCGGTTCGCCGGCCGAGCCGTCCCGCCACGACCGGCCAGAGCAGGGCGGCCAGACTCGGGCTCCTTGCGCATTCCCACTCCATCCCACTTGCGATCGTAGCGGCCGGTGCCGATGCGAAGGCATCGAAATGACCGCAAACGATATTTATACACTTGTACACAAACCGCGGCGAACCATCAATCGGAAAAATCGGCACCTTACAATTTTCCAGAACGAGCTGGCTGGTAGTTTCGCGCAAGTCCAAACTGAATTTCCACATCCTTTTCTCACTTTTTCCTCACCCGACCCGCAATCGGGCTAAAGTTCTGATGAGGCGAAGTTCTCGCCGGGAAAGGGCCCTGTTGTGCAACGCAAGAACCGTGGTCGGGTGGTGGCTTATTTGCTGCGGCAGCAGTCTGCGCCCCAGCTTTCGAATTTGTCTCTGGACGCACCTCCGCATTCGCCTGACTGTTCCGATCGAGTGATCAACAGCGTCAACATGAGGCCGTCGGTCGCTTCGCGAATCGGCCGGACAATGTTCGTCGGCCTGCTGAGCGCATTATTGCTTTTGGCCGGTTGGGGTTGTGCCTCCGGACCGCGTCGCCGTGCTCCGGATGATCCGTTCGCTCAGTCAGTCCCTCCACAGAATCCGCAGTACCGCGGGCGGCCGATGACCCCTTGGCCCATGACGCCTCAATACCAAACGCCGGCACCGCGTCAATCGGCGCCGACTCCGCGCATGCCGCAACCCACGACGCCCAATCCCACTCCCACGCCCACGCCGCAGGAAGCCCAGCCGAAGACATTTTCGGATTCGCCGAATTGGCCGGCCATTCCGCCGGCACGCGGGCAGCCCGTGGAAACGGACGTCGACCCGCTGCCGGAGAGCCGCGACGCCGTTAAACCATTCAACGACGGTCCGACGTTGTTGCCGCCGGCCATCGGCCCGCAGGCCTCACGGACGACGTCGTATCGTGATCGCCGTAATTCCGGTCCGAACGCGCTACAACTCGTGATCGATGCTCCCGCGCGCCGGCCGCTCGGCAGCGGTGCGCCGTTTCAATTGACCGTCAAGAATCCGACCGGCGCCCGAATGCAGAATGTGCAGGTCATCTGTGAATTCGACGACGGCCTGACCTTCCCCGGCTCGACGTCCAAGAGTGTGACTCACAAAATTCCCCGGATCGATCCAGGCGACGCCCGATCGAGCTCCTTGACGCTCGTCAGCGAGACGCCCGGTAAGTATGAAGGCCGCTGTCGCGTGCAAGTCAACGATCAAACCGTGATTCAGAAAACGGCGACGGTGGAATTCGTGGCCCGTCAGCTCGATTGGCAGTGGCAGGGGCCCGCCGTCCGCTCGGTCGGCAGCCGGGCCGAGTTCAACATTCCGCTCGTCAACGTCACCGATGCCGATCTGACGGACCTGCGGGTGCAGGTCGACCTTGACGCCGCGTGACCGTGCGCGAAATGACCCGCGGCGGAGAATTAAACGCGGTCACCTGGACGATTCCCCGACTGGCCGCAAGAAGGCCTGCTGCTTCAACTGGAAGTCGAATGCCGGCAAGCGACGACGCGGGCCTGCTTGCAGGCGACCCTCAGCTGGCCGACCCTGCCGCAAGACAATGCCGAAGCCTGTTTGACGGTCAAGCCCGTCACCGGTTCGCTCGAAGTTCAGATTCAGGACACGGCCGACCCTCTCAGCCAGGGAGAAACGGCAGAGTTCCTGGTGACGGTAACCAATCGCGGGCTGCAGCCGCTGAAAGAGATTACGCTGAACTGCACCTGGCCGGATTCCTTCGAACTCGTCCGCGCCGAGTCCCGTGAAGCAAATCAGTTCGTGGAGGTCGCTACCAAGGTGAATGGATCTCAGGCGACGCTGTCTTCCTCGTCGACTCTGCACACGGACAAGTCGTTCGAATACCGCCTGCTGCTGCGCGCCGGCAGCGTTGGGCCTCATCAAATCACCGTATCGGCCCACGACGGCAGCGACCAACCCGCCGTGGAAATTTCCGAACCGATTCTGGTTCATCGTTAAGGTCGAGATACCGCTGCATGTTGCTTGTTCTCTTCGCTCCTGGACGATGACAGGGCGTGATTGGGACTCCGGACGACTTGTTTCTTCGGCTCAAGGGCGAAATACTGCTCGGTCAGGGATCAATCGGGATCGTAGTTTTCCGCTGGCGATTTTGCCATGCGACTGACCGGAAGTGCTGAATGGCCGACGAAGCGGCGCGTCTGATTGCGATCGGTGACGTGCATGGTTGCGCGCACGCGCTCGATGCGCTGCTGGAAACTATTCAACCCCAACCGGCCGATCACCTCGTCTTCCTGGGAGACTTGATTGATCACGGGCGCGACAGCGCCGACGTGCTTGATCGGCTGCTGGAATTGCCAGAGCGGTGCCAAGTCACGTTGATTCAAGGCAATCACGAAGAAATGTTGTTCGCCGCCCGCGACAGCGAGCAGTCGCTCCGTTATTGGGAAAACTGCGGCGGCGTGGCGACTTTGAATTCCTACCGTTTCGGCGCCTTAGTCAGCGAAATCCCGGACAAACATTGGGACGCGCTGCGGTCCGCGGCCCCGTATGTCGAAACCGAGCAGTTCATCTTCACGCACGCCAATTACCAGGCCGATCTGCCGATGGACCAGCAGGAGTCGTATCAGCTCCGCTGGGATCTGTTCGATCCCGACCACATGCATCCGCATCACTCGGGAAAAACGGTGATCGTCGGTCATACCGAGCAAAAGAATTCCGAGATTCTTGATCTCGGCTTTGCGATCTGCATCGACACGGCCTGCTGGCGCTATGGCTGGCTGACGGCGCTCGACGTCCACTCACGCGATTACTGGCAAGCCAGCCGGTGGGGAATCCTTCGCGAAGAGGAAGAGCCAACTCACCGCGGGCGACTGCCTCAATTCGAACGTCCCTGTTGAAAATCGCCAACAGATAGCCGCCGGCGGACGCGCCGTGGCGGGCGTCTGGTAATTTCCAGCGATCAATTCCGGGTGACCAGCCGCAAGGCGACTCCCGCGGCAATCAGCAGCAGGACGTTGGCCGTCCAGACCCAGATGCTGGGTTCCAACGAGCCGGTTTTCGCCATGTTCTGCGTCATCATGATCACGGGATAATAGACCAGCAACACCGGCGTAAACACGAACAGGAACGTCGTCAGAAACTGCTTTTTACCGGCCAGAATGGCAAACGGACTGCCGAACAGTGCAAAGAACAGACAGCTGGATGCCATGGCGAATCGCCCGTGGTATTCCGTTCGCAAGCGTCTCCCCAATCCGACCTGTTCCTGGTAGAGAGCCCGCTTGCCGATCATTTTGATGTCAGCCAGCCGATAAAAATCGCCGGTGGTCAAATTGAACGCCACTTCGATCGCCTGATTGCGTCGTGCTTCCTCGGCCTCGCGTCGAACTTGATAAATCGTTTTGGTGATGTCCTGCAAACGGAGATTGCGAATCTGCAATTTCTGGGACTGGTCCGGCAGACGAAACGGGCTGGCGATCGATTCCCGCCAGAATCGGGACTGACCCGCGACGTCGCCCTCTACATGCTGCATTTCCACCAGCACTTGACGCTTCTGCATATCGAACTTGAGCTGGGCCTCTTTCGCGCGAATGGTGCTGACTTTTTTTCCCCCGGGCGAGAAGCGGAACGTCGGGTTGAGCAACGTCCGGTCTTTTACGCCCATCACCGTGATACTCACGCCGGCTTCGCGGATGTTCACCTGGTTCTGCGTCCGCAACACGTCCAGCAGGATGTCTTCCATCGCCAGCATGACGATTCGTTCGATGCTCGTATTCGCCCAAGGAATCACCTGGTCGGAGGTCAGCAGCGTGGCGACGGCCAGCACGCCGCTCAGGAAATACGACGGCCACAACAGCGACATGATCCGGATGCCGGCCGCTTTGGCGGCGATGATTTCACGATCGCCCCCCATCCGTCCGTAAACCACGCACACGGTCAGCAATAGCGTCGTCGGGATGGTGTAGGGCAAGAGCATCGGGATGATGAACGGCAGGATCTGGATCACCTGCCAGGGACCCAGGCCGTATTCCCGAACCTGCCCGACCACGCCGACAAACATCAGCAGGATCGTGGTCAGGGTGATGAGCACCGCGAAGACCCGCAACAACTCCGCAAAGATGTAACGCTCAAGCAGCCGCATGCGTCCGCAAACTCTGACGGAGAAGGGAATCGAATTTTCCGGCGAGTATCTATTTGAAATCGGTCCCCGAGGTCAAGAGCCAAATCGCCCCTGCCAGTGCGCCGCCCTGGGCACAACCGTGGGCGTCGGCAGCCGGCAACCTCAATGCGGATAATGATTTACATACATCGCCCGCCTGCGCAGCTTCCCAACTCCCGGTTGAAGTGGCGATGGGCGAATTCCTCCCGCGCACCCCCGTCAAAGTTTTCGCGATTTGCCTGCCAGTCGTGATCCCGCTCAGCCGATAGTACAGGACTCAATCGGCATAAAGTGCCGGCCGAACGCGAGACGAAGCAATACAGATACAGAGTCGACAGAATGTCCCCTGCCTGATGATTTTCAGATGATGGACCATTCCAGAACGCCAGCGATGACCAGGTCGCCCTGATGGGGTGCTTCGCGTCCTGCTGGGCTTCGGGGCTGATGATGTATTGCTGCTTTCATCTCTGGGACCCATGGCCCTCGCCAGGAGCCGCGTCCGGCACCGGAAACGCTGATCCGCCAACGCCAGCAACTCCTCGGCATGCCCGCGGAAAACCAGCGCGAGATCGCGCGGCTTAAGGAAATTCAGACCCTCAGCCGGGAGGGACACAGTCCTCCGTCGTTGACCTTCTTCAGACCCCGCGGTTGAAAAAGAGCTGCAAGAGGCCGATCGCCGCTTCAGCCGGCAGGGGCTTGCAATTGGTCGGACTGTCGCCGACGATGAATGAGGAGCCGCGCGGGATGTTCGTCGTCCCCTCGCCACGACTCTGTTCGTTGTCGCTTGAGGTTGCACCACATCATGCATCGTTATCGCAATCTGTTCGGTATGCTGGGCGCTGGGCCGGCCTGGGATACGTCCTCGGGGCCACTCAGGCGGTCCGTTTCCCGCTGGCATTCTCCGCAAGAAAACCTCGAACTCCTTCCGACGACCGATCAAAATCGAGGACGCCAACGACAAATTGAAATCGGCTCTCGAACTGCTGCGGCAGGCCTGTATAAGCCCGTCATCAATGGTTTAAACAGTTGGCGCGGTGCTGGCCGGATGGGCTCGATTCGCGTCGAGACCTCGAGGAAGGGAAAGGGGTCGACCCCGTCACGTTCAAGCGCTGTACGCCGGCGACGCCCTCGACGATATCGCCATCGACATTTCCCGCGACGAAGAAGGACGCCTGACCTATAAGAACAAGGTCGTGCGGATTTATCCCGTCTCCCGGCTCAAAAAGATTCATCAACAACGCCAGATTCTGACAGGCGAAGTGAAGCGAAGTGCCCTGATGAACCGGCCGGCGGCATTCATGAAATTTCTGGATCGCCAACCCTTTGCCGTCCTTCCGAATGCCCGTGACCTGCCAGCAGTCACCAGCGCAGTGATTCTCAAAGCTCGGCGGCGTTCATCCTGCTGCGGAAGTCGGCGGACCAACCAGGCTGTGCCGCGTAGCATTTCCACTCGCGGCTCGTCGTGGTGTTAGCCCCCTGCCGCCGGCGACCCCGCAACCGGGGACTCCGCCAACCGCGCTGGCCTTGCGCAACTGACACTCGCCCAGCGTCGGAATAATTCGGGAAATGATTCGTGTGACAGCTGCTCCAATTTTTCGGCCGGTCAGCGGATACAGCCACGATCCGCCGCAGACCATCCGGGCCGAGTTCGGAGGCCAGCCAAGTCACAAAACTCCAGGCTGCTCCCCGACTTCCATCGTTGTTCCAGAGCTTGCTGACGATGGGCGTCCTCCACTTCCAGTGGAGAATCGGCGGGATGTGTGAAAAAGGCGTTCCTGCGGTTTCGCAGATTGACCCATCTTCCGAACCGGCGATCTCCGCCGCATGGGCGACTCCTCGTCCCAACCAGTCGCCGTCAAACCGGCGCACTCGGTGAGTTGCTTTCCAAACGTCAGGCTGAATGTCGCCGATACCGCCCTCATGGGCTAAAATCGCCTGACCAGCAGGCCCCCGCGGTATGTCAGGCGAGAGAAACATCACATCGGCATGATTGCTGAACGGACGCGGCAAATGGATTTGGAAATCGTTGATCTGCACCAACCCGTACACGGGAGTTTCCCGTCGAGGAAAGGCCGCCAATCGAGGCGTGATGCAGATTGCCAACCGGCCGTCGCCGTCGAGGTCCGTGACGTTGCCTAACAGCTGATGGATCCTTGGTAAAATCTCTTCGATCCTCTGCGTAAGTTCTCGCGCCAAACTCGGGTCGGGGACCGCGGCCGAGTGGTCTTCCCACCAGACGCTCACGCGGCCGGAATCGCTGAGGAGCGTGCTGGAGATGCCTTGGTAGCTGGTTTCTTGAGACGGATCGTTGCCGGTCTGCAAGAAAAAAATACGTCGCGCATTCAACGAATCCGACAGGGACGAAGGCGGTTTCCCGGAGGTCAATCGGACGTCAAAACCGGGCTCTGAGTGCGAATCCTGGCGGTGCTGGGTGACGGGTTCGAAGTCCGGCGTCCTGTATCGCGTCGGATCATCGATTGGCTCCTCCGAATCGAATGCGACCGCGTACTGCCGGGCGGCATCACCCAAGCTGCCAATGACGAGCAACTGCGCGTCTGAACCTTCTTTCGAAAGTGGAACAATGGTGACCGTCGAGTCCTGAGTCGTCGTCGTGTGGCGAGGCGACGCTGGCAGTGCCCGCGCCGCAACGGGCTGACGGGGAATTTCCTGGCGACTGTTGAGAAAAGCGGCCACCGGCGCCGTTGTCGCTGCGGCGAAGACGAGCGGGCCGAGAAACGCCCACGAGCGAGGCGGTGGAGAGAACTGCGACATGGCTTGCGTCAATCACGCGGTCGTTCAGCAAGGACGCCACCGGTTTGTCATCGGACGCCAACCCGCAGGAATTGAGCACAACCGTCAAACTTTGCGGAATCCGTCGACTCTCCGCAGAACGCCCCAGCAGAACCAACGACGCAAGTCAAATCACTGTCAACACTTCCAACACACATCCCGATTCGAAGCTTTCCCAAAATTCCCCGACGGGAACCATCGGGGACGACCGGTCGAATTCGTTGTGGAAAGGTCTGCACGTCGCAGAGGTCTCGACAACTGTATCAACATCGCCTTGCGGATGTGTCGCAGCGGTTCCAGACGAAGCCTTGTGTCTTCCCGTGAATTTCGGCCGATGTCACAGAAAAGTCCGTGTGAAGTGATGCTGCGCGCAGCGCGGGGAGTCGAGTTCAACGGGCCGGGTTTCTTGGGAAAAATGGCGGATCGACCATGAATCCGCTTCTCAGGTCATTTCAGCCGCAGGTAGAATCCAGATTGCCGAAGCAACCTTTCCCAGGAAGGCGGCGGCGACAGGGGAATTTCTCGAACCGCCGCTCATCTTAAGTAAATTCGAAATGCCGATCCGAGGCTCATCGAGGAGTCGCGTTATGTTCCGCCGTTCAACCAACCGCTGCACGTGGGCATCTGCCGTGGCCACGCTCATTCTCACCAGTGGGTGGGCCCTGGCCGATCAAGCTCCGACGGCCGCAGTCCGAAAACACGTCTCGCCGGACGGTGTGTCGAACCAGGCGGTGCTGATCAAGTCTCAAGGCGACCTGGGCGAGAGTTCTCACGAACATGTGATCCTGGTTGACACGTCGGCCAGTCAAGTCGGTGAACACCGGCTCCATGCCCAGCGGGTGGTGGAGGGTCTGTTGAGCGGACTGCCGCGCGAAGACCGCGTGCGATTGTTCGCCATCGACGTGCAGGCCGAACCGCTGACCGCCGACTTCGGCCCCCGATAAGCGCAGAAATTCAAGACGGTCTCCGTCATTGGCGCCCGTGTTCCGCTGGGGTCCACGGACTGTTGTCAGGCCTGGAAACGGCTCGGGCCCTGCTTTGCGACAGACTGCTTCTCCACGTCGATCATCTACATCGGCGACGGACTGAACACCGCCGGCGCGGTGAATTCCGTCGGATCTGCAAACCTTGATCGACCGCCTTGCGGGAACAACGGACGGCCGTGCACAGTTACGGTGTGGGTCCGCAATTGAATTTGCATTTGCTGGGAATCTTCGCGGCCTGATCAAGGCGGCAACAACTGGAGATGTGCCGACGGGTCCGCGGCCGCCGAGTCGGGAGCGAACGCACGCGGCGAGAAGCTGGCAACGGTGGTCCGGCAACCGATCTTCCGGCCGGAATCGTTCGAAGGGCCTGCCTCGTCGATGCTGATTCCCCTGCTGCCCGTTGCCGTTGCGAGCCGACCGCGAAACGATTTACCTCAAGCGCGGCGACTTGCCGGCCGATGGGACGTTCACTCGCTGAGGCCGCTGGAGGTCCTGCACATGGAAACCTGCGGCGGCGACCGAGGGTCGGCAAGACAAGTTTCTTCCGGGAAGCGCTGATTGATCGCCCTGCAGGAAGGGCCGCTGGCCAACCGCTGGCGGGCTACCCGTTGCTCAACATCGCGAAGATGAACTGGCCGGACGTCGACGGCATGGTGAACTATGGAAAACTGGCCCTCCTGGAAACAGGACTGGACCCGCGTCCAGCAAGTGATCGACGCGGTCCGGCATACTGATCCTGCTGAACAGCGATTTGCAGGCCGTCGAAAAAGCAGTACTGAAGCTGGAGCAGAAATCGAGCGTGCCGCCACCTCAGCGCAAAACGATCCCGTGGCGGCCCCGCCGGCTCCTCCCGCGGCCAACGACCCCGATGCGGACAATCCTCTCAGCGAGCGGACGCAACCCGATCCTCAAAGCAGCCTGCTTGAAAGACGAAATCAGCGGGCCGTCAAGATTCGCACGGAAAAATTGCGGCAAGAAGTCAGCGACACGATTAATCTCGTGCGCCGCACCAGCGATCCCCAACTCGGCTTGGAAGAACTGGACCGGATGCTGAACACGGTCCGCTCCTCGCTGGATGTCGAACCCGACGTGCGCGTGCAATTGCAACGGCAACTCGGCAGTGAGCGTCTGGCGCAAACGAATCGGCGCGAGATTCTGGAACGCAACCGGATTCGCATTCAGGAACGGCTGGTCCAACAAGACACGCAAGAACGTCTGATCGAACTGTTGGAGCAGGATGAAAATCGTCTCGCCCTGCTGATCGACCGCGTGCGACATTTAATGGACGAAGGAAATCACGGCGACGACGCGTCCTATGCCGAAGCGGAGGCCGTCGCACGCGTGGCGGTGGAAATGAGGCCGATCGATGGCACCACCGCCGCGGCCTTGTTCACCGCGGAAGCCGCGCAGCAGTTACGTCGTTCGTTCCGCCTGCGAGCGAAGCGCAATGACATGTTCCTGGAAGCGTTGCACCAGGTGGAACTGGCACACATCCCGATCCCGGACGAACCCCCGATTCTGTTCCCGCCCGCTCCCGTGTGGGCCGCGTTGACGGAACGGCGTCGGAAATGGAAAACGGTGGATTTGCGGAAGGAAAGCCCCAACGAAGCGCGGATTTCGCAAGCGCTCAACGAGCAGACGGAAGTCTCCTTCGTGGACTCCACCTTGCGCGATGCCATGGATTACATCGAAGACCTGCATCGGTTTGACATCATCATTAACGAGCAGGAAATCACCGAAGAAGGCCTTAATCCGGACGTGACCATCAACCTGGAACTCTCCGGAATCATGCTGCGCAGCGCCCTGCGGCTGATGCTGGAACCGCATCAACTCACTTACGTCATCAAAGACGAAGTCATGCAGATCACCACGCTCGAAAAGGCCAAAGAAGCCAAATACAATACGACCCGCGTCTATCCGGTTGCCGATCTCGCCATTCCGATCCCAAACACAGGCGGCGGCATGGGCGGCGGCATGATGGGCGGCGGCATGGGTGGTATGGGCGGCGGCATGGGCGGCATGGGCGGCGGCATGGGTGGTATGGGCGGCGGCATGGGCGGCATGGGTGGCATGGGCGGCGGCATGGGTGGCATGTTCAGCGTGCCGGCGGAACAGCCTCTCCCGCTGAAAAAAAAACGCTAGATCCAGCCCGGTACGAGCCATCCCCCGGTGATCGTCCGCAGTTGGCCGATCACCGGGAATTGTCCGGCGGTCGGTTGATCGCTGCGGTTGAGGCAGATTCCGGGAACGGTTCGTCCGAGCAGCCACCGCGGCCGGCGGGTGGTCAGGCGACCGACTGGAGCCAGTTCTTTGAAAAGCCGGTCGATCCGGCCAAAGTGAAGGAACTGGTTCGCGATCTCACGGAATCGAAGCGCTATGAAGACGTCATTGCGCTGATCGAGCAGGCCATCATCCACGGCCAGATTCAGCCTTGGATGTATGAAGTGCTGGCGATCACGATGGAAGTCGCCGAACGTCCCGCCGCGAAGGTCAAGCGCGTGCTGATGTCGAGTCCCGACCTGATCAACGGTGACAGCGACTCTTGGCTGTATCTCGCGGCGTATCTGACGCGATTTGGCCACATCCAACAGGCGCTCAACCTGTACCGACAGGTTTCGCTCGCGGAGCCTTACCGGGTGGAGGCCTACGTGATGGGATTAAGCCTGGCCGAGAAATTACAGACTCCTGCCGATGTCGCGTGGACCGCGACCGGCGTTTTGACCCATGTCTGGGGAACGGACCGCGAAGATCTGCATCGCCGAGCCGAGCAGTTGGCGCTGCAGACCATTCAACAGTTACAGGAGCAAGGGAGGGAACTGGAAGCAACGACCTTGACCCAACTGATGTCGGACGCCCGTCAACGCGACCTGCACATCACGCTGGATTGGAACGGCAACGGCGATCTGGACCTGGAGGTCACCGACCCGACCGGCGTCACGGCGACTCCGCGACAACCGGCGACTCCCGGCGGAGTGTTGCAAATCCATTCCGGCCAGGGGCCGCGGCAGGAAGATTGCTTTGAAGAAGCCGTCGTCCCGCGCGGTCTGCCGGGCGAGTATCGAATCGTGGTCAAGCATGTTTCCGGCGACATCGTCAGCAAACGAGCGCGGTTGACGATCGTCCGCCAGGAAGGTTCCCCTCGCGAAGAACGCCTGGTGCAGGCGATTCCGCTGGAGGAAAAAGGTCGGACGATTCGGCTGCTGCTGAAAGGCCGATTGACAGCGCCGATGGACGTGCCGTTGGCGCCGAAGATCGCGCCCGCGAAGTCGAGCGGAGCACGGGCCGCGATGCTGCAGCGGACTCCCACGGCGACGCGGCGGGGAGGCGACGGCCCACGCGCCGGCGCGCTCACGGGGAACGTGGGCTATCAACCGGTGATTGCCAACATTCCCACGGGGGCGCAGCTTTCAGCGCTGGCGATTGTCTCGGGCGACCGGCGCTATGTGCGGCTGTCGATGTCGCCGACCTTTTCCGAAATCACCGATGTTTTCACGTTCAGCTTCGTGAATGGCGGCGGCGGTCAACAGTAAGCGGCTTGCGTCAGCGCTTGCGCACGAGTCCGGGAACGACGTCCAGATCGAGCGGCGCAAATCGGCCTCGCTCGAAATGCTCCCAGCCCAGACTCCCCATGGCGGCATTGTCGGTGCAGTACTTCAGCGGGGCGATCAACAACTCCGCCCCGGCTTTTGACGCCATCTGCGCCAGCGATTCCCGCAGGCCTCGATTGGCGGCCACGCCGCCGCCGACGCATAAACGCCGGCGGCCGGTTCGCTCGAGCGCCTGCCGGCACTTCGCTGTCACCACCTCGATTACCGCCGCCTGAAATGACGCCGCCAGATCGGCGATGCGGGCCGGAGTGAGCGGCAAGACCGGCGTCCGGCTCCCCGGAATCCCCTGGGCTTCATACAGGACGGCGGTTTTCAAACCACTGAAGCTGAAATCGAGCCGGGCCTCGCGCAGAAATGTGCGCGGAAACGACACCGCGGTCGGGTTGCCGGAGGCGCCTGCGGCTTCAATTACCGGCCCGCCCGGATATCCCAGCCCGAGAATTTGCGCGGCCTTGTCGAACGCTTCGCCGGCGGCATCGTCGATCGTCGTGCCCAGCAACTCAAAATCGACCGGCGAGGCGCAGTCATATAGATTGGTGTGTCCTCCGCTGACGACGAGCCCCACGCAGGGAAAGGCCGGCCGGCCGGCATCGAGTTGGCAGGCATAAATGTGGGCTTCCAGGTGATTCACGGCGACCAGCGGGACTTGCAGGCTCCAGGCCAGGGCTTTCGCGGCGCTCAGCCCGACCAGCAACGATCCGACGAGTCCCGGTTGCGTGGCGACGGCGATCGCCGCGAGATCACGAAGTGACGCCTGCGCCTGACGCAGGGCCTCGTCGATCACCGGCAGAATCCGTTCAACGTGGGCCCGCGAGGCGATTTCCGGCACCACGCCTCCGAAGCGGGCATGCAACGCTTCCTGCGTCGAAACCACGTTGGAGAGTACGCAGCGGTCCCGGTTGATTACGGCGGCGGCCGTCTCGTCGCACGTCGACTCAATCGCCAGAAGCAGTTCCTGCGGCATGATCGTCGTTTAGGCGGGATGATCAGAGGCCCGGTTGAGCGGGACCGAGTCGTCGCGTACTTGGACTTGCAAGGCCCCGAGCATCCGGGTGATGCGGGCCTCCTTCTGATCGATAAACAGCACATTATCGAGGACGAATGCGCGCGGTTCATTGCTGGGGTGGAGGATCAGCCGGCCGCTGCGGAGCAGCATGAACTCGAACACGTCGTCGATCTCCTTGCTGATGCGCAGATTCGGAGCCGAGAATCGCTCCAGATTGCTCAAAAAACCATGATGATGCAGCAGTTCGTTCGGGCGCACTTCCCAGTAATCGAAACGAATGTTGATCAACACGGCCAGGTAAATGACGCCCAGCAGCGTCGCGAAACAGAAATAAAACGTGACGTTGGCCTGCGGCTCGATTTTGCGCAGCACGTTCGTGATAGCGGGCAGAATGTCGGGGTAATTGCGAAAGAGCAGCACCAGTCCAAGCACGACGGCGGTGATCAGAAAGAACATGGTCAACGACGTGGTGCGGGGAAAATCGAACGCCAGTACGACGAGGTTGATGGAAAACAAAGCCAAAAACGCCAGGCAAACCGTCGAAGAGTTCTGCTCTCCGAGAAACGCGGTGGCGATTCCGGCGATGATGGCGCCGAAAAACGTCGGATACAGCATGATGATCTTCGGATACGAGATCAGGAAGATCGGTTTATTGTCGTCGGCGGCGGACGTACTCACAGAGGTTCCCTTCCTGCGGGGGCGATGACCGAGACCGAAACTCTAGCCCGATTTGCCGCCGGACGCCAGCGCGCCCGGGGAGCTTCGTCGCGGTCTGGCGGAAGAACGCTCGCCGGACCGGCTCGGATCACACGGCGACGGGGGCCGGAGCAGAATTTTCCGCCGCGGGAGGCTGTAAGCTCGACAGAATCTGCTGGCAACGGCGCGACAACGGGAAATCGTTGGCGATTCCCAGGCCCGACGCGGCATGTTCTTCGTCGACTTTGGCCACCAGCTCTTCCAGATGGAACGCCGGCCATTTCTGTTGCAGCAGGACCAACTGTTCAAGACCGTAATACTGCTGCCGCAATTGGTCCGGCAACAGGGCCGACAGCGCCACGGCGCTGGCGGGCGAACGGGCCAGTCGGCGATCGGCGAGAATGGCCAATCCGCGATGATGGAACAGAATGCAGCAGACCAGATCGTCCGGCAGCTTCCAGCGATGCGCCAGCGACGCGGCGGCGGCGGCATGGTCCCAGCCGCACGTCTGCCGTTCATAGTCGCAGAGACATTCTGACTGCTGAGGCCGTTGATCGACGAAAGCGACGTAACTCTCGTACAGCTCGTTCGACAGGATGGGCAATAGATAGTCTTGCAACAGTGCGCCGGCGAACGCCACGTCCGTGTCGGCGCCGAGCAATTTGGCCACTTCCCGGGCGAACAGCGCCTTCTGCAAACTGGAATTCCAGAAGCTCGTCTGGTTGAGCAGTTTCGACTTGCGAGCGCAGATGGCGGCCTGCGTCCCGGCGGCAATCAAATACAACCGGCTCTGCCGCAACCCCAACAGGGAAATCGCCTGCTGCACGGTTTTCGCTTTCTGGCGTAAACCGACAAACGCCGAATTCACGTGCTTGAGCAATTCCAGCGTCAAACCGGCATCAGTTTCGACGATGCCTGCCAGATCCTTCAACGAAATCCGGGAGTCTTTCGACCGCTCGATGAACGTCGTCACGGCGTGGGGGAGCGCCGGCAGCTGCAGCGTCGGCGGCAGCCCGGTCAACGTGAAAGTCCCCAGCGTTTCTTCGCGAAGTCGCGTCCAGTCGATGTCGGACATGGAAAATCTGCTTCGAGTGAGAAATCCGATCTCCCGAACCTCGGCCGAGCGCTCGGGACGCGCGGCCATCATGCTTCCACAGCGGCATGCAGCAGTTTTTCACAACGTCGCTCCAGCGAAAAATGCTGGCCGGCCAGCGGCGTCATCTCCGCCATCTGCTGCGCGACGCGCTGAGCCATTTCCTCCAGCTGAAATTCCGGCCAGACACCGGCCAGCTCCACCAGTTGTTCGACCCCGGCGCGCGATTGATACAAGACATCCGGAATCAACGCCGCGACCGCGACCGCCGCGACCGCGGTCTTGCCGAGTTCCTGGTCTTGCAGCATTTTCAGTCCGCCGTGATGCAGGAGCACGCAGCAAACCAGGTCATCCGGAAACGACCATGACAGCAGCACCTGGGCGGCCGCCAGGGAATGGTCCCACCCGAAAGCTTTGCGCTCAAAATCGACGAGATTCGGCCGCTCGGCCTGCTCAATCATCGTGTATTTGACGTAGGCGTCGTATTTTTCGTTCGAGAGCAGCGGCAATAGGAAGTCATGCAACATACTGCCCGCGAAGGCGACGTCGCCATTGGCCCGCAGCAGCCGGGCGGTTTCCCGCGCAAAGAGAGCCCGTTCCAGATTCGCCAACCAAAACAGGGGAATATTGATCAACTTCGATTTGTGGGCTTTCATCGCTTGCTGCACGCCAGTCGTCAGCAGGAACAGCTTGCTGGCGCGGATGCCCAACGTGGCGATCGCCTGCTGCGCCGAGGACGCCTTCACTTTCAGACCGAACTTGGCGGAATTCACATAGCGCAGCAATTCGCACGTCAGACCGCCATCGCTTTCAATGATCCGCCCCAGTTCGCAGGGACCGGCGTCGGGATCTTCAGCCTTCCGGGAAAATTCCATCACCACCTGCGGAAGCATCGGCAACGGAATGTTTGGCGGCAGCACCGATCCGTTTCGATCCCCGATGAGTGACTGTCGCAGCTTCGTCCAATTCACGTTCGCCATGGGTGCATTCCCGAAAAACACATCAAATCAATCACGTCACGACAACCATCCGCCGGCAGAGGCGGAGCGTCGGCCCTTGGAAATCTCCGGCGGGCCTGAACTGAATCTTCCGGAACTCAAACCGGAGTTACGGAACTGTCGACGAGCGCGGTCCGTGGAACTCTAGCATCGTTTTGCGCTGTCATCGGACAACAGGATCGCAGGTTCCGGCATTTTGAAGGCTGCCGCCGCCGGCAAAGTCGTTTCAATCGTTCCTGACGGCAAGTGAGACCGCCGGGCGGTTCAACGGGAACGCCGCCGGAGCGTGGCGGCGATCAAGCGGTGGT